>CAZORQ010000008.1:0-77299 GCA_964582285.1 uncultured Thermotogae bacterium
AGCAGCAAGCAGTCAGTTGACAGCCTGATAACCTGCCGTCCACGCGGGAAGCCCGGCTTGCGCCAACGTGCGCTCGCTCCTCCAACACAGCGTCCCGGTCAACGCCCAGAAGCTCTCTGTGTTCCCGGAGCTGTCGATCACATGTACAGGCTCCAGATAGGGAATCGCCGCGCATGCTGCGCTCGCATCGTACTCCTCGGAGACAACTTGGCCGGTCGCAAGATCGCGCCCCTCGATCCGTCCAACAGCAAACAGGATATCCCGGCCCTCGTAGATAATCTTCCGCAGGCGGAGCCTCCGAAACTCGAACGGGTGTCGGCCTCTCCCACTACCTGGCGAGATCAGATCATCAAGCTCTGTCACGGGAGTCCAGCCAAGCGCCGAGGCCCGCGCTGTGACATCGGTGTGGAATCTCTCGAGGGTGCCGCTCTGGCTGACGAGGGTTCCATCGAGCCGCGTCACGTAGGCAACGCCTGAGGGGTCTTCGTGCATTCGAAGCTCGGACACGTAGAGCAGGGCAGCCCCAATCGTCTCCTCTTCGACGTAGAGCGCCGCTCCCTTGATGTCCTCCACTTTCGTGATCTCGCCGCCCACCAGACGTGTCTCCGGCGGATCATCCAACCGGGGCAGTTGCAGGAGCAGCAGGAGGAGAACAGCCAAGGCCAATATCGTTTCCACACGAATCGTCGCCACACGCGATCACCCACCCAACCGTAGGCAATTCATGGTAGGGGGACAGGGCGATCCGTCATCTGATGTGCGGTCATCGGTTGCTGCGGATGAGGACAACGTACGCGTTTATCAGATCCTTGCCCATGCGGGGTCTTGCCCGTACACTCGCCGGCAATTCCCCTCAGGAGGTGAAGCATGGCGAACACCAAGATCGACGCGCTATTGCGTAAGGTGCAGGAAGAAGAGGTGCAGTTTGTCCAACTGTGGTTTACCGACCTCCTGGGCAACCTCAAGAGCATCGAGATCCCTGCGCCATCCGTCGGTGTCGCATTGGCTGAGGGCGTAGGATTTGACGGCTCATCGATCCACGGATTCGCGCGGATTGATGAGAGCGACATGGTCGCCCTTCCGGATGCTGAGACGTTCGCCGTCCTGCCGTGGGATCGAACCGTCGCTCGAGTGATTTGCGATATCGTCAAACCTGGCGGAGAGCCGTACGAGGGGGATCCCCGTTGGGTTCTTAAACGGGCGCTGAGCCGAGCCGACGCCCTTGGTTTCACCATGCACGTCGGTCCGGAACTTGAATACTTCTACCTCAAGTCCGACAGCGAGACCGATGTCCTCGATGCAGCCGGCTACTTCGATCTCTCGCCGCCAGACGTAGGGTCGGAGATCCGCCGTGCAACAGTCCTTGCGATCAAGGACATTGGAATCGACGTGTCGGCAGCCCATCACGAGGTTGCACAGAGTCAGGAGGAAATCGACCTCCACCACTGTGAAGCGCTTCGGATGGCCGATCAACTGATGACGTGTCGCTACGTGATTAAGGAGATGGCTCGCCGAAATGGGATCCACGCGACCTTCATGCCCAAACCGCTTCAAGATCAGAACGGCTCGGGGATGCATGTTCACCAGTCACTGGTCGCGGCCGATGGCAAGAACGCGTTCTTCGATTCGGACGATCCGCTTCATCTGTCCTCGGCAGCGCGGGGCTACATCGCAGGATTGGTACGTCACGCGGATGAGCTGATTGGAATCTGTGCGCAGTGGGTCAACTCGTTCAAGCGTCTGGTTCCAGGTTTCGAGGCCCCTGTGTACATCACATGGGCACTGCACAATCGAAGCAACATGATCAGAATCCCGATGTATCAGCCTGGCAGAGAAGGCGCAACGCGGGTTGAGTTCCGTGCACCGGATCCGGCGTGCAACCCATACCTCGCATTCGCTGTGATGCTGCATGCCGGGCTGGAGGGCATCGAACAAGGATACCCACTTCCCGAGCCAACCGATGTCGATGTCTACGGCCTGACCGACGAGGAGCGCACCGCACGGTCGATTGCATCGCTCCCAGGCAGCCTCAACGAGGCGATCGCCGCGATGGAATCGAGCGAGCTTGTGCGAAAAGCGCTCGGCACACACATTTTCGAGAAGTTCATCGAGAACAAGCGGATCGAGTGGGACTCGTACCGATCGCAGGTCCATCGCTACGAGGTTGAGCGATACCTCCCGATCCTGTAGCGCAGCCCGACGCCATCGCAGGCAATGTCGAAGGACATCGCGAGACCACTATGCGAGGGGCGCGTGGGGACTTCCATTCGCCTCTCGTATCGCCGTCTCGAATCCGGTGATCCTCTTGCCCCCCTGGTTGGGCGGTACATCCTATCGTGGACAGCGTCTTCACGACTCGTCGTGCAAGGCGGAGAAGACGCGTTCGAGGTGTCCCTCGGGAAGTCTCGGCGTTGCCAGACTTGTCGCCACGAGAGCCAACAGGCTGACGGCCATTCCAGATATGAACCCGTGCAAACCGTACGGTGAACCAACGCCCATCCAGACCAGTGCGGCAACCAGTCCCGAGATCATCGACGCCACAACACCGGCTCGTGTCACCCACCGCGCGTACAGCCCAAACAGAAGCGGCCACAGGCAGGTCGCGGCGATTGCTGCCCACGCGAATGCGGTCAGCACAAGGATGAGCGCCGGGGGACGAATAGCAATCGCAAGGGAAACCAGCCCCACAGCAAGACTGACCAGTCGGCTTGATCGAACCGCCGATCGTTCGGAGAGCTCCCTGTGGAGACCCTTCTGAACGATGTCTCGAACCACGGCACCGGATGTGATGATCAGAATCGATGCAAACGTCGACATCCCGGCGGCGATAACGCCGGCAAGGAAGATCGCACCGCCCCACGGGGAAAGTACACTCTTCGTTAGTGTCGGGATGGCCAGATCCGCACTGGCCAGGCCAGGGTGGAGGACACGGGAGATTGCGCCGATCAGATAGGGAAGAATCGCCATGCTCCCGCCGATTGTTGCAACGACGGTCCCAACGCGAAGGACTCTGACCGATCGAATCGAGTAGAAACGTATGACCAGCTGCGGCATCCCCCACACGCCGAAGCTGAACACGAATGTGAATGAGATCAAGCTTGCCCATCCCCATGGTCCGGGTGTTTGTACGAGCGTCGGATCGATCGATGCCAATGCAATGTTGGCCGCCGTCAGGCCACCGACTGCCTTGAGTGCCGCGACGGTGAGCAGGATCAGTCCTGCGCCCATGACCCATGCCTGGAGGAACCCCGTCCAGACAACCGCGAGATACCCCCCAAGCGACACGTACACCACGATGATCGCGCCGGAGAGGAGGACGCCGACCCAATACGGCATCCCCATCAGCACCTCGAAGACGTGGCCCATCCCCTTGAGAATGCCAACGTTGTAGACAATCAAGAACACCGTGACTACGAGGGCGGCAATGAACCGTGCTTCTCTCGATCGATACCGTTCGGCGAGCAGTCCAGGAACGGTCGTTGCCGCGAGCTTCCCGGTGAGCTGCCGCACGCGCCGTCCCAGGACCATCCACGCCAGCGTGCATCCGACCAATACATTGATCGCGCCAATCCACAACGTCGCCATGCCGTACCGGTAGCCGAACCCTCCGCCGCCGATGATCACGACCGAAGAGAAGTACGCCGCCACATAGGAAAGCGACGTGACCCACGGCCCGATGCTCCGCCTGCCAAGGTAGTAGTCCTCGCCACTTCGCATGTGTCGAGACGTGACCACGCCCACCACAACGAGAACCCCCATATACAGCACCAGGACAAGGCCGTAGACAAGCGATTCACTCATCGCTCGCCATCCCGGTCTTCGCGATCAGATCGCATCGCCCAAGCGACCGCTAGGACAATACTCATCCCGGTAACGATCCACGCAGCAAATGTCAGCCATGGCGTGTGGAATGGTCCCATTCGTCCAACCTCCCCGGCATACCGAAAGAGATTAGTCGCCGTGGCAATCGGCATCAAACGCCATGGCAACAGCGGGGCCATTGACATCCATGCTTCTTGAGATCATGATCCCGTGCACCGAGAGGGGGCCTCGTGACCGTGTCATCCGAACCTCTGACGTACCGCCGGATCTTCGGAACGTGGTGGCCGCTGGCCGCTAGCTGGATCCTGATAGCTCTCGAGGGGCCAGCACTCAATATCGTTGTTGCCCGTCTCGTCGACCCGACGATTCACCTTGCAGCCTTCGGGAGCCTGGTCTTCCCGCTCGCTATGATCATCGAAGCTCCGATCATCATGCTGCTCGCCGCTTCGACGGCGCTGTGCAAGGACTGGGTCGCCTACCGGAAGATCCGCCGGTTTATGCACATCACGAGTGCAGTGCTGACCGCGCTCCATGCACTTGTCGTCTTCTCGCCGTTGTACGACCTCATCGTCCGTGGCGTGATCGGCGCACCGGAGGAAGTCATCGCTCCTGGTCGAGTCGGGCTGATGATCATGCTCCCGTGGACATGGGCCATCGCGTATCGACGGTTCAACCAGGGTGTGTTGATCCGGTTCGGGCATTCGCTGATCGTCGGCCTCGGAACAGGTATCCGTCTTCTGTTCGATGTAGCGGTTCTCGCAGCGGGATTCGCGTTCGGATCGCTGCCGGGCACCATAGTGGCCAGCGCGGCGATCATCGCCGGCGTCATCGGAGAGGCGATCTACGCAGGTTGGCAAGTACGTCCGGTCCTCCGAACCGAACTCGAACCAGTGCCTCCCTCGGAAGAGCCGCTGACCTACCGGACGTTCTTTCGCTTCTACATCCCGCTCTCACTGACGTCGTTGATCCTCCTCGGTGCGCGACCGGTTCTCACAGCCGCGATCAGTCGCATGCCAAGCGCCCTCGATTCCCTCGCCGTTCTCCCTATCGTCACGAGCCTGACCTTCCTGTTCCGCAGCCTTGGCGTGTCCTACAACGAGGTCGTGGTGACGCATATCGAGACACCCGGATCCACTCGGCCGCTGCGGAGATTCGGCCTTGGACTGGCTACTGCTGCGACCGTGGGGCTGTTGCTTATCGCCGCCACGCCGCTCTCCCGACTCTGGTTCGGAACGGTCACCGGACTGTCGGAGACCCTTGTAGACCTGGCGCGCAACGGACTCTGGTTCGCCCTTCTCTTGCCCGGTGTTGCGACGCTGCAGAGTTGGCTGCGTGGGATCGTCCTGCATAGCCGGCGGACTCGCTCTATCTCGGAAGCTACGCTGGCCTACTTCGCCATTCTCGTGGGCGTCTTGTGGATAGGGATTGCGTGGAACCGATACGGCGGCGTGAAGGTCGGCCTGGCGGCAATGACCGCCGGCGAGCTGGCTGGCGCCGCATGGTTATTCTGGCGAAGCCGCAAGGCACGCAGGTCGCTTCATCTGCGTGATGGTGAGTGAACCGCATCGGCTACGACTGGATCACATGCCACACCCGCTCCGCAACCTCGCGAACGGTTCCTTCTGCATCGACGACGTCCGTCGCCCCGTCGCGATGCACGTGCTCCATCCGATCACCGTGCGTCTCTCGACCATCCCGCTGAAGCCGGCGTCGACGCGTCGCATCTGAGGCCTCCATCCAGATGATTGCGTCAAACAGCGTGCGATCGACATACTCCGAGCTTGCGAGAAGCGCGCCCTCGACGAGCAGTATCTCGACGCCGCGCGCCTGTACGTCGCATCTCATGTGGTCAAGATGATCGATCACAGCCGGATGGACGATGGATGCGAGATCGGTCTGCGCTGCCACATCCACAAGAGAGACTCGCGCCAACTTGGCACGATCAATCCACCCATCACGAGACAGAATCTCACGGCCAAATCTTCGAACCAGCTGCTTATGGGTCGCCGTGCCGGGATGGTATGTCTGCCACGCGAGGGGGTCGAGATCGATGGTCTCGACCCCTGGCCTTGAGGCAAGCTCCCGCGCCACGGCGCTCTTGCCACAACCCGGGCGACCGGCCAGTCCGATCATTCGCATTGTCATGCAGCTACGTTAGTCGGACCCTCTACCGCAGACAAGGTTGTGGACTCCTGCTCAGAGATGACCTACGCTACCGGACGGCCAAGGAGGAGCGGATGAGCGATGTCGTTCGGCAGTACTACGACGATCAGGTGGTTCCCGAGTGGGAGCGATTGACCCGACCGTACCGACGCTTGGAATTGGCCAGCACCCTGCAGTTGATTGACCAGCACTTCCCGTCCACCGGCGCTGTCGCCGACATCGGCGGGGGGCCAGGCCGTTACACAGTCGAACTTCTGCACCTCGGGTACCAAACGACGCTTGTCGACCTGTCCCCGAAAGCGATCGCGTTCGCGAGAGAGCAGCTCGACGAGCTGCGGCTTCAGGCCGAGAGGCTTCTTTGTGGCGACGCTCGCAACCTTTCCGATCTTGCGACAGCGAGCTTCGATGCGGCGCTGTGCCTCGGTCCGATGTATCACCTCGTCTCCGCCGAGGATCGAGCCACCGCGCTGGGAGAGCTTCGTCGCGTCCTGAAACCCGGCGCGCCAGCGATCGTTGGATTCATCAACCCATGGGGCATTCTCCGTTCCGGCCTCACCGAGTTCCCAACATTCTACGCCAACCCGGCCGACGCTGCGCTGCTCCTCAACGAGTACTGCAAGATCGGCGAGCAACAGGAGTTCACCGAGTCCGCATTTCTCACACCACCCCAAGCGTTGGCTGAGCTTCGGAGCGCCGGGTTCGCTGTCATCACTCGTGCCGGCGTGGAGGGGTTTGCCTCGGGAGCGCTGGACCCTGTTCGCGCAATCGCTGCGAACGATCCTCCGGCCTACGAAACGATCGTTCGCTTGGTCAGCGAAACGTGCGAACTCCAGGCGTATCGCGATTGCACCGAGCATCTTCACGTCGTCGTTCGTTGTTTGAAGTAGTGCTCGCCGCAGAGGCAGGTTCGCACCATCCTGAAACTCGCCCCGCTTGCACGGTGTACATGGCGCGAGGTGAGCAAGATGAGAAAGTATGCCACTCGTATCGGAATCGTTCTGGCCCTCGCGCTGATGGCCGTATCGGCACTTGCCGCAGCCGATGGTCCTGTGCAGGTGTCGCCACTGGGCATCATCCCTGAGCCGACGCCTCAACCACTGACGGTGAACATCTGGACGGACAAATCCAGTTACGTGATTGGTGAGACGCTCACGCTGTACTTCTCTGTGAGTCAAGCGGCGTACATCTATGTCTACGACATTCAGCCGGATGGCATCGTGCGCTTGGTGTTCCCCAACGCCTATTCGCAAGCAAACTTCGTTTCCGCCGGGACGCATTCGCTCCCCGACGGGTCGTATAAGTACACGGTGGCGCCTCCGACTGGGACGGAGCATTTGCAGATCTTCGCCAGTCCGGTGAATCTTGGCCTGGCGCCTCCCTATTTCGGTGAGGCGTTCCCGATGGCCGGCGGCAGTCCCGGATCGGCATCCAGCGAAATTCAAGCCCAGATCATGGGGATCATTCCTGAGCCACAATGGGCCACCGCGTGGGTGTCCTTCACGATCTATCAGCAAACGTACACGCAATCTCCGCCGAGCTACCCGTACTATCCAACCTACTACTCGTATCCTCCGTTCTTCGGATATCCGGGCGGTACATGGTACTACGAAGGTGGGGAATGGCACTTCGGAATTCCGAGCAGTGGATGGTACTGGTACTTCGGGTTTGACGGGAAGTGGCACTTCCGGATTGTGTTCCGCTTCGGCGGGGATTAGCCTCCTTAGCCGTGCCTCCTCGGGCACCGGCGACATGGGGCCGGCGAGCTGCTGGTCCCATGTCGCTCGATCGCAAGGTCGAGCGCCGGATCAGGCCGGCGGTCTCTACAGCGGCATGTCGTAGATCCGCCATGTTTTGTACTGCTTCCCGCCCATGAAGGCCGATGCGCGTAGAATCAGGTCGTTGTCCTCGAGCAATAGAGATGGCTCGCAAATCGCATATCCCCGTCGAAGGGCATACTCGAGAATCTCTGCATAGAGCACCGCATCCACACCCAGCTTGCGGAACCGCGGCAGAACCCCGAAGAACATCAGACGGATCGCCGGGATTCGCCTTCGCGTTTTCATCAGTCTGAGAGCTCGAAGGATGTCTGAGTCCGCAAATCGGTTCCATCGTGGTCGGAGCGGTACGTTGGGATCTGGCAACGCGCCGAGGACGGCAGCCAGTTCTCCGTTCACGGTGGCGAACCGCAGCAACCCGGGATCAGCGACCAGGCGAAGGCTGTCAGCCATCGCCCCCGCTTCCGCATCGGACAATGGGAGGAACCCCCAGTTGCTCGTCCACGCCTCGTTGTAGATCATGACAATCCGATTGACTTCATCTCGCAGCCGCCGCATGTCGATCCTGCGGGTTTCGATTCGGCGGCGCCGTCGTACGGCATCTGCAACGCGAAGTAGTCGCTCGCTCGGAGGCGCAATCTGGATCCTATAGGCGTGGTAGTCCTTGGCCTTTCGCATGCCGTACCGCTCCATGTACTCACCGTAGTACCGCGGATTGTGGGTCAGTTCGACGGTCGGAGGCTCATCGAATCCGTCGATGAGGATCGCCTGATGTGCCTCATGGGTCGCATTGGAGTACCCTCCCGGTCCACGCATCGTCTCCATCCCCCGGGCAAGCAGCCATTCGCGGCAGCAATCGAGTAGCTGTGATGCAACGCCATAGTCCTCGCACACATCGAAAAAACCGAAGAATCCGATTTTTGTGTTGTGGTAGCTGTTGTACCGATGGTTGACGGCCGCGGAAATCCGACCACGCAGCGCCCCTCCATCCCGCGCAACGAAGTGGGTCACGTCGGCTGTTCGATGGTATGGATGCTCTGACGTAAGGAGTCCGGTCAGCCCCAGGAGTCGATTCCCGAGAAGTTCGCCGCGAAGCGGCGGCGTCCAATGCGGGTCTCCTCGAAACAGGATCCACGGGACATCGACAAATGCTCTCAGGCGCTTGTCATCCAGTGGAATTTGATCGACAGACCGGTTCATCTCACCACCCCATGCGATGGTCATGATTATGCAGCAGATCGGCAGACAAGACGAAGGAGACCTTGCGCCCGGTTGACGTACGCCTCGCGGGGATGTATCCCTACCACATGATGGAGACGCGCTCGCAGGATGTGAAGCTGCTGCAGTGGGTACAGCGCCAGTCCGGTGTCTCTCGCCGAAAGGCGCAGGAGCTGATTGGGGCCGGCGAAGTTGCGGTGGACGGAGAGATCGTGACCGATCCGTTCCTCTCTCTTGCCGCAGCATCGATCAAGCGGTTGGCGCTTCGTGGACACCCGCTTTCGCTCGATCCTCCTCAGCTTCGCGTGTACCGCTATCACAAGGCCGCCGGGGTCCTGTGCAGTCATGATGATCCTCACTACGGGAATACGGTCGGCAGGATCCTACGCGCCGAGGGATTCATCGGCTACAACTGGGCCGGTAGACTCGACCAAGATGCCGAGGGGCTGATCCTGCTGAGCAACGACGGCGACCTCATCCATCGCCTGAGTCACCCGCGCTACCAGGTTGAGAAGAGCTATCGTGTCTGGATCCGCCGCTTGCCACGCAAGCCGATCATGGATCGCATTCTGTCCGAGATGCATGATGGGATTGTCGATCAGGGGGACACGCTTCGAATCCTCTCTGGCAAGGTCGAGGATCGTCCGCCCTGTGTGCGCCTCGTGTTGAATGAAGGGAAAAAGCACGAAATCAAGCGTCTCTTTGCCCATTTTGACCTCTCGGTTGTCCGATTGCTCCGCGTGGCCATCGGACCTATCGCACTCGATCGGCTCCCGGCGGGGGCGTTCTCGCGTCTCGATGAGGCGGCAATGACCTCCCTGCGCCGGGTCGCTGCTGATAACACACATCTCGATTGAATCGGCATTGGGACCGCTCCTATAATCCACTCATGCGCATCGCGATCGGGCAAATCAACACAAACGTCGGGGCCTTCGAGCAAAACAGGTCCCGTATCCTGACGTACGTCCAGGAGGCTCGCAGCCTTCAGTGTGATCTCGTTGTCTTCCCCGAGTTGGCGGTCTGCGGCTGTGCGCCGCTTGACTCGATCTGGCGGCCCGGGTACGTCGCCGCGTGCGCAGAGACGCTCGAGGCGGTTCGCGCGTCATCGGAAGGGATCGGCGTCGTCGTCGGTTGCATCACCACGGGAGAGTCGCGCAGGGGAATCGATGCCTGCAGCGCTGCAGGTCTTTCCGACAGAAGGGATCTCGAGCTGTTCAACACGGCTGTGCTGATCGAAGACGAGCGCGTCATCGGACGTGCCCCGAAGATTCATCTCTCCTCTCAAGGCGTGCGTCACGAGCACCGCTACTACAGCGCGGGACCGGGGAGCGAGGTGTTCGCTTTCCGCGGCCGGACGCTTGGTCTCAGTATTCAGGAAGACGCGTGGTCGCTCGATGGTCCGACCGCACTGCAGGCGAGCCTCGGCGCCGATTGGATCATCAATGTATCGGCGTCTCCGTTCTGTTTGGGAAAATCGGCGATCGTTCGGCGGTTGATCCGCGACCGCGCCAAGGAGAACCGCGTTGGGATCGTCCATGCCAACCTCGTTGGCGGACAGGATGGCACTGTGTTCGATGGTGGGAGCTTCATTGTGGATGCCGAGGGGAGGCTGCTGTTCCAATCACCACGCTTTGCCGAGGGCCTGTTTGTCTGCGACCTTGCCGAACCCCACTCCGTGGCTCCGGAGACGCCAAACGATCTGGTTTCGTTACGCTCGGCCTTGACCATGGGAATCCGCGATTACGTGACGAAGAATGGCTTCGAGTCTGTTCTCATAGGACTCTCGGGTGGGATAGACTCCGCGCTCGTCGCAGCACTGGCCGTCGATGCGCTCGGTTCGGAACATGTTGCCTGCGCGTATCTTCCGAGCAGCTTCTCCTCTGAACAGAGTCGCGAGGACGCGGAAGAGATCGCCCGCCGATTATCGATCGAACTCCTGGAAATCTCGATCGCCGATATCCATCAAACGATGCGCAACGCGCTCCCGGAGGTGCCCACGGGATTGACCGATGAGAACCTCCAGCCCCGGATACGTGCGACGTTATGGATGGCGCTTGCCAGTCAGCGCAGAGCCCTCGTGCTCTGCGCCGGGAACAAGTCCGAGATCGCCATGGGATACAGCACGCTCTACGGGGATACGACAGGAGCCCTCGCGCCGATCGGCGATCTATACAAGACCGATGTATATCGTCTTGCCGAGCTTTTCGCCGAGTGGATTCCGAGGCGGGTGTTCGATCGTCCGCCCACAGCTGAGCTTCGCCCCGACCAACGCGATGAGGACGATCTCCCTCCGTACTCAAGGCTTGACGCGCTGCTGCGAGACCTCATTGAGGGAAATCGATCGCGCACCGAGTTGATTTCCGCCGGCTTCGAGGAAGCGCTGGTTGATCGCGTGCTCACAGCGTATCACAGGTGCGAGCACAAGCGAAGTCAGCTTCCCCCGGTACTCGGCGTCACATCCAAGCCATTCGGCACCGGGCGCCGCATGCCGATCACCCACGCGTACAACGGCTAGCGAGAACGCAACGATCCCGGCGCTTTTGCCGGGATCGTTGCGTTGCTCTGCCATGGAGGCCAGACTACTCGACTGGAACCTCGACCGGCTTCTCTTTCTCCTTGATCGACTCCTTCATCGGCGCAGTCACAGTGAGGATTCCGTCCTCGAACCGCGCCTTGATGCCGTCGACATCCATCAGGTCCGATGGAAGCGGGAAGCACCGCTGAAGCCGGCCGTACCTCCGTCCGATCCTGAAGTAGTCTTCGCGATCGATGTCCTCATTTCGCTTCACGTCGCCGGTGATTGTCAGCCGATCATCCTCGACCTTGATCGCGATGTCGGTCTTCTTCACACCGGGAAGCTCTGTTTCGAACACCAGCGTCTTGTCTTTTTCGTACACGTCGGTTCGCCCGAAGCTCGGCGCGACATCGAACCCTACCCGGTCGAAATCGCGGAAGAATTCATCGACAAGGCGGGAAAGATTGCTCTCGAGAAGGAATGGGCCTCTTCGTACCGCTGGAACTCTCGTAATCATCATGATACCTCCGTTTCGCTTGGATTAGCAGTCTCACTATATGTCTGCTAATTGGCAGTATAGCACTCCAACTGCCAATTGTCAAGCGCCGCCTGAAATGCTAGGATAGGATCATGCTTCAGAAGCTACTGATCGCACCGATCGTCGCCTATCAGCGGATCATCTCCCCGCTCCTCCCTCGGCGGTGTAGATTCGTCCCAACGTGCTCGGAGTATGCTATTGAGGCGATCTGCAAGCACGGTGCCGCGCGCGGAAGCTGGCTCGCCCTCCGAAGACTCCTCAAGTGCCACCCGCTTCACCGTGGCGGTCATGATCCGGTCCCATAGCCGCAGCAAGCGGAATCCGACTCGAAACGGAGATACCTGAGCGTACATGCGGATCGTGCGCTGCTCATGGCCCCATCGAGCAGCCTCCGGCGCACTGTGCCGCCCCGCCATGTGCGGGCAAGCAAGCCCCAAGAACAGGCCCGGTAGGTGAGCCGATCGAAACGCACACAACACAAAGCAAGAGGAGGGGACAACTCCCCCCCCCACTCGACATGTACCCTATGTGCGTTGCGCGGTTCCGGTCAGCCGCCCTTGAACTCCTCCCACACTCGATCGGAGAATCCCGGTTCGGCCAGCACATCGACCGCTGTTAGTGCCAGTGCCTCGGCCGCAGCGAGCATTGCCGCGTATCCACGCTCCGAATCGGAGGCTACGGCAAAGGGGCGCGAGTGCCCAGCGACATCTTCCGCGCAAATCTGCACATACGGATGAATCCCAGGAACCGCTTGACTCACGTCTCCCATATCGGTTGACCCCATGGAATGGTCCTGCGGCGGGTTGGGCAGGATTCCGCTCCGTTCGAGATGCTTCAGGAATCGCTCGCCGAGGGTCTTGTTCGGCTTCATCGCCTTGTACGCATGCCCGACCACGCCGAATTCCATCGTCGCACCCGTCGCGAGCGCTGCTCCCTCCGCACAGTGGCGCAGTTTGTCCAACAGCTCGTCCCGATACGCATTCTCCGGCGCACGAACGTAGAACTCCGCCGCCGCATACTCAGGCACAATGTTCGGCTTGACGCCCCCGTGAGAGATGATCCCGTGGATTCGGGCGCCGTCCTTGATGTGCTGCCGTAGCGCGTTGATGCCATTGAACGTCTGAATCACCGCATCCAGGGCGTTGATCCCTTTCTCCGGGCTCCCTGAGGCATGTGATGGTTTGCCGTGGAATTCGATCTTCACTTCGGTGATCGCGAGGCTCCCGCGCCCGATCATCGTGTGCCCCTCCGGGTGAAACATCAACGCCGCATCAACTTCGTCGAACAGCCCTGCATCGATCATCAGCACCTTGCCGCCACCACCCTCCTCGGCCGGCGTCCCCAGGAACAACAACGTGCCAGGAAGCTCCGATTTGACCGATCCGACAGCCAACGCCGCGCCCAATCCCCCGGCCGCGATCAGGTTGTGCCCACAAGCGTGCCCAATCTCGGGCAACGCATCGTACTCCCCGAGAATTGCGACCGTCGGTCCGTCACTGGAGGCTGGATGCACTGCACGAATTGCCGTTTCCATCCCGGCGACACCGAGCTCCACCTGGAATCCGGCAGCCTCTAGCTCTGCGGCAAGGCGCTTCGAGGCGTGCACTTCCTCGAACTTCAGTTCCGGATGCTCGAATAGGTCCTTCCCGACATCACGCAGCCGCCCTTCCATCCGATCGATCGCGTCGCCAACCTGCGTCGTCCAATCGTTCACGTCTCCTCCTGTCCGTCTTCCCGATATCCACTCGGCGATGCTTCACGCAACGTCGCATCCACAAGACAATCAAGCGCATCGATCCAGGCAACTGGCATCTCGTCCCCATGAACAAGCGAGATTTCCGTGCATCCGGCGATAACTGCCTCCGCGCCGGCTCGCTTCATCCGCCCGATGATCGGGCTGAGATTCTCGCCCACTCGCCGCGGATTCTCCCCCTTCTTGACCCTCTCAATCGCCTCCATCACCAATCGTTGGTCCGCCGCAGGCGGCAGAATCACGCCGATTCCTCGGAGATCGCACGCCTTCTGATAGAGTCTCGTTTGGATCGTTCCGTCTGTCGCCAGCAGTCCGATCGACGGCTGCCCAATCCGCGCGACTGTCTCATGGATCATGTCAAGCGTGGGGATCGATACGGAACGTTGAATCTCATCGACATACACGTGTGCCGTGTTGCACGGCATCGCGAGGAGATGCGCTCCAGCGACCTCTAGTCGTTGGGCCATCGCGGCCAACCGCGGAGCCGGGCTTGGACCACCATGAACGATCGCTGCGGTCCGATCCGGAACGTGAGGATTGTTGTCGATCAGGATGTGCAGGTGCTGCTGGTCGTGCTCCGCCGGCGAGGCCACCACAAGCCGACGGAAGAACTCGACCGTTGCCAGTGGCCCCATCCCGCCCAAGATACCAACGACCTTTGTCTCTCCCACCTGCACTTCATTCACTCCTTCGCCATCGATGTCCAGCGTCTCATCAGAGCAGGGTACGCAGCTTTGCACATCGCTTCAACGCGCTGCCGAATGAGCCTGTTCGCTCTCGAGGACGACGAGCGACGAAGCCACGAGGCATGGAGGCGGCAAATCGAGGATGTGCGAGTAGTCGGACAGCTCGAAGTGAGCAATGCAGTGAGTAGCTCGTCCAAGAGCTGCAGAGAGCACGGCAAGGATCTCTCGCTGATCGTTTCTCAGCACATCGTTCGAGAGGCAGTACGCGAGATGCCGGTCTCCGTCAGTCAGCGCCGCTGACAAGGTTCGATTGAGTTCGCCGCGGAAGCGTCGTTCGATCTCGTCGACGGCTTCCATCGGGTCGGCATCGGGCAGACCGTATCCCGTACCATAGTGAACCAGATCGCCGGTGACAACCACCGCCGTTCCCGAGTTTCGTCCCGGCTCCAAGGCGCTCGACCGCAGCCAATCGCCGAGCCGATCGGCGACATCGAACGATCCGACGATCGGATCTCGCGTCGGACCAATGAACACCGGGAGCACCGGAATCGGCGACACGCCGCTCCGATCGGCCGCTCTGCGCATCAGGGCGAAGAACGTATCGAGTGAGAACTCGTCGGCCAAGACCCCGGCAGTATCCACGCGCATCGGGACCTGCTCGCACAGCACCGTAGGTTCCACCGGAAGATCGCCAAATGGCGTCTCGATCGATTCACCCGTCAAAAGAAGCCCTCCGGAGACCGCGTCCAATGCCGCACGTCTGTGCTCAATCGAAGCCTTCCGATCGAGCGCGATCCTGTACGCATCCACAACGCCGCTGTGAAGGACGCCAAGCGCGATAACCCGTTCCACGCCCGATCGATACAGGGCCGCGACGACCCGCGCCTGGAGCGGCCCCGCATAGCACAAGGCGGTATGTGGGAAGGACACGACCGCGCCACCCGCAAGCAACTTGGCAAGTCCATCCTCCTCGGCCGTGTCCAGCAAGCCGTCGACCGTCTTCCGACCGGACACTGCGGTGATCTCGCGATGGTAGTATTGCTTCCAGTCCATAACTGCTCGTCCTCCATCGTCGACGATCCTAGCCGCGATCGAAGGCAGCTGCCACCGGAGAGTGCATCTGGGGCGTAGGCAAAGTAGACTCCGTCGGGCAAAGGAGGTCCGATGCAACTCGGCAAGGTCAATCGAGTCCCTCTTGGTGAGTTCCCAACAGCAATTCAAGAGCTGAGAAATCTCAGCAAGCAGCTCGGCGGTCCGCGACTGTTTCTCAAGCGGGACGATCTGTCCGGACTCGGCCTCGGCGGCAACAAGCTCCGGAAGCTTGAGTACGCCATGGCGGACGCCGTCGCCTGCGGTGCCACGACGATCGTGACCGTCGGCGGACCTCAGAGCAACCACGTTCGCCTGACGACTGCAGCGGCCAATCGTCTTGGGCTGAAGACTATCCTGATCCTACGCGGAGAGGAACCTGCTCGCGCAACCGGGAATCTCCTTGTCGACAAGATCCTCGGCGCTGCTGAGATCCATTTCGTCGGCGCTGAAGGCTTCCCGAGCAAGGGGGAACTCGACCGGATCGCTGACGAGAAGGCAGATCAGATTGCTGCCCGCGTGCGGGCGAACGGGGAGGTTCCCTATATCATTCCAAACGGCTGCCGTGCGATTCACGGGGCCCTAGGGTATGCAGGCTGCATCCTCGAGATGGCCGCGCAACTGCAGACACAGAATCTCGCGATGGATGCCGTGGTGGCGGCTGTGGGAACATCGAGCATGCTCACCGGCTTGATCCTCGGATCTCACCTCTACGCACAGAGCGAAATCAATGTCGTGGGCATAAGCGTCGCCAATGCAGCCGATGCGATCACCTCGCGCATCGCTGGTCAGCTCGAAGAGGTCATCGGGCTACTCGAGCTGGACCTCGTGATCCCTGAATCAGCAATCGAGGTGCTTGATGACTACGTCGGCAAGGGCTACGGAATCCCGACCGAGGCCATGCGAGATGCACTGCTCCTCACCGCGCGTTCGGAGGGCGTTGTGCTTGATCCGGTCTACACGGGAAAGGCGATGGCTGGGCTGATCGACATGATCCGCAAGGGGCGATTCAGGAAGGATGATGTCGTCGTGCTTCTGCACTCCGGTGGCACCGCGGGCCTGTTCGCCGACTCACAAACCGAGCTGTTTCAGTCCATCCAGTAGTGCCCAGCAAGAGACGAGCGGAGAGACATTGTCTCCCCGCTCGTCGGCACCGGGTGGTGCTAGCTGTCTGCTCCAGTATGGTCGCACATGACCCCTAATATCTATGGGTCACGTGTCTCCGTCATGAGAGACATCCGGCACGAAGGCCGAAGTATGCATCGATGCTCGCTGCGCATAGACTGAACCGGATGTGGAATTACAGGTCCGGCTTTGCACGGCCATCAGAGGCCGGATCCAGCTACGTGTCGTTCTCTGCAAGGAATGCCGCAATCGCCGCCGCGGCGCGCTTTCCTGCTCCCATCGCCTCGATCACTGTCGCAGCGCCAGTCACGATGTCGCCACCGGCGAACACAGCGCGTTTGCTGGTCTGCCCAGTTTCCGAATCGGCGACGATGTTTCCCCACCGGTTCAGTTCGAGATCCTTCGTGGTCTGCGGAATCAGCGGATGCGGTCCATTGCCAATCGCAATGATCGCGTTGTCAATTTCGATCTCAAACTCCGAGCCTTTGATCGGAACCGGCCGTCGTCGGCCACCTTCATCCGGCTCACCGAGTTCCATCCGAAGGCATCGTACCGCCTTCAGCCGTCCATCTTCCCCCATGAACTCAACAGGGTTCGTGAGAAGTTGGAATCGGATCCCTTCTTCCTTCGCGTGATGGACCTCTTCGCCTCGCGCCGGCAGCTCGTCTTCGCTGCGACGGTAGACGATGATCGATTCCTTTGCACCAAGTCGAAGTGCGGTCCTCGCCGAGTCCATCGCCACGTTGCCTCCACCGACGGTAACCACGCGCTCCCCGACCCTGATCGGCGTGTCGTACTCCGGAAAGCGATATGCAGCCATGAGGTTCGTTCGTGTTAGGAACTCATTGGCCGAGTAGACTCCGTTCAGGCTTTCCCCGGGAACTCCGAGGAAGCGCGGCAAGCCCGCCCCGGTCCCAACGAATACAGCATCGTAGCCGTCGTCCAGCAGCTCATCGACCTTGCGGATCTGTCCGATAACCTTGTTCACCTGGATGTCAACGCCCATCTGGCGGAGCGCGTCGATCTCGCGGCGAACAATCGCCTTGGGAAGGCGGAATTCGGGGATGCCATACATCAGGACCCCGCCGGCTTCGTGAAGCAACTCGAATACGGTGATCGTATGGCCAAGCTTGCGCAGCTCGCCGGCAGCGGTCAGCCCCGCGGGGCCGGCACCGATTACAGCAATGCGCTTCCCAGTTTCGGGCGCGATCTCAGGGAGACACGCTTCGTGTTCGGCCTCCCAGTCAGCGCAGAACCGCTCCAGACGCCCAATCGCTACCGGCTCGAATCGAACGCCAAGCGTGCACACTCCTTGACATTGATTCTCCTGCGGACAGACGCGGCCGCACACTGCCGGCAAGGCATTGTCTCCCTTGATCACCGAGACGGCGTCAGCAAATCGCCGGTTCTTGACATGTTCGATGAAGCCCGGAATGTCGATGCCCACCGGACAACCAGCCACGCAAGGCGCCGTCTTGCATTGCAGACAGCGTTCAGCCTCAAGGACCGCCTCGTCTTCGCTGTAGCCGTACGGAACCTCGTTGAAGTTCCGGCCGCGTACGTCCGGCGCCTGCTCCCGCATCGGAATCTGCTTCTCAACGATCACGTCGACGCTCCTTCTCCGGCCTCGGTCATGTAGCGTTCCAGGGCACAAGCTTCCTCGTGAGCGTAGTACTCCTGACGCGAGATCAAGAGATCGAAATTGACTTTGTGTCCGTCGAATTCCGGTCCGTCGACGCAGCCAAATTTGGTCACGCCGCCGACCTCCACGCGACACCCGCCACACATGCCGGTGCCGTCGATCATCACTGAGTTGAGCGAGACGATCGTTCGAACATCGAACGGCCGCGTCACGTCGCTGCAGACCTTCATCATGATCGCTGGACCGATCGCCCAGACTCGGGCTACGTCTCGTCCCGACTCGAGGATCTCGCGCAACGGATCGGATACGAAACCCTTCCCGCCGAATGATCCATCGTTGGTCATCACATGCAGCTCGTCACACGCAGCGACAAACTCGTCGTGATAGAACATCAGATCGTGACTGCGGTACCCCACGATTCCGATAACCGTATTGCCGGCCTTCTTCAGCGCTTGAACGATCGGATACAGCGGCGCAATGCCGACACCCCCGCCAACACAGATGACCGTTCCGAAGTTCTCAATCTCCGTCGGCTCGCCAAGCGGCCCGGCAAAATCAAGGATCGTGTCTCCCTCATGGAAGCGATCCCCCATCTCCTGAGTGCTCTTACCGACTTCCTGCACGACAAGGGTCACGCCTCCGGTATCCAGGTCGGTGCCCACAATCGTCAGCGGGATCCTTTCGCCCCGTTCGTGAAGGCGAAGGACGATGAACTGCCCCGCTTTCGCGACACGTGCAACGTCCGGTGCCTCGATGACGTACTCACGGATCTTCGGCCCGAGGGTTCGCTTCTTCAGAATCTTGTACACGGTTACAGTGCCTCCCATTATGCAGTCGCCAGCCCGTCAGGATCGACGCCGGATTATCCTCGTTGCGTTCGCCCTTCTCAAACCCTGCACGGTCGAGGCTGTCGTCGTACAATGCGTCCGCTGTGAAGACGCGATACTACGTGGAGAGCGACGGAAGGATCTTCCTCGTACGCCGAGAGGGGATTCTCGATCTCCCCCATGCTTCCGAGATTCCGTTCGACGTAGAGCGGGTTGCCCCGCTACGTACATCCGACCCGGTATGGTTCTGCGTCCCACGTCTCGATGCTCACCCACACGAGTGGCCAAGCAAGGATGATATCCCCCGACTGCAGGATGCGACGGACCTCGTGCACGATGCAGTTCACGCGACAATGCAACGCGTTGTCGTGGAAGGGGTCTGCCTTCGCGAAGGGCGGATCCTCTTGGTGAAGGGAAACCGTGGCCTAACCGATGGGCTGTGGACTCTCCCGGGAGGATTCCTTCGCTTCGGAGAGAGTCCGCGCGCCGGTGTGCTGCGGGAGCTGCGCGAAGAGGTCGGCGTAGACGGGAGGGTCGGAGAACTCATCGATGTCCGCTCGAAGCTTGGCGAGCATACGCGCCTGCATTGGATCATGCTCTTCTATCGCGTCCACATCGATGGCAACCCGGTGGCAAACCCAGATGAGATCGCCGAGGTTCGATTCGTTGAACTGGATCAGGCAAGCACCTTCGTGTCGGATGAGGCCATGTGCAGCGCGATCGAAGCCATTGTCAGTTCAGCCCGATCTTCAGACCTAGCGCAGAATTCTTAGAGCAGCTCCATTTGAATCGAAAGCTGAACGTCGATATTCCACTCCAGGTAGTACGGACGGCGTTCGAGCGACACCCCGAGGACGACATCTGCGGTGTCGACCGGAGTCAGCAGCAGGCTAAACACCAGATAGTGGATATCGGTCGGCTCGCCGCCCCACGTCTCACGTGAGAAGTCATACGCCGCGCTGAGATTGAGAAAATCCGCAATCAGGAAGTCATAGGCAACCGTGACATCTATGCGGTTCGTGTCAAACAGGTCCGTCTTCCCTGAGAACGAGCCCTGGACGAGGAACTGCATCTTCGGCGTTTTCGTGAACGCGTAGTTGACCGCGCCGGTGAGCAGTAGGTCACTCCCCCCGCCCGAAGGATCGAGAAGCGCGTATCCGAGGCCGAACTTGAGGTCCCATCCGCAGTAGCGGGAGAACCCTTTTTCTTGAATGAATCCCGTG
Organism: uncultured Thermotogae bacterium; assembly: GCA_964582285.1. Taxonomy (GTDB): domain Bacteria; phylum Bipolaricaulota; class Bipolaricaulia; order UBA7950; family UBA9294; genus JANQEA01. The sequence continues at coordinate 20,377 of CAZORQ010000008.1, forward strand.
ATCTCAGAAATGTCCAGTGCATCGAGTCCCCCCGCCCGGACCAAGCCCGAGCCCTCGATGATTTCCATCACGACGGCAAGAAGATCAGCAATGAAGTCATACGATGCTGCACTGCCGAGCTCTCGTGCGATGATCTGCTGATCAACCGAGTGGAGGTGCCCGGTGAGGCTTCCCCGCGTCACCAAGTACTCGTCAATCCGCATCGCCTTGGCCAACGGTGTGACATCTGTGAAACGGCCACACCCGAGTCCGACATTGACGTTCGACGACAGGCCGACCACATCGGGCGATGAGGAGCTGCGAGCACTGGCTCCGGCGTATGCGAAGTATGCGTTCTCCGACGAGAAATACCGTTTGAAGTTCCCGTCAGCAATGGTGGAGAACGTTGAGATGCCGGCCGTCGAGATGAAGATCTGGTTCTCCATCGAGACATCGAAGCCGAACTCTGGTGTGTCGAATAGCCGGACGTATTCGGTGCCGAACAGACCGTCGTTGATGTCGCGGTCCTCGAGTCCATACGGATCGTTGTGATACTGGTACGCGAAACTGAGCATCAGCGTCGACAGGTCGGTCAACGGAGACGTGTACTCGCACAGCGGGATCGACAGCCCCGCAACACTCACTCCGAGGACCAACATCAACGTCACGCACAAACACCGGTGCATCAAGATCACCTCAGCCAGACAGTAGGTTGATCCCGACGAAGGCGCAATTGAATCGTTCCCCCGTTGAGGTGCGGGATGTCCCTGGAGGTGACACCTTCGGCCCCACTAGGAGATGTCTCGAAAGAGCGGGAGTTGCCGTTCGCGCGTCTCGCCCAGACTCCCCACGCCGACCCCAAGCAAGCGAACTCCCCGGTCGTCAATCCACGTACGATCGCGAAGCAGGTGGATTGCGAGCGCCTCGATCAAGTGGATCGAATCGGTTCCAGAGCCAAGCCGAGTCTGCCGTGTAATCGTTCGGAAATCCGGGTATCGCACCTTGATCCGCACCGTGCGGCAGATGAGCGACTCATCCTGCAGCTGCAGGACCACGCTACGTGCCAACCGCCGAACCGCCGCCTCGATCTCCGCCCTCTCCGTCAGGTCAACTGAAAAGGTGGCCTCGCGGGAGATCGACTTGGATTCCGTCTCGCCTTGCAACGGGGTGTCGTCCATTCCACACGCCAGTTGCTTGAGGCGCCGCCCACTGCTGCCGAGCTCCCGGACAAGCAGCTCGATTGGAGCGAGCCTGAGATCCTTGGCGCGCAGCAGGCCAAGCCCCTTCAATCGCCGCTCGGTCACCTTGCCCACCCCCCAGATCCGATCGATCGGCAGGGGGTCAAGCAGCTCTTGCACATCCTCCGGTTCGATCATCAGGAAGCCATCCGGCTTGCAAAGCTCCGATCCGAGCTTGGCCAGGAAACGGTTTGGCGCGAGCCCAACGGAGCACGTAAGCCTCGTCTCCGCCTGGACGCGCAACTTGATCTCGCGCGCCACTCTCTCTGCGGTCTCGAAACTCGATCCGTGGCGGGACAGATCGAAAAACGCCTCATCCAGCGAGACTGTCTCGACAACCGAGGAGTACTGCCGCAGGATCGTGCGGACGAGATCCGCAATCTCCTTGTACCGGGCAAATCTGGCCGGAAGGTAGACCCCCCCCGGGCACTTCCGTAACGCCACAGCCATCGGCATCGCACTATGGATACCGAACTCCCGCGCCTCATAGGATGCTGTGGACACAACACCGCGGGGGCCAAGTCCCCCTACGACCACCGGCCTGCCCCGGTACTGGGGAGCGTCAAGCTGCTCCACCGCTGCAAAAAAGGCGTCCATGTCGAGATGAGCGATCCGTCGGATGCTATCAGCCGTCATATCCTCACTCCGAGCCTCCGAAGCCCTTCGTTCATTCCGGGATCCGAAAGATCGTTGACCACCCGATACGACGCAAAGCCATAGTGCGGACCGTGATGCAGAGCGATCGAGGGATACCCCATGCGCGCCAACTCAGCCACACGAAACGGGATTCGTCCGATTCGCGCCAGCTCAATGACGGCGTCCCATCGCGTCTCGTACTCCGCCCGCTCCCCATTCTTCCGGCCTTGTCCGGCCAGCAGTGCGATCAGCGCCCCCAGGTCGACATCGAGCCGCCTGCAGGCGGCAAGGTGGATCCTCGCCGTTCGTCCGTCTGGATCGATCAGCTGCAGCGGCTCGATCCGAGGGAGAAAATCACCGGTCGCCAGCCGGTCCCATTCGGCACGCACGCCGTCGGCAAAGCACTGCGCATCATCGAGCAGATGATCTCCACCGAACACGGAATGGTAGATCAGCTTCTGGAGATCACGTTCGTCCATTCGTGGGTGTCTCCCGTGCTCCGTTTCTATCACTCGGCACAACGCATTCGTGTCGTCCATGGTCGTGAGGATAGAATCGAGCGAAATGCCGATCAAGGGGCGCGTTGCCATTACCGGTCGACCGGGCGTCGGAAAGACAACAACGATCGAACGTCTGTTGGACATCATTCCCCTCTCGGCCGGCGGGATGGTGACGAAGGAAATCCGAGTTTGCGGTCACCGCGTCGGCTTCTCGTTGACCGACATTGCCACGGGCGAGAAGGTCGTTCTGTCGCACGTGCATCATCGCGACGGGCCCAAGGTCGGCCGGTATACCGTCAATCTTCGCTCAATTGAGGACGTCGGGGTTCGCGCCGTGCGCCGCGCCATAGAGGAGTGCGCACTTGTGGTTATCGATGAGATCGCCCCGATGGAATGCCTCGCGCCGTCTTTCATTCCGGCGGTCGAGGAAGCACTCGCCAGCGACACGTCTCTGTTGATCTCAACCCACGCCCATGCCGACCACCCGATTGCTCACCGCGTGCGGCAGGAGCTTGCGTTGTTCCGCATCAAGCAGGGCAACCGTGATCGGATCGTCTCGGACATCGCCGCGCACTTCGGCATCGCGGCGTAGTGCGTCACTCTATGCGAGATCCCGAAGCCACCCGCGCAGCAGATGCCGGACAATCGCCAACAGCACCACGGCCCCAAGTGTGAACAGGACGTCGTCAAACACAACGCGCGTGATGGCGAAGGCGAGCGCGTTGCCTGCCGCCGGCGGATGTTCCGTGTCGGTGACGACCATCCCGAAGATCGCCAGCGCGACTGCAGCGGCGGCAAGAAGACCGAGGCCGACCTCGTGAGTCGAAAGACCAGGAACCATGCGGACCGGAAGCGAGCAAAGCAGTCCGATAGCAAGGCAGATCACATGCCCTCCGACCAGGCAGCGTGGCTTCGCCGTCCTGTAGTGGGGCATCGCGAAGACGATGAATGCACTCGCCCCGAGCGCGGCGACGATCGTCCCATGGGTCAGGACGCCCATCACGACGACCACCGCTGCAATGACCACAAAGGAGAGCAGCGTTTGGAGTGCATAGTGAGCCGGGTCCTCACGAAACCGATCGTCGATCAGGCGGACCCTACGCATTGCCTGCGTCTCGCGATGCTAGTCCGCGAGCGCGTGATTGGCTGCAGCAACAAGGCCATCGGCATCGAGGCCGTAGTGCGACAGCAACGCGTCGGCGGTTCCGGACTGTCCAAACCGATCGTCCACACCAACGCGGACGACACGGGTTGGGGCCCTCTCGGAGAGAACCTCGCAGACCGAGCTACCCAATCCCCCGGCAATCTGATGCTCTTCAGCGGTGACCACAGCCCCGGTCTTTGATGCCGACGCGATGATCGTTTCGGCATCGAAGGGCTTGATCGACGACGCGTTGATCACCTCGCTCGAGATCCCGCTTGCCGCCAGGCGTTCGTGGGCTTCCAGTGCGACGGAGACCATCAGGCCGCAGGCCACAATCGTCACGTCTGTTCCTTCAGTGAGAACCTCTGCCTTGCCCAACTCGAATGAGAACGGCTCGTCGTGAATCACCGGAAACGCAGCACGGGCAAGCCGGATGTAGATCGGCCCGTCGTCGTTTGCGGCAGCGAATCGCGTCGCAGCCGCCGCCTCTACTGCATCGGCCGGCACAATCACGCGCATGTTGGGCAGCACGCGCATGTTGGAGATGTCCTCGAGCATCTGGTGGCTCGCCCCATCCTCTCCAACCGTCAGCCCGGCATGTGTTGCGGCAATCCGAACCGGCGTGTTGGGATAGGCGACCACCTGACGAACCTGTTCCCACACTCTTCCCGTGGCGAACACAGCGAAGGTGGACACGAACGGACGATACCCGCTCATCGCAAGCCCGGCCGCGGTTCCGATCATGTTCGCTTCCGCGACCCCCATGTTGAAGAACCGGTCCGGGTGCTCCGCACCGAACAGTGCGGTCTTCGTCGATCCTGCCAGGTCCGCAGTGAGGACGACGATCCGAGGGTCGTCGTGTCCAAGCTGCGCCAGTGTCTTGCCATACGCGTCACGCGTTCCCTCCATCCGGTCGAAGCTCACTTCGGAACCCCCTCCCAGTCCTTGAGGAATCGCTTGATTCCCGAATCGGTCAATGGGTGATGGAACAACTTCTTCAGTACGCCATACGGCACGGTAGCGATGTCGGCGCCCATCGTCGCCGCCTCGAGCACGTGCCGAGGATGTCGGATGCTTGCGGCAAGCACTTCGGTGAGAAACGCGTAGGTCTCGAACACCTCAAGAATCTCCGCGATCAGCCCCATGCCGTCCCCGCCAATGTCATCAATCCGACCGACAAACGGCGACACAAAGGTCGCCCCGCACTTGGCGGCAAGGAGCGCTTGGTTTGCCGAGAAGACGAGCGTTACGTTCGTGCGAATCCCCTCGGCCGAGAGCCGCGTGACTGCCTGCATTCCGGCTTCGGTCATCGGAATCTTGACCACGACGTTGTCGTGGATCGACGCCAGATCGCGCGCCTCCGATACCATCCCATCGGCATCCAAGGCCGTTGCCTCGGCGCTGATCGGGCCGTCGACGATGCCGCAAATCTCGGCGATCACATCGGTAAATGGTCGTTTCTCCCGTGCAACAAGAGTGGGATTCGTCGTTACACCGTCAATCAGCCACGCCATCTCTCGGATCTCGGATACGTTCGCCGTATCGATGAACAGCTTCATGGGGCCTCCTCCTGCATCCGCAGCGTTCGGACTAGCGCCAAGTTTACCCGGTCGGCATTTGCCCGGCCATCGATTTTCTTGGGGGTCTCGAGCACGAACGGTAGCTTGCAGAGCTGCGCGTGCTGAACAATCGCAGCAATGCCTTCGATACCAATCTCACCCCGTCCGATGTGCGCATGCCGATCCCGCCGGGATCCCCGCGAGAACCGCGAGTCATTGAGGTGAACCATTTCCAGTCGTTCGAGGCCGACCGCGGAATCGAAGTCGCTCAATGTTGCATCGATCGCGTGGCAGTCCCGCAGGTCATATCCGGCTGCAAATGCGTGGCACGTGTCGAGACAGACGCCAATCCGATCCGTATCGCTTGCCGAAGCGAAGACCGCTCCGAGTTCCTCGAACGAGGCCCCCAGCGTCGTTCCGGCCCCAGCGGTGTTCTCCAGCAGGAGTCTTATCCCCGGCGCTTCGGTCCAGACAGACGAGTTGATGAGTCGATTCACCGCACAAGCGATCCGATCGATTCCTGCGGCGGCACCGCTGCCGACATGGGCACCAAGGTGTATCACCACGGCGTCAGCTCCCAACCGTCCAGCCCGGCGTACTTCCTCGATGAGCGCCGCGGCCGATCGCTCATGGAGGGCATCATCTGGGCTGGCTAGGTTCAGAAGGTACATGGCGTGAACCGCGAGAAACCGGACTGAGGACATATCCCGACGGTCATGGAACCGGTCGACGACCTCGTCTCTCAGCTCCTTCATCCGCCATACCGCCGGCGCGTGGGTGAAGAACTGCAGCGCCGTGTTCCCCAGCTCTTCCGCCTCGTCAATCGCCTGAGCGAACCCTCCGGCAATCGAAAGGTGACATCCGAGAAGAAAGCCGTCGCTCGAGTTGCCCTTCATCGCCAACAATTATCGAACGCTGAGACCGAGTGGGCAACCGCATCGAGTTGCTGTACTAGCAGAGACCTGATACCGTTCTCTCGGGAGGGACAACATGAACCATGAAGTTATCGTTATTGGCGGAGGACCGGGCGGCTATGCCTGTGCCATCCGCTGCGCTCAGCTTGGGCTCCGTGTCGGGCTGGTGGAAGAGCAAAGCTTGGGTGGCGTCTGCCTCAACTGGGGGTGTGTTCCGACCAAGGCACTGTTTGCCGCGACACACCTCATCGCGCATGCCGGGACAGCCGCCGAGATGGGGATAGAGTTCGGCGCACCACAGATCGACGTGTCTCAGTTGGCCAAGTGGAAGGATGGCGTGATCTCCACGTTGGTCAGCGGCATCGACACGCTGCTCACGAAGAACGGCGTTGAGGTGTTCACCGCCCGGGGCCGTCTCGATGGTCCCCATGCTGTGGCGCTGTCCACCGGGGAGACTCTGTCTGCGGATCGGATCGTTCTCGCGACCGGATCGATCCCCATCGAGATCCCGGGGTTCTCGTTCGAGGATCCCGCGGTGTGGTCATCCGACGACGCGCTGGCCCTGACAGAGATACCGGAGCGTCTGGCCGTCATCGGCGGCGGCGTGATCGGACTTGAATTGGCGTCGATCTACAGCCGGCTCGGGAGTACGGTTACGATTCTCGAGCTCCTCCCTGAGATCCTTGCGATCATCGACCTCGACCGAAGGACTGTGTCCACGCTGAAGCGATCACTCAAGCTTCAGGGGATCGACGTGCGCACCAAGACGGCTGCCACATCGATCGAGACGAAGTCCGAGGGCGTGGTGATCCACACCGCTGAGGATGAAACGATCCCTGCCGACCGGATCTTGCTCGCCGTCGGACGGCGACCGAATACCGCGGACCTTGGCCTGGAGAGCGTAGGAATTGAGCCCGATCGTCGAGGCACAATACCGGTCGACGGACAGCTACGGACCACCGCCGATGGCGTCTATGCGATCGGTGATGCGGCCCCGGGACCGATGCTCGCCCACAAGGCATCGGCAGAAGGCGTCGCACTGGCAGACGCCCTCGCTGGCCACGAGATGCGCTCGTTCGACTACGACGTGATCCCCCAGGCGATCTTCACGGACCCTGAGATCGCGTCGGTAGGGCTCTCCGAGCAGCGAGCCAAGGAACAGGGGCACGAGATTCTCGTTGGCCGGTTCCCGTATGCCGCGCTCGGCAAGGCACTCGGGATGCGCCAATCGGAAGGCTTCTTCCAGGTCGTGGCCGACGCAAGTGATCACAGGCTGCTCGGTGTCCAGATCATCGGCGCCGAGGCATCCGACCTGATCTCGGAGGCATCGATTGCGGTGGAGAACAGTCTATCGTTGGAAGTCATAGCCGATGCGGTTCACGCCCACCCGACCCTGCCGGAGGGATTGAAAGAGGCAGCCGAGAATGCTCTCGGAAGAGCGATCCACACCATCAACCGCTAGCTAGGGGTGGACGCGTGCTCATCTTCCAAGGAGAAGCTTCCTCGGACAGTGTGGTAGACGTTCACTCAATCGGCGATGCCACAGGTGAGGTCGTAGATGCAGCTGTGACCCCCTGTGGCTCGGTTGAACCGTTCCTCGATCCGTTCAGCTTCTGATCCTCGATCTGCATCATCGGCCGAACGAACAGGCTGGCAAATCCGCCCACGACAAACACGCATCCGCCAATCAAGAACCAGGAGCTCACACCGATGACGTCGCTGATCGGGCCAGCCATTGCCAGGCCAATCGGCGTGGAGAGTGCAAACAAGCTTCCAAGCAATCCGAAGACGCGCCCCTGTTTCTCCGCCGGGACGGCCGCTTGCATGATCGCCGAGATCGGCGCATCGGTGAATGCGATCATCGCACCGATGAAGAAGATGCTCACCAACCCCAGCCAGAACATGTGTCCCGGCGTCAAGCCCAGCAGTATGCTCGCCGCGCCGATCCCGATGACCCCCACCACGGTCGTATGGATCTTCTTCTTGAATCCGCCCCAGGTCCCCATCATCAAGCCCCCAATAAGAATCCCGACGCCAACAATGGCCTCAAACAGACTCAGCTGCGCCGCATCTCCTCCGAAGTGATTGAGAACAAGAAGCGGCGCCAGCGAGAACGCGGGCATCAAGGTAATCTTCATGATCGACGCTACGATGACCAGCGCGAGCATCCCTGGCCAGCTCAAGACAAAACGAAGCCCCTCGCGCGTGTTGGCAAGAAAGGAAGACGCCTTCAGTTCATCGACATGCTCCTTGGCCGGCTGTGGCACCGCAATGAACAGAAGCGGCACCACGGCAAACGCGGCAGTCGCCACATCGAACAGCATCACACCGTGTAGCGGCATCAGCGCCATCAGCAACGCGCCAAGTGGGGGACCGACGATGTTGAGCATGCCGTGGATCGTCTGATTCAGCCCGCTGATCCTCGTATAGTGCCTCTCGGGGACCATCAGAGAAGTCGATGCAAGCATCGCCGGTCCGTGGAACGTTCCGCCGAGAGCTCGCGCCAACATCGCAACATAGATGTGCCATGGCTGCATGGCCCCAATCCAGAACACGTAGGCGAGCCACAGCGACACGAGCGCAATGAACGTGTCGGAGATCATCATGACCCTACGCCGATTCCAGCGATCGACAAGCGCCCCAACGAACGGACCGAGGACAATGTTCGGCAGCAAGGCGACGATGGTCATGGAGGCCAGAATCGTTGCCGAGTTTGTTGCTTTCGCCACCCAGAAGACCAGCGCAAACTGGGCTGCGTGACTTCCGATGTAGGACAGCTGCTGGCCTGTCCATATCGTGAAGAAACGCGCTTTCCAGCTTTCGGCTGTAGCGTTCATGTGCCCTCCTGGGGATTCCTACCCTGTACGTCTCCGCTGCATCCCCGACGGTTCAGCGCGGTCGTCAGACCTTCTGCTTCCGTTCGACGGTCGCCTCTTCATGAACCTTGAGCGTCTCAGCGTATTCGACTGTGCCAATCTTGCATCCCGGGCCGATCTCGATCCGTTTGCCGCGGACGACGTCGGCCGACGTGCTCTCAAGGCGCACATCGTCGCCCTCGATCTGCTCGGCGCGAAGCTCGGCTGCCCCGCCCCCGGTGAGCATCTTGACCAAGCCGTTCAGAAGAGCTCCTCCAAATGAGCTGGTCCGCTCGACATGGATCTTCTCTCCACCGATCTCCCGCGCGGTGCACCGTCCTCCAAGATGAATCTCAACCTTGTCGGCCGAGAGGAGTCCTTCGATGTCGAAACCTCCACTTGCCTTGAAAATGTCGGCCTCCACATCGCCATTGACCCGAATGCTTCCACTGATCTTGATGTACTCGCTGAGGACGTCTCCCCCAGCACGGAAGCTCCCCGAGCACTTCAGCTCTTTCGCTTCGACTGCGCCATCGATCCTGGCCGAGCCGCTAACGCGCATCTCCTCGGAGACCACTGCATCACCAAACCCCGCACTCCCGGACACGGTGATCTGACCCGCCTCCGTTCGCCCGGAGACCTTTCCCGAGCCGGAGATCTTCAGCTCTTCGGCAACCAAATCACCGTTCACTCTGCCGGATCCCGAGACGGAAACTCGTGTGTATTCCCCGCCACCGAGGCTGCCTGAGCCGGATATGCTCACAGACCGTCGTTCGTCACTCATCGTTCCACCTCACGATCATCCGAATCTTGCTGCTGTTCTCTAGGGTCTGCGTCGGCCTCTCCGGGATCATCGACAGGACCTCTCCCTGTCGATGCGTCCCCGTTCTGAACCAGGTCGAGCTTGATTCGCTGAAGGACCGTCGCGAGATCAACGGTCTCGACCACTTCAATCTCCGGGTCGAACACAGCCCCCTCGTTCGTCAGTGCAACAAGACTGATCTGGGCCGAAATCCCGCCGGATGTGACACGTTTGCGAAGCAGCTTCAGCTGCACGCCGGTCTCCGACACGCGCTCGAGCAGTCCGTTGCCTTTCTCGCCTTGTAGGGTTCTTCGCACAAGATCGATCTCTTCATCCCTTCCAATCCGGCGAAGTCGGCTCAGTACGCCTAGCACAAATGCCTGCCAGATCGACACGGCATCATCTGACACGTCATCCGCACTGCAGGCTCGCAGCAGATCGTCGTCGAGCCATCCGACACGCTCCAGTTTTGCCAAGGCCACTCGCAGTTTGGCATTGACGCGAGTCGTAATCAGCTCCGCGAGATCGTCAAGCGGATGATCGTCTTTCATCTCCTTGATCCGAGTGATCCGTTCAAGAATCTTGTCCCGCGGGAAGAATGTCTCCTGCCCGGTGAACGTCGAGCGACGTACAAACCACACCTCGGGGATAAGTCCCTTTCGCTTCCAGCGATAGAGCTGCCCGTAGGAGATCCCCATCTGCTCAAGAACCTCCTTCTTCGAGATCAGTCGCTCCTCATCGATCATGGTATCCCTCCAAAGAACAGCACACTGTTTTATTTTGCGAAGACGCCGGTTGGGCGAATTCGGCATGTCTCCGGGTTGCGCCGTGCGGCACGCATCCGATTCCTGAGTCGCCCGTTTCTGCTTTTCTTTAAACCAGTAACCACTTTTTGCCGGTGCATCATTCTCGCAAGCATCTCCATGTTGTAGTAGGTCAGTCCCATGCTGATCACCTCCACAGGAGAAGATACGAGCAGTATAACATCACACTGTTTTGTTGTCAAGCGCGAGTGCTTCGCTTGCCCATCGGCACTCCAAGACGACGTTCCCACAAGGGATTGCATGACCCCTACCTGGTGACAGGGCCGGTTGCCTCTCGATATCACGGCACCGATAATGCGAACAGCTGCTGCCCAACGAAACGAAGATGGAAGGGTTGTCCATAAAGCCTTCTCGCAGGGAAGGGAGGATTTCGAGTGTTGGTTGTGTGGATCGTCCGGCTTGTTCTCCTAGCAATCTTCCTTCCGCTCCTGCTCCCGCTCGGGGCGTTGGCCGGCGCGTTTGTGTTTGCGCCAATCTCCATCGCACTGCTATTGCTGGCGATGGCCCTGCTTGCACTGGCGATCGTTCTCGGACTCATCCTTGGCGTCCTCGGGACGTTAATCGATGTTCTGATCGTTCTGCTGCTGATCGGCCTGGCTTGGAGATGGCCACGCGGGATCCAAGCAACGTTCCCGATGAAGATGCGGTGGGCCTATCGCGCTCTGCGTGGCGCCGTAGCTCGACAGCTTCGACACTGCTCGGCAACGGATTTCGCGCTCTGTCTTTCCATCGCGATCATCGCCATTGTACTCAGTCTCTCATCGGGACTGCTGCACTTGGTGCTCACCATTGCTGTGGTCCTCACCGTGGTCGGCGTAGTCTGGAAGTGGCCGCGAAGTCCTCATTTGCCGTTCTTGCGCAAGCTGCGACTGGCGCTTGGCGCATTGTGGGCCGACCTGCGAACCCGATTCCGCCACTGATCCTTCTGATAGGAAGCTGACAACCTGTGTGAGACCCCAGATCCGAGCTTTGCCCTCCCAGGATGGGATGCGGATCAGGAGAAGCGCCGCACAGCAGAGCCAAGGCGTTGCGTAGCAACTCCACAGCCACTTGGCAAAGCCAATTGTCAGCTACTCTCCAAGGAACGCGAAGCAACCCGGTTGGGAGGTGAAGAACCCATCGAAGCAAGAGACAACGCGCGCCATCTTGTCTTCCCGGCGGTGCCGTAGGTCACGAAGAGACGGGCATTCGATCTCTCGTCAGACTCCCCTTCTAGGTGGTATGGGCACGTAGCGGCCATCCACACCGACTGCCAACGGGGTGTCTCTGTGATCACTGCGCGCTGGATGTACATGCCAACAGCTCGGGTCTTGGAGACATCATGTGGCTCCAAGACCCGAGCTTCGGCGGCATCAAGCCCGCTTGGCTGGGCTCAATGCCCAGGACACTGCGCAGCAACCTCCGAATCAATTCCCTTGTCCCCGTAGGCTTTCTCGAAGTGCGCCGCGAACTCGCCAGCCAACTTCCCAGCTCGGGCTTTGTACGCCGACAGGTCGCTCCAGGTCTTCTCCGGGTTGAGAACCTCCGATGGCACGCCGGGGCAAGAACGCGGGACAGAAACGTGGAACAGCTCGTCCTCGTCGTAGGCGACGTCGGTCAGCTCCCCGGACAGCGCGGCGTGCACCATGGTTCGAGTCAGCGTGATATCCATCCGATCCGCCACGCCGTAGGGGCCTCCGCTCCAACCGGTGTTGACGAGATAGACATCGGTCCCGTGCGCATCCAATTGCTCGCCAAGCATCCGCGCGTACACGTCGGGGTTCCGCGGCATGAACGGCTCGCCAAAGAAACGCGAGAAGGTTGTTTTCGGTTCGACGATACCCGTCTCGGTTCCCGCAAGTTTGCTCGTGTACCCCATGAGGAACCAGAGCATGGCCTGTTCCTTCGTCAGCTTGGAGATCGGCGGGAGCACGCCGTTCGCGTCCGCTGTGAGGAAGAGGATCGTCTTCGGATGTCCACCGGTCGACGACGGTTTGATGTTCGACAGATACCGCAACGGATAGGACCCACGCGAGTTCGGCGTGAATCGATCGTCGCACAGGTCGAACGTGCCATCCGGATACACCATCGCATTCTCGATGATCGCTCCATGCCTCTCGACCGCGTCGTCGTGCATGATGGCGTTGTGGATTTCCGGTTCCTTCTCTGGATCGAGGTCAATCAGCTTCGCGTAGCACCCGTTCTCGAAGTTGGCAATTCCCTTGTCGCTCCAGCCGTGCTCATCATCACCGAGCAGCGCCCGGCGGGGATCGGCAGACAACGTCGTCTTTCCCGTACCGGACAGACCGAGGAGAAGCGCGATATCTCCATCCGGACCCTCGTTCGCTGAGCAGTGAAGCGGCAAGACACCTTCTGCAGGCAGCAGGTAGTTCATCACCGAGAACATCAGCTTCTTGACCGAGCCACCGTATGCCGAGCCGTACACCACGCCGATGTGCCGATCGAGATCCATGGCGATCGCCATCGTCGACGTCCCGCCAATACGCGGATCGATGCGCAGGCGTCCCTCATAGCGAGTCGCGTCGAGCTTGTCATAGGGAACAACAAGCAGTGTGAACGGTCGGTCGTGGAATACGCTCGTCTCAATCCCTTCGGGAATCGGACGGAACATGTTGTCCGCGAACAGCGCCGTCAGTGCACGATCTCCGATGACCTTGACCGGAAGAGCGTACGCGGGATCGGCTCCGATCACGCGGTCGAGTGCGTAGACGCGCTCCTTCTTCGCCAGCACCGTCAGCGCGTCATCGACGACCATGTCGAACGTTTCCTCGTCGATCGGCAGGTTGTTCGGGGAGTCCCAATCGATCGTCGCCTCGCTTTCCGGGCGGCGAACCGTCAATGTATCCTTCGGGCTTCGGCCCGTCGATTCGGGTGGTGTCCACGTGGCGAGTGCACCGGTGGCACTGGGCATCGCCTCGCGCAAGTCAATCGCCGAGCGGATCATCTCTTCGCGTCCCGGGTTGGTGACGACGCTTGTCTGTCCCAACAACGATTCCAGGCGTCTGCTGAGTTCCATTTCGCTTCACCCTCTGTCGTCAGCCAGAATCTGGCTGATTGGAGTTGCCGGATCATATCAGACGGGCCATCGATGCGAAAGGAGATCGAGCAATGGAGCGTAGCTACTGCCATCTCGCTCCCGGCGTGTTCCCCCGGGAGCCACCGACAATCTCGCGCCTAGCTCGCCAATTCGAATAGCCGAACCGTGTTCTGCACCGTTTGACGACGCAGCTCTTCGATGCCCATATCGATGAGCCGCGCGATCTCCTCGGCGACGAATCTGACGTAGGACGGCTCATTCCGCCGCCCGCGGTACGGGACAGGTGTCAGGTACGGGCAGTCGGTCTCGATCAGCAGACGCTCGATCGGTATCTCCCTCAGGGCAGATCGCAGGTCACCGTTCTTCGGAAACGTCACCGGCCCGCCAATCCCGAGGTGAAGGCCGAGATCGAGAAACTCCGCAGCAAGATCGGCGTTGCCGAGAAACGAGTGAACCACCCCCCGATGCTCACGGCCGCTCTCGCGCAGGATATCAAGGAAATCCTCGGTGGATTCGCGATTGTGCAGACAAACTGGAAGCTTGAGCTGCCGCGCCAACTCAAGCTGATCCCGGAAGACCGTCCGTTGGACGTCGCGTGGTGACAGGTCTCGGTAGTAATCGAGGCCAATCTCCCCGATGGCAACCACTTCGTGGCGCTTCGCCAGACGCTTGAACGTCTCAAGCACGTTATCGTCGACGTGTCTCGCTCCGTGCGGATGAGCCCCGACGGTCGCCCAAATTCCCCGATGCCGCCCCGCCAGGCGGACTGCCTCTTCGCTCGAGCGGAGATCGGAACCGATGGTGATGATCCCCATCTTGTCAGCGAATGCGCGAGCAATCGTCGCAGCGCGGTCGTTGGCAAAGGCGCGATCGTCCAGATGCGCATGGCTGTCGATCAGTTGCATTTCTCAACCTCCCGTAACGCGCTGGGAACCAGCTCGACAAGATCCGATGGGATAAGCGATCGCGGCGCGCGATCGCGTCCATAGATCTCCGAGGCCAGTCCATGGACATACGCCCCGATCAGCGCAGCATCGGCAAGCGAGCTTCCGCCCGCGATGAATCCCGCAATCAGGCCGGTCAGAACATCGCCGCTTCCCCCAGTGGCGAGCCCGTCGTTCCCGGTGGGATTGAGGTAGATATCGCCGTCGGGAAGTCCGATGGCCGTCGGACGCCCCTTGAGCACAAGGACGACGCCGTGCTTGGCAGCAAACGAGCCGGCGTGATCGCGCCGCGACCGATCGACGTCTTCTGCCAGTGCGCCGACCAGCATCCCGAATTCCCCTGGATGTGGCGTTAGAACCGCTCGGCCGGCAAGTCGAGGCAGAGCGCCGCCCTGACCGCCCAATGCGTAGTGCCCATCAGCATCCAGCACAATCGGTCCCCCGAACCGGTCAACGAGCGCTCGGATCACATTGAGTGTCTCGGGTTCTTGAGACAGCCCCGGTCCGATAGCCAGGACGTCGGCGCTCTCCATGGCTCGCTGAAGCCGGGCATCATCGATACGATCGAGTCGGCCGTCCCGATCGGGAACCGGGATTGTGATGGCCTCGGGAAGTGATGTGTCCACGGTTGAAGCGAGTGAGGCGGGCACAGCCAGGCTGACCAATCCCGCACCGGCACGCAGCGCACCACGACCACAAAGGATCGCCGCCCCGCTCATTCCAATTGACCCCGCGACAATGAGTACGCGCCCGAACGTCCCCTTGTGTCCATCCGGGCGGCGAATTGGCAACCTGTGCTTGATTCCCGTGCACTCGCATACGCGGGCCCATGGCTCGGCCGTCCGGAGAACAGATTCGGGGTACTCAACATCGACCAGCGCCGTGTTCCCGCAGTACGCCGCCGCAGGATAGAGAAGGTGCGCCGGCTTGAGGAACGCCATTGCCAGCGTAACGAAAGCATCGATGGCCATGCCAATGACGGCACCGTCGTCCGACGTCAGCCCACTCGGCACATCAAGGCTGATCGTCTTCGCCTTGCTCATATTCATCAGCTCGACGATGCAAGCGGCGTCCCCGGTCAGAGAACGTCGCAGACCACTGCCAAACAGAGCGTCAACAATGCAGTCCGCGCGGGCAATCCACTCCTCGATCGCCGGGTCAGACATTGGCCGTACGGGGGTCGCTCCTGCATCCTCGAGTCGGCCGACCATCCGCTGCGTCGCCGGCGAGCATTCCGTGGGTCGGGTCAGCATGGCGGTCTGCACATCGATTCCCTTCTCATGCAATCGCCGTGCGACGACCAATCCATCGCCACCGTTTCCCCCGGGTCCGGCAACAACTGCCACCCTGTGGGGCCGCAACCGTTCATGAATCCATCGGGCTGCGTTCGTCCCGGCGCTCTCCATGAGCGCATCCTGCTCCATGCCCAGCGCGTACGCCTGATCATCAAGTGTTCGCTGATCACCCGCCCGCAGGACCCACCGCTCATTCGTGCTGCACATCATCTGCCTCCAGGAACGTCGCCCAGGCCGCAAGGATGTCCTCGGTGACGTCGCGTGCGGTGCGTCCTGTGACGTCCAACCAGCTTACATCCTTCTCTCGCCGGAAGAAGGCCGTCTGCCTTCTGGCAAGCCCCCAGGTCCGATGGATGATCTGCTGCTCCATTTCACGCTCCGACGTCCGGCCCTCAAGCAGCGACATCGCTTCGGGCACGCCGATCGTTCGATACGCTTGGCACCCTGAATGAAGTCCTTCCTCGTGCAGCCGTGCGACCTCGTCGAGCAAGCCACGATCGATCATTCGACGAACGCGGGAGGCGATGGCCGCCCGGTGCTCATCGCGGCCCCGTTGAAGACCGACAACGAAGAGCCGATGCGCGAGCGGTGTGGCATCCGCCTGCCAGGTGCTGATCGGCCGCCCAGTCAATCGGTGTACTTCGAGCGCCCGGACGATTCGTAGCCGATCGTTCGGATGGATCCTCTCGGCAGCCACCGGGTCGGCTGCCCGAAGCTGCTCGTACAGCACGTTGATGCTCCGAGCCTCAAGTTCCGCGCGAATCGCGGAATCTCTCGCCGGCCCGTCGAAGATCCCGCGAAGGATCGCCCCCAGATACAGAGTCCCTCCTCCGGCCACAATCGGGACGCTCCCCCGAGCGCAAATCTCTGGAACCAGCCGCTCCACATCGCGGCGGAATGCCATCGCATCGTACGTGTCACGCCACGAGACGATGTCTATCAGATGATGAGGAATCCCAAGGCGTTCTCGTTCTGACGGCTTGTCGGTAACGATGTCCAGCCCCTTGAAGAACGCTCGCGAATCGGCGGAGATAACCTCCCCCGGAAGGCGCGACGCGATCTCCAGGCTGATCGCCGTCTTGCCGACGGCCGTCGGACCGAGGAGAACCAGAACCGGTTGGCGACCTTCGCTCGACCGGTCCATGCGTCGCCTAATCCTCTGCGAGAAGCAGTTCGCGGAACCGTTTCAGTTCAGCGCGACGCGAGGGGTGCTTCAGTTTTTCGATCGCCTTGATCTCTATCTGCCTGACCCTCTCGCGAGTGATGTTGAATTTGAGCGATACGTCCTTGAGCGTCCTCGGGTGGCCATCTTCGAGTCCATAGCGCAGCTTGAGAATCTCCCGCTCCCGCTCGTCGAGCTGATCGAGAGCCCGAGCAAGCTGCTCCCGCAAGAACATCCGGAATGTCTCCTTCGTCGGCGAAGGAGAGGAAGGGTCCTCGATGAAGTCGCCGAGGGTGTCTTCGTCCTCGTCACCGATCGGCCGCTCGAGCGACGCCGTATACTGCGAAACGCCTTCCACTTTCTTGATCTTGTCGATCGACATCCCGGTCAATTCCGCCAGGTCCTCCAGCGTCGGGGCAGAGCCGTGGGACTGGATGTACTCACGTTTGACGCGGTTCAGCTCGCGCACGGTTTCGATCATATGAACCGGAACGCGGATGGTTCTTGACTGATCCGCAATCGCCCGCGTGATCGCCTGGCGGATCCACCATGTGGCATAGGTCGAAAACTTGTAGCCTCTCGAGTAATCGAACTTCTCGACCGCCTTCATCAATCCCATGTTGCCTTCCTGAATCAGGTCGAGGAACGACAGGCCTCGGTTCATGTAGCGCTTGGCGATGGATACGACGAGCCGCAAATTCGAGACTGTGAGCCGATCGCGTGCTGCACGCCCGGTGCGAAGCAGCGTGCCAAGTTCGGCAAGGCTCGCCTTCGTAGGGAGCTCATCCCCGAGCTTCTCCTCAAACGAGGAGGACGTCAGCAGCTCCGCTGCGGCGTTTCCCTTCTCGACCAGGTCCTCAAGATCGGCACGCTCGACATCGGAGATGCTCTTGCTCTTCTTCAGACTTGCCTTCGCATCCTTGCCCACGCGAACGGCAATCGCCAACTCGGCGTACACGCCAAGCTCCATCGCTTTGGCGAGTTCTACCTCGTCTTCCTTGGTGAGAAGCGCAACCTTCCCGATCTCGCGAAGGTACGTCTTCACGGGATCTTCGCGCCGCGTCGATGGCTGCCGATCTCTCCACTGCGACGTCTTCTTCGCCTTGAACGCCCGCGTCGCCACGCTCTCCTCGAACAACCCCTCGGTATCCCCCTCCTCATCCTCCATCAGATCCTCCGGATCGGTCAGGTCATCTTCGCGAGGATCGGCCGATGGTGTCTCCTTCTCGCCGTCCTTGGCACTCTCCGCTTGAGATACGCCATCTTTGGAGACTTCGACATCGGCCTCAGCGACAGAGCGCTTCGCCTTGGCCGAATCCTTCTTGGTAGACCCACTCTGCTTCTTGGCGGTCATTCATCCCCTTTCGCGGTCCGGTCCTTCGCTTTCAGTGCCGCGTTCTTCAGTGCGATCCGTCTCTCCGCCAGTCTGTTCCAATGCTCCCAATCCCCCGTCTCTGCAGCTTCCTCGAGTTCCTTCGTCAAGTCCTTCAACTGCTGTTCCGCTTCGGGCAGCGGCACCAGTCGGGCAAGCGCATCGTTCAAGGCCTTCTCCGTATCGCTGAATTGAACCGGCGCCAACGCGTAGTAGCTTGCCCGTCGCGATGACTCCTCATCCAAATGGTCAACCAGCGCGGACAATTCCGCAACACCTGAGGACAATGCTTCGGCAATCGGTCGGTTTTCCTCGGAGAACACCTCAGGTTTCGCAGCCTCGGAAACCCGCTCCCAGGCGATGTCCCCCCGGAGCACAAGCGCAAGGAGGACCTCCTCTTCTCCCCACGTATCAACCGCTCCCTGTGCATCGCGATCCGACCAATGGATCTCCCGTCGGCGCGGCAGCTCCCTGCGGACACTCTCGATCGAGAGATCCAACACATCGGAGAGCTGCCGTTCAATCTCTTCTCGCAGTGTTGGAACACGGACCGCTTGGTAGAACTCCCGAACCGCATCGAGGATTCGCTCCTTGCCGCGAATCGTCGACGGATCGTGCTCCAAGAGAACCCGCTCGACGAAGAACCGGTGAAACGGTACAGCCGCCTGAACCGCTGCTTCCATCGCTTCGACTCCCTCTCGGCGCACAAGCCCGTCGGGATCTTCCCCAGCGGGAAGTTGCACGACACGCACACCCAATCCACTGTTGCGAAGAATCTGCATCCCGCGGATCGCCGCCGCGCCACCGGCCGCATCTTGATCATAGGAGATGACCACATCGTCGACGAACCGCTTCAGCAGATCGGCTTGTCCTTGCGTCAGAGCCGTTCCCATGCTTCCGACGCAGTTCGTCAGACCCGCCTGCTGGAGCGTCAACACATCCGTGTACCCCTCGACAAGAACTGCGGTTCGCGTCTTCGCCAGCCCTTCTCTTGCCCACGGCAGCCCGTATAAAAGGCGTCCCTTGTCAAACAGCGGCGTCTTGGGAGAGTTGAGGTACTTCGGTTCGCCTTCGAATGCCCTTCCGCCAAACGCAATCGGCCGTCCGGAGAGATCATGGATTGGGAAGATCGTGCGATCGCGGAAGCGATCGTAAATGTTCTCGTCTCGACGGATGAGCAAACCGAGTTCGACAAGCACCGCCTCGCCATGACGGGAGCCGAACCGCCGCTTGAGATTGTCCCATCCCGGCATCGCGTAGCCGAGTCCGTACTTCGTCCACGAAGTCTCATCGTATCCACGCTCCAGGAGGTAGGTACGCGCCTTCTCACCGGCCTTGTTTCCCGTCAGATTGGCGGTGAAGTACTCCGCTGTCTCGGCCATGACCTCACGTAGCTTCTGCCGTTCGCCGTCCTCGCTTGCCTCAAATGACACGCCGACTTCGGCCGCAAGTCGCTTCACTGCTTCGATGAACGATAGGCGCTCGATCTTCATCAGGAAAGCGATGACATCGCCACCCTCTCCGCACCCGAAGCAGTGCCACAGTCCTTTCTCCGCATTCACGACCATCGAGGGCGTCTTGTCATTGTGAAACGGGCACCGTCCTTTGTAGTTGGCGCCCGACTCGGACAATGAAACATAGCGAGAGATCAATTCGATAACGTCAATCCGATCCTTAATCGCCTGCACGTCCGCCCGATTCCCCTTCATCGTCTCCCTCGTTTGGCCTACATCATCGATACGAGAAACGGATTCGTTGCGCGTTCCCTTCCCAGCGTCGTGACCTCGCCATGGCCCGGATAGACAATCAGGTCTCCGGCGAGCCCCGCGATCCGACGAAGCGATCCTTCCATCTCCCGCGGCGATCCGCCCGGCAGATCGGTGCGTCCGATGGACCCGGCAAACAGAAGATCTCCCACAAACAAGACACCGTCGCCAAGCAGTGCAAGGCTACCGGGTGAGTGTCCCGGTGTATGCAACACCTTCAGTCCTGCAACGGCTTCATCCCCTTCATCAAGCATTCGATCGATCGGTCCGTGGTCGGGAAAGAACCCGTCGACGTAGGTAAGATCCGCCTCGTGCATCATGACCTCCGCCCCGTCGCAGGCCCAGGCGCCGCCAACGTGATCGAAGTGGCCGTGCGTGAGGACAACGGCATCGACGGTCCTGCCATTCAGCAAGGAGGCCAATCTCGGGGAATCCTCTGCCGGGTCGATCAACACCGTTCGCTCGTCCAGCTCGACCAAGTAGCAGTTCGTGAGCAACGGCCCAAGACAGATCGACGATACATGCATTTTCTCTCCTTCATGCTCGAGCAATCGTTAGGACCGCGACCGACCTGTAGCCACCACGTTTGAGGGTCTTGGCGCACTCCTCAGCTGTCGATCCCGTCGTGCCAATATCATCGACCAGAAGAACCCTTTCTCTACCGTATCGTAGCGGCTCAAAGGCATCCCGCAAGTTCGTTCGCCGCTGTCGTGCGCCCAGTCGGCCCTGTGCAGGCGTGTGTCGAACCTTCTTGAGCGTCTTACACATCGGAAGCCCAACCCGTTTCGCCACACCTCGAGCCAGAAGCTGTGCCTGGTTGAATCCACGCGCTCGACGATCCTTCGGAGACATCGGGACGAATGTGATCAGATCGAAGCTGTTCGCCATCTCCTGCAAGTGAACCCATGCCGCCATGCGGGACGCGAGAAACCGCACGATCGTCGTTTCCTTCTCGAACTTCAGTGCGCGAACCAGCTTGCCCCACGGCCCCTCATACGGACCAAGCGAGGTGAACCGATCGACGAAGCGTTCCTGCGTTCCGCACCGCACGCAGAGGTCAAGCGATGGATCGGCGACCCCTTCGCCACACCGCCGGCAGCGTGGCCCGGAAAGGCTGGGAAGCGTCGCCTCACACGCGGCACAGACAATCCGCAACGAATCGAGCCTCGTGCCACACAGGATGCAATGCGGAGGGAACAGAAGCCCAATCAGTCCCTCCGCAATGCTCCGTCCCGCTTCGACGAATCTAGAGAAGACAGGCAACCCGCAGCAGCTGGTTGGTGTACCCCCACTCGTTGTCATAGAACGCCATGACCTTCAGAAACCGCCCATCGACGATGCGCGTCGCCGTCAGATCGACAACGCTCGGTCGATCATCTCCGATGACGTCGGAGGAGACAACTGGATCCTCGCTTGCGCCGAGGATTCCCGCGAGCTCCCCATTGGCGTAGCGGCGGAACAGGTCGTTGACCTCTTCCACACTCGCCTCCCGCTTCAGCTCGACCGTCACATCGCTAACCGATCCGGTGGCCACGGGCACGCGGAATGCAATCCCATCCATCTTCCCCGCCAGGGCCGGGAGGATCTTCGTGGTCGCGTTGGCTGCCCCCGTGGTCGTAGGAATGATGTTGACCGCCGCCGCTCGGGCGCGCGATAGCTTCGAGTGCGGTGCATCCACAAGTCGTTGGTCGCCCGTGTATCCATGGACCGTCGTCAGCAACGCATGGGCAACGCCGATTTCTTTGTCGAGGATGTACATCACGGGCACGAAGGAGTTCGTTGTGCAAGACGCCGCGGAAACGATCTCCATGCTCGGATCGAGCGTCTCGTGGTTCACACCGTACACGACTTGTGGGATGCCATCGCCCTTTGCCGGGGCCGAGAGAAGGACGCGCTTCGCGCCTCCCTGCAGATGCAGTGCCGCCTTGTCCGGCGAAAGGAACACGCCGGTCGACTCGACGACGAGATCGACGTTCATCTCTCCCCAAGGAAGCTTGTTCGGCTCCCGCTCTGCGAGGAACGGGATGGCCTTCCCATCGATCTCCAGCCCGTTGTCCGTCTCTAGCACATCGTGATTGAACCGCCCGTAGATCGAGTCATGCAAAAGAAGGTAGCGGGCCATCTCCATCGTGAAGAACGGGTCGTTGACCGCAACGATCTCCAGATCCGATCTCCCGAATGCAATGCGAAGGAACGCCCTTCCGATCCGGCCAAACCCGTTGATGGCAATCCTCTTCATCCTTCCAGCCTCCTTTGCTCCCCCCTGCTTTCGACCATCCGAACGAAGTAGCGATGGATCCTCTCATCGTCGGTCAGCTCCGGATGGAAGCTACACGCCAACAGGTTCCCCTCTTGCGCCATGACCGTGAACCCGTTGTGCCGTGCCATCGGTGTGACCGACGGCCCGCTTTGAACGATGTACGGTGCACGGATGAAGACCGCTGGAACCTCCTTGCCAACCCCGTCTACGTCGAGCACCGCCTCGAAGCTGTCAACCTGCCGCCCGGACGCGTTCCGCTTGACTGCGATATCGATGGCACCAAGGTATTCCGATGGGCGGCCATCGACCTCCTTCGCCAAGAGGATCATCCCGGCACAGGTCCCGAACATGGGGAATCCGGTCTGTGCAAGCTCGCGAAGCCGCGCGAGCAGCTCGCCGTGCGCAAGGAGCGACATCGTCGTCGACTCGCCCCCGGGAAGGATCAGCCCGTCGAGACCGTTCAATCCCTCCACATGCTTGACGATGCTCGATTCGACTCCCAAGAGCGTCAGGCTGCGCTTGTGTTCGCGAACCGCTCCCTGCAGACCGAGAATCCCGACTCTCATGTTCCGCGTGTTTGCATCAGCTCGTGTTCAGGAATCTCTTCGATCGCGATACCGCTCATCGCCTCGCCCAACCCGCTTGAGACCTCGGCCACAATGCTCGGATCGTCGTAGTGAGTTGTTGCGCGAACGATGGCATTCGCACGGGTTTCCGGATCGGAGGACTTGAAGACGCCGCTGCCGACGAAGATACCATCACATCCAAGCTGCATCATCATCGCCGCATCGGCCGGGGTGGCAATCCCGCCGGCGGCGAAATTGACGACCGGCAGACCGCCGGTTTCGCGGATCGCTAACAGCATCTGGTATGGCGCCCCAAGTTCTTTCGCCAACGTCATGAGTTCTTCCGCTGGAGCCGCGATCACGTTGCGCAGCTGTTCGTTCATCAGTCGCATGTGCCGGACGGCCTCGATGACGTTTCCGGTCCCCGGCTCCCCCTTGGTCCGGATCATCGCCGCGCCTTCCGCAAGGCGACGACAGGCTTCTCCGAGATTGCGTGCACCACAAACGAACGGGACGGTGAAGTCCCACTTGTTGATGTGATAGTCGGGATCGGCGGGTGTCAGGACTTCCGACTCGTCGATGTAGTCGACACCGAGCTGCTGAAGGATCTGTGCCTCGGCGAAATGCCCGATGCGCGCCTTCGCCATGACCGGAATCGAGACGGCATCCAGGATTTCCTGAACCTTGGTCGGGTCGGCCATCCGCGCGACACCGCCTTGAGCGCGGATATCTGCGGGAACCCGTTCCAAGGCCATCACGGCAACCGCTCCGGCGGCTTCGGCGATCTTTGCCTGCTCTGCGGTCGTGACATCCATGATGACGCCGCCCTTGAGCATTTCGGCCAGGCCGCTCTTCACACGATATGTACCCTTCTCCACCATATGAATCACCCTCCCTACACGATCGGCCCGATTATACTGCTGAGGTCGAGCTATCTACAGGCGCTGAAACCCGCTTCTCAAAAGAAAAACGTGCGTCAGTCGTTTCGCCGCCGCCAGTTTGAGTCCGCCCAGTTCAGTTTCGCGTCGAGCACGCGAAAAAACGAGGGGGAGTCCACGAGACGGACGAGAAGCGTCGGATGCTCACT
Organism: uncultured Thermotogae bacterium; assembly: GCA_964582285.1. Taxonomy (GTDB): domain Bacteria; phylum Bipolaricaulota; class Bipolaricaulia; order UBA7950; family UBA9294; genus JANQEA01. The sequence goes on from CAZORQ010000008.1 coordinate 44,317, forward strand.
GCGGCGGATCACGATCTCCGAATCGGCGGGCCGTGTCGCCACCGTATCCCCGTCTGCGATCAGATGCACGTCCGTCCTCGGGCGCACGCGGAGGATCTCGTCGGCAGGGAAGATCACCGGGCGAAGGCCCAGCTTGTGCGCCGCATGCGGTGTTGCGAGGATACACGCGGCCGGGGGCACGATGACCGGACCTCCCGCGGAGAGGCTGTAGGCCGTCGAACCGGTCGCGGTGGCAAGGATCAATCCGTCTCCGGGGTACGCCGAGACGATCCCGTCGCCCCATGACAGCTCCAGTTCGCAAAATCGGGAATCGCTGCTGCCGGTCACAACGAGGTCGTTGAGCACAGACCCTTGGACGTTTCCAGCGTCATACGAGAGCCGCATCCGCTCCTCGAGCGACATGCGGCCGTTGTACACATCTTCCAGCGCCGCAGCCCAGGCGGTGAAGCCTGCCTGCGTGAGGAATCCGAGGCTTCCGATGTTGATCCCCAAGATGGGGATGCCCGAGTCGGCGAATAGGCCGGCAGCGCGAAGCACCGTTCCGTCTCCTCCAAGTGCGACGACAATCGCCTGCGCGTCAGGCGCGGGCCGTTCCTCGGTGGCGGAGACGGCACGAATCCCACGCGCCTCGCACCAGCGCTGCATCTGCTCCAACACGGACAGTGTGTCGGGCTTCGACAAGTTCACCACGAAGTAGATCCGTTCGAGAGTCACGCCGGGATGTTAGCGGTCTACGAAACGACCATCAAGAGGGGCGTCGCGACACGTGCTTCCAACGGCAGGCAACCCGTTCGAGCAGTTCGATCAGAATGTAGAGCAGCAGACCGAGCAACGCCATCGCCATGATGCCAGCGAATGCCTGTGCACCGCTGTAGATATTGGAGTCGATGAACGAACCCAATCCACCACGTCGAGGATCGAATGCGCCGGTCGTCTCGGCAATGTAGAGGAAGGCCATCCCCAGCCCAACACTGACCCGCAGGCTAGTCAGGATCGATGGAAGCGTCGCCGGCAGAACGACATGCCAGTAGACCTGCCATCGCGAGGCTCCGGCAGCAAGAACGCTGGTGACATGCTCTAGCTCGATCTGCTTGGCCGCCCCGCGCGCGGAAACGAGAATCTGGAAGAACAGTGCGCTGGCAACAATCGCTACCTTGACCGGGTTCCCGAGACCGAAAATGAGGAACAGAATCAGGATGAACGCGACCTGCGGGATCGGATAGATGATGTAGATCATCGGCGAGATCAGCTGGTCCAATTTGCGCTCGTGGCCAATGAGAAGCCCTAGCGGATACCCTAGCCAGAAGGCGATCCACATCGCCGACCAGAGCCGCAAAGCGCTAACCCAGAAGTTGCGAAACAGCGTCGGACCGAGCCGCTTCATCTCCCCAATCGCCCGAAGCGGATTGGGAAGGAATGCTCTGCCCTTGACGTGCTCAACGATCTCGCTCGCGCCCCACCAGATGAGCAGTAGGATCGCGATCGCTGCGAGGTATCTCAGCACATGCCACACGTACGGGCGCTCGCGAAGTATCTTCCCGAACCGCTTCATCCGAATTCTCTCGCTCATCTCTCCAGCTCCTCGCGCAGCCGTGCGACCACACCGACAAATGCCTCGGTCGATCGGTACTGGAGATCGCCGACGCCCGGATTCTCCACAACGGTCTTGATCTGCGCCGGCCGCTCGCTGAGCACCGCGATTCGCTGCCCTAGAAATGCCGCCTCTTCGATGTCATGCGTCACCAGCAACAGCGAAAAGCGCCGCTGCAACCACAACTGAAGGAACAGATCCTGAATCCTTTCCTTGGTGAGTGTATCGAGCGACGCAAGCGGCTCATCCATCAGCATCACCGACGGAGACATCGACAGCGCTCGGGCGATGCCGACTCTCCGCTTCATCCCTTCGGACAGCTCGGGTGGAAACCGTCCCTTGACGCTTGCAAGTCCGAGCTCTTCGAGCACGGATGCGGCTGACTTCTGCGGGTACTCCTTGCTCAGTCGTAGACTGAGATTTGCGTTCTGCCAGACCGTCTTCCATGGGAGAAGGCCTGCATTCTGCAGGATCAGGGCGATCTCGCGTCTTGGGCCGACCACCGGCTCCCCCGAAATGGTGATCTCTCCGCCGCGAGGCCTCACAAGTCCGGCAATCGCGAACAGGAGTGTGGTCTTTCCGCAACCGGAAGGTCCGATCAGAGCCAAGCTGTGGCCGGGCTCCACGCTGAGGGAGATCCTGTCCACCGCAAGCACGGTTCGCGTTCCGCTGCCGTACTCGATGACGGTGTCTCGTATTTCGATCATTGGATGAACTGGAAATCGGTAATCTCGCCGTATGCCGGTGCGTCGTACACGTAGCCCTTCTCCAGCATCCACGAGAGGATTCCTTCGTAGTTCTCTTGCGCAAGCACGTCGGGGGTCTCGAAGAACGGAATCGCGAGCGTATCGATGACTTCTTGGTTGATCGACGCCCGCTCCGCCCCTTGGAAAAACAGCGATAGGGCAATGTCTATGCCAAGGTCGACCAGCTCGTCGCGCGTCATCGCGTTGATCCGCGCGATCGTCTCCTCATAGGCAGCATAGAACGCGGCAATGGCGTCGGGATGCTCGTTCACGTAGGCACGTCGAAAGACAACGACCGACGGAAGAATGCATCGTCCCGAGAAGTCATCGTGAACCACCAGCTGTATCGGCTGGCCACCGGCGGGGTAGTAGGACGAAAGGTAGCTGACATACGGCTCCGGAAGAACAGCGGCGGGCAATGTCTGCGCACCAAACCAAACCGCCATCTGCAGCATGTCATGGAAGTACATCGTCTTGATCGGTCCAACATCCTCGCTCTGGTGGTCGGCAAGCAGCCGATCGAGTAGATACTCGTAATCGCTCCGATAAATCGTCGCGATCGAGTAGTTCGATGCAAGCAGCATGTCCATCGAGTCGAGACGGAACGAAGCGGGCGACAGCAACGCCAACGATAGGCTTCCCGTTTGCGAGCGTGAACGCGCCGCGCTCGTGATGGCGATGTCTCCTCCTGTGGTGGCGTCGAGGATTGATCGTGTGATGTCTTCCATCATCCCGTCAAGGTTCCCGGTCATCAGCGCGGCACTCCGCTGCTGATTGTCCGTAATGCCGATCAGTTCGACCGATACGCCGTGCGCCTCGAACAGGTTCCATTCCTGGGCGAATGCAATCGGAAGGGCCTCCAGAACCGGAGGGAGACTGAACCGAAGGGGCGCGTTTGTCTCTCCCACAACGGTCGCTGACAACATCAGGACGAAACAGAAAAGGGCCGCCCGTCGAATCCAGACCATCGACTTCCCCCTCGCAAACGTAGGATCTCGTCTGCGATTATACCCACCGCCCTCTCGCGGACCAATCCGCCGTGCCACAGGGATCCTGCCTGGTTTCGTTCTCGGCCGACCGGAGGGCCATCCACAGATCGGATATGATTGGGGTTCTCATGGATCGGCTGCAAACCTGGTTATGGCGGTATCGAGGGCGGATTCTCGCGGGGTTCGTCTCCCTTCTGATGGTCAATGGAGCGACGATCCTCGTCCCGCTCATTATTCGCGATGCCATCGATCGCCTCGCTCAGGGCGAAGGAAACCTCCTGCAAAGCGGGCTGATGATCACAGGTTTGGCCGCCGTTGTGATGGCGTTTCGTTTTCTCTGGCGCTACTTCTTCATCGGCGCGGCACGGCGGATCGAGCGCGCCCTTCGTGCCAAGCTGTACACGCATCTACTCGGTCTGTCCGCGTCGTTCTACAACGAGACAAAGACCGGCGACCTCATGGCCCATGCTACCAACGACATCGAAGCCGTGACCCGCGCATGCGGGTTCGGTGTGCTGACCATTGCCGACCCGCTGTTCATGATCCCGGTATCGGTCGCAATTATGTTGTCGATCGACCCGAGGCTGACGCTGTACGCGATCCTCCCCCTGCCGGTCTTGACGCTATTCATGCTCTGGTTCGGGAGGGCAATCCACAAGCGATTCGAGTCGGTGCAGGCCGCGTTCTCCACGCTGATGGAGAAGGTCCGCGAGACCGTGGCGGGGATCCGCGTCGTCAAGTCGTTCGTCCAAGAGCGGGGAACCGAAGCGGACTTCTCGCAGACCAATCAGCTCCAGGTCAACGAGAATATGGCCCTGGTCCGGATTCACGGTCTGTTCCACCCCTTGATCGAGCTGTTGAGCGGCGCGTCACTGGTAATCATCCTCTGGATCGGAGGTGTCGACGTCATCCACGGCTCGATCTCTCTGGGAGATTTCGTCGCGTTCACGCAGTACCTTTCGATGCTCATCTGGCCGATGATCGCCATCGGCTGGGCTGTCAATCTCCTACAGCGTGGGCGCGCATCGCTCGAGCGAATCAACCGGCTTCTCGCAGAGACGCCGGAGATCGTGGAGGCGAAGAAGCCCAGAGGCTTGCGTGGCACACGCATCGACATCCGTGACCTTACATTCGCCTATCCGTCGGGAAACGGGCGCACGGCAGCTCCGGCGCTCTCGGACATTCAACTGACTATCGACGAGGGAACCACGCTCGGGGTGGTCGGTCTAACCGGATCCGGGAAGAGCACCCTCGCCCATCTGATTCCACGCGTGTTCGATCCGCCGGTTGGGACCATCTGCATCGGCGGCGTCGACATCCGCGATGTCGCGCTGGATCAGCTTCGGCAATCCATTGGCTTCGTCCCCCAGGACCCCTTCCTGTTCTCGGCTTCAATTGCGGAGAACATCGCATTCGGACGGCCGAACGCATCCCGAGAAGCCATCGAGGAGGCGGCAACGCTCGCGGGGATTCATGACGAGATCCTCGAGTTTCGCAAGGCGTACGAAACGACCGTCGGCGAGAGAGGAATCTCCCTTTCCGGTGGCCAGAAACAGCGCATCGCCATCGCTCGAGCGCTACTTCTCGAGCCGCAGATCGTGATCTTCGACGATCCGTTGTCTGCCGTCGATGCCGAGCGAGAGGAATTCATCCTCGGCAAGCTGCGGGCGTTCTTCCACGGGCGGACAAGTATCATCGTCGCCCATCGGATCTCGGCAGTCATGCATGCCGATTCCACGATCGTCATCGACAAGGGGCACATCGTCGAGCGGGGAACCCATGATCAGCTCATCGCGATCGACGGGATCTACAACCGGATCTGGCGCCTTCAGCAAGAGGAGAGGCGGGTGGGGAGAGCATGAGCGAGCACTTCCACGAGGACGAGATTCTCGGCAAGGCGTTCGATGCGAGTCTGATGCGGCGATTGCTTCGATTCCTCTCGCCGTACCGGGCACTGTTCGCCGTCTGCGTGCTGATCACGATCATCATCGCCGGAATCCAGCTCACCATCCCGTATCTCAGCAAGGTAGCCATCGATAGCTACATGACCCTCCCGCGAAGCATCGCCACGCTCGACACCGCGCCGGCTGCCGGGAGTCCGGTAGATCTGGGCGACGGCAGGTACCTCGTGCAAACAGGGGCGGTCCCTCCCGAGATCCGTCGCAGCTGGGAGGAAGCAGGCGCGCTGTCCGACGAGCGGTACCTGTGGGTCAACGCCAGATCCGAAGAGGCGGATCTCGTGACTGACTATCCCGAATCGTTCACGGAAGTTCCGGGCGGATGGATCGCGACGCACGACGATCTCCAGGCGCTTCCAATGCGAGATCTCGAGCGTCTGCGAGGCTCAGCGATCGCGGGAATTGTCCGCCTTGCAGGGCTGTTTGCGGTCGTCTTGCTGACACGTTTCGTGTTCACGGTGCTCCAGGTCTACCTGTTGCAGTACACCGGACAACGGGTGATGTACGACATGCGCCGCGAGCTGTTCGCGCACGTTCTTCGCCTTCCCCTTCGGTTCTTCGATCGCAATCCCGTCGGCAGGCTCGTGACCCGTGTGACCAACGACGTCGCTGCAATCAATGAGATGTTCACCTCCATGCTGGTGAACCTGTTTCGCGATGCATTCCTCGTCCTTGGCATTCTGATCGTGATGTTCGGCCTCGAGTGGCGACTGGCCCTCGTGATTTCAGCGTTGTTCCCGGTGATTGTCTTCGCCGCCTGGCAGTTCCGAAATCGCGTTCGTGTGGCCTATCGCGAGGTTCGCCGCCAGATCGCGCGCCTGAACGCCTACATCCAGGAGTCGATCACCGGCATGCGGATCATTCAAGTCTTCGTCCAGGAGAGCAAGGCCAACGATCGGTTCCGCGAGATCAACCAGGCAAAGTACGTCGCTCAAATGCGGCAGATGCTGACATTCGCCGTCTTCCGTCCGATGATGAGCTTCCTTAGCTCGTTCGCAATCGCGCTTGTTATCTGGTATGGCGGGTTCAACGTGCTGCGTGGCAGCCTGTCGCTCGGCGCGCTGACCGCGTTCATCCAGTACGCCAGAATGCTGTTCGAGCCCGTGTTGAACCTTTCCGAGGGATACAACGTTCTTCAGGCAGCGATGGCATCATCGGAGCGGATCTTCCGACTGCTCGACGAACCACCGGAAGACCCCGGCGAAGGCCGATCGCTCGACAGCCCGAAGGGACGGATCGAATTCCGTGATGTCTGGTTCGCCTACAATGAGGAGGACTGGGTCTTGCGTGGCGTGTCTTTCATCGCCGAGCCCGGAAACCACATTGCCATCGTCGGGCCAACCGGCTCGGGAAAGACGACGATCATCCGGATCCTCCTGCGGATGTACCCGATCCAGAAGGGGCAAATCCTCGTCGACGGCGTGCCGATCGAGGCGTTCGATCTCGCCGAATTGCGCTCGCTGATGGCGGTCGTGTTGCAGGATGTCTTCCTGTTCTCCGGCGACATCATGGACAACATCAAGCTGCAGTCCGAGATTCCCGAGGAGAAGGCGATCGCATCGGCTCGTTTCGTCAACGCCGGTTTCATCGAGCAGCTTCCCGACACCTACCATACGGAAGTGAAAGAGCGCGGCGTCACCCTGTCCGTCGGCGAGCGCCAGTTGCTATCGTTCGCTCGGGCGATCGCGTTCGACCCAACGATCCTCGTCCTCGACGAAGCAACGGCAAGCATCGATTCGCATACTGAAGCGCTGATTCAAAGCTCGCTTCTGAAGATCATGGAAGGACGCACGTCAATCGTTATCGCCCATCGCCTGTCGACCATCCGCGAAGCGGACCGGATCATCGTTCTCCACAAGGGAGAACTCGTCGAGTCGGGAACCCACGAGGAGCTGGTCGCGCTCGACGGTCTCTACGCTGCGCTGCACAGTCTCCAGTTCGCCGAGGCCGACCCACCGACGGCCTCCGATTAGCTCATGTCCGCGCGACACAAGGTCTTCACCTATGTAACACGCATCACAGACCGGCATCGCGAGCTGCTCGTGTTCGACAGTCTCGATGAGCCGGGCTTCGAGGTTCCGAAGGGCGCGGTCGAGCCCGGCGAATCGCTTGAAGAGGCCTTCCATCGCGAGCTTCTGGAGGAGGCTGGGATCGCAGGTGCACGAATCGTCGGCACGCTTGGATCGGCCGACTGGCGCGACGAACAGCAACACGCCTTCCTTGCCGCGGCACCGCCCACACTCCCTCGACGCTTCGAACACATCGTCACCGGTGATGGCATCGATGCGGGTCGTCGGTATCGATTCTCGTGGCTGCCGATCGATGCGGCGCTGAGAGGCCGTCTGGTTCAGGGCTGTGGACAGTTCGTCAGCGCACTGATTGCCTTCGACAGAAGAGGAGGCGCTACGCCACAGTAGCCGCATGAGATCTTCGGATCTGCGACACGATCATGCCGATCAGCATCAACGCGCAGCCGGCCAGCATACGCCCCGTCATCGTCTCCCCGAGAAGGACCCACCCGCCGAGAACCGCAAACGCCCCTTCCAAGCTGAAGACAATCCCCGCGCGTGCCGGGCTGACGCGCCGTTGCGCGATCACCTGAAGCGTATAGGCAACGCCGGTCGACAGCAGGCCGGCATACAGAATCGGGACAGCCGCTTGCATGAGACGTTCGATGACGATCGTCTCCACCGCCAATGCGATCGCCAAGCTGAACGTGCCGCAGATGCCAAACTGCACCGCCGCGACAACAAGCGGTCGGGCTCGCTCCGCCAACCAGCCCACGACATGGACATGAATCGCCCATCCGAAAGCGCTGGCAAGCACCAATCCGTCTCCCAGATCGAGGCCGAACCGTCCGGTAATCGTCAACAGATAGAGGCCGCCAAGCGCGAACCCCACGCCACACCACACGGCCAGGCCAACCTTCTGGCGGCGCAGTAGACCGATCAGCGGCACAATCACCACGTACAAGCCGGTGACAAATCCCGCCTTCCCTGCTGTGGTGTAGACCACGCCGGTCTGCTGCAGCGTCGCCGAGACGAACAGGACAATGCCTGCCAGCACTACGCCCCAGGCAACCCGGCCGATCGGCTCCACGATGGACACGGCAACCGCGCGTCGGCGAACCCGCAGAAACGGAACGATCGCCGCTGCCCCAAGGAGGAATCGGATCCCGTTGAACGTAAACGGCCCCACGTACTCCATGCCTGCACGCTGTGCGACGAAAGCGAACCCCCAGATCGCAGCGGCAAGCAGAAGCTGGACGACGGAAAGCGGATGTCGAGCCGATTCGCTCATGGGCCTTGTCCCGCTTCTTGTCCGGCACTTGGCCCCGGCGGCCGCACCATGAACCAGAGCGGCAGGCCGCCAACCGGCTCACGCTGCTCGCACAGGACCTCGAAGCCTCGATTCCGGTAGAACCCGACGTTCTCCTCGGTCTGGGTCTCGAGATAGCACGAAACGCCGTCCGCATCCGCCCGATCGAGCGTCGGCTGAAGCAATCCGCCGCCAATCCCTTGGCCTTGTTTCTCCGGGGCAACACCGAGCGCCATCAGGTACCAGTGTGGTTCGGACATCAGCTCCCTGTGGTGCCGATCGATGAACCGCATCATCGCGAAGAACCGCTTCCGTGCGTCCTTCGGCAACCGCATCATCGCGCGGGGCAGACCAAATCGTGTTCGAAGCAGCTTCCATAGCGTCGTTTCCGTCTTCCCTGGAGCGATCCAGCAAGCGGCGCCTTCCGCCTCGCGCGTCGTGTGGACCGTTCCGTAGACGTGCGCAAAGTCGATCACCGCGCGCCACATCGGCCGGAACGATGCTGCCCGCGTCTCATCATCGGGCAGAACGAACGACCACATCGGATCGCGATGAAACGCCCACGCCAGCGACTCAGCCACCTTCGCTCGCTGTGTCCGCTCCAGCCGGACGACGGATCTGTCCCTTAGGGCAGGATTCCTCACGTCGCTTCCTTCATCCGGCGAGTCCGCACGTCTCCGTGAGTTCCCGGGCCTCCACGTCCGCGTGTGGTTCCGTGCTTCCTTGTCCCGAAACGCCGTCTCCAGATCCACGCCGCACCGATTGGCAATCGCGCAAAGGTAGATCAGAACATCCGCCAGCTCCTCGCCGACCTCGCCGGTGGGCGATCGTGGATCGATCGTCAATCCTTCAGCCTTCCGGATCGCCTTGAACAGCTCTCCGATCTCCTCACCCAGCAGGAGGCACTTGTCGAGAATCGTCTGTCGATCGAATCCTCGCTCGACCTCAAGTCGTTCAACGTACGCTTGGATCTCCGCCAATGTCGGGTCCGATCCCAGATTGGGCATGTCTCCTCCAATCGAACCATCATCCGTGACCCACCCCCCAATCCGCAACCGGGATCCGAACGGTTTGCACTGATTGACAAACAGACCTCCGCTGTTATACCATCGACCGTAACTATATAGATTCGGTGATGGGGATGAATATTCTAGAGATTGTGTTTAGTGCGGCCGGGGGTTTGGCACTGTTCCTGTACGGCCTCCGCGTGCTGAGCGACGCGCTCAAGCGAGCCATCGGCGACCGAATGCGACAGCTTCTCGAGCGCCTGACCGGCAAAGCGTACCGCGGCGCGATCGTCGGGGCGTTGACTTCCGGGACGCTCCAATCGAGCAGCATGACGATGGTCTTGCTGATCGGACTGATCAATGCCGGAGCGCTGACGCTGGCACAGGGAATCGGAGTCATGCTCGGCTCGGAGATCGGTACGACGCTGACCGCGCAGATCATCGCATTCAAGATCGGACACTACTATATGCCGATCATCGCGATCGGGTTCCTTGTGGCGGAGATCTTCCGTGGCAAGCGCGCAGGCGATGTGGGTCGAATCATCCTCGGTTTCGGGCTCCTGTTCCTCGGAATCAGCGTCGTCTCCGGCGGATTGAGGGGACTCACGGAGTCCGAAGGGGTGCTGCGACTTCTCCAGACATGTGCTGATCGGCCACTGCTTGGCGTGCTCGTCGGCGCCGGGGTAACGGCCGTCATCCAGAGTTCGTCGGCGATGACCGCGTTGGTCATCGGAATGGGAGCCGCCGGACTGTTGTCTCTTCCCGCAGCGATCGCCCTCATTCTCGGCGCCAACATCGGAACGACCATCACCGCGATGATTGCCTCCATCGGATCGTCGCTGTCATCCAGGCGCCTCGCCACCACGCAGCTACTGATCAACGTCGTCGGAGTCGCCGCGTTCATCCCGATTGTCGGCTGGTATGCCCGAATTGTCGCCATGACCGCCGTCTCCCTGCCGCGGCAGATCGCCAATGCGCATACGTTCTTCAATGTCCTCGTCACCGTCGCTCTGATCCCCTGCGTCGCAGGACTGGTCTGGATCATCACCCGCATCGTCCCGGGGAAGGAACGGGCCGAGAGTGCGCAGCCCGAGTATCTCGGCGAGCAGTTCCTCTCGATGCCGCCGATCGCGCTGCAGCAGACGCGGCGCGAACTGCTACGCATGGGAGGCATGACCGTCGATATGCTCGACGCCTCTCGGAGTGCGCTGGTCGAGTCGAGCAAGGCAGACCTATCACCCATCTATGAGACCGAAGACACCATCGACACACTCCAAGATGCCATCGATACGTACATCGATCGGATCGACAGCAGCTCGTTGGCCATCGATGATGAACAGCGACGGCACGTCTTCCAACACGTTGTCGACGATATTGAGCGGGTCGCAGATCATGTCGTCAACATCGCCCAACGGACCGATCGCATGCGCCGCGCCGGGTACCGGTTCTCCGACAACGCCACCTGCGATCTGAACGACATGTTTGAGCAGGCAACGGAACTCTATCGGCTGTCACTGCGTGCGCTACAGGAAGAGGATCGGGAGGCAGCGGAACGCGCGCTTGAGCTGGAGCAGGACGTGGACCGCCTCGAACGTGAGTACAAGGCAGGCCACGTGCGTCGCCTCGAGGAGGGGACGTGCAACTCCGAAGCCGGGATCCTGTTCGCCGAGATCCTCCACAATCTTGAACGTATCGGAGATCATGCCGTCAATATCGCCGGCGATGTTCTGCTGATCTAGAAGCCGGGCACCGGGGACACGCATGCAAGACGGCATGCATCGTTCCGTGTGGATGGATACCATCGATCCAATGGAGACGACAGCCCCCCCATCTGATATCGATCATCCTGCGCCGTTGTTTGACGTGGTCGTAATCGGCGCCGGTGTGGTCGGATCGTCGATCGCCCGCGTCCTCAGCCATCGCGACTGCTCAGTCGCTGTCGTCGAGGGAGCGCACGATGTGGCGGCAGGCGCAAGCTCGCGCAACTCGGGTGTGATCCATGCGGGACTCAACTATGCGCCTGGCACGAAACGTGCCACCTACTGTATGGCCGGCCGGAGGCTGCTCCAGGACTGGTGTGCCACGCTGAACGTCCCTGTCTCGATCTGCGGCAAGTTGATCCTCGCCCGACACGAGGAAGAGGTTGCAGGCCTGGAGAAGCTGGCGGCACAAGGCGCAGCCAATGGCGTTCCCGATCTGCGAATCGTCACCAGCACGCAGGCCGCCGAACTGCAACCGGGGGTCGCGTGTGTGGCGGCGCTTCACGTCCCCTCCAGCGGAATCGTATCGCCGTACGCGCTGACGATTGCCATGGCCGAGGACGCCGCCGTCAACGGCGTCCGGTTCTTCCTGGGGAGCCAGGTCACAGGGATCGAGCCCGAGGACGGCCTGTTCGGCGTGCACACGTCAACCGGAACCGTCCGCGGCCGATGGATCGTCAACTGTGCCGGCGTCCACGCCGGACGCGTCGCGCGATTCATCGACCCGGGGGCGCCAGAGCTGTTTCCGTGCGTCGGCGAGTATCTGATTCTCGACAGACAGGTCGGCGAGCACATGGCGATGTCGATTTATCCCGCGCCGCAGGCCAGTGGCTCCGGCCTCGGAGTGCATATCACGCCGACAACCGAAGGAAACGTCCTCCTCGGGCCATCGAACGAGTACACCAACGATCCGGAGACCGTGCGCTGCACCGGCGGTACGATCGATCGCCTTCTGGCGGAGGCCCGCGAGATGTGGCCGGGACTTCCGGACCATCTTGTGATCGGCGCGTATGCCGGTGTCCGTGCGAAACAGACGCCTCCCGAGGTCGGCGGATTCGCCGACTACATCTTCCGTCGCACGCCGGAGCACCGGCAGGCGATCCATCTGATCGGGATCGAGTCGCCGGGCCTGACCGCGGCGCCGGCGATCGCCCATCACATCGTCGACGAGATCATCGGTCCGGAAGCAGGATTGGGGATGAAGCCTCCAAGCACCATCCGACTGCGACGCTGGCCGACGCGGTTCGATGAGCTCCCCGAGGCGGAGAAGGCCCGCCGCGTCGCCGAGGTTCCCGACTGCGGCGACATCATCTGCCGGTGCGAGGGCGTGACCAAGCACGAGCTGCTGCACGCCCTCGACAATCCGCTCGGCGTGAGGACGCTCTCGGGGATCAAGCTGCGATCCAGAGCGATGATGGGGCGGTGTAGCGGCGGCTATTGCCTGCCGCGATTGGTCGAGATCCTTCAGCAAGAGTTTGACTGGTCTCCGGACGAATTCGTTCTCCGCGGCCCCGCGTCACCGGCGTTCGCCGGCCGCCTGCTGGAGGCACAAGATGACTGAACGCGTTCGCCAGGCCGATACCGTTGTGATCGGCGGAGGTCCTACCGGACTTGCGGCCGCCGAAGCCGCCGCCAAGGCAGGCGCGGATGTCGTGTTGGTCGACCGGAATCCGCAGCTCGGCGGCATCTTGAACCAATGCATCCACGACGGCTTCGGTCTACACGCATTCGGTCGGGTCCTCACCGGCCCCGAATTCGCGGAGCGCTACGTTGAGCGGGCGCTCGATGCCGGCGTAGAGATGCGCCCCGACACGCTCGTCGCCGGGTTGGATACCGACCGGTCGCTCGTCTGCACGTCCGCCGGATCGCGAGACCGGCTTCGCGCCACGTCGGTCGTTCTCGCCATGGGCTGCCGTGAACGGACGCGCGGCATGCTTCGGATTCCAGGAACGCGCCCTGCCGGTGTCTACACCGCGGGAACCGCCCAATGGCTGACCAACATGGCCAATGTTCGCGTCGGCCGGCGTGTAGTCATCCTCGGGTCGGGAGACATCGGGCTGATCATGGCTCGACGGCTGACATGGGAAGGCGCCGAGGTTGTCGGCGTCATCGAACTGCTGCCGTACCCCTCCGGCCTGCCGAGAAACATCTCACAATGCCTCGACGATTACGGGATCCCGCTGCACCTCTCACATTCGGTGACCTGCATTCACGGCAGGGACCGGCTTGAGGGAGTGACGGTCTCGCAATTCGATGCGCACCGCCGAGCGATTCCCGGGACAGCCTTCGATCTCGCGTGCGATACGCTGTTGCTGTCGGTCGGCTTGATTCCCGAAAACGAGATCTCACGGCGTGCCGGTGTCATTCTCGATCCGATGACGTCCGGCGCCGTCGTCGACGAACGCTACATGACCAACGTCGAGGGGATCTTCTCCTGCGGGAACGTGCTTCACATTCATGATCTCGCCGATTGGGCGTCCGAGGAAGGAGAGCGCGCCGGCCGGAGCGCCGCTGCCTACGCCTTGGGCGAAACGGACGTGGGCGACAGCCGGCAGGTGGCCGTCGAACCCGGAGACGGCGTGCGCTACACCGTTCCACAGTCCGTGGCACGAACGGCCGAACGGGTCCTCCTATCGTTCCGTGTGACCGCGCCCGGCGAGCACAAGACCGCCGAGGTCCTCGCCGACGGGAAGACCCTCGCCACACAAGCCCTTCGCCACGCCCATCCTGCAACGATGGTCCAACTCGACGTCCGCTGCGAAGGCGGGATCGAGGCCGACCGCCTGGAGGTACGCCTGAGATGACGACGAAGCCGATGATCTGCATCCTCTGCCCGAACGGCTGCGAGCTCGATGTCTCCTATGGCGATGCCCCGACTGCCGAGACGATCCTCGTCGAGGGCAACCTGTGTCCAAAGGGCGAAGGCTACGCGCTCGAGGAGCTGCTTCATCCGAAGCGAACGCTGACCACATCGGTGCTCGTCCGCAACGGCGTCCAGCCCCAGACCAGCGTCAAGACCGCCGCGCCGATCCCCCGCGAGGCTCTCGTCCCTGCCCGCGAGGCGCTCCGCACAGTCACGCTCACTGCTCCGGTCGCCATCGGTGACCTTGTCGCTCGCGACATCGTCGGTACCGGCATCGATGTCGTGGTCACACGAGCGGTCGCACAAGATCGCTCGGTTGACTCAACCTGAGCACCGTCCGTCAGAACCGCGGGACGGTGATTTCAATCCTGCATCCTGTGCGATAGCCCGTAGACGGGGTCTGAGGAGTCCATAAGCGGGCGTTGATCAGCTCGCCGTGCTTGACTTCGGACGTATGCTCGTATATATTGAGTTGCGCTCGACATATACGAGGTGTGTATGGAGAAGAGACCCCATCAGCGAAACAAATCCCTCGATCGAGGGCTGCGAATCCTTGATCTCTTCACGCGTGAGATCCAATCACTCAGTGCGAAAGAGATCTCCGATCAGCTGGGTATTCCCCCCACAACTCTCTATCCGTTTCTTCATACACTCGTCGAACACCGCTATCTCGAAGTCAACGAGCAAAAGCGATACCGGCTCGGGTTGAAGCTTCTCGAGCGAGTTGGAGAGATCAATCAGGTCTACGACGTCAGGTCAGTTGCACGTCGGGAACTGGTCACACTAAGTCGAGAGGTCGAGGCAAATGCTCGACTTGCCGTGCTCTACGGAAACGAGGTCCTCTACCTCGAACAAGAGGAAGGCGGACCTCAGGCGAACGTCATCCTCAAAGAGGTCGTCGGACTCCGAGTGCCATGCTACTGCACCGCCCTCGGCAAGGTCTTGCTAGCCTACCTTCCTGACTATGATCTCGAGCGCTTTCTTGAGGCCGTTGAGTTCATCAAGGCCACAGATCACACGATCACCGACCATGCCCGCCTAATCGATGAACTCCGACAGGTACGGAAACAAGGGTACTCGTTGGAGTTGGAGGAATTGCAGCTCGGTGGCGCCTGCGTTGGTGCGCCCGTCCGAAGTGTCAGCGGACGGGTTGTCGCAGCCATTAGCACTTCGTTTCTCGCATCACGGGCTCGCGGGAAGGAATTGACTCGCATTGCGAATGCGGTCGTTCGTACAGCAAGTGACATCTCAAGGCAATTGGGCTATCAGGCAGACCATTCTGTCAATCACGGAGGTGATGCACGAGCCTGAATCCACTAGATCTGCAGTGCGTGTGAAGCAAGAGCAACCCAGGAGACTTACAAGGAGGTAAGAGAGATGCGAAAGCTAGCAGTTCTTGCACTGGGATTGGTGCTTGTGTTCGGACTAGCGGCCGCAGCAGCCGACTACACTATGACGATCGGGCACTCCCAGCCAGAGACATCAGCACGCCATAAGGCACTTCTGTTCTTCGAGGAAATCGTGGAGAAAGCCTCAGAGGGCACAATCGACGTCGAGGTCTTCCCCGGAGGGCAGTTGGGAACCGAAGCGGAAGTTATGGAATCAGTCCAACTCGGCGTCGTCCAAGCGACTGAGGGCGGCAAGTTCGAAGTCGCCACCGCAACCTACTTGCTCTACACGCTGCCGTTCTTGTTCGACTCGCCCGAACAGGCACTTGAGGTCATGCGCAGCGAAGTCGGCGATACGATCAACAGAGAGGCCGAAGCCAATGGGTACTATGTTCCTGCCTGCGGGATTGCGGGCGGCTTCCGCCAGTGGACGAATACCGTTCGGCCGATCACGTGCCCTGCGGATATGGTAGGGCTGAAGATGCGAACGCCCGGGATTGACTCGATCATGCGGACGTTTGATGCGTTGGAGGCCAACCGTCAGAGTATCCCCTACGTCGATGTCTATGTGGCGCTGAAGCAGGGTGTCGCAGACGGACAAGAGAACCCCTACTCCAACATCGCGCAGATGAAGTTCTACGAGGTGCAAACCTACCTGACGGTCTCGAACTACCAAGTGCATCCAAATCCGTTCTTCATCAATCTCGCATGGTTCGAGGCGCTTCCGGACGAACTGCAAAAGATCGTCACCTACGCAGCCAGAGTTTCCATGATCTACAACGACAAGATCTGGCTCGCTGAGGAGATGGAAGCTTACGAAACCATCGCAGCAAATCTCGAGGTCAATGAGCTGACAGCCGATGCTCGAACTGCTTTTGCAGATAAGGTGCAGTCGGTCTGGCAGTACTACCTCGACGAGGGAACATTCACGCAGGAGTTGCTCGATTCGGTTCTTGCCTTTATTGGCAACTAGCCTGCGAGCAAGGGTTGGGGGCACAGGTCCGCTTGGGCCTGTGCCCCACTTACGCCGCCGCTGCCGAGAGCAGCGGCGACAGGAGGGATTGTAGTGGAGTGGAAGCGGCAAGCAAAGAGAGGGATTGATGCAGCGCTCAATGCAACCATTGGGTTGACGTTTCTGTGCATGGCGGTGCTAATCATCCTTCTCGTGGTCATGCGCTACTTCTTCAATTCATCCATTCCGGGAGGCAATGAGCTACTGCGGTTCGCATTCATCTACACGACGTTCTTTGGTTCCAGTGTGCTGATCGGACGCCAAGAGCACATCTCCATTCATCTCGCTACAAAGCATTTCCCGCGCCCACTGCGAAGAGCGGTTGCCGCGGGCGGGGATCTGCTGGTCGTCGCACTGCATATCTACCTTCTATTGCTTAGCTTTCGTTGGATCGGCGTTACGGGAGGCAACCTGGCTGAGGAACTGAAGTTCCCGTTGCGCTACGTTCAGATCGCCCTACCGATCGGGTGTGGCCTATCTGCGCTGTACGCGCTGAACCATGCCATTGACGCGTTGTTTGATCGAGAGTGGGGAGGAAACGCGAGATGATTGTCCTCTTCGGCTCTTTGCTCGGTCTGCTTGTGTTAGGCGTGCCCATTGCCTTCTCCCTGGGAATCTCTGCTGTCTTGTATTTCCTCATCTATCAGCCGAATCTTGTCGGGATCCTGCCGCTCCGAACATTCGCCGGGACGGACTCCTTCGCGATGATCGGACTCCCGTTGTTCGTTCTGATGGGGCTTCTCATGAATCAAGGAGGCATCACGCGCCGGATCATCGATTTCGGCTGCATCTTCGTCGGCCGAATCCGTGGGGGCCTGGCCGTCGTGAACGTCATAGCCAGCATGATCTTCGGGGGGATTTCCGGCTCGTCCGTCTCGGACACAGCCTCCATTGGCGCCATTCTGATCCCCGAAATGGTCAATAAGGGATACAAGAACACGACCGCTACTGGAATCACCGTCGCGTCGTCGACCATGGGTATGATTATCCCTCCAAGTATTCCCATGGTGATCTTCGGTGTAGCCTCCGGTGCATCCATCGGGAAGTTGTTCTGGGCGGGCGCGCTTCCCGGCCTAATGATCGGGTTAATCATGATCGTGATCGCTGTCATTCTTGCATACCGTGGGAAGTGGCCGATCGAGAGGATCTCTCTCTCTTGGGGGGAATTCGTTCGACGAACCGGCCGCGCAATCCCTGCATTGCTGATGCCCATCGCAGTGGTCGGCACGATCACCTTCGGCATTGCAACGCCAACCGAGGCAGCTGGAATGGGGGTTCTCTATGCATTCATCATTGGTTTCTTCGTCTATCGCGAACTGAAGCTAAAGGCGATTCCACGGTTGATCAAGCAGAGCATTCTGATCAGCGCAACGATCATGATCATCACATCATTCTCCCGCCTGTATACATGGATTCTCGTGAAAGAGCATGTGCCGCTGGCAATCACAAACTTCCTCTCTTCCTTGAACATCCCGAACTATGCCGTGCTGTTGGTGTTTTCCACCCTGCTATTCTTTGTCGGGGACTTCATCGATGTCGGTCCGGCCATACTCCTGCTGACACCGATCCTTCTCCCTGCGTTCCAGGGGATGGGGATCAGCGCAATCCAGTTTGGGGCAGTGCTGATCGTCGGCCTCGCTGTAGGCTTGGCAACCCCGCCGGTAGGACAGTGTCTCAATGTCGCAAACAAGATCGCCGGATTGGAGTTGACGGATACATTCGTGGCAGCGTTGCCTTTCTTGGTGGCCAACTTTATTGTGATGATCCTCGTGTCGATCCTTCCGGCACTGAGCGAGTGGCTGCCGAGCATTCTATTCCGATGACAACCGTACCTTCGAAAGGAGCAATACTATGTACTTCGACCACGTAGGGAACCAAGCGGGGCTGAACCCGCTAGCCAACAATCCATGCGACTTGCTAGACTTCGCCAAACTGGCATTAGAACCAGGCGGAACGTATGAGGGGAACACCGGAGATCGTGAAGCACTTCTTGTCGTGCTTTCCGGCCAAGCGGATATCACCGCATGCGGCGTTGAATTCACCGGTGTAGGTGGACGCCCCAACGTATTTGCGGGGAAACCACACTCTGTCTATATGCCGCCGGAGTGCCCCTTCCAGATTGCCGTGCCTGCCAACGGGCACGCGTTTGAGGCAGCCCTCCCGATGGCCAAAGCGACAGACGGCTCCGCCCCGTTTCTCATCCAACCCGATCAAGTGAAAACCGGCAAGTGGGGCATCTCGAATTTCTCCCGCCAGTTTCATCAGATTCTTGTGCAGGGGCAGCATCCGGGGCGACGAATCAGCCGGCTAATCGTCGGTGAAACATACACGCCTTCAGGCAACTGGTCAACCTATCCGCCACATCGCCACGAGCAGGACAACCTGCCTCACGAGGTATTCATGGAGGAGATGTACTATTTCCGCGTCACCCCAAACGATGGGTGGGGGCTTGCCAAGTACTATACCGATGATGAGAGCATCGACGATGTCTACACCGTCAAGGATGATACGATCCTGATGATGCCCAAGGGATATCACACGGTCGTCTCCGCCCCAGGGTACACGACGTACTACATGTGGTTCCTCGCCGGGAACACGCGAACGCAGGCCACGGTGGACGACCCGAATGTTGGCTGGGTTTCGCGCGCGACTCCGATGATCAAGAACATCGAGGACAATCTGTCATGACGATCGACACGTTCAAACTGGATGGGAAAATCGCCATCGTGACAGGGGCCGCAAGAGGTCTCGGCCAAGGGATGGCCGCAGGACTGGCTGCGGCGGGAGCCGACATCGTAGGCGTTGATGTGATTTCGCCGCTTGACGAGACGCGCGAACGGATCGAACAGCTCGGCCGAAGGTTTGTCGAAGCCAGAGCTGATCTGTCTGTCACATCGGACATCGAGAAGATCCTCTCCGCTGCGACGACCGAACTCGGAGGATTCGACATCCTCGTCAACAACGCCGGGATTATCCGCAGGCACCCTGCTCACGAGTTTCCCCAGGCTGACTGGGATGCCGTCATGAACGTCAATCTGCGGTCGCTCTTTTTTCTGACACAGGCGTTCGGTAAGGCCCTAATCGATAAGGGGCGTCCAGGACGAGTGATCAACGTGTGTTCGATGCTGTCATTCTCAGGCGGCATCCTCGTCGCACCTTACACAGCAAGCAAGAGCGCCGTCGCCGGCATCACAAGACTCCTGGGCAACGAGTGGGCGCCACACGGAATCAATGTGAATGGAATCGCCCCAGGCTACATGGCTACCGACAATACCACGCCGCTTCGTGCGGATCCGGATCGCAACCGCGAAATTCTGAGCCGTGTCCCGATGGATCGTTGGGGCACGCCGGAGGATCTTCAGGGAGCCGTCGTCTTCCTCGCCTCTGAGGCTTCCGCCTACATCACCGGAACCATCATACGTGTTGACGGCGGGTGGCTGACTCGCTGATCTGAACGCGGAAAGGAAGAAGGATGCTGTTAGGAAGTGTCAGGCAAGAGATGGGGGAACTGCTTCAATCCGCGCGTGTGGTCGCGGTATTTCGGGGGAGTAACGCAGATACCGTGTTCGCAAACGCCCTTGCAGCGTTCGGCGCTGGAGTCCGCGTACTTGAGGTCACGCAAACGATTCCAGCTGCTCCCCGGCTCGTTGAGCGGCTGATCCGTGAAACGGATGCAGTTGTCGGTGCAGGATCTGTCCGAACTGCAGCGGATGTCGATGCATTTGCTGACGCCGGGGCGCGTTTTGTGATGTCTCCAGTCTGCCGCCATGAGATCATCGATCGCGCACATGCGCACGGCATCGCTGCGATTCCTGGCGCAATGACGCCGACCGAGGTGCTGGCGGCATGGGACTGGGGAGCAGACCTGGTGAAGCTATTCCCGGCAGCCCGGCTGGGCCCAGCCTATCTGAAGGACCTCCACGGCCCCATGCCCGACATTCCGCTCGTGCCCACGGGCGGGATTACCGGAGACAACCTGCGTGAGTATCTCGAAGCAGGTGCGGCGGCCGTGTGCATCGGCTCGTGGCTTAGCAAAGGCACAGCAGAGAAGATCCGGCAACGTGCAAGGCAGGTTGCCGCAGAAATCGACGCGTTTGATCGAAGGAGCACGACTGATGGCGATTGACCTAGTGACATTTGGCGAAGCGATGGTGAGGCTGTCCTCCCGCGATTTCCAGCGACTCGAGTTGGCCCATGCATTGGACGTACATGTCGGAGGTTCCGAACTCAACGCAGCCGTGGCTGCAGCGCAAATGGGGCTCAAGACATCGTTTGTCACTCGATTGACCCAAAACGCGATGGGCCGATCGGTCGCTCGGTGTGCTTCGGTCAACAACGTGGACACATCTGGCGTCGTCTGGACAGACAAAGACAGGGTCGGCGTCTACTACCTGGAGTACGGTGCTTCGCCGCGTGCCAGCTCGGTTCTCTATGACCGCGCCTACTCGGCCATGTCAAAGATCCATCCCGGGATGGTGGATTGGCCCTCCATCCTCGACGGGACCAAGCTCTTCTACACGTCCGGCATAACACCCGCGCTTTCAAGTGGAGCGTCCGAAGCGACACTGGAGGCCGTGCAGGCAGCCCGAGAGGCAGGCGTCACGGTCTGTGTTGATCTGAACTACCGTGCCGGGCTGTGGTCCAAGAAAGAGGCCCGAGAGGTCATGACGGACATCGCCACGAAGACAGACATCCTGTTCGCCACGGAGGAGGATACCAAGCGTGTCTTCGGCATCGAGGAGAAGACCTATGAGGATGTAGCTCGTAGACTTGCAGAGACATTCGACCTTCGCATCGTCGCGATCACGTTGCGCGAGAATCTCACCGTCTGGCGCAATCATTGGACGGCCATTGCGTACGAGACAGAGACCGATACCGTCCATCGAGCACCAATGTTTGACATCGAGATCGTCGATCGGGTCGGCTCTGGTGACTCGTTTGTCGGCGGTTTCTTGTACGGGTACTTGGCTGAAGGCGCAGCGCATGGGGTGGAATTCGGTGTAGGGCTGTCCGCAATCAAGCAAACCCATCCTGGAGACGTTGTCTGCGCTACATCGGATGAAGTCAAGCGCGTGCTCCGTGGCAACGGACTTCGGATCGTTCGGTAGATCGTCGACACGGCATGCGGTTCTTGAAACAGCATCCCGACATTCCATCCGTGCGATGCAAGTTGCTCATCTCAGGCGCATAGCGAAGATCGTCAAACCCGAACGCGAAAGGGAAGACTGATTGTGGAATCAACCGATATTGGTGCACAAGCGCTTGTGATGGACCGTGGGGATACCGTTGCGACATTGCTTGATCCCGTACAGCCCGGCGACGCGGTGAAGCTTCTCGATCCTGAACTCACTCTATTGAAGACCGTCGTAGCGTGTGATTCGATCAATCCATTCCACAAGATAGCCGTCTACCCCATGGCAAGAAATGAAAGCGTTATAAAATTCGGAGAAGTTATCGGGTGTACATCGAAAACCATTGCCGTTGGGGAATCCGTGCACGTACACAACCTCCGAAGCGCCAAGGTCTAAGGATGCATCGGTGATCTCAGGGAACGGATTCGAGGGATTCCGACGACGTGACGGGCAAGTCGGAATCCGCAATCTGGCGCTGGTCTTGCCCGTTGGACAGTGCGCCAATGAACTGGCACTACGTTGCGCGTCAGGGATCGATAGCGCATTCCCACTTCTTCATACGCAGCCATGCGCCCACCTGGGAGATGACAACCATGCTGCTATGCGGTGCCTTATTGGTCTCGGGCGGAATCCGAATGCCGGCGCCGTGCTGGTCGTCGGTATCGGATGTGATGCACTGGATGCGGAGCACATCGCAGACCGGATTGCAGTCACAAAGAAGCCAGTTGAATGCCTGACGGTCGCGTCGTGTGGTGGTTGGGACCATGTAATCGCAAAGGGGCGCAGATGGTTGGAGCATCAATCTCGGGAGTTGTCCCAGCAGCCCCGCACGCAAGTAGGAATAGGCCATCTGACGCTCGCGGTGAAGTGTGGGGGATCCGATGCAACATCGGCGCTTGCTGGTAATCCGGCAATCGGAGGCGCTGTCGATCAACTGATCGATGAAGGCGGTACAGTGATCTTCTCGGAAACGACGGAACTGATCGGGGCGGAACATCTGCTGATGGCACGCGCTGCAACGCCGGCAGTCCGACATGCAATCGACCTCGCAGTGAAGGACACAATCCAGAGGATCAACGCCATCGGCGTCGATCCGAGAGGAACACAGCCGACTCCAGGCAACATCGAGGGAGGTCTCACCACGCTCGAAGAGAAATCGCTCGGCGGCATCCTCAAGACAGGAGCACGCCCAATCGCTGGCGTTTTCTCCTGGGGAGAGGCACCGAACGGACCTGGGCTTCACTTGATGGACTGCCCAGCAAACGTACCACAGCTTCTTCTCGGGTGGGCCGCGGCAGGCGCCCAACTGCTCATCTTCAGCGTCGGTGGAGGGTTGCCAGCGAGCATTCCATCGCTGATTGGGACGAACACCGGGAATATGCAGCTTCTCCCGATTCTCAAGCTGCTTAGCAACCCACGAGACAGCAGTGCAAGATCGTACTTCGACCTGTATGCAGGAGGCGTTCTCGAAGGGAACATGCCGCTCGAGCAGGTTTCGGAGGAGATCTGGAACCGTGCTCTCGAAACGGCCTCGGGGCGACCAACCTACCTTGAGCGCTATCCACCACCTGGCGTTCAGATATGGGAGCTACTCGTTCGGGGACCTACCGTGTGAAAGGAGCAGGCCGATGGCGCAACGTGTTCCGTACGAGCGTATGCTTCGATTGCTAGCGCGTTGCCTCATGGACCGGCGGTTCTCCCCGGATCGCGCACTTCGCTGTGCGGCGTTGTTCGCGGAGAACAGCCTCGTCGGTATTGCATCCCACGGTCTCAATCGATTTCCCCGCTTCCTCGAGTGGATCGACAACGGGTGGATCAATCCAGGGGGCATTGCAACGCGTGTCAGTAGTCACGGTAATCTAGAACGATGGGACGGCCACTTGGGCCCCGGACCTCTCCTCGCTGAGCAGTGTATGCAACGGGCGATAGATCTCGCATCGCCTGATTCGCTCGGGTGTGTTGCGCTTCGAGAATCGAACCACTGGATGCGTGCGGGCAGCTATGCGTGGCAGGCCGCTGACGCTGGCCTGATCGGCCTCTGCTTCACGAATACCGAGCCCAATGTCCCCCCGTGGGGTAGCGTAGAACCGAAACTCGGCAACAACCCTTTCGCGGCTGCCATCCCGCGTTCGGACGGATGTCACATCCTCTATGATGGCGCGATCTCTCAATTCTCCTACGGTGCCCTGGAAACTGCCGCCCAACAAGGAAAGAGGCTTCCCGTGCCAGGCGGGATAGCGAACACGGGAGAGATGACGGACGATCCTGCAGAGATCCTGGCATCGAAACGTGCCTTGCCGATCGGCTTCTGGAAAGGTAGCGGACTCTCGTTGATCCTCGATCTGCTAGCGACGATTCTGACCGCCGGTCGATCGACATGCGACCTTGGGTCACAAAACGCCGAATACGGCGTATCGCAGGTGTTTATCGCTGTCGGCGCCCGATTGATCGATCGAACGGCATCGGAGGCCATCGAACGGACACTGATCGACCTGCACACCGCTCGCACAGAAGACACATCGTCGGTCCGATATCCGGGAGAACAACTGTATGCACGTCGCATCGAGAATCTGCGACTTGGCATACCCGTCGATCCAGCTGCTTGGGATGATGTGAAACGTCTCGCGTGTGAATAGATCCACCCTTTCGAACAGATCTGGATCGCACTTGCGGGAAACTGAGGAAGACGCCCCCGCACGCCGACGGTTCTTCCCTATCCTGTTTCGGGTCATTCGACACTCTCTGTTGGATGCACCACCCAGCACAACTTGTCCGGTTTGAGTCCTTGATCGGAAGCCGTCGCACAGTGCGGCATTGGTTGCTAGAATGATCGATCGGGATCCTACAGAGGATCCAAGTGATTGAAAGGCGGTGGATGATGTCAAACGAACGGATTACGATCATCGGTGGAGGGAATCTCGGTAGCGCGATTGCGCGCGGGCTGGTGGCGGCCGGCCTCCGTACACCGAGCGCCATCACGATCACACGCCGTTCCGAGCCGCCGCTCGCACCGTTCCGCAATGAGGGGTTCGCCACGACAACTGACAACGTCCTCGCTGCGCGAGCTGCCGGTATCGTGATCGTCGCCGTCCGGCCAAAGCAGATGAACGCCGTCCTTGAGGAAATCGCCCCGGCGCTCGACGCCAAGCATCAGGTTCTGATCTCCACCGCGACCGACGTCCGGATCGCCGATATGCGAGCGCATGTGGGGAATACCCTCCCCGTGCTGCGAGCGATGCCGAACATCGGCGTCGCCGTCAGCGAATCGATGACCTGTCTCGCGTGCGAAGCCACGACACCCAAGGCGGCCAGGGAGACCGCAACGACGATCTTCTCCGCCCTCGGAGCCACCGCATTCATCGCCGAGGATCAGATGACCCCGGCAACGGCGTTGTGTGCCTGCGGGATTGCCTTCTTCCTCCGCGCGATCCGCGCCGCATCCCAAGGAGGCGTCCAGGTCGGCTTCCATGCCGACGAGGCAATCCGGCTCGCCGCCCAGACCGCCAAGGGCGCGGCCGAGCTGATCCTCTCGAAAGACGCCCACCCCGAGTCGCTGATCGACACCGTCACGACGCCTTTGGGTGTAACGATTGCAGGATTGAATGAGATGGAGCACCAAGGGTTTAGCTCCGCGCTCATCCGGGGAATCGTGGAGTCTGCGGAGAAGGCCCAGCGACTGTACGTAGACAACACCAACGCTTAGACCACATCAGACAGGAGTTGCAAGGCAACTCCAAAGCAACCGGCAACATCACATCGCAGTCGGATGCCAGAGTTGCACAGCAACTCCCAAGCTGCTTGCTCAAAGCCAAGCAGCACAATCAACGATCTGGCTGCCTCAACGCGGCCCAGACGAGATCGCCCAGCTCATCGGCAAGGTGATCGAGCAACCGTTCCTGCGGCCGATCCTTGTACAGGCTGAGATAGAGGGGAACGCTGGCGGCGATGTTGAGCAACACGCTGGCGGCCACTCGAGGATCGAACGAGCGCAGCACCCCGGCATCGATTCCAGCGCGAAGCACCCGCTCGATTCGTTCGACCATCTGCTCAAACAACACCTCAAACCGTTCCTTGACGCGCTCGTGATAGAGAAGAGGCTGCTGTTGCATGATCTTGAACAGATCCGGGTCCGCTTCGAGCCGCCGGATCGTATCACGCACAATCATCCTCGTCGCAAGTGCGGGATCGACATCGAGCTCTTCGATTTGCTCGATCAAGCCGATCATCTGATCGAAGTGGTACTCCAGAATTGCCAGAAGGATGTCTTCCTTGCTCGCGTAGTAGAAGTAGACGGTTCCCTTTCCCACATCGGCCTCAGCCGCGATCTCACTGACGGTGGCCTCGTGATACCCCTTGACAGCGAACACACGGATCGCCGCCTTGCGAATCGCTTCGAGCTTGCCCGATTGGCGCGCCGCCTCGGATATCTCTCTCATCGCACCTCGTTTGGAACCCTGGCTCTGGCGTAGTCTACCGCAAGTTCATTCATCAGGTCGGCCACGGAGATGATCCGGTCGATCCGGTGCGCGTTCGCGCCCGCGAAGGCGAATCCTTCGTCCAGGTTTCCCTGCTTGGCGCTCATCAATGCCGCCGCGATGCAGTACGGCGACCGCAGCGGATCGCAGGTGCGTAGGCACTGCCACGGGCAGCCAATCGGCCGACGCGCGCCGTCGGCCACAGCCTCGAGAAACGCGTTGTGGATCGCGCGTCCGGGAAGGCCCAGCGGGCTGTCGATGACGACCAGGTCATCTCGAGTGCATCGGATGTACGCCTCTTTGAATGAGGGCGCCGCATCGCATTCCTCGGTGGCGACGAACCGCGTGGCCATCTGGACACCGCTTGCCCCAAGATCGAGCATGCTCCGCACGTCATGCCCGTCGTAGACGCCGCCGGCAGCGATGACCGGGATCGGCCGATCGCACTTCGCCTCGTACGGTCCCA
Source organism: uncultured Thermotogae bacterium (assembly GCA_964582285.1). Classification (GTDB taxonomy): domain Bacteria; phylum Bipolaricaulota; class Bipolaricaulia; order UBA7950; family UBA9294; genus JANQEA01. The sequence continues at coordinate 71,022 of CAZORQ010000008.1, forward strand.
CAACAGCGAGCACATCCTCGAGAAGTCGCTCGAGCGATGAATCCGCCGATGCGAGCTGCTCGCGCTTGAAGCCGAGATGTCCTCCGGCAAGCGGCCCCTCGACCACGAAGCCATCCGGCGCTCGATCGAAGTGTCGATCCCAGTGCCTGAGGATCAGGTGCGCGGCACGCCCGGACGAGATGATCGGGACCAACGCGGTTTGCGAGGTATCGAGCGTCGACAAGGACAACTCAGCCGGCAGTCGCAGCGGCAGACCGGCGCCGAGGAAGATCACGTCGACCGCTTCGTCGATCGCCGTCGCGGTCAATGAGCCGCTGTCGGTCAGCGCGATCATGATATTGACGCCGAGCACGCCGTCGGTCGCCCGACGAACCCGCCGGATCTCATCGCGAAGCGCCCACCTGTTGGCCCGATGGAAGTCCGCCGCGTAGTCTGGATCGAGCATCCCGATTCCAGCTGCGGAGATCACGCCCACACCGCCGGCCTGCGCCACCGCAGTGGCCAGACCGGAAAGTGAGATCCCAACGCCCATCCCGCCTTGGATGATCGGTCGCCGCGCCTCGACGTGCCCCAACCGAAGGGAAGGCATCTCCTGTCTATGCATCGGTTCCTCCTACGGATCGGATCGAGCCCCTACGCCAAGGCGTCGGCCGCGTACTGCAGCTCGGAGTAGGCCGCGATGGTTGCAAGCAGCGGAAGCACATCCGGCCGCACACCCAGCCGCACGCATCGCGCGAGGAGGCTCCCAATCTGCCGGGCCACGGAGGACAGTCCTGCGCACTGCCCGGCGCGCAGCGCCACAGCCATGTGTCGTGCGCCAAGCGGTGAACCGAGCAGCTGTCTCAGCGTCCGATCCATTCCCGTCAAACGAAGCCTGGTGACATCACGAGCAAGTCCAGTCCACGTCGATCGTCGATCCCGGACCGGTACGCCGCCCCGAACCTGAAGACCGGCTCGCTGGAGCGTCTTCACCAATCCGATCAGCGAGCGATCGTCGCCGAGCCCGTCACGCTCGACTGCTCCAACGGGCATGGTGAGCGTCACCTCGCGGATTCCAGCGTTCACCATCAACGAGGTGACGCGCCGATCAGCCGCATCCTCCGTGGTGAACTCAGCGCACAATCGATACGCCCGCTCGGCCCCGTCCGCCCGCCGTGCGAGCGCATCGAGCAGTGTCAGCGCCTCATCAGCAGCCCACGAGCCATCCCGCGCATACAGGTGCATCGGGCCAGCCCACGAGCTGCGCTGCAGTCGATCCAGCTCTTCGATCACCCCCTCGGGGGCACGAAACCGCACGGGCGCCGCGTCGGCCTCATGTGTGGCGGAGGGGGACTCGCAAACCGGGATACTCACCGTGGAGTACTCGTTCAAGGAGACGAGATCCCATAGCGGCAAGCGCTCGGCAGAACCGCACGGAGGCAGTTCCCCGTGGGAAGGAGTCCCCCCCGCCGGGGTGGACGGTTTCGGCAGAATCAGGTGCACTGCAGCGTCTCGACACATCTTGACAATCCGCCGGAGCCCTCGCATCGAACCGAGCGCCCAGCCAAGAATGGCGGTATCCCCGGGGCGGAGAGCGGTGGAGTCAAACGCCGAACGACTGAGGTCGATGACCCGCTTCTGCCAGGAGGTCGGATACGCTGCCGCAAGCGACAGCAGCCGCCGCGGCGGTGCCAAGAGACGATGCATCAGCGGGGTATCGGGTGATGCGAACCGGAGCAGCGCGCTTGGATAGCGCGGACGGATAAGGAACAGATTCATCGAATACTCCTTGTCAGACAATGCACTCAAAAAACAGGAAATCCCCAACGGACACCCTGTATCGCTATCGACCGACCGGTCAGTCTACAGGATCATGGCAAGCCTTTCAACCCCATGTCTCCCTCGTTCGGAGGAAGTGCACCCGACAGTACGCCGGGGCTCCCACCGGGCGCCGATGCGCGTATGCCGAGTTCCGGCCGCACTCCTACAACCGCGCCAGTCCGGTTGACATGGTGCAAGCCGCGGGCTAAGCTAAATTCACCATGGCGAAGGAAGGCAGGCTCGTAAGCACGACCACGAACCGGACGCGTAGCGTCTGCCTTTCCAATGATCCGCATGGTGTTGGGTTCCCCGTCCGCCGCTAGGGTCTAGCGCTGCGACGGAGCATCCAACCGAGGACGACAGGTCGATTGGCCTGTGGTCCTTCTTTTTTTGCGGAGCGGACGATGACCAAGAGATAGGAGGCGAAAACGATGACAGCACAGTGTCCCATCTGTGGCGAGACAATCGGCCTGCAAAACGGCGAATCCATCCTCAACCGCTTGGTGCGGTGCACCGATTGCTGCACCCGCCTTCGCGTTGCAGCCGATCGTCCGATCTCACTTCAGGTGTTTCGTAGCCACGGCCTCGCTTTCCAGGGCGGCCAGGTACGCAACGTGTGGTCAACGGTGAACCATCTTGAGGTATCCTCGGACTAGGCAGGGAGGCAAGAGCATGCAGGTCCCCCGGTGCATGAGCACCCAACATCCAGACAATGCCCAAGCGCCGTTCTTTGCCGACCGCGCAGTGATCGAGGGCGAAGCCGAGATCAAGGAGGCGTACTACGCCTACTCGCACCTCGGCTGCTGCGAGCAGATGTGGGACTACGAGGGCAAAGAGGTCGACGCGTTCGTGGTGAAGAAGCTGTTCACCCGATACGAGACATTCTTCCGGACCCATGCCGTCGGCCGCGACCTGTTCTTGACCCTACGGGTGCCGAACCCGCGCGTTGAGCGGCTCGAGGCAAAGGTGTTGATCGAAACGCTGGAGTCGATTCCTCGATCGCACGATGCGGCGCGAACATTGTACGGCGACGACGCACCGTCCCCGGTGTTCGAGGTCATCCTGCCGATGACATCAAGCGCCGACGAACTGAACCGCGTCTACCACTACTATCGGGATTTCGTCGGCGGCAAGGAGCAGCAGAGCTGTCACGACATCACGGTTCAAGAGTGGGTCGGCGACTATCTCCCCAATGAGATTCGCGTCATCCCGCTGTTCGAGGATCTTGAGCGCTTGCTGTCGGTCGACGCGATCGTCGAAGAGTACCTGCGCGACAAGAGCTACGATGCCCAGCGCGTCTTCCTCGCCCGCAGCGACCCCGCGCTGAACTACGGCCAGCTGTCGGCCGTACTGCTGACGAAGATCGCGCTACAGCGGCTGGAACGGCTCGAACACAAGCTCGCCATCGAGCTACTTCCGATCATCGGCGTCGGCTCGGCGCCGTTCCGGGGCAATCTCAATCCCGGGCGGGTCAGTGAGTTCCTCACCGAGTACCCGTCCGTGCAGACGTTCACGATCCAATCGGCGTTCAAGTACGACCATCCCCAGCCCGAGGTCCGCGCGGCCATCGAGCAGCTCAACGCCACCGCCCGAGGACCGGCGCAAGAGATCGACGAACAGGCCAGCCGTGGCGTCATCGACAAGCTGTCGCGACGCTACGCGAAGTGCGTCCACGAGCTGGCACCGATGATCAACGATGTCGCCTCGTACGTGCCGGCGCGACGGGCCCGCAAGCTGCATATCGGGCTGTTTGGCTATTCGCGAGAGCTGGACGGCCCGCAATCGGTTCGGCTCCCACGCGCCATTGGCTTCTGCGCCGCGCTGTACTCGATCGGCCTGCCTCCCGAGATCCTCGGTCTCGCAGCCTTGAACGCACAGGACCTCGCGTTCGTGCGACGTGCGTACGTGAATGTCGATCAGGACCTGCGCGACAGCCTTCGCTACCTGAGCGTGAAGAACCTCAAGCAGTTCCCACCGATCGTGCGCAAGGACATCGAAGCGGCTCTCGATGCATTCCCGCTCGAAGTCGACGCCGAGCATGCCGAGCTCACCACCGGGATCATGACCGACCTCCGCCACGGCCGTCCGCGCGCCCAGATCACCGAGAAAGTCCAGCGCGCTGCCGTCTGCCGCCGATTTCTTGGGTAGGCGGATCTGCGAAGGCTGATCCGTCGTCGGTGTTCCGACTGCGGGCCGTAGCCAGAAATGGCTATAGCCAGATCTGGCTACACTTGCCGAAGCCACGCTCCGAAGACCGTATCCACCAAGGCATGGGAGCCCTCCCCGTTGCTGTGGACCACCATCATGTCGCGAAGCCGCCGGAGCGACGACGAGATATCGGTTCGCTCGACCCCCATCGATGCAGCCATCTCAGTCACCGTCGCTTCTCCCAGCTCTCCGAGCGCCTTGACGATCTGGCGCTGAAGAGGGCTGAAACGGCTGAGCCAACGGGTCTCAAACTCGCTGTCAAGCTCGTCAAGCATTCGAGCAAAAGCCTGGCGCACGGCCGGGGCGTCGACCGTCGTCCTCTCCCCAAGCCCCGCCGCCTGCACAACAAGGAGGCCGAGCTTCTGGACATAGAACGGGATTCCACTCGTCAACTCGTGGAATAGGAGCCCTGCGGGTTTGCTGACATGGAGTCCTGCGACGGCGAGCCGGCTAGCGACAAACCCCTCGACGTCCTCTTTGCTGAGAGCTTCCATCCGATGTCGCGCCACCATGAGGTAGAGCGGTGCATCCTCGCTCAGGAAGATTGAGGATAGCATCCGCACGGATGATCCGGAAAAGACGTAGCGAGTCTGTACGTTCTCGTCGAGCTCTTTCTTCAGGAGATTGAACAGCACACCGTTGAACGACGCGATCTCCTGGAACTCATCCATCAAGAAGACAATCCGCATCGCCCTCTCCTCTGAAAAAGAGCGAAAGAAGCGAAACGCGCCTCGAAGCAGTTCGAGTTCATCGATCTCGTTCTCACGAAAACGCAAGGAGATCTTCCCGATATCTCCAACGCTTCCCCCGACCTCCTCTACACTTCGCAGAGCCGCCAGGGTCTTCTCCTTCAGAGTGCGCCGGAATATCGCCAAGAGGCCCCGTGTACGTGAGATCCTCTCGTATTCTTCAAGCAGTGCGGAGACCATCGCGCGCTGGAAGTCCGAAAGGCACATCATATCGCGGCAGTTCACATACGGAATTAGGAGCGCTGTCTCTCCCTGGAGTTCTCGCCTGAGGTTGTGAAGCAAGGACGACTTCCCGTACCGTCTCGGCGCGAGCACAAGGACACTCTGAGCCAAGGTTCTCGCGTTCTCAGCAAGTGACCGTAGCTCGCTCTCTCGGCCCACGAAATACGGAGGTTCGACAATCCCTCCAACCTTGAACGGCGCGTCCATCTGAGCACCCCTGTAGCCAGATCTGGCTATAGCCAATTCTGGCTACAGCATAGCGTGGAAAGCACCACGATGCAATGGCGGGGTCCTTGGATGGCTTGAGGGTGTTCAGACCTTGGCTTGTACCTCCAGATCCTCTCCGACACGCTTCACGATTCGACTGAGCGTGGATGGATGAAGGCCGAGGTGTTTGGAGATTGCCGTCAGTGTGTACCCATACGTGTACGCAGCTTCATAGATGCCAAGGTTGCGCAAGTGCCGATGAACCGCTCCGGAGAAGATCTCCGCGAGCGAAGGTCGGTCCGCGAAGCGCTCTCGCCTCCGAATGTCGAAGTCGGGCTCCATCTCTCGCAGCATCGATCCCATTCTCGCAAGGAACTCCTCCGTGCCAAGCAGGATGCCGCCCTTGACGTTCTCCCACACGTTCACTCCAAGCCCCTCCATCACAAACTGGCGATACGCAGCACGGGCGCGTTTCAGATTGCCATCGAACTGCGACAAGATCCACTCAACGGTGAGAAAGGAAGCTGGTGCTTCTTCCCCTGCTGTCGCACGGTAGCTGCTCCAGCGATACTCCCGAGGATGCTTCACAGCCCCCGCGCGAACCGGATTGAGAACGACGTATCGAGCCAGTTCGAGCAGATGGCTCTCCTTCTCCACAAGGATCCCCTTGAACCGCCCCTGCAGTACGTGCCCGACTCGACCGTGTCGGCGATTGAAGCCCTGAGTGTAGGTGCCGTTCAGAAGCTGCATGCCGCGCGACAGATTCGCAGCCGGAGTTTCCACGAGCAGATGAAAGTGATTGGTCATCAAGCAGTAGCCATGACAGATCCATCCGAGCCGATCGACGACCTTGCCTAGGCGCTCAAGGAACCTCTCCCGGTCTTCCTTGTCAAGGAAGATTTCCTGCCGCGTATTCCCGCGACTGGTCACGTGGTACAACGCACCTTCGAACTCAATCCTCAGCGGACGTGCCATGAGTGGAGGATATCCGTCATTGATGCACAATACAAGGTCTGACCCCGGCAGATTTTGCAAGGTCTGATCCCGGCAGATTGGCGCATGTAGACGGCGCAATCGAGCGTCAGCCAGTGG
>CAZORQ010000009.1:0-67942 GCA_964582285.1 uncultured Thermotogae bacterium
GACACGCAGTAACGGGGCAATCGAGGCAGTGCATCATGGCGCGGAAATGCAGCGTGTGTCAACATCCCGAGGTAGACAAGATTAACCGGTGCATCGCTTCGGGTGAATCACACCGAAGCATAGCGCGGCGGTTTGGGTTTTCGTCGTCAACAGTGGATCGACATGTAAATAACTGCCTCTCGAAACAGTTGCTCGCAGCCGAAGAAGCCAAGGTGCAGGCGGGCGAAGCGACGCATGGAGAGCGCCTTCTTCAACGTGCGGAGGCCTACGAAGGAAAGGCATGGCACTTGATGAAGAAGGCGGAGAAGGATGGTGACATCCGCGCGGCGATTGCGGCGCTTCGTGAGACACGGGAGTGCATGAAAACCTTGGCACAACTGCTCGGAGAGCTCAAGACGGGCGATACGTACAACATCGTCCAGTCGCCGGTGTTTATCCAGATCAAGGTGATGATGATGCAGGAATTGGCGCCGTATCCAGAGGCGGCACGGGCACTACAGCAGGGCTTGGAGAGGATCGCGAATGACGCAGGAGGCGCTGGCTGAGGCGGCACGCGAACTAGCCAAGGTGTCGGAGTTGATTGCGCATCCGGCACGTCATCACCTCGTCGATTACTGCGAATATGCCAATCCATCCTGGCAGCGAGCGCCGCACCTTGAGCTCCTCTGCTTGGCGCTCGAGGCGGTCGAGCGGTACATCCGCGGCGAGGCCCCAGCGACAGATTTTCCTTCTGATGAACTGATCGACGCGTTGCGTGCGGGGGAGCCGCTCGGGATTGATCGATTGATGGTCTTGATGCCGCCGCAGCATGGAAAAACGGAAGTGACTTCTCGACTCTTCCCCGGGTGGTTCGCAGGGCGCAATCCACAGCTCAAAACGCTTCTCACGGCGTATAACGCAACCTGGGCGCGCGAGATCTCGATCGACGCCCGCCGCTACTTTGAGTGGGCGGTGCCGCAGTTGTTCGGTGTGGACATTTCTCCCGAAACGGAGGCGGCGAATAACTGGCACATCGGCCACGCAGGCACGGAGAAGTACCATGGTCGCTTTCACGCGACGGGATTCGGTGGTGATGTTACGGGACGCCCGGCGGATCTGTTCCTCATTGACGATCCGGAGAAGAATGCGGAGGAGGCAGAATCGCCGGCGTATCAGCGCAAGAAGATCAACTGGTTTCGCTCGGTCAGCAAGACGCGACTCTCCGAACACGGCGCCATCGTCATTTGCGTGACGTGGTGGGCGCAGCGCGACCTCGTGGGGCGTCTGCTCGAGGAGATGGCGCAAGGCGGCGAGCACTGGACCGTTCTCCGCCTGCCGGCGATTGCGTGGGACCATGATCCGATCGAGGATCGTCTGCCAGACATCGCTCAGCACAAGGACCCCATTGGCCGCAGAACTGGCGAGGCTCTGTGGCCGACGATGAAGTCGCTCGAGTTCTTGCTTCGTCAGAAGCGCGACTTGCACCGTTATTGGGATGCGTTGTACCAGCAGTGCCCGACCGGTGCGCTCGAAGGAGCATTGTGGAATTTGGACACGATGATTGAGCCGTATCGTATTCATCCGAAGCGCGCACCGGAATTCGACCGCGCGGTGGTCGCTGTGGATCCTTCCGGTGGTGGAGAAGACGACGTTGGGATTGGTGTTGCGGGTCGAGCGTGGGTGTGGTCGGAGGAGGATCGCACGCAGTTGCGTCACGGGTATCCGCTGGTTGACTTGTCGGGTCCGTACGGAGATGACCCTCTTCGCTGGGCGCGGATTGTGGTCGAAGCGTATTACGACTATGGCGCGGATTGCGTGATAGCGGAGCAGAACTTCGGCGGCGAGCTTGTGCGGTCGAACATCCACACGATTGATCCTGATGTGCCGGTAGTGATTGTGCATGCGTCTAAGGGCAAAGCACAAAGAGCGGCGCCGGTTGCCAACTTGTACCAGCAGGGTCGTGTACATCATGTCGGGCGATTGGCCGAACTCGAAGAGGAGTTGACCACGTGGGTTGCTGGTCCAGATGGATCGGGTTGGTCGCCGAACCGCCTCGATTGGGTCGTGTGGGCGTTGACGGATCTACTGCTCGAGAAACATTCTGGCGGCTTCGCGGCTCGGTACGGCTTCGGTCCGAAGGGTCCGCGTCGACGTGAAGGCGGTGTCCGGCATCCGTTGTCGCCAACGCAAGCAGCCCGGATTGTGGCGGCGGTGTGCTACGTAGCCGCGATGACCGCGCGCCGACGCCGGGGGATCTGGAGGTATCGACACCGGTTGAGTAGATAGCAGGGGAGAAAGAGCAGAAGTCTGGAATGGGAGGCCGAAATGAAGCGCTGTTCGATCTGTGGGGCTTGCATGCCACGAGGTGCCGTGCGGAAGGGATGGCGAATCGTTCGTTTGTTCCAGCCGAAACTGGGTACTCGCTGGTATCGCCATTGTGGGTACTGCTGTTCCGCGAATGTGTTTTACGACGTGATCGACGAATTGCATGACCGTGGTCGTGATCACTCTTGGCAGTCGTTACGCATTGAGCGGATGCTGCTGTTTCGCTAGACACGCGCAGCAAGCCGCTGTTGTTAGATACATCGCACCAATGCTATCCGCGTAACGCCTGACAGCCGGGGAAAAGGGGACAGGAACACGTGAGCAGAAAATCACTACTCGCACAGGTTGCAAGCCGCACCGATGCCGGCATTCACGTGCCGGATGGAAGCCAAGGGAGCTCTAATACAGATCCTTTGGCGAAGCAGCGACCCATGGCGCCGCCGGCGTGGTTGTTCGATCCGATTCGTTTGACGGATCTCGATGAATCGAGCTGGTTGTACCACCTGATCAACGACGTGATGAGCGAGGATCCGTGCCGCAATTGGTTTCACGTGGAATTCCTCGACGCTGCCGGCAAGCCGATTGTGGACGACAAGCGTTCTCGTGATGTGCAGGATTACCTTGAAGAGATCGATGCGCAGGCGATCATCCAAACGGGGCTCCGCCATGAATCGGCGTACGGCGACGGCCTTGTTGCGGTAGGGTTGAGGGGAAACACGTCCTACAGCAAACCGATCAAGGATCCTGCGAAGCAGATTCAGGAGATTCAGTACCTCGACCCGAAGGTACGCGATGGCGAATTCTCCGAGATCGTGACTGATACGGATCCGAACAGCGAGACGTATGGTTTGCCACGTGCATTCAAGGTGAAGCTCGGTGACAAGTCCCAACATCAACCACTCGATGCGACGCGTGCGATTCACTTCCAGACACGGCCGCGAGCTCGAGACACCATGGGTCTGCCAATGGCGGTGCTGCAGTGGTCGACGCTCCAGCTTGAGCAGAATGTGGAATGGTCGGTTGGTCAGATTGCCTACCGCATGGCCACGACGGTGATCCAGTCCGCAGAGCTCGCCAAAGACATGGAACAGCGGATTGCTTTCTGGCGTGAGATGGAAAACACGCTCAACACACTTTCGGTTCTCGTGCTTGACAAGGACGAAGAACTCAAGATGGCTTCGAACAACCCAGGCAATCTCAAGTGGTTGATCGACTACATGTGGGATCTGATCGCTGCTGCGACGCGGATCAACCGTTCACGCTTGCTCGGCGCCCAGTCTGGCCGGCTGGCTTCGGCTGAATCGGATGACAAGCGGTATTGGGAGTGGATCCGTTCACGACAGGAAACTCAGCTCCGCAAGCCGCTCCGGCAGCTGGTGACGCTGTGTTTGGCAACGGATTCACTCGGCACGCAAGCTGGCGGACAGAAGTTACAGTTGTCGCTACGACGTCGACGGAAGAAGCGGCGCGTGGTCTCCGATATGCGTTTCCGTTTGGTGTTCAATGCGCCAGAGTCTCAGACCGAGCGCGAGCGAACCGAAGCGGAGGACAAGGTTGCACAAACGCGGCTTGCCAAGGCACAGACGATTCAGGCGTTCGCCTCAGGGTTGCAGACACTCTACGACATCGGTTTGGCCGATCAGTTGCTATCCCTTGGTTCCGAAGGGGACGGCATCAACCTGATGGCGGAGCTGTTCGAAGGGGATGCATGACGCTCCGGCAAATTGGCGCAATTGCCGTGTATATCCTTGTGGTCTTCTTCATCGGGGTGGCAATGGCTCTAATGGAGAATCGAAACCGAGGTCGAAAGTGAGCCTCCGGCCGGCGCTTGGTCAGGTCATTCGTGAGGAGAGGCTACGCCAAGGCCTCACCCACGAAGCGTTGGGAGACAGCGGGGGCTTGGCTCGTGAGACTGTGCTCCGGACCGAAACAGGCACAGAAGGGTTGAGGCTCGACACAGTGGAGAGCCTCGCAAGCGGTCTTGGTTTGCCGGTGTCGTTTCTGATTGCCAGAGCGGAAGCAAAAAGGGGTAGCCATGGATAGAAGCGCCGAAGTATCAGTTCCGCGGCTCATGAAGGAGATGTCGATCCAGGTGACAGTGAAGGGGCGACGAAGGGCTTTGTTGAGATTGCGGATTGCGCGACCGGTCTTCTGCTTGGCAGCGCATCTCGCCGGCTTGGCGCATGCTGAGTTGGTGAAGGAATGAAGGTAGCAATTATCGCCGACGTCCGGGGTTGGGCGTTGGACCACATCGCCCAGGGTATCCAAAAGCACAATCCAGACCCAGGCTTGACGATTGATATCTTCTATGAGCGTGAGCTTCGGGCTCGGCGTTCAGAGATTGAGATGGTTGCCACGTACGATGTGCTCTATCCCTTCAGCCTCTTCCAGGCAAATTTTCTTCGTCGACAGCTGCCAGAGATCGATGGGCAGTACATCACGACGGTGCATATGGGGCCGCTGGGGGGCAATGGCCGACCGGGTACGACGCCACCGGTAGATTGCTATGATCGCATCCTTTACGACGCTGTCAAAGCAGCCAAACGATTGTCGACCGTTTCGCCACAGTTGCAGACCATCTGGCAGGCAGCCCGGCCGGAGACGGCATATCTCTGTGTTGGCGTTGAAGCATCAATCTTCTATCCAGTAGCGCGCAAGCCACAACACCGCGGAGCCCGGCCGCTGCGTATCGGTTGGGTTGGCAATCCTGGCAAGCCATACAAGCGCTTCGAGCTGGTAGAAGCCGCATCCGATCTGCCTGGCGTGGAGCTATGTCTCGCGGCATGGAGCAGCGGCTGGGGCAAACCACAGACGGCGGTGCCGCGCACCCTCGAGCAAATGGGGGATTTCTACCGGGGAATCGATGTGCTGTTGTGCATGAGTGACCACGAAGGGCTTCCGACACCAGCGGTCGAAGCAACAGCATGCGCAGTACCGATTGTGTCAGTTGACGTTGGGATCATCCGAGATCTTGTCGATGACAGTGTGACGGGCTTTGTCGTTGAGCAAGACGCTGAGGTGGCGCGCGATCGTTTGGCTTGGCTGCGCGATCACGAAGCCGAGCGTTGTGCAATGGGGCAACGCATCTACGAACGCGGCAAGGCTCGCTATTGGCCAAACGTTGTGAGCGATTGGATTGAGTTCATCAAAGGGGGGGAGGTGCAACATGCTCGGTGTCCTATGTCAAGCGTGGCCGCCACCGACGTGGCAAGGGGCTAAGGGTTGGCAGGCGGTTGTCACATACGAGCTCGTCAAAGCATTCTGTGATCTGGGGGTCGATGCGCAGCCGGTAGTCTGGGATGCAACATTGCCTGGGCGGCGGTATGCGTTGCCGGTGATGGACCATGCGATCGTCGTCACGGAACTGGCGCGAAAGGCTATTCAGGCCGATGGCGAGTATCGAGACGCTCTCCGGGCGAATGTTGACGGGAAGCTCTGCCTGTACATCGATGCACCGTTTGGCAAGTGGGATGGGTTCGATCTTGCCTTCACCGGCGAGAATTGGGGGCGGAATGAAGACGAGGGCTATCGTCGAGCACATTCCGAATTCGTGTGGGCTGGTTTTGGCTCGGACGAAGTGTTCCACCCAGCAAGACACCATGACGGTATTCGCCGGATCATCTCGCAGTACCCAGACATCACATTGCTTGGTCATTTCGAGAAAGAGTGGGAGATGGCTCAGCGGGTGATGATGCGTGTAGCCGAGGAAGACTGGGAGCATATTACGCTGTCGTATGTGGCGCCGTGGTCGGCAGGGGGATGGGTTGTTGCGCGTAAGACTGAAGATGCGCGTTCCGGCCAAGAGGGCGATCTGTGGACGCCAGTTGTCGGAGAGGGATGTACCAAGGAAATCTGGCGCAAGTGGGAGGGCGTTGGCCGCTATGAGCCGTACGGGGTGCTCCCGGAGATCTTTGCACAGGCCGATGTCTACCTTGACCTCCGTGGTGGCGCGCTGGATTTAACACGAATCGATGCAGCCTATGCTGGTCTGTCGGTTGTGGCCCATGCCAAGAACTGGCGAGATAGCATGCATGGGCAGATTCCCGCGGTGGAGTGGAAGACGGAAGATGACCTGTACGACGTGCTGCAGGGACCGTTTGACCGCTGGCAGATTGCCACCGATGCCCGCGAGCACACGTGGACGAAGGTAGCTCTGCGAATGATCGAGGCGCTGGAGGAGTAGTGGGTGCATTCGCGGCGGCGGAGAAAGCACGCACGAAAGGCGTGAGCATTGGCGCGGGAACGTTGCTGTTCGGCACACTTGACAGCAACGTGCATCCCGAACTGATCACCATTGGCAAGGGCACGCTGATTGCCTCCAACGCTAATGTGCTTTGCCACGGCAGTGTCGAAGGATGGTTGCCTGTTACGGTCGGCGACTACTGTCACATTGGATGGGGAGCTCTGATCCTGCCAGGCGCTGTGATCGGCAACAACTGTGTTATTGGTGCGCGCGCCGTGGTACCCAGAGCTCGGCCGATACCCGACAACTCTGTTGCAGTAGGGAATCCAGCGACGGTAGTCAAACAACGGGACCCTGAGGAGCTGGCGCGATTCAAGCGCAGGATGGAACAGCGGATCAAAGACGACGGAACCGGCGATGGATAGACCATGGCTGGACGGTTGCCATGACGGGCGGATGATCACGATGAAACAGGAGAAGCTGCGGGAAGCGGTTCGCGCCGAAGCGGAGAAACGTCGCCGGCGCGGTTCGCATATTGGCGAGAACACTCGATGCTGGGGCTACACCGACATTGTGTTCCCCGGCAAGGTGACGATCGGGCGGAACTGTGTCCTTGCCACGCGCTCGGCGGTGCTGACTCATGGCGTATTCGCCACGCTCGAGCGGGGTAAGCCGGTAATGATTGGCGACAACTGTTATCTCGGCTATGGTGCGATCGTCGTACCCGGGGTCATCATCGGTGACAACTGCGTCATCGGTGCTGGGGCGGTTGTGACGTCGGACATTCCATCGAACTCGATTGCTGTAGGGAATCCGGCACGGGTGATTGGCCAGCGGGATCCGGAGGAGCTCGCACTGTACATCGAAACCCGAGAAAGAGGAGACTGATGGTTACCAATGCAGATTGCAGAGAACGGATGAAGGATGTTGAGGCTGTCCGAGCAATAGCGGAGAAGCTGGTCGTGACGTTCGCCGGGCGACTGCCGGTAGCTGGTTGGTGTATGCATGGTGGCACAGCGCTCTCGGCTTATCTCGGCCGAGATAAGCCGGAAGGCGGCGTGGTGTTGCCCGGAGACAACGATATTGACGTCGGAATCCTCGCTGAGACGGTCTCTCCGGCGGCGCTGGTCGAGGCATTCGACGCAGCGGGATTCAGGCACGGCTACTTCTTTCACGACAAGCTATTCCCGCAGGTTGGTGTGGTCCTTCGCTTCTTCTTCGACGGTGTTCCGGTCGATTGCTACTGGTTGTACAAGCGCGGACGGAAGCGCTGGTGGGTCACGGCGCCACGGGTGGCGCACGTACTTCCGGCGTATCTGTTTGAGCGGCTCGGGACGGCGACGTTCCTCGGCGTCGAGATGTCGGCGCCGGATCCGCTTGAGGCGTACGTCCACAACAAGTGGAAGCGCGTCGGCAATCGCTTCCCCGGTAAGAGCCAGGGTGGTGAATGCCTCGACTTTGATTGGGAGTGGCCGATCTACGATGACCAGGCAGCATTTCGTGAGGCGTACGAGCAACGAACAGGAGAGCCGTATCTGAGGAAGTTTTGATAGGGGGTAGAGATGGCAAGGTACTGGGCAGACGTGAAACAGCCGGCGAGTGGGATTCTGGGTAGCGCATCGGTCTGCGGGCCAGGTGAGGTAGATGAAAGTTCCGAAAGACATGTGTTCAAGACCTTTGTGGAGGCTCGTGGCGAGGACCATAATCTCGACCCGACTGCTGCAATGAGAAGAGCTTTGGCCGATGCGCAGGAACTCGCTGCGCAGATGAACGTTGCATTCTGCCGTGGATTGAACGGTGAGGGTGAGCCGGAGGAGTTGCCCCTCTTCGAACAGAATGCCTTTCAGGACGGGAAGCTGGCCCGAGAACAGGGGGTGATGAACAGAGCCCAGACGAACTGACGCACATGGCGGCTTGCTCGCGATGCCAACGATAGACCAAGACGCTGAAACCTAGACACACACTGTATGGGGAGGAACGAATGAGCAAGCGACTTGGTTTGCTGTTGGCTGTTTTCTTGATGGGCTTTGCGGTGTTCGCCGTGGCGACGCCCGCGGAGCTCGTGTTTGTGAACGTACCTTCCGGATCGGCGGAGGATGATGTCCTCAAGTTCCAGCCGATTCTCGACCATCTCTCTGAAGAACTTGGAATCCCAATTCAGTACATCGTGGCAACGGACTATGCCTCGGTCCTTCAGGCAATGCTCTATGGCCATGCGGACATGGCGCGCGTCGGAGGATTCACCGCTATTCAAGGTGAAGTGCTGTTCGGCGCATTCCCGATTGCCCGCGACATCAAGACCAACACGGGTCAGCCATATGACTACGCCTACGTATTGGCGCGCCCAGAGCTCGGCCTCGATCCTGAAACACTGACGCCAGAGGATCTGGTCGGTCTCACGATTGCCTATGTGAGTCCAACGTCGACCAGCGGATGCTTGGTGCCGAAGTGGGCGCTGATGGAGTTCGGGGTCGATGAAGCCGACTTTGCCGAGATCTTCTATGCAGGGTCGCATGATGCAGCGCTCCTAGCGCTCGCGAATGGTACGGTTGACCTGGCATGCTGCAACGGCTTCCGTCTTGGGAAGAACCTCGCAGCGGGAAACATCACGGAGAGCCAGTATGTGACTGTGCTGCAGTCGCTCCCAATGCCGACGAACCCGATCATTGTGCGCCCGGGGCTCGGTGAGGATTTCATTGCAGCGTTGACTGGTGCGTGGTTGACGGTGCCAGCGGAGGCTTGTGCTCCGTTCAAACTGGATGGATTTGCATCAGTGACACCCACGAGCTACGACATGATCCGCGAGCTGATCGAGACGTTTGACCTGGCGCCCGAGTAGCGGCCTTGTCCGCTGGGTAGTTATCGTAGCGCTGATGGTCGCTGTCGGGCTCTGCATGGTCGAAACGCAGACCAGCCCCGCAGCGGCCGTCCGCGGCTTGCCGAACATGCTGCGGTATGTCCGCGGGATGTGGCCGCCGGCATGGGCTGCAATTCCGGGGCTGCTTAAGCCACTCCTCGAAAGCGTCGAGATCGCAGTCGTAGCAATTGCCTGGGCATCGCTAGGCGCGCTGATCCTAGGATTGCTTGCCGCCCGGAACATCAACTCGATCGGATGGCTCTACCAGTCGGTTCGGATCCTTCTGAATACCCTACGCGGCATCCCAGCGCTTCTGTATGCGCTGATCTTCGTGGCAATGGTTGGGCTGGGTCCGTTTCCCGGGGTGTTGGGGTTGGCGTGCCACTGCACGGGCTCTCTCGGTCGCTACTTCGCCGAGGCCTTCGAAACCTCGGATCCTGGATTGATTGAAGCAGGCAAGTCTGTTGGCGCACGGAAGGCACAGATCATCCTGCATTTTGTGCTACCGGATGTGTTGCCCTTGCTGATTGGCTACATCCTGTACTACTTCGAGTATTGCATCCGTACGTCGACGCTGCTTGGATTTGTCGGAGCCGGCGGCATCGGCGTGCCGCTCTTGGTGGCCTTGCGGCTATTCCGCACGCGTGAGGTAGCAGCAATCCTGATGTTGATCTTGGCGGCGGTGTTCACGCTGGACCGGGCCAGCGCGTTCATCCGAAGGCAAATCCTTGGGGGAGACCACACGTTGCATCGGCTCTCTCGATCCCGAAAGAAGGTGACGTGATGTTAGAGCTTCTTGTGGGGCTTCCCGGTAGCGGGAAGTCGACCTATGCACGGCAAAAGCTGGCCGAAGCAGTGGCCAACGATCGGCCAGGCAGTGTCGCCGTCGTCTCGTTTGACGCCATCCGGCGCGAGGTGTTCGGCTGCGGATACGTGCCAGAAGTTCAAGAGTCGGTGTGCGTCCTCTTCAAGCAACAGCTTTCTCTCTTACTGGCTGGCCGACGGCGAGTGCTTGTCGACAACATGAACTTGCGTCGGGCGTTTCGCGATCGATGGGCGCAGATTGCCCGGCAGTATGGACATCAGGTCATCGTGACGGAGTTTCGGGGCGACCCCGAGGAATGTTGGCACCGGGTGCTTGTACGCGGGTTGCCGTTTCGCGGTGGTCGAGACGCTTTCGATCTGTTGGTTCAACGCAGGGAAGAGGACCGCGCAGAACACGGAGCAAATGGTTCGGATCAGTGGTTTGAGGAGACCTAATGGATGCCGTAATCGTAGACGGGGGAGAGGCAAATCGGCTGGTGGGGTATGCCCCGCCGAAGGGGCTTGTTCCGGCAGGTCCGAATGGCGAGACGCTCCTCGAGCTGTTGCTCGATCGAATGGCGGCCATCGGTGTGCGGCGCAAGCCGACGCTCATCCTTGGCTATCCATCGGCGAAGCGATTCTTGAGACATCCATCGGCGAAGCGCGTTGACGTGATGCTTGACTATGAAATGGCCGGACCGTTGCCGGCGCTGGCGCAGGCGGCGAAGCGATTCGAATCGGCAGACGTGGTGATCACGACTGGCGATGCGTGGTTTTCATCGTTGGCTCAGCTTGGGATGACATCACTTCATGAAACGGAGGCCGAAGAAACGGTGCGCGTATTGACGGCGCCCGCGCAGTTGGGTCGGCCGCAGATCCTTTCTGCCGGCCAACGCAAGCCAATTCCGTACATCGGTCGGTTTGCCAAGGATGGGACCGTGTCGTATGCCGGCGCGCTACGTGTTGTGCGTTGTCCGGCGTACTGGCGGGGTGTCCGGGCTGGCGTCAACGCAGGGATGAAATGGATTGTCCGGCCGCTGCTCTACCTGCCGGCGGGGACGGTGAAGCTGTTGCCGGTGACAGGGGAGTGGGGACATGTCAATACGCCGGCAGATCTCGATCGGGTACGAGAGATGTGTAACGGGAGGAGGTGAACATGGCGACGAAATGTCCAGGAGGCAAGATTCGCAGTGGCGGAAAAGGTCGCGGCCTTGGAAAAGGTGGCGGTAGGGGACCAATCGGTCAACCGGGACCGAAGTAGCGTTGTTGTGTGAATACGCAGCATTCTACCTCTGGATGGACAAAGGGCTCGCCTTCGGGTGAGCCCTTTGTTGTTGTGTCCCTCGAGACAGAAGGGGGCCACACCATGCGGATTCTCGTCACCGGCGGTGCCGGTTTCATCGGATCACACATTGTCGATGCCTATACCCGTGCAGGACACGAAGTGGCTGTGCTCGATGACCACTCCACTGGCAAGCCAGCCAATCTGAAGAAGGCAGCACAAAGCGGGTTGCTGACCGTGTTCGAAGGCGATGTCTGCGATGCAGGATTCGTCCGTGAGATCTTCGAAGCTTATCAACCCGAGGTTGTCAACCACCATGCAGCGCGTGTCGACGTTGCGTGGTGCGAAGAACACCCGGAGGAGACGCAAGCGACCAACGTCGACAGCATGGGCGTGCTTCTCTCTGCGGCGTCGACAGCGCCGGTGAAACGGTTCATCTTCGCAGGTTCAGTTGGGGCATACGGTGAATGCGATAAGCCAGCTATCGAGGATTGGCCATTGATGCCGGAAGGTGTCTACGGTTGTTCGAAAGCTGGCGCCGAAAGACGACTGACCGATGCAAGCATGCAGCAGACGCCCACTCGAATCATCCTCCGCTACGCCAACGTTTATGGTCCGCGTGCATCGAACGGTGTCGTGCTGGCTTTCGTGCGAAACTGGATGACGCAAGAGCGTCCGACGATCTATGGTGACGGTGAGCAGGTTCGTGACTTCGTCCATGTACGCGACGTGGCTCGCGCCAACCTGCTTGTGCTGGATCACCCGGAGTTGCCGGAAGGATCGCTCCGGATCTTCAACATCGCCTCGGGCCGTCCAGTAACGGTCAATAAGCTTTGGGCAATGGTCTCGGCGGAGCTCAAGGTAGCGAGATCGGCAGACATCGTGACCAGTCGCATCGATGCATCCCGCGCGGCCGAGGAGCTCGGATTCGAGCCGAGCGAGACGTTGCATTCAGGTGTGATTGAGTTGCTTGCACATTTCGCTGAGGATTTGTAGGGTGCATCCATGAGGCAGGTCACGACAGAAGTCTGCGATCGCTGCAACCGGAAGCACGTTGTCGAGGAAAGGATCCTCTGTGATGCATGTAATGGGCTGATCTGTGCTACTGAACCGAAGGCAGTGGAATGGTTTGGGACTGGTCTGTACTCCGAGGTTCATGAGTACATGCCGCAACTTGACAGTCTTCCGCGGACGCCGATTACCGTGACGTACGATCCGAAGCAATCCAATGCCATCTTCCAGTTCCATTTCTGCTGTCTCTCGCATATGCTGCTCTGGCTGCGCCATCTCCCTGAGGGCTACCTACCGGTAGACGAGATTCGGATCGAAGGCGTAGTCAATGCGTTTGCGCAGTTGCCTGTTCAAGAGATCCCCGATGTAGCCGTTGACGAAGAGTAGGCTGTGTTTGGCCTGCGGAATGCCCTCTTGACAAACATCAAACCTTTGATGTAGGATGCGTTGCGCTCTTGGGCGTGGAGCAAGGGGAGAAAGGGAACAGATGGGCAAGATGGCCTCACAAGCCGCAGCGAACCTGCGGGCGGAAATCACGCAGATCCTCGACACGGAACCCGACACACTGCATGCCTGGGTGTTGCGCGGTGTCTGAGGAGACGCACAGGGGGGGGATTGGGTGGCCCGGGACTTGCTTCTAGCAGCAGCGATCGCATGTTGTGCCATTACGGCAGTGGCAGTGCTTGCGATCGTGGGGCGTGCTTGGCGTCGACATAGGGGTACGGAATCGTTCGAGGATTGGTGGTACTAGCGATGTCCGTAGCAACGGCAGGCCAAACCTACAGCGAACGCATCGAGGTCGCGCGTTGAGCTCGACCGACAGCTCCTGGTCGAAGCGTTGATCCGTGGGCGGTTGCGGATGGGGAGGGTTTATGACGAGAACTGAAATTCTGAAGTGGTTGCGGACAGACTATGACCCTGAGGATTCGCCTCTGGCGGAGAAGGAGAATGCATTCCGGCAGGGCTTGGCATTGATTCTCGAAGCTGTGTGCCCCAAAGCAGAGCCCGCGCTGTTGGAAAGGGTTAGGAATAAAGTACAGCCTACGTGGCCTGCGCCGTACAGGCTGCTGTGTCCTCCTCCAGCGGACTTGGAGAATGCACTTCATGAGGCGCTGGCATTAATGATTGAGAGGTTGGACGGGAGCGATGGGTTGAATGGTACGGATACGTCCTTTTACTATTGCTTTGAGACGATTCACCATATTCGAACGAGCGGAACAAGGGCGGAAGAGCAGAAAAGAACAGGAAAGCACAATGAAGAAGATGCCTGAGGGGACGTCTGATACGAGCCGGATCCGTGTTGAAATCATCGCTACTGGCAAAGCAATCTACCCACAATCGTGGCCGAGAGAGTTGTTGCTGTGGACGACTGCCAACCATAGGATCCGTGCTTTTGCAAGGGGGCTTGAAAAGCGATTGAGGTGGTTGTGGTGGTAGAGAAATTCGATCCGGAGAGATTTCAGCTCAACGTTGGTGGTGAGGTAACGCCTGGATGGACTGAAGTAGATCCTTCGGCATGGGAAGACCAGTGCGAGGCATGCGGAGCCAAGAGCGTATTCTTTGAGGCTTCGCTTCCCCTAGCTCTTCTCGAGGTTGCCCAGGAGGGCAGGGTCCGGGATCTTGTGATGGATGTACTGACAGACATGCTCGCTGATCAAGCTAAGGTACCGTGTTCCGAAGCATCAGTCAGAACCGTTGCTGAGAAACTCAATGAACGATTCAAGATCGAAGGAGTCTGGGCCATGGTGCCTTGGCGAATTCAGCTCTGTCCTGAATGCGGCGTAGTGTTTCACAAGCGTATTGAGGAACTGTATGACTAACTCGACCTACGGTGAACGCATCGAGGCCGCACGCAAGGAGAAGGGCTGGTCGCGTGTTGAGCTCGGCCGACGCGTCGACCGAACGCCGCAGGCGATCCACATGTGGGAACGCCAAGGCCGCATGCCCCACGTTGCAGTCCGGAGGAAGCTCGAGGAATTGCTGGGGGTGAAGCCTCCGAAGTAGGATGGTTCGTGGCGCCATACGCCACGGGGGAGATGGAACATATGGGCACGAACGCCGGGATTGTCATCAACGTTTCGATTCCTTTGACGCTGTTCCCACAACGACTTGATCACCTGAAATGTGTTGTTGATGCTGTCTTGCCGCAAATGCAGCGCACGGATCGTCTTGTGTTTGTCGATGATAGAAGTTGCAAAGAGGTCCAGGAGTACCTGGCGTCCGTTGCGGCTGAGAGCCCGTTGCGGATCCAGGTGATCCATCGAGACCTCGCCTCCTTGCCCGAACGGTTGAGCGAGGATGGTCGACCCTGGCGGTTGGCCTCCTCGCGCAACCTGGGCGTTGCTAAGCTCGGAGATTGCGCGTTCTACGTGTTCCTCGATGCGGATTGCGTGCCGATAGAAGGCTGGCTCGAAGCGTATCGGGAGATGCGAATGGCGCACCTCTTTAAGCTCCCGCGAGTAACGTTCGGTCAAACCCAACACCAAGGACTGACACATTCGGAAGGTTCTTACTTGGATCCGCGGCTTTGCGGCCGGGATCCCGGTGACATGGTCCGACGTTTGGTGGCGCTGTTTGAGCGTGGCGGCGGCGGAAACATGGCGATTTGTCATTACGCTTGGGAGCAGACAGGTGGGTTCGATGAAGCATTTGACGGCGGGTTTGGCTATGAGGAGACGGAACTTGCGTGCCGAGCATATGAACATGGCGGAGAGGTGCTGTACGTGCCGGATGCGAAGGTGCTGCATCTCTACCACTCTCGGACCAAGACACACTTCCACAACATGGAACGAAACCGGCGGTTATTCATGGTCAGGACGGGGTTGTCGGCGTTCGCACGGAACGTGACTCAAGCATGACGCTCGAAGTCGGCTCGAGGGTTCTGACACCGAAAGGGCTTGGTGAGATCGTCGGGAAGGATCTTCCGGAGAGCGAGAGACTGTGGCGTTGGACCGTTCTCTTGGATGTGCCGTGGTGGGGCCGGCGGAAACTGTGTTTCTGGCCGAGAGAACTGAGACTGGAGGAAGTCAAGGAGGGGCGGCATGAACATCACGAAGGTGAAAGTGAAGGGCGCTCGGATCCACATCACGTGGATAACGCCTTGTGAGGGGTCAGGCGAACCGGACGAACACGAACTGCGTTCGAACGAAAGGCCAGCACAGCCATTCATCGATGCGATGCTTGGTCTGAGACAGGCGATCGTCGAAGAGGCGGAACTCCCAGAAGAGATGACAGAACAGATCACTCCGGTAGGCCTTAGCATCAAGCACTACGACGATGGGCGTATGGGCGCAGTGATCTCGGGCACTCGGAAGCTGACCAACAGCAATTCGCCCTTGGTTCTCAACACGCCGCACAAACCAAGCGAAGGAGCCAATGAGACGGATCAGACCCCATTGCTTGGTGAAGACACGACGGCCGCGGTCGACAAGGTCATCCATGAGGCGGTGAAGTACATCCAGGGGGAACGGGCGCCAAAGGATCAACAGTCGTTGCCTTTTGAAGAGAAGGCTTCGCCGAAGGATGAGATTCCGACGGTCGAAATCGATTTGGCTGCGAACTGTTCGGAGTGCGGTAAGCCAGGCGCAACACCGAGTGGCCTCTGTCTCGCATGCCTGGCAAAGAGGGTTGAAGCTCCATCAGAAGAGCCAGTTGGGGCGGCTGCGGCGTGGAAAGCAGACACGCTAATCAGTAGAACGGGAGCGTTGCGGTGAGACCGCGTAACGCATATGCAATCCGAGACAGCGAGAGGAACCCCCTCTACGGAGGCCCGGAAGGGTGCGTCTTGTCATCCAGCAAGTGCGGTGGTATGAGAGGTTCCCCCATTGAGATTGCCGCTGTAAAACGAGGCGTCGGTACACGCCTACCGTTCTACGCAGCCGGAGTAGCGCCCGGCCAGCCGCCCCACAAACAAGGAGAAACCATGAAGGTACTGAGCGAACAACAGAGAGTTAGCTTTCGGAAAGTAGCGGATCGAAGAGTACATGCGGGACTAGGAGGAGGACTATGAAGACGCTCGATCTTAAGCGGTGTGTGATGTGCGGATGGGTTGGGACAAGCGAACAGATGGCTAGTGGCAGTACATCGGAGTCGAAGGGGTATGATTTCTGCCCGGGTTGTGGGGCAGACGATTTCGAGGAGGTTATTGCTACCGGGACGCCAATCATCATTGAAACACGTTGCGGTGAAGCCAAGAGTGATTGGGGTGTATCTCTGAGCGGCAGCAGCCATCCAGACAAAGCAGATTATCTGGCGTGCGCAGACGCTACCCAGGCTCACTACTTTGCGGAACTGCTGTTGATCGCTCGGGGGGAACTCCTTGCAGAACGAGTGCTGCTGCACCTGCTATCTGCGACAACTCTGCTTGGTGAAGAGTCGGTAAAGATTCCAGTGCGTTTCAAGGATAAGCAGTTCGTTGTCTCAATGTTCGCGGAGTTGGCCAGTGAGGACGACGCGAGATGACCAACGGGGCGGCTGCGGCATGAACAAGCAAGCCCAACGCAAGGTGAAGACGTGGTGCAGTCTGACGTTCACACCTAGCGCAATGCAGACATTCGGCACACGGTGGATGTATGCACGCTACGTCCGACGATTCCTTGCACGGCATCATCGCTATCCGTTGCCGCAGGACTGGCCTGGGAAGCGGCGGCGGGGGAAATGAAGGCGAGGAGCACGATTCGCTCCATGTTGAGTAAGTAGCGCCAAAAGGGTGGCTGTGGTGTGGAAGGACATGCAAGGGACGATGTTTGGTTGCCCACGAGCCAAACGGACCTGGCGAATCGTGGAAGGCCGTGCACGGCAGTGCGTTAGCCGGGGCAGAGTCGGCCAGCCACCTAACGGCGCCGAAGGGAAGCAATGAAGCGAACGACAACCCTTGACCATCTTGTAGACTGCCTCTTCGAGGCGTTCGATCCCCGATGGGTGGAGTCCTCAGCCCGACCGGATGTCCAGGCCGTGGTGGATGGCTTGCTTGATCTTGAGGTCAAGCAGATCTGGGATGCGTCGAAGGGCGTCATCCGGACGCGACGGAAGCGCCGTCTCGGAATCCGCTTTCCCACGAGCTACGCGGTCAAGTACAAGCGGTGGATTCAGAGTCATGTGGACGGTGTTCACGAGATTGCCCAGACATGGGTCGAGAACGATCTGGTGCCGGCACTCGAGGCTCATTTGCAGGAGCGTGGCGACGCACAGTCAAACGTTGCTTCCTCACAAGTCGCGAAGCGAGACGCAGTAGACAAGATCAGCGACAAGCTCGATGAACTGAAGAATCTCTTCTATTCGTTGGCAACGGTAGATGCGCTACAGCAGCAGGTCGAGGACTACTCGCGGATGATGCTCGAGTACTCCAAGCGTAGCTGGGCTCGATCGATTCATCAGATTCGCAAGCTTGATCCGCTGACCAACGACGCGGCGCTTGAGGAGATTCTGAAAGCCCATGTCCATGAGAACGTCCGGCTGATCAAGTCGATCCCCGAGAAGTACTTCGGTGACGTCGAACGTGTCGTGATGGATGGTGTCCGTAAGGGCAAGGGCATCAAGGAAATCACCGATGAGATTACGAAGGTGTATCCGTCGAAGACTGCCGGACTGATTGCCCGCGACCAATGCGGGTCGTTCTGTGGCGCATTGTCTCGGGAGCAGTTCAACCAGGCAGGGCTGAAGACCTACATCTGGCGGAACATGCAGGATGAGCGTGTTCGCGGTAACCCCATGGGGCGTTTTCCGAATGCGAAGCCAAGTCACTGGGACCGCGAGGGGAAGGTCTTCGCCTGGGATGAAGCAAACGGCGAAATTCCCAGCGATGGACATCCTGGCTTTCCGATTGCCTGCAGATGCTGGGCACAGGTCCAGGAGGAGGAAGCGCTTTACGATCCTGAGAACACTGTTCAGCCTGGGGAGTTCTACGATGAGCTGCCAGAATCGAAACTTCTCGTGCAACCTGGTAGGCCAACGCCGTCGAAACCGAAGAGCTCGGCGAGCCCTCGTTCAAAACCTGTTGAGAAAGATTCGCTCGAAACGGCAATTGCGCAAGCAACAGCTGATCTGCACCGGCCCAGCAAGCCGCGTGTACGGGAGAAGTGCTGGGTGATTGGTTCGGGAGGAGAGGTTCGCCTGACTAAGATCGGAGGAAAACACTCCATTGAGCATACGGCAGATGAAGTGCGCGTGATGAGGGATGCTATCTACGTGCATAATCATCCGAGTGGTGTCTCTTTGTCGATTCAGGATGTCTATTTCGCGCAACGTGCTGGCATACGCGAGATTCGGGCAATCGGAAGCAAGTACAGCTACTCTGCCTGTTGGGAAGGGGAGATGCCATCGAAGTTCACCTGGGTAGCAACTGCGCAAGATATTGACCACGCACTGTACCGGAAATACCGAGTTTTGGTGAATAGCGGCAAGCTGCCGCCGGTGGAGGCGAGCATGCAACACCAACACGAACTGTGGACAGAGTTCGCAGAGAAGATGAAGGATCTAGGGCACAAGTTTGTCTACAGGAGGTGGCTGACATGAACGAAGGGTTTGCGCTCGACGATCAAGAAGTCAGTCGGTTGAAGTACAGCAGCGTGTGTTCGAAATGCAAACATTTGCGCGAGCTGTGGAGCTGCAAGGCATTCGATGAGATCCCTCTTGAGATCTGGAATGGCGAGAACGACCACACTGAGCCATACCCGGGAGACCACGGGATCCAGTTCGAGAAAGCGGAGAGTGAGTAATGGATGCGTGGCTTCTTTTCCTGTGGGCGACTCCTGAGAGGGGTGCACGCCGCCGTGGCCAGGGGAAGCGATTCGATCCAGCCTACCGTTCGTCAAGGCATGTGGCGACGAAGGCCAAGAAGCAGAAGCGCAAGGCGGGGCAGGCTTCGAAACGACGGAATCGGAGGCGGAAGTGAATGCCACGGAGCAACTGTGTCGGCTGAGGCTCAGCCCCAGCGGCAACGAATCATGCGATCGCATCACGCTGGCTTGCGTCATCTGCGTGTGGAAGCTTGCTCGAGCGATGGGATTTACTCCGCTGGTACCGGATCCGTCCCCGCGGCTTGATCCTGTTCCCTGCGCGGAGTGGGTCGATGACGCGTGAAAGCCAAGGGCTACATCGAGCAGATGCGCGGTGCTGAGCGGAAGGTAGGCTTCAGCGGGGCGGCTCATCAGTTGGTCTGCGACCTACTCTACGAAGTGAATGAGATTCGCCTTCAGCGCAATGCACGATCGCGTGATGCTATCGGCGCGATCTTCCGCGAGCAGGATCAGAAGTGGACGGCAATCTGCCGGTTGGACAAACGGCTGGATCCGGAGGGCTTCCGCCGACTGCTGAAACGCGAGTTTCTTGAGGTATGGGATCTGTGGCGCAGTTCGTCGCGGCCGCCAAAGGAGCCGACATTGCGAGAGGAGGAGAATGGCCATCCAAGACCTGAAGAAGCTACTGAGGAGATACCGGTTCCGATACACGAGCGAGCGGGAGCTGCAAGACGGGATCGAGACAATGCTGACGCAGGAAGGGCTTCCATTCCAACGCGAAGCAAGCGTCGTCGGCGGGGCAATCGATTTCTTAGTTGGCTCCGTCGGGGTCGAAGTGAAGATTGATGGCAGCACTGCAGATCTCATTCGACTACGATGAGACCTTCGCTTCAATCCTCAAGGGGTTGTGGTGAAGCGCTGAGTGAACTCTCGCAACAGAAGGATTCTTTTGTTGCGAAAGACCCAAGGCGCGAGACACGTGATAGGGACAGGGTTTCCAGGTGATTCAATGGGCCAAACTGCAGCGATGGCTTGACCTCTTCGTGTGTATCTGTATACTAATCTTAGTGTATAGAACCACAGAAGGGGGATGTCATGACCACAGCAACGGTCGACCGCACGGAAACGCTTCGAGATCTCTATGTGCAACATCGACTCGACGAGTTGTGTCATGGTGGCATTTCGCCGGCGGGATGTTTCTGGTGCGGTGGGCGGCACCCGAGTGACTGCTGTCCTCAGCAACGTGGGGAGATAACAGAGCTCTCCGATGCGCCGGGCATGCTGGTTGTGAGGCAACGCAGTTTCTTGTAGCGAGGGAGGTCAGGGCTGAACGCAAGGGCGAACGAGACCAAGGTACAGAAGCGCCGGGATGGCCAATGCTTTACAGCCGTGCCGGCGTTTGTGCGTGATGACATGCGCCTTGAGGGCGGATCGCTCCTCAAGTGGACCCCCGTCGGACCGGGGCGGTGGCAGATTGAGGTGTCGGGGTTTGAGGAGCCGAAGAGGGGGGGAGAATGAATCGTCGAAGGCGTAACCAGGTGCTACCTCTCAGTACGCCATGGTGGTGGAGGGCGTGGCGAAGAAGCTGGTTTCGTAGCTTATGGTGGAGACATTGGGGCATCAGGAAGTATCGATTCACTCCCAGCATGGATCTAAGAACACGCCACGATAACTAGAGAATCAGGGGAGGAGGAACAAGTGGGCAAGTATCCAGTAGGCACACTAACGCCAGCAGCCGAGCATCCCATCATCTATCGCGGCGACATGGTCCGGGCAATACGTGAGGATCGGAAGACGCAGACGCGGCGGCTCCGTGGGCTTCGCAAGATCAACGCGAGGCCAGACGAGTGGATGCTGGTAGAGGTTCGATCCGATGGTTCGTCAGCTGTGTTCGCGTGGAAGGGGTCCACGGCGGGGAATGTCGACGTCGCTGAGATCCGCTGCCCGTGGCACATCGGAGATCACTTGTGGGTCCGGGAGGCATGCCGCGCTGAGGAGCTAGAAACCGGGCAAGATGGAGTACGGTATCTGGCGGACGACCAATTCATCCCAATCCCCAACAGTAAGGCTATAGCCGACGTCTGGGGTGACCTCTACTGGTACAGGGCAAAGAAACGTGAGGATGGTCTAGGCAAGGTTGTCCCTTCTATCCACATGCCCCGTTGGGCATCGCGAATCGATCTTGAGGTAACGGGCTTCTGGTATGAGCGGGTTCAGGACATCCATAAATTAGAGGCGGTTGAAGAGGGCGTGGAGTATCGAGACGGATACTGGCTGGGTGGTATCCATCCTGTCAAGGGATCTCTGCAGCGTTGGTCAACAGCGCGACAGGCGTTTGCGAAGCTCAGGGATTCCATCCACGAAACCCCACGTCCAATCAAGAAGCGCCGAGTGATCACCCACTACGTCTCCCATCCCTGGGAGAGCATCCAGGAGGACCGCACGTATCGGGGCAAGCCGTGGTACGTACGCGGGAACCCGTGGGTGTTGGCAACGACGTTCCGGCGGATTGAGGGAGGAGCATGATCAAGACAAGTGGAGTCGTGAGGCAAGAGATTACCTTGCAGACGCAGCCCGACATGAAGACATGCGGTCATGCATGCCTAGCCATGGTCCTGGCCGTACCGGTGGAGAGCATCATCGATCGCTACGGCGGGGAGGTGTTGTCTGTTCAAGAGATGTGCTCAGCGTTGGAGGAATGCGGCGTTACATGGGATCGGCTTGTGTTCGGTACGATCATGCACGCCGGTTGGTACATTTTGTCAGCGCCTAGCCTCAACATCCGTGCCGGTATGCACTATCTGATCATTCGCTTTGAACAAGACGGCACAATCGTGGTCTTCGATCCGGCGATGGGGACGAAGTACCAGCCGGACGGTGGAGACCTAATCAGTTGGTCCGATGTGTTTCCATTCTTACCTGGAGGGCAACTTCCAGGAGGTGACGGAGAGTGAGTCTTACCACGATCGAATGGGCAGACCGTACATGGAATCCAATCACAGGCTGCACGCCTGTCTCAGAGGGCTGTGCGCATTGCTATGCCGAGAGGATGGCGAAGCGGCTGAGAGGACGATACGGGTACCCGGCAGACGATCCGTTTCGAGTGACGCTACATCCTGATCGACTCGACGAGCCGTTACGCTGGCGAAAGCCATCGATGGTATTTGTGTGCTCGATGGGGGATCTGTTCCACGAGGATGTGCCGGATGAGTTCATCGAGCAGGTCTTTGGCGTCATGGCGGCGATGTCCGAGCATGTCTTTCTTGTGCTAACCAAGCGACCCTTGCGCATGGCGGCATTCATGGAACGAGGATTCTCCTCAGAGATGGCAGTCGCCTACGAGGAGATCGGGCAGCGTGATCTCCCGGAGACGATGCGAGAATACGCGCCGGGCGATTCGACGTTCCCGCTGGATCCAGAGCTTCCACTCCCGAACGTCTGGGCCGGGACATCGGTTGAGAACCAGGCGGCGGCTGACGAGCGGATACCTCATCTACTCCGGACACCTGCGGCAAAGCGGTTTCTGAGCTGCGAGCCGTTGCTGGGAGAGGTGGATATCGTCGCACCAATTGGCCGTGCGTTTGCGAGGGAATGTGGGATCGATCTTGTTTCGGCACGCCCTGTTGGTATGGCGGGGCATCACGGCATCGATGGGGCCATCGTCGGCGGAGAATCCGGTCCAGGCGCACGTCCGATGCACCCTGACTGGCCGCGCAGGATAAGGGACGACTGCGTTGCAGCTGGCGTGCCCTTCTTCTTCAAGCAGTGGGGGGACAACCAAGGCCCCGGGTCGGGGCTCAAAGGACATCCATCATTCGAGGCTGGTTATCGCCCCGGCGCAAAAAAGGGAGGCCGTCTCCTCGACGGCCGCGAGTGGAACGAGATGCCGAGCCCTACTCGAATCGAAGGAGGAAGCGTGAAGACTACGGACCTACAGCGCGAGATGACCCCAAGTGAGAAAGAGATCTCTGCCGAGAAGAAGCGGATCGCGGAGTTGGAGGGGGCGTTGAAGAAGGCGGTGCAGGTTATCAAACAGTGGCACAACTTGCATGATCAGAACGGGTTCGCTGCAATAAAAGCCCGGATCGCGGAGTTGGAGACGGCCTTACGCGGAATCGGGATCATCGCTCTCGACACCAACCAGAGCATAGAGACACAGTTGGACGCCATTGTGGATACGACGGAATCCGCTCTTGCCACAACAAGAGGGAAGGTCGCGATCGATCGGGAATTGCTGCATGAGGCATGGCTCTTCCTGGTATCTGGTGTCCCGTGTGATTCAGATGTGCGGGTCACGTGTAACCAGCTCGCGGCGCTGCTGAAGGAGGAGTGACATGGAGACCAACCGGAAGATCGCGCAGCGCTGGCGCTGTTCAAGAGCGGACCGAAGGAGGACAGCGATGAATGACATGGTAAACGAGGAGATCAAGACGTGCCCAACATGCGGCAGGGGTGACGTATGGCAAGAGGCGGTGAATCGAACGCAATACGCCTACGGCAAGGACTGCGAGGCGATTGACTATCTGTTGGCAGAGGTATCCGTATTGTTGCTGCCAGGACAGAGCCGGCGACTGACAATCGAGGAATTGATCCGCACCAAGGATGCCCGCATCACGGAGCTGGAGGGCGAGAATGCGAGGCTGCGAGAGATGTTCAGACCAGTGTCCGGCTCATGGTTTTGGAGAAACTGTCGTGCGAATCGCCGTCGCGAAGGTACGAAATGCTGTGCCACATGTCCGTTCCGAGAAGAGATTGAGAGGAGTGAGCGATGAACGAGATGATTCCTGTTGTGCGAATCACTCCAGGTTATGACCTGGAGGGGAGTCCGTACATCGTCGCGCTGTCACCACAACATTCGATGGATCTACTGGCTCTGTTTGACGGCGCAGAGACAGGCGAATGGTACCGCTTCGAGTATGTACAGATGGCGAAGGATGAATATGATGCCCTGCCGGAGTTCACGGGGTTCTAGAAGGAGTGAGCGATGGAAGACGACTACCACTCAGACAGCACAGGCGCGATCTATTGTGACGGGTGCGGCCGTGTGATTGGATGCGTATCTGTATCCCTGGACGGGCATTGCTACTGCCCTCAATGTGCGGAACGAATAGCCCCCGCCGAGGCAGGAGAGGAGTGAGCTATGGCGAGCGAGAAGATCGAGCGAGGCAGAGAAATGGATCCAGAAATGAAGGCCCGGATAGACAGGATGGACTATGAGGCGATGCTGCGTTTGTGGCGAAATGCAGCGGCCGGGCATCCGATGTTCCAAGGTAAGGCGGGTCAGTACTTTGAGCAGCAAATGGCTGAGAAACGCGCTGAAGTCGGGAACGCTGCTCACGTAACTGCGAGCAAGAACATAGGATGGAGCGGATGAGACAATGGTGGCGCAAGCAGGTAGGCAGGCCATTCTGGTTGTGGTTGTGGGAAGCGGAATGGATTCCCCTGGGCCGATTGGCACCGCATGTGCTGGGATTCTACCTCGGTTCCAAAGGACAGAGGATTAAGACCGCTGAACCAGGGGAGGAGTGAGCGATGAAGACATTCTACTGTTCTGCGTGCGGAGAAATCTCGCGAATTGAGAACGCGAAAGACGTTGTGTATACGCCAGGAGCACGGCACGCAACCAATTGCGAGCACTGCGACACTCGCTGGCTCTTGGGTATGGAATGCTGGGAAGAGGAGCCAGGAGAGGAGTGAGGGAAAGTGCCATAGGGATCGACTGAACACCCTCACAAATCCCCGCTGACGCCTCCGCCGGATCTCAGCACAGCTCCAAACGCCTCTTTCGGGGCGTTTTCTTGTTGGATGCATCGGAGGCGATCCGATGCTCACATCCATTGATCAGGTCGAACAGTTGCGCGCGGGCTTGGATCCGTCGCAGAAAGAGCTGGCATTTGATGCCTACCGTCGTGCTCGAGCAGCACATGAAGCCGCCGGTTTCTCCGAAGCGGAGTGTGATGAACGCGCAGGCACCATTGCGTTGTCGCGCATCGATGCGCGGCAAGAAGTAGTCGCAATCTGTGATTCGTTGTACGACGGCGAGTGGCCGCGGCCGGGAAAGGGCGCGCCGCACAATCCCTATGGCGGCTATGCATCGGTTGAGTATCCTGGCGGATGGCAGGGCTGGTCTGATGCGTGGCGTGTCTATATCGCAGGGATCGAAGACGCAAAGGCTTTCCTTGATGTCAGTGAATGGATCTGGGCACTGCATGGGGCTCTGAACTACCAGACACCGCTTTGGGATCTTCCTGAGGTTGAGGCGCGTGAGGGCGCGCTTCCCGAGACACAGGTGCTCTCTACGCCAGCGGACCATGGCCTGAAGGCATGGAAAGACGTACCGGAGGGCGAGTCGCAGATCCGCTATGCCGCGCCGTCGGAGAACGATCTTGAAACGCTGTACCGCATCTACCAAGAAGAACGCAAGCGCAAGGAGATCGACAGCCTACTGGATTTCAGCCCTGAGGCGCTTCGCAAGCTGCTTGGCCATGAGGCACGTGCCGACGGCCGCGAAGTCCGGATTGATACGATCAGTGAGTTCAAGGTAGTTCGACACGACGCAGAAACCGGCTTGCTGACGCTCGATATTCCGATCATCCAATTCAAGGCATTGCCGTACCTCGATACCTCCGGCCAGGTGGTCTGGGAGGCGAAGCTTGCAAAGGACTTTGCCACGCCAGCGTATCTCTCGACGATTCCTGGCCGTCCCATCACGCGCACACACCCGACGGGCCGCGTGTTCGATGGTCTTGGTGTGCTTGAGGAGATGACGCCGGAGGAATCTGCCCAGCGAACCTTGGGGCTCCATCACCGTGACGATCGTGCCCACTGGGTCGAGGACGGGAAGGTTTGGTCGCGAGTGACGTTGTTCGAGCCGAGCCTTGTGCAAGACGTGTTGTTGCGTAAGGAGCGCGAAGTATCCGTTGGCGTTCTAGCGGTGCCGGCTGACGAAGAAGGAGATGACGCCTTTGGCCAGCACTACACGAAGCGCCAGACGCTGCCGGTTCATGATCACACAGCGTTCGTCCCGCGGGGACGATGCGGTCCGGAGTGTGCCGTAGTGCTCGACGGTGCGGTCCAAGTGAAGCCGAACAGGAGCACAGGAGGAACGATGGAGAAGAGCAAGCAGGACGGAGGACAGACGCCTCCGGGATCTTCGGCCGAAGAGCCCCGCGTGCTGCAGATTGCTGATGCAGCGGACGAGACCAAGAGTCTGACCATCACGCTCTGCCCGGATGTCAAAGAAGACGACGCGGCAACCTGGCAGACACGGATTGACGAGATTCTCCAGGCACGGATTGATGCCGAAGCAAAGATCGTCGACCTGAACAAGCAGATCGAACAGCTGACCGGAGCCAAGGACGGTGCTGATAGTGAGCTCGAGACCCTTCGGCAGAAGGTGTCCGATCTGGAGACGGCACAAACGACACTCGACGACGGTCTCGACGAGCGAATGATTGCGTTGGCCGATGAGCGTGCCGTGATGATTGCGTTCATGGCTGACGCAGTGCCCGACTACGCCCATCAGGGCAAGTCGATCGCGCAGATGCGTCGCGATGCGCTCGAGGCGTACTTCGATGATCTTGACCTCAAAGGCAAGTCAGACGACTACATCGCTGGCCGATTCGAACAGCTGAAGGACTCATTGGCTGAGCCGGTTGGCGATCGCCAAATGCGTTCGACGAATGACGGAGACGACACGAAGGATGTGGATCCTCGCCAGAACCTGCACCGGGACCCGTCCAAGGCCGCCGCGCAGTCGACGGGTTAGCGCGCCAGTAGAGGGGGATAGGAACGATGAGCACGGGAGAGCGAATTCTCAAGAAAGGACGAATCCCGACAGGCAGCGCGGCCGGCGGCCTTACGTGGGGCCGATTCGCGGCTGAAGACACCGTTGAGTTCGGCGCACCGGTGGAGTATGGAACCGACACTGAACGCCAGATGAAGGCGTACGCCGGCCAAACCTTTGCCGGGGTCGCAGTGTGGGACGAACTCCAACGCTTGCGATCGCGTGATGGTTCCGGCAATCCGGTGTGGCTCGAGAAGTATTACGACGGTGATTCAATCGCCGTTCGCCGGAAGGGGCCCGTTGTGGTCGAAGTTGGAGAAGCGATCGTTGCCGGAACTGATTCGGTGTACGTCTCGACAGACGGCAAGTTCTACAAACAGGCCGGAGACGGCCGAACGCAGGTTACGAACGCCTCGTGGGGTTCGGACTCGCAGTCGGCTGATGACTTAACCCTGGCCGAGCTGATTCTTGATCTGCCGGGATAGGGGGAGGACAGACACAATGCGAAACCTCAATACAGGAATTGCTCGACGCGCTGATTCTTTGGTCCTCCCGGAGGAGCTCCGCGCCATCGACACAACGCTTCGCGAAGGCGTCGACCTCGAGGCGATGATCGCGCGGCAGGTGCTGGGTCTGGAGACCAAGTACCATCCCGCGATTCAGGAAATCGAGTTCCAACGAGTCACTCGTGAAGGCGCGGCGCGCGTGTTCAATGCGCTGATGACAGACGACGTGCCCTACGTCGACCTGCACACCACGCCGCACACACACAAGATCAAGTCGCTCGTGATTGGCTTCCCGATCTACAAGCACGAGCGTGACGCGGCAGATCTGACCGGTAGGGACATCGTCGGCTCGAAGACCGTTGGCGTGCACCGCGCGGCGACGATTCTCGAGAACGACATCTTCTGGAACGGTCTTGACGCGAACAACATCCTGGGCGTGCTGTCCTACCCAGGCATCCAGACCTTCACGGTGGCGCTGAATGCCGGAGCGACGTCTCGGAAGTGGGCTGACAAGACCGCAGCCGAGATCCTAACCGACATCACCGACGTGTGGGCGCTGGTGAATCTGCAGGACAACTACCACGCGTCGATGGCGGTGTTCAACACGACCGACACGAAGTACTTGCATCTGCCGTATTCGGCAACCGTGCCGACAACCGTGTGGCAGATCGTCCAGAACGCAGGCTGGTTCTCGGCCGGTATGCTGACCTCGGAGAAGGTCCCATCGGGGACGTTCGTGGTGCTGCAGAACACGCGCGACGTGGGTGTCAACGCCCTGCCGCAGGATCTCACGCGGCAAACGCCGGTCCGGTTGGGATCGTTCAAGGAAGAGGTGGCGTTCGAGGAACGCTACGGTGGCGCGTTGGTGTATCGCCCGCTCGGGATCTGCGTTGCGACCGGTATCGCCTAGACCAGAGGATTGCAATAGCACGCCTCAATCGGCAATGAGGGAGACGAGACATGTCGAAGGTCAAGGTGCACAGTGAGCACCATCAGATTCTCCGGTACGCAACAGGCCTCGATCTTACTCCGGGTGAGAATGAGGTCGAAGAGGAGCTCCTGAAGGCGACGGTTCAATCGACAGAAGACGCACCACTGTCGGTCCGAACGCTCTGCAAGCAGGGACTCCTCGAAATCCGGAGGCCACAGATGAGTGTGTCGAGACGCTAGATTGGCTGATGAACCCAAAGATCTAACGACGGGGCGGGTCCTGAACCCGCCCCGCTTCATTGGGAGGCACCCGTGAGCTATACGTTCTGTCCAACAGCCTCCGACGTTCGCAATGTCCGGGCGTTTAAGATGAATGACACGGCGCTCGAGTATTACATCGATCTCGCCGAGACCTCGTCGTTTAACTTCTTGACTAGTTCGGCGATCCCTTCCGACACGGCACGCAAGCATCTCTGGGCACTGATGGCGGCGCATCTAGCCACGGTGATGCGAGAGCCGGAGCCGACAGCGGCGAAGTTCGGGAAGGTATCCGTTGAATGGCAGGGTATTCGTGGAGCCAGTGCTGCTGTTAGCGAGGATGAGTTGTCCTTCTCCTCTCCCGGGAAGGAATTCCTCCGGCGCTGGAAACGCTACAACCGCGGGAGAGTCTTGCGGTGAAGGTGACCGATACGAACTCCTTGCCCAAGATTGTGGCTTCGTTGCGCAGCATGGCCGAACACGAAGTCGAGATTGGCATCTTCGGCGACCGGGCCGAGCAGCCCGTCGGCGATTCCAAGATCACCATGCGTGATCTTGCGGTGATCCTTCACGAGGGTTGCGATATCCGTGTGACGCCGAAGATGCGTGCGTACCTACACTACATGGGGTTGCACTTGAGCCCCGACACAACGCACATTCACATTCCACCACGGCCGTTCGTCGATCCGATTCTCGAGGATATTGAGATCGCGGGGGTGCGAATCATTCAAGCGGGGATCGACCAAGCAATTGCCAATCCTGGCATGAATCTTACCCAAGAGACATGGCACCGGGTTGGTCAGACTGTTATTGGCATGATGCGCAAGTCGATGATCGATCTGCGCGAACCGGCCAATCATCCGTTCACGATTCAGCAGAAGAAGTCAACGAATCCGTTGGTCGACCATGGCCACCTGCAACGCTCGGTCGTTGAAGAAGTGCGACACAAAGGTGTCGCGGCGGTGTCCCAATGAGCGGTGGATTTCTCGGTTCTGCGATGCAAGCCGCGCTACTCCCATTCGAGGAGACCTTGACGCTTGATGCGACAACGAAACAGCGCAGTGGTGGCTACACCACAGAGGTAGCCGCGGATCCTGTGGCGTTCGATGGCGTGATTGTTGAGGCTGCGGTGTGGCAACAAATGATTGCCAGTGGTGGTGTGCTTTCCGCAACGCAGCCATTGCTGGTCGTTGGCGCAGACACGCTCGATGCCAACGGAGACGCGCTTTCAATCACCAAGGATGCTCATATCACCAACGGCGCCGGCGAAGTCTACAAAGTGCTTCGGCGCGAGGTTGAGTCTGAGCGTTTCGGCCTGATGGTGTTCGAACTGACGGAGGAGCTGTGAGCTTCGACCTGGTGGACTTGACCCCACTGGTACAGCAGTTACTGTACGGCCGCACCGACCCCGCCGAGGATGCCTCTGGCGGGATCATGGGTGCATGCAGCTTGACTGAAGCACAGGTTGTGGCCGAGGACGATATCGGTGACCGGCCGGAGGGGCTGTTCTTGACGTTTGCTCTACCCGAGGCCGGCGGTACGCCGTTGCGCGACCATCCTCACAATCCATATAAGCGCGTAGACCTGGATCCTGATGACGAGAATGGCTGTTTGCTTGTCCGCGAGAAAGTCTCGCGTCACACATTGCGTCTCTCGGTGCATGCCCCGGCGCGGACACATGCATCCGAAGAGGTGTTTGCCGTGGCCAAACGTGCCCAACGCTACCTTGGAGCACAAGCCCAAGGGGAATTGAACTTGTTGGGTATGGACGCGCTGATTGTGGATCCAGGACAAGTCAGGGACGCCACGACACGCCTCAATCGCTCGATCGAACGAGTGGCCCGCTTTGAGGTACGCCTGCATGTCGGCGAGACCACTCAAACCGCGGCTGGGACGTTCGACAAGGTGACGTTCACATTGCAGAAGGGGAACGACGACGGGACGCAGGAATCGAAGGAGATCCCATGAGTTGGAAACGACGTATCAGATCGACCTATCCCCACCCGACGAAGTATGGCGATCGCCTTCGTTTGGTGCCGGGGATCAACCGGGTAGAGGAAGAGCTCCTCGACACCTTGAGAAAAGAGGATCCGCGTTTCGCCAATCAGTTCGTCGCTGGCAAGCTCGTGGATGACGGATATCAGGTGGCGTGGATTAGCGGCTGCCTGTCAGAGGATCCCGATGGCCTCACAACGCTCGAAGTCAATGCCATTGGTGTTGAAGAAGCGCTGGCCTTGGTGGGGGAGTTCAAGAACGACAAAGCAGCCCTCTCTCAGTTGGCGACGTTGGCTGAAAAGGGCGGGATCTCGCGGGTGTTCCGTGAGGCGCTTGAGGGGGTGACGGCATGAGCTTCGAACGCATTCATGTCTCTGTTGTCGATCGAACCCGGCCGCTTGCGGAGACGCCGTTCAACATTCCGTTGATCCTCGGTACTTCCACTGACGAGGAAGCGGTCAAAGATACGCTGAAGGCCTACAGCTCAGACGATCTGACGGCGATTGCAGCGCACTTCCCGACAACCACGCCAGAGTACAAGTCGGCGGTTACGTTGCTGGCGCAGGATCCGCATCCGGAGACGTTCTACATCTACTCCAAGACGCGATCTGCGACGCCATTGGTGACAGATCTCTCTGACGCGCTGACCGAGGTCGTTGCTGCGTGTGAAGCCGGCGGGTACTCCTTGCCCTATTTCGTTGGACTGACAGAACACGAAGAAGTCGAAGGAGACCAAGCCGAGCTCGCAGATTCGGTATCAGCACGGATGATGTACCTGTTGCTCGCCAACCAAAGCGGGTTGACGTCTGCGGAATGCGTAGCCCAGTCACTCGCGATCAATTCCGATCGCGTGTTGCTCGTGGCGCACGATGATCCCGATAACGAACTGCCAGACGCGGGCCTGATGGGCCTGTGGGCCGGGAGTGAAGTCGGCAGCCTAACGCTGACCCACAAGCCGCTCAACTCTGTTGCTACGGCATATTGGAGCTCCGGAGATATGGTGACGTTCACTGCCAAGATGCACGCCGCCGGCGCGTGTATCCCGTACATCACCCAAGCCGGCGTGCCAATGACCATCGGTTCAGAAGGCACGAACGGAACCTTTGCCGATCTTCGTCGCTGCAAGGATTGGCTGAAGGTTCGGATGGAAGAGTCGATCCTCGGTCTACTTGTTCGCAATGCCAAGATCCCGCAGACCACCCATGGCCTGAACATGGTCCAAGGAGCGCTTGAGGGGGTCCTGAACCGCGCGCTTGAGAAGCAAATTGTGCAGCCGCGTGGTGGCTCCGGCGGACGCTGGGAGATCAGCATTCCAACGATGGAATGGCTCGCGGCGAACGATCCCAACGCTCTGGCCAACCGACACCTGAGAACGATTCGCGTGCGGGTGTGGCCGGTCGGTGCGTGGGAAGAGTTCACGGTCATCGTCTATCTGAGCTGGGAGCTCGCGAGCTAGGAGGCTGAGCCATGAGTGACATCTATGATCCGCAGAAATTCACCTTCGTTGTCAACGGCCGGCACATCACGAAGTGGAAGAAGCTCCGTGGCGGCCGATCGCAGGATCGCGTCCATGGCTTTTCTACGGCCGATGGTCAATCCTATGCTGGTATTGACAGTTCGCAACTTGGATTCTTCGAATTGACGCTGCCGCATGTCAATCCTCACGCGGCATTCTTGACGAACCTCGAAGCGATGAAGGATCCGTTCCCGGTAGCGGCGATTGACAAGTCGCCCGGATCACCCAGAGGTGCACGAGGATCGCAATGCTTGGTGCGCAAGCTTGCCGACATGGAGCGCGGCAAGGCCGAGGAAGACACCGACGAGTCGTGGGAATTCTTGGTGCTTGACTTCACGTCTGGCTACCACGGAGACCCGACCGATGATGAGACACCGCTGCCAACCACTGAAGGCTAGGTAGCACAACGTAAGTGATTGATGCAGCCCGTCTCCACGGTGAGGGAGGCGGGTTGCTTCTCAATAGGAGGGGACCATGACCGAGAACGAGAAGGCGCCAGTCACGCAGCCCGCAGTACAACCGAAACCCCCAGCACCCGCGCCTGACAACGACGTGTGGTACACCGATCTTGGAATGACGGCTGTCAAAGTCGGACCGAAGCACTGGGCGTTTCAGCAGGTGAATGGCGATTACCTGAAGACGGCACAGCACAAAGCTCGCAACCCGCGGACCGGCCAGACCGATGATCGACGGCTGTTCCGCGTGTGGTACGACGACGTTGTGCTTGGCGAGGCTGTGCTCGACGGCAAAGAGAACTGCACTGGCGTGAAGCCAGGAACAAGGATCCCGATCGAGCAACTCAATGCACCAGCATACAACGCCTTCGAGGCGGCCTTGACGTCGTTTCTGGGCTACCTCGACTGAGCGGCTTCTCCGGGTTGGCATCATTGAATGCCTTGAACGGTGGGCACTCCTCTTCTCCGGTTATCTGACCTACGAATCACTGTGGGGGGCGCCGGAGGGGGGCATGGTGCCGCTCGAGGCCGATGAGGTGCATCTCGCCTACGACGAGTGGGAGAGATTCCGCAATGCGGAGAAGGCGTGGAAGGAAAACGACGACAACGCAGGCATCACGTTTGATCCGGCACTCTACCGGATGCAGCGGTTAGAGGAGCTGGATGACGCATAGGCCGTAGCTGGCCAGGGGAGAGGAACACATGAGCCGCCGCATCTCTGTCATCGTCGATGAACGCGGTGTCAACAAAGTCGCCAATTCCCTCAATCGCCTGAACACTATTGGCAACAAGACGGTCGGTGTTCTGCATCGGGTGATGTCCGGAGTGAAGAGCGTCGGCCAGTGGATCTATCGGTATCGCTATCGGATCACCGCGGCGTTCTCCGCTGCGATGTACGCCATTGGCCGGACGTACATGTCCTTTGAGGACACGATGGTCCGAACCAAGGTGGCACTGCGTACCACCGACGCGGACCTCAAGTTGCTCGAAGAGACTGCTCTCAACATCGGCAAGACGACATCCTATTCAGCAGGGGAAGCCGCCGAGGGAATGAAGATCCTCGGCCGTGCTGGCATGGCCACGAAGGACATCATTGCGTCCATCGCGCCGGTACTCGATCTCTCCTACGTCGCAGAGATTGATCTCGGTGAAGCAGCTGAGAAGACGGCCCACATCCTCCAGATGTGGAACATGGAGGCCTCTGAAGCGACACGCATTGCTGATGTGCTTGCAATGTCGGAGCAGGTTGCCACCGGTTCGATTCTCGAAACGGCAGACGCTCTCAAGTTTGCAGGTATCGGTGCTGCCAAAGCGGGCATTTCCTTCGAAGAGACCACGGGAATGATTCTCGAGCTTGCCAAGGGCGGAATCCTCGGTTCAATGGCCGGCCGATCGTTGCGAATGAGCTTCATCCGGTTCGAGCGGATCAAGACTGGCCAGACCGCGAAGTTGATGACCCAGACATTTGAGCGCCTTGGTCCGGCAGTCAATCAGGCTGTGCGGGCTGTTCAGAAGGGGCAGATGGGTTTCGTCGAGTTCGTTGGTGTACTGACTAGGGCTGGTGCCACGCTCGGCGATATGGCGAACATCTTCGAGGCGCAGGCAGCCCCGGCGATGCTGCAGCTCGGCCAAGCCACTGGAGAGAGCTACCAGAAAGTCGTCAACGTACTTGTCGAATCCGGCGGCTACGCGAAGGATGCTGCAGCTGAGATCGCCGGCACGTTGACGGCAACGGTCAAGAAAATCAAGGCTTCGCTTGGTGTGATAGCAATCGAGCTCGGTTCGACCGTTGCGCCGGATCTTAAGGATTGGCTGAACAACACACTGCACCCGTGGATCAATGATGTGACCGAAGCCTGGAACACCGGTGGCGACACGTGGCAGGAGAAGCTACGTAGTGTCTGGGATGGCAAACTGAAGCCGGAGTTTGAGCGCGGGCTCGCATCGCTTGGCGACTTGATCGCAAAATGGACACCGAAGCTTGCTGAGGGTATCGGTAATCTAGCTGCAGATCTTGTTCCTTCATTGGTTAAGGGAACGGCTGCGGGTATTGGGAAACTGACTGCGCAATCATGGTCTGGCTGGAGCGCACTCGGTGATTGGATGATGGCGCACACGACCGGCTTCTTCGCCACGACGATTCCGAACGCGGCCAAGGGGGCTGCACGTGCTGTAGCCAACGGAGTGATCGGTGACTTAAATGCCTTGCCTGGCGTGAATATTCCCTCTTTGGGCAAAGACCCCAAGGCGGGTCATGCAGGTCAGGGCACTGCAGGGACGCTCGCCGGTATGGGCATTCTCCCGCCGGGCTGGACGCCGACACTAACCTCTCAACCTAGGGAAAGTGTTACCGAACACGCGCGTGGCCAAATGGAGTTCTTCAACGTCTCCGAGATGGTCAGCATGTTTTCTCAAGAATTCGGACCGAGTGAGCAACTCGATGCGCTTCTCAAAATTGCTGACAATACAGAGGGGGATGCGGCCTCTGGAGGGTCTTCCCCAGCTTGGTTAAGTAGTTTGGTGGACAAGATGGGGCTTTCAGATCCACTAGGAAGCGTCCTTGGCCCAATTGGTGACACGCTCCTGTCATATGTAACGGATCCCATTGTCAGCGCGCTTGACAAGCATCTGGGTCCTACTACAACACGACTGCAGAAGCTTGCCGATCGAGCGCTCCGCGTGTTGGATGTGCCGCTAGGGGCGCTGAACATGGCGTTGGATGGGATCCTAATGTTACTCGGTCAGGACTACACCTCCGGCCGTCTGACGAACGAAGGTGCCTACCAGTACGCCTACGCGCCAGCCGGTGGTGGAAGTCTCTCTGCAAGCAGTGCGCTGCAGGTTGGCAGCATGCATTTCCACGGTGTGTCTGGTGGAGAGGATGCTGGACATCAAGCTGTTCATGAGATTGCCCAGTACGAAGGCCTCGCCTCGCGCCAACAGGCTCGCAGCCTTCGGCGAGGCATGGTGAAGAGCGAAGCCCAGGAGCGCTGATGCCACACAACGCAATGATTCGAGATGAACAAAGCGGTGAAACGTTGCTTCTGTGGGCGGTGACGTCGGAATCGCCTCGGTTCACTAACCAGATTACCGGTGAGCCGATCGACACGAAGAAGACGGG
This sequence comes from uncultured Thermotogae bacterium, assembly GCA_964582285.1. GTDB lineage: Bacteria > Bipolaricaulota > Bipolaricaulia > UBA7950 > UBA9294 > JANQEA01. Next base: position 35,746 of record CAZORQ010000009.1, read on the forward strand.
AGGTCACCTCAATGCTCGCGTACTTGCCGATCACATTCACCACGAACCACTTGAATTCACAGCCATTGTCGATCTTACTGGCGGGCCGGGCGGTGTAGAAGGTGCCGTCGGTGGCCCCGGCTACGACGTGGAGCAGCTTAACAAACTGACAGACTTCTCCAACCGGCATACGACCTTTTCCTATACTTCCTACACTCTAATTGGCGACTCCCCACGAGGGGAGAATGTGCGGCCGGGACTGACGTACCCGTTTCTTGGATTGGCCGAATTTCGTGCAATCAAAGCAGCTGGCGGCAAAGGCGAAAACATCATCGGGGCAACGGTCAAGTTCCAGTCGGTGGTTATCACCTATGGCGGCCAAGCAATCACGGATCCAGACGTCGCATACGGCAACACCGATGAAAGAGACCTCTCAATAGAGTTTGGACTAGAGCGTGGGTACGGTCGTCTTGGTGCTCTGCTGGGAGCGTTTGTCGGGTCCTCGATTGGCGGTCCAATCGGCACATTGATTGGTGCCGCAATTGGCACAGCGGTAGGCACTGTTGTAGGGGCGTTGGTTGTTCAAACCGGTTCTGTTCCCCGACAGCTGTTCACTACAGAGATCGATGGGATCCCGTTCGATTTCGAACTCCGTTCGAACCCGGATCACGGCATCGTGACGTTCTCAATGAGCTACGAAGGCACGGACTTGGTCCGTGAGCAGCGCGTGATGTACGGGATGAACCTGCTTTCTGGTGTGACACATCGCATCGTTCATGGTCTCCATATCGTGCCGCTCGATCCCTCCGGAAGTACTGACGAAGTGACCTGCGAGAACCTCGGCCGAACTGTACATCTGCTGGTCTTCCAGGAGGACTAGGGTGGCCAAGAAAATTGCAGAGTTTCAATCTGAGGGTGGTGGCTGGCGGATTAAGGTGACAACGGCTGGCGGCACGGAGTTCTATTCTCGCGATGAACGCCAGCCAAACCGTGGCTATGGTACTCCGGAAGGACGTTACCTGATTCGATTTCGCATTCCGTTTGACATCTCTCCCGACAACGACCTCGGCGAGATTCGCTTGTACAACTTGGACAAGGCCTCCGTGAAGCAGTTCAAGCGTGGCGAGCTATTGAAGCTCGAGGCGGGCTATCACCCATTCGAGAAGCACAAAGAGCTCGTGCTCAACGGCACGATCGAGGACCTCGTGGTTGAGGAGCTTTCGAAGACAACGCGCATGCTGACGGTCTACGTTGGCGACACCACCGACATCTGGCCCGTGGCGACAGCCACGAAGGGCTATGCGCCGGGGATCAAGCCGAGCGTGATTGCGGCAGACTTGGCGAACACCATCGGTCTCGACATTGGCAAGATCGACCCCAAGGTTGACCCACCGTATGCCAAACGAGGCCTGGCGTTGGTCGGCGCGACACGCCCGATGTTCGAACTGCTAGCACGAGACATGCAGTCTGTGGTTTACGTGGCCCGCCGGAAGCTCTACGTGTTGCCGCCGGATCAGGGCGTGTGCTCTGGCGTGGTGCTCTCCGGAGACAACGGACTTCTCTCCGCCAAACCAGCGATGGAGGTCTCGGCTGATATGCGATACGTCCACTCGATCGAGTCGGGCGAGAAGCCACAGGTGCATCAGGTGCAGGCGCTGTTGACTCCGAAGCTATGGTCCAATCGAACCTTCGAAATCGATGCGGATGATCTGCCCGGGACATGGCGTACGATTGCCGGCGATCACTCAGCCGATGGTCGCTCGTTCTTGACCACGGTCCGGGTGGCAAAGGGATAGACAATGTCCACACACGAGGAAAACACTGCAGTCTTGCTTCGCCAGTTGCTGGAGGCCCGTCTTGAGCAGGTTCATACGTGGTTGCCGGCCAAGCTGATTGAGTTCGACCACACGACGCTTCGCGCGACAGTCCAGGCAACACTACTCAAGGTGATGGGGCCGCCGGAGAATCAGACGAAGCTTGAGTTCCCGACGATCTTCGAAGCCGATGTGCTGACAATCAAGACGCACACCTTCGGCATGCGTGCTCCGTATGAGGTAGACGATCCAATCTGTCTTGGCTTCTACGAACGTTCGACCGAGGAGATTCTGACCGACATCGAGCAACGTGATCCGAAGTTCTCGCGCAAGCACCATCTCACGGATGCATTGGTCGTACGTGGTCGGATGACAGATGACGAAGGCACAGACCGACCCTTCCCCGATTGTTGGCTAGACGAGTGGATTTTCTTCCACCGGGACAAGCCGGGAACGTGCATCCGGATGCTGCCGGATGGTGCGGTGGTTGTGCAAGTCGACGACTCCGCGAAATGCTACATCGGATCAGGGACGGAGGGTTGTGAGCCCGGCGACGTAGCCGTCGACTACGCGATTCTTGGCACACGCCACCGCGCGTGGGCTGAGGCTCATGTGCACGGTGATGTAGAGCCTGGCGGTGGTGTGAGTGGACCGCCAACAGTAGCCCCGCCGGCAACAAGCGAGCATGTGCTGATCGGAGAATAGATGCCGACAACCTATCCAACGACTTCGTTCAAACTGATGACGCTCACGCAGCCCGGCACGTTGGGGCCGGTGTACGACCTGGACCTCGGAGAGGACGGCGGCCCTCAGCTGGTGGAGGACTCCCAGGAACTCGCTCAATCGATTGCGCTGCGTCTACGCATGATCCGTGGCGAGGCATGGGAAGAACCGGATTGCGGTCTACCGTGGTTCGATTTCCTCGGCGCCAAGCCGGGCAACCTCAGCCTCCTTCGGCACGAGATTCTCCTCGAGCTCCGCAAGGATGAGCGCATTGTACAGGTTGATTCGCTGATCATTACAGAGGATCCGCAGCAGCGCGCAGTGACCATCAAGGCGGCAGTCCGCGGTGTTGACGGTTCGACGATTCGGGTGGAGGTATAGATGAGCGACCTTACGGCAACAATCAATGATGAGACGTTTGGCATCCTCGAGACAGGCTTCCGCCGACCGAGCGTAGTCGATCTCCTCCAACAGCTTCGCATTGATGCCGCTGATGAGTCGTTCTCGTTTGGCCCGAATGCTGATCTCCGTGCGCATTCTCCGCTTGGACGATTTCTGGCCGCGATTTCCAAGCAGGAAGACCGTGATTGGAAACAGCTTGAGGCTTACTACTACGCCGGCTTCATTCCAACGGGGACCGGCGCTTCTTTGTCGAGCAAATGTGCCGAGATGGGTATCGCCAAGACCGCAGCCACCAAGGCGTGGACTGTTCTCACCATTCTCGGCAGCGCCGGTACGGTGATTCCGGCGGAGGATCGTTGGCAGGCATCGAGCGGCGTACTGTTTGAAACGCTGAGCCAGGTCGTGATCGGTGCCCGCGGAATCGCTGATGTGAAGGTCGAAGCAGTCGTTGCCGGCGCCGACGGGAACGTTGCAGCCGAAACGATTGCCACACAGGTCAATCCAATCTCCGGCGTAACCTCTGGATCGAATACCTACGATCCAGGCACAACACGGATTCTTGGATCGAATGACCAAGGCCGGATTGCGTTGGCCGCCGATGGTAGCAAGAACGACTACCAGCTCGTGCGGGTGGCGGATATTGCCCATCCGTACTGCTTGGACGATCTGATTGTGAAGGTGGCCAACGACGCCGAACCGACACCGTTCACTGCGCTGTTCAACTTCCATCTCGAGGTGCTCGATCACGCAACGGGAGAACTGCTGGGTCGGACCGAGACGCAGACGTTCGAACTTGAGGCTGGCGTATCCCAGACCTGTCAATTCACTAGTGAAGCGATCGACATCTCTGGATGCAGCAGCACCTACATCCGGATTGTGTTTGCCAATGAACAGACGAGCGAGGCGATCCTCGGTCTGTCCTACGATGACGCCAACCAGTATCAGTCTGGCGCGCTGTATCTGAACGTAGTCGAGCAGTCAGGATATGACGTTGTGATGTCGTTGATCTCGCGGCTTCCCGGCGCAGCAACCGGTGGTGATGACGGCGAGACAGACACCGAACTTCGGGTCCGGTATCTGTTGTCTTCGGCCACGTTTGGTGATGCCACAGCCGAAGCAGTTCGGTCGCAGCTCTACCGGGTGACTGGCGTCAAGGCGGTCACGATCCGGCAAAACCGGATGGATTCCGAAGTCGACGGCATGAATCCTCACTCGATCGAAGCGACGGTGTACGGCGGGGATCCAGACGACATTGGTGCAGCGCTCGAAGCCTCGGTGCCTGTTGGCTGTGAGACGCTTGGGGATTCAGCGGTCACGATCCGCGATACTGTTGGCCAAGCCCACGTATATCGCTACAACAAGACGACGCGGGTGCCAATCTACGTCGACATCACGCTTACCGTCGATGGTTCATTCTCGCACGCGCTAGGATTGGCCGAGATTCGCGATGCTTTGGCCGGCTACATCGGCGGGGTGGACTCCGATGGGACGTTCCACATTGGGCTTGTCCCGGCAGATGATGTGATCTATCGACGTGTCATTGCGTTGGTCATGGCCACGGCCGGCGTGGTTGACGCTTCGGTGACGATTGACACCGCTGACGATCCGGTTGGCACAGCGAACCTGACGATTGATCCGGGAGAGATTGCTGAGACGAAGCTTGAGTACATTGACATTGAGGTTTCCGCATGAGCGGGACGCTCGATCGACTGCTGACACAGGATTCGCTCTGTCACTACTACAACACCGAGCGCTCTGGCGGGGTGGCGAAACTGTTCTATCCCTACGCTCAAGCGGCCGACCGCCGACAATCGATTCTCGAGGCTATTTACGAACAGCACTATCTTGAGACCGCTGTGGGTTATTCGTTGGATCTAATCGGGCGAGCCATAGCCCTGGGACGGCTTGAAGACGAGATCGACACCGCCTATCGTCGACGCCTCCGCCTTGAGTACATGATCCTCACAAGCTCGGGCACGCTGGAGCAGGTCCGGGCGATTCTTGCGGAAGCGCTGGGAATTGAGCCGGGAACGATCCTGATCTACTACAACGAGTCACCATCACAGGTGCTTTCTGATCTGCCGTATTTCGTCGAGATCTCGATCGTCCATTCCGCTCTGTTGTTGGATGAAGACCGGCCATGGTTCAAGTTCTCCGATGATTCAGAGACGCGCGCCGAAGCCAGCGAACAAGGATTCAATACGGGCCAATGGCTGGGGCGATCGACCACCAAGGCAGAGTGGCTCGTTGAGCTGAATGCACTACTAGAGCGTATTCTCGCAACAGGCGTGCAGTACGTTATCGCCGGCCACGGTGGTTTCCGATTCAGCCTGGAATCCGCCGCACGAACCGATGATTCCGATCGCGGCTTCGACCGTGGTTCATGGCGTGGCGTGTTCAAAGACGACGAGTAGTAAGGGGACCTCGCAGATGAGGGGGACAACGTGAGCAATCATCCGTTCGGTTTTATGGAACACCATTTCTCAGAATGGGCGGCCATCGGGACAGAGACCCCGGAAGGTTCCCGCGATTTCCTCGCCGGCCAAGAGCCGACGGAGAAGGAATTCGACTACCTGTTTGACCAGATTCACAAGTTCGCTGACGAAATCCTAACGAAGATTCGTGACTATGTCATGCCGCAGCGCTTCTTCCCGGAGTCGATCTCGCTGGTTGGGGCAGATTCCGGAACCGAGAATGTGTTGACCACGGCGGATAGCCGACGGCTGGCAGTCGTCAAGCTGGCTGCGGCCAGCTACGAACAGTGCCGGGTGACGGCTCGTGTGCTGAAGGACAACACGATCTCGACGCCAGAGGAAACCAAGGTGGTGTTGTACTGGTCAACAGCTGCCACGGCATCGAAGACCGCTGAGCTGCGCGTGAAGTACAAGGCGCTCGGCGCCGGAGATGTTGTCACTGGAAGCGCTTCGACGATTTCGAAGCAAGCAGCAGACTCCGCTGTACAGAACGGCCTCGTAACTACAACGATCGACCTTCCAGTCCTAACGCTCGGCGATCTGTTGTTGCTCGAGATCGGGCACGACGGTACGGCTGACGACATCGATAACGACATCTGCATCCACATGATCGAGGTGATCTAGCATGGGATCCGAATGGCGTGATCGTATGAATCTGATCATCGATGGTACCTACGGGGATCGACCAGAGGCCTCTGCCGATCTTGAAGGCGTGTTCTACTACGTGACCAGCGGCGAGACGCACCTCGGGAAGTTCTACCGCTGCAAAAGCAGTGCCTGGGTGCTGATTCCATTGCATGAATGGCTCGCAACGGCTGACCATGATCATGATTCGGACTACGCGCCAACACCTCACAACAACGAGCATCACAGCGAGGCCTACATCACAGCGTATGACGATGACGATACGGACCGTGCATCAGCTGTCGGTGCGGAGCACAGCGTCAAGGCCAAGACGGCCGCTCTTGCTGACAACTCAACACTACTTAGTAGCTACACCGCTATGCAGCTGATGCTGATGGGCGGCTTGGTCTTCGGAAACTAGGGGGAGCCATGAGCTTTGGCAATTTCGTACAGGGTCACAATGTAGTCGCGAATGGGAATTCCCTCGCGATCAAACCGGCCGGAGACGAGAAGTGGATGATCCAGGGCGTCTATTTTGGAACTAACGGTGTAGCTGGCGACGTCAAAGTCATCCGGACAGATGGTTCGAATGAGATCGAAGTCGAATCGTCTGATGCGGACGCCACGGGCTACCTTGGCATGCGGTGGATTGCCTCAGCCACGTACTGGTGGTTGATCAAGAATGAATCCGGTGTGTCGTTGAAGTTTGCCTACGACGCCGTCGTTGTTGAGGTCTAGGGCGATCTCATGACGCAACGAAATCTACGCAGTCCGCAGGTCCAAATCGAGAATACGGCGGTTTCCGGCTGGGCAGTACGCGCTGAGCTCGACACAACGTGGGCCACTGGTTCGACGTACTCGTTGTCCGTAAACGCTGACGAGCTGTGCATTGTCTGCGCTATCGGGCAATACGGTGACAGCGATCCTCGTTTCGTTCTGCCGTACTGCGATGATGGGTGTTATGCCCAAATCGTTGCTACCGGGAAATCGATGGGGGCATCTATACCAGGATACTGGCGCCCTCAAGCAATACACATTCTCGCTGCAGGAGAGTTGAAGTTCCTGAACTTCGGGAGTGGCTCCGGAAAACTGGTTGGCTGCATCCTGACGCCTACACTAACTGGAGGATCAACGAGCCAGTGCTTGACGCAGGAACAGATGCCCGCAAATGAGTTGAGCATTACCGGAGCGGCTATCGCTTACGAGCTTGTCGAGGGAGCAAATCTTGTCAATGATTCTCTGGTCTCTCTCCCGGCCCATGCGTTGATCGTTGCAGAAGGCACAGACGAGCTGACGCACATCCCGGCAGGAAGTGCGCTGTCTCTTGATCCCGGGAATACTGCAGCCTATACCGTGCTGTGGGGTGTCCGGACAAGTGTTGGAAATCCATCTCAATATCGTGAGGCATGTGTAGCGAAGGTCACCACGGCAGGTTTATTCAACATCAACCAAGGGGCTCAGCAGTCGCCGTACTTTGCTCTCAAGACACGAGCCAGCTCACTGTTGCTTAGCGGATAAGGGCTAGCCGATGTCTGTTATCGACATTGGTCCTGCGTGTATAAACAGAGCTAGCGACTTCTCTGGCAATAACACATACATTCAGACTGACAATCCAGCCAATGCAGCTGGGACCATCACCTCGGTTGAGATCTATGTCAACGCAAACATGTTCGGTGTCAAAGTTGCTATCTTTTCTGAGGGTGCGACTGGCTACTTCACTGCTCAGGACAGCGAATCAATCGGTAATCTGGTGGCTGGCAAGCAAACGGTCGAAGTCTCGCTTTCTGTCAATGAAGGGGAATTCATTGGCCTCTATTTTGGAAACGGGAAGATAGAGCGGACGCTGGGTGCGGTTCTGTCTGGTTACTACCTTAGCGGCGACGAGACAGCGTGCTCCAACAAGAAGTTCAACGCGTATACTTCAGTGCTCAGTATCTATGGCACTGGGACTACTCCGAATATCGCCCCTACGGCTCCAACATCTCTTTGTTGTGAAGGCGAGACTGATCCAACTAGCGTCACTGATCTAACGCCGGAATTGGACGCGATTCTCAATGATCCAGATTCTGGCGATTACCTCGATGCTGTCGAGATCCACGTGGGTACGACCAACGACCCGGAGAATTCTCCAAACAAGTGGGATTCCGGAACGATTACGCTGGATCCGGACATCGAGGAGGGCAACCGCTGCAGCAGTATCCCCTACGCTGGGAGCGCCATCTCGCAACTCGGCGAGACGTTCTACTGGTGCATTCGGGCTCGCGATGACGATGGGGAGTGGGGACCGTTCTCTGCTGCAGCTCAGTTCACGATGGCGCCGAAAGAAGTTGGTGTCTCTGATACCGGCTCTGGCATGGAAGCCGTGTCTGCCCAGGTTGCGCTAACGGTAGCCGAAACGGGAACGGGGGCAGATGCTATTGCGACCTTGTTAGGTCGTATTGCGATCGCTGAAACAGGATCCGGCGCGGATGCAGTTTCTGCAATCAATGCGTTCATCTCTGCCGTGGATGCAGGTTCTGGATCGGAGTCTCTCGTCGCAGTGGTTACCGTATCGATCGCTGAAACAGGATCCGGCGCGGACACCGTTTCTCATTACCGCCTTCTTCTCGAGCAGGACAATGCCTCTGGCGCAGATATCGTGGCCGCAGTCAGGGCTTTGCTTTCCATTGCTGATGTGGCTGCAGGCAACGATGTGTCTACCATCAAGGCAACGATCTCCATCGCTGACACGGCCGAAGGGGCTGACGTTGTGTCCCTTCGGGCGCAACTCGTGATCGCTGACACGGCAACCGGTGTTGATGCGTTCGCCGCGCAGGCAACGATCTCCATCGCTGACACGGCAACCGGTGTTGATGCGTTCCATGCCATCCAGGCATTGCTGGCTATCACTGACGTTGCTGTCGGCACCGATGCGCTCGCCGGAGTACAAGTCCGCGTCGGCATTGCTGACACGGCCGAAGGGGCTGACGTTGTCCAACCGCCCCGCGTGGAACTCACCATCTCTGATAGTGGGGAGGGAAGCGAGATTACAACTGTCACGGTGCGCATGACGCTCATCGATACAGGCGCCGGAGATGAATCCCTGTCTGTCACAGCTCGCGTCCAGTTGTTGGATTCTGGTGTCGGGGTTGACGCGATCGCAGAGCTGCTTTCGGCGGTCACGATCGCCGATGCAGGTGTTGCTGGGGAGATCCTTGAGATCCTTGTTGGCCTTGGAATTGCCGATGCAGGCGCCGGGACGGACTTGCTGAGCCTTGTCCAAAGCGCGATTGCGATCGCCGACGCAGGAACAGGAGCTGATGCAGTCACTACTAAGGAGTGGTCACCGACAGTCTCGATCGAGATTGAGTACGCCAAGGGGATAACTGACGTCGCCTACGACGAAGGAGACAGCGAAGCAACCTACAAACTGAACGAGTAAATGCAGTAGGGGAGGGAACAGATGAGCATTGAGACACCGCAGACCAGAACCGTTGCCGATGCTGTCCGCTGGTCGCCACGTTGGTCGACCCAGAAATTCGAGAACTCCGAAGCGCGCAGACGAAACACAGTGTCCTTGGCTGGGCAGTTCAAGCAGTTCGAGGACGGTCGAATCACCTGGCGAGGTCAGCTGATGCGCTGGGGCGACCTGGTTTCCGCGTGGGCCAAACGCCATGGCTGTACGATCGAGCAAGCAGCCTATGCGTGGCTTCCTCGAGAGTTTAAACTCGACTTCGCCCGCAGAATGCGCTTCGCCTACGCCGTGGACGAGTTTGCACCGAACTCGCTTGTCAACGCTGGCATCAACGAGTTCTGGACATTGATCGCTGGATCTGGCGGCACGGCATTCACCAATGCCAATGCAGCGATCGGTGTGGGGATCTCGAGCGATGCCACTACTGCAGGCATGACCGATCTCCAAGGCGGTTCGAAAACACGTTCTGGCATGGAGGCAGGCTACCCGACCTACGGCACAAGCCAAAAGGCCACGTGGGAAGCGGAATTCACTGGCGACGAGGCCAATCATGCCTGGGCCGAACACGCAGTGTTCAACGCGACCGAAAACGGTGACATGGCCAACCGCAAAGTCGAGGATGAGGGCACGAAGACCTCCGGCCAAGTCTGGGTCGAGGATCACGAGATTACGCTTTCCTAGGAGGATTCATGCCCAAGGACAAGAACCGTGCACCGGGATATGCAGACTGTCCGGGTTGTGTCGGGGTCGACCGCGATGGCAAGACTTGCGCTCCGGGCAATCTCTCTTATTGTACGGCCTGCCAGGCGAATGTGTCGGGGTGGTCTCCAGGCGAATGTGTCGGGTGCCTGCAGCTTGTCGATGACAAACCGTGCGCCTCTGGCAATGCAAAAAGATGTGCTGTGGCGTGGTTTCGCAATCGGTAGCTCATGAGCTCGGAAACGATTGCACCGAAACAACCAAGCGAGATCAAACCAGTGACCGTCGACTTCTCCGAGATCATTGGAGAAGGCGACGCCTTGTCGAGCGTTGGGGCGACGGTCTACGCATGGGACGATCGGGATCAAGTCTCGCTTTCGCTCGATCTCGACAGTACCTATTCCACTGCGGCTACAGCTGTGGTGCAACTGCTGGACACCGATGGCGAGCAACTGGTCTCTCAAGAGCTCAGTCTCCATGCAGCCCTGACGCTTCTGCAGATCATCGCCGACAATGAATCCGCATGGGTCGAGAGTGAGGATCTGGTGGTCTCCGGGCTTGGCTGGGCCGACGGTAGTTGCTACTTCAAGATCTCCGGTGGTGTCACGGGCCATACATACAAGATCACCTTGCTCGGCGCAACAGACGACGGCTACAAGCCGGAGCAGGAAGTGATCGTTTCGGTGGTGAGTCTATGACCGGCCAGCCCTCGATTGAGGATATCCCTGGATTCGGTCTACTCAAGGACTTCCTTGATGTACGTTTCGGCCGTTTGGACGATCGGATCTCCACTGTTGCCAATGAAACGCATGAGCTCAAGGAGTCCGTCGACGGCCTTGTGGAATGCGTTTCCACTGGCAATGGTCAGCCGGCGCTCAAGATGCAGGTCAGCGAGAATACTGAGTTCCGCATCGAATTCGAGCAGGAGAGGAAACGCACCCGCAATCAGCGGCGAACCGCGTTCTACAGCTTCGTCGTCTCCGCATTGTTGCTTGGTGTGAGCATTGGCCTCGCTTACGCGCGCAGCATTCCTATGAGCGGCGGCTGATAAGCACCTGAGACTAGCGCTTGCTTCTGGCTTCTCAAAGGCTTGCGCGGGGGGAGAGGAACAAATGAAGACAAAGGTTGCAATTCTAGGCCTTGTGCTGTTTTTGACCATCAGTGGATGTTCTCTTCTGCATCAACCGCCAGACCCGATTCAGTTTGTCTTCTCAGCCTATGGCCAGGCTTGGGGAACTGTGATTACAGCACGCCCGGCTTTGGAGGATGGCGGGCTGGCTGTTGCAATTGCGGTCAATGAAACATGCTGGATTGACTGGGGCGATGGATCTGCGCGCGAGAACCTATCCACCACTCGCGGGCAACACGTCTACCGCTACGAAGGCTCCTATACCGTGACGGTATCGGCTGACGATCGCCAATCGACAGGCACCATTGTGGTCGAGAATCATCATCCTGTCTCATACGGTCCATTCGTTCTCCAGGCGTCTGAGGGGTGGGGGCTTGGATGGCGGGAGATCGTCACGTTCGATTTCCGCGAGCAAGACAAAGGGTGCCTCGGCTCCGGTACTGCGCCCGAGCACTACGGCATAAGAGATCCTGATGGAGACCCTGTGCTGATTCGCTTGACAGTTTCTGGACCAGATGGTCACGGCAACATCGTCGACTACTCCGTCTACACGCAATGGGGAGATTATGTCTCGGGTGCATTCGTCAAAGCTGACTTCCTTTATCCCTGGATTGGATGGTGGGCAGTTGATCCGTTGGCGCCGGTGTTCCCGCGGGGTCCTGGATATGGCTTCCTGGCGTTTGTGAGACCTCAGGGCTGCGGTGATCCGCCCCCAGTGATTCCGCCGGGCACAGAGAGCTTTGGCACGCTGGTATACACAATTGAACTGATCGACCTATGGATGCGCGAAGAAGATGCCGTAACCACAACATGGAGTGGATATCTCTCTTCTTCGCCAATCTGTCATTAAACCAAGCAAAGGAGGATGTACTATGAAGAGAGCACTTGTTTTGTCGCTAGTGATTCTGATTGGCCTTGCGATCGCTGGCTTCTGCCAGGTTGGAGCATGGAGCGCTGGTCAACTCTACGGCGGTCCGGGAGGATTGTTTTTCAACGGTGATGCCACCGTGGTGGACGGTCATCCGGACTTCGATCTATGCCTCGGCGGCAACGGCCGGTATCTTGATCTTGGTGTAAGCGTTCGTGATTGCCTGACCGCTCCATATCTGCATGGGTTCGCTATCTACAGTGACCGGTGGGGTAATAGCCGGTCCATTGGATTTGCGGCGGGTTTATTGACAACGTTCACCCCGTTCGCCGATGTTCAAACAGCTGGTCTGACCTGGTCACCGCCCTTCCGTCTCGCCGACTTCGAACTGTTCACTCGACTCGAGATGGAACTCGCCGCATGGCTTGATCTTGTCTCAGATCTGAGCGTCTATGCCGAGTTCAGCATCGTTCCGGTGTGGAACGGTGATGCGTTTACCACGGGGACACGCTGGGCGTTTGGATTCAGCTATCAATGGACCGACGCTTTCGTTCCGCGGGAACCAACGACCGAGTTCTAGCGCAGAGGAAGTGGGGGCATGGGCGCATTCCGTGCCCCTTCTTCTTTGAGCAGAGGAGGTAACGATGAAGCCCACGATGCTCAAGGGGGTTGTGAATCTGATTCGTTTGGCGATCGATCGGATCAAGCAACCAGCTACTCAAACGACGGCCAAGGCAATCGAAGCAGCAGGCGGGCGGAAGTTCTTCTACGGCGGATGGTTGATTCCTGTCTGGATTCTCGCAACGTTCCTGCTGCACATGCCGGACGTACTGATCCTCGCCGGCGCTGGAGGGATTGGTTTTGCTATCGGCTGGGAAGGGGCTCGAGATCTTCGTGCTGTTGGACATGCTGAGGCCGAGATTCAAGATGAGGCGGGGTAGCATGTCTCACCGGACGTGTTTAGTACGTCGTAACGGTTCCCTCGCTACCCCGCTTTGACCTGGAGGGCGTTCATGACCTACCAACAAGCATATGAGGAGCATGGCAGCATCAAACGCGCTGCGGCTGCTTTCAACATTCCCTATACCACGTTCCACAATCGTCTCAAGAAAGAGAAAGCAGGACAACAGGTGCCTCCTATAGAACGTGGGGCCTTGACGCCAAAGCAAACACACCGTTCCAAACGTCCGCGTGTAGCCGCGCTTTCAGAGCGCGAGTTGCTGGCCACGCATGATCCGTACGAGAAGGCTCGTGTGAACATGGAGCAGGTTCCCTCCTTCATCGATTCAGGCGCGTTCGTCAAGGATTACGAGATGCGCAAGGCGATCGGGCTATCTGGAGATTCTCAACTCTTCCGTGAACTCGCGGAAGATCCAGAGATGGGGCTACTTTGCTATCAGTTTGTCATGGGTAAAGGGAACAAGGAAACGATCTACTGGACAGACCCAGAGACGAAGACCCGCGTGCTTGAGGAACGCCCGCTGATCGCACGCGACATCCTGCCGAGCATGGAGGAGGATTAGTATGCCCGCGAAAAGAACCACATCGGAATCGGAGGCGGACATCCTCGAACAGCACGATCCTAGCCCGTCTACCGTCTCGCTACGCAAGCAACTTCAAGCAGCCCTTCGTGACAACAACCGATTGAAGAAGCAAGTTGGCGATGACGAACGCCTATTCGAAGCGATTCGGGATTCCATTCCGCTGCTCGATCCCTATCGGCATGTCCCGATCCGGACGCCAAAGAACGCCAAGAATCGCCTTGAGGCCACGCTTGTCCTCTGCGATGCACATTCAGAGGAGACCGTTGATCCGGAAGAGATCGAAGGGTTGGCGGAGTACGATTGGGCAACGTTCGAACACCGGATGAAGCTCGCCGGTGACAAGGTTGTTCGCCTCATTCGAGATCTCCGGCACACAGCGCAGATTGACGTACTGCACGTATGGTTGCTTGGCGATTGGTTCCTCGGGCAGATTCATCCTGACGAAATGGCGTGGGGGTCAAGCATGCCGTTGCCTTCAGCGTTGCCCCGTGCGTCCATCGTGGTAGGCGATGCGCTCCTCCGGCTGGCACCGCATTTTGGCGAGATGCACGTGGTGGGGTTGTGTGGCAACCACGGCCGTTCGACCACGAAGCCCGTGACCAAGATGAGCGCTGACCGTAACTGGGACTACTCGTTGTACCTGATTGCCGAAGCCCTGACCCAGCGCGAGAGCCGCATTGACTGGACTATCCCCCGATCCCGCGCGAAAGTGGTCGACGTGTTCGGTTGGAAGAATCTGTTGACGCATGGAGACATTTGTAAGCGCACCCATACCGTGAGCTACTTCGGGATTATCAACGGCATACTGAAGGAGCACGACACCCGTCGGCGAACCGACGAGGACTTTGACTATGCCTGGATGGGCCACTGGCATCACCGGGGGTTGCTCGAGAATACCGTGAGGATCTGCCCGCCGATCATCGGGCACAATCAGTTCGCACAGTATGAGATGCACCAACGCTCGCCTGCTGGTGCGTTGTTGACGCTGTTTTCAAAGCGGCACGGTCCCGTGAGTGAGTGGCCAATCAATCTCGAGACGAACTGATCTGTAGTTGTTGAGTGGCGTATACCTTCTTCTTGGTTGCGGAAGAGTGCTTTCCGCCCGCAGGCTCGTACGCGAGCCATGACCGACCTCAAGGGGGACGGACGGTCCGCCCAGCCGCTCCGTCCCCCGACGCAGGACAATCCCTAATCACCTTTGTCTCCATCCTTTTCCATCCGTGCTTTGAGCGCCTGTCGAATCGCGTCGGTCTTGTTGGACTGAGCCTCCAGGTACTCGATAACCGCGGCGTCGGTGTCGGTGTTGAGCATGATACTGAATTGCCTGCGATCGGCGGGCATTAGGACACCTCCTTCAATGCTGCCTGCAGCGCTTCGCGAAACCCGAACCAATCAACCGGCTCGCGAGGCGTATCCCAATTTGGATCCTCGTCCGGTCCCGCGACGAAATGCTGAGGCCACTCCTCGATGGAGCCGTCAGTGCCGAGCCTGATGCTCTCCAGATTCGCGCAGTGTTCTGCGACCATTTCGCCCAACGTGCCGCATGGGGAACCGTCGCATCCTGTAACCTCCAACCTATCCCATGTTAGGGCGTCGTCAGTCCCAACATAGGATCCGCCGTGACTGTCAACGATGTAGTAGACGTGATCGGGCTCAATGTGGATCAAGCCTCGGATATCCTCAACGCCCTCCGGTAGCTCATCGACACCCAGTTCGTAAATCTCGTCATACTCCCACACGTCGGAGACATCATCATAAATCTCGTCTCCACGCACCGCATCCCATTCGCCGAAGCCGCGTTCGCCTCGCCCGCTCAGATACACTGGTCGGATCATTTGGCTGCCTCCTTGCTGTGTGTGTACGCCAGAGCCCACTGCTCGACATCGGCAGGGTCCAATTCGATCGGGCCATAAAATGCCCCCATGCAGGGTTCCGTTTTGGCTACATACTGCTTATGGTATGCCACGATCGCGTGTGCGAGAACCTGATTTTTGCAGGCTTCCTCTGCCGTAATTCGGCAATCAATATAGTCGTCCTTGCTCATTGGCTGGACGGCTTGAGTCAAAGCTACGTCGAATACGTCTCCTGTTCGGGTAGCACTGGCAAGCTGGTATTCTTGGGTCTGCATCGTTTGCCTCCTTGTGGCTATCTGATATCGTATACTACACTACTAGTATCGTATTGTCAAGAAGGGCGAGAGGAGACATCCGTCACGTTTTCGAGTGATCGGATATTCTGACATTCTGGCTTTCTAACGTTGTTCTGTTCCGCCTTTTCGCTATACTGCTGTCCATGGGCATGCAGGTCATTGCGGTGGCGAATCAGAAAGGCGGGGTGGCAAAGACGACAACCGTTGCATCGTTGGCGGCAGCCTGGGCGGCGATGGGTCACCGTGTGCTGGCGATCGATCTGGATCCTCAGACTTCACTTACGGCAGCCACGCTTGGGGAAAGCTACGCAACGGGCCGCGAAGCCACACCAACGGCCTTCGATGCCCTCCAGGGCACAGAGTCGCTTCAATCGTGCCTGTGTGCTGCCTCAGAGGGGTTCTCCGTCACTATCGGGTCTTACAATCTGGTCGGCGCAGAGAAACTCTTCGGGGAGGATCACCCCGAGATGCGTCTCCGTGACGTGCTCGACCCGGTCCAGAGTGAATTCGATCTCGTGTTGATTGATTGCCCGCCAGGCCTCGGGATCCTAATGCTCAACGCCCTCACGGCAGCCAATCATGTGCTGATCCCCGTGGCGCCGCGCTACTTCGACATGCGCGGTCTGGCTTTCCTCCTTGACACGATTGACCGTGTGCGAGAGGCGTTCAACCCAGAGCTCGCGATCCTTGGGATCCTTCCGACCATCGTTCGCCGGCGATCGCGGCACAAGCGTCAGGTGATCGGCATCCTCCAAGATAGGTTCGGTGACTTACTCCTCGATCCCTCGATCCCAGAAACGGTCCGCTTCTGGGAAGCGCCAAGTTCACTCTCCTCAATCCTCACGTACGAACCCGACTCACTCGGCGCCCGGGCGTATCGCCAGGTAGCTAAGGAGGTGCTCGAGCGTGTCTCAGTCGTCACGAGATGACACCGTGAATCGTAAGGGCGTCGACGTCCTGTTTGGTACTCGACAAGACGGAATATCTGAATCCCGATCTGTTCGAAAAGCTGAACCCCCCTCTACCCGAAAAACAGAATCTCCGAATGTGCGAAAAGCTGAAAAGGAGAAAGACGCCTTCTACCTACTCAGCTCGACGATCGACACGATCGAGACACTCCGGCAAGCACTTCGCCGTGAGCATGGTCTATCTCGTCGTGCAGCCTCCAAGTCTTCCGTCGTCGACGCGGCAATCCATCTGATTGCCAACCAATCTGCCGCACTGGCTGCCTGGCTCAAAGATCATTCCACGGCTGATTGACTGGCTGTTCCTACTGTCCTATACTCCATGAGCTTCGAAAGTGAGCCTGGGCATGGTGGCGGACAAACTGAAGGATCTCATCAACGACGACGACCAGCTCCGTATGTCGTATTGGGAACTACAGAAACGTGTCAAGCTCATCACGACTGATCCTCGATTCGATACCCTTGCTCCTCGTTGGTTCGATCGCAGCGGAGCACACGGCGCATGGCAAGTCTACGCCGCCGGCCGCACGATCCTGCTCCGATTGCAGGAGATTGAGAGTGATGGCTGTTCAATCAATGCGGCACTCCAGCAACTTCTTGCAGAGATCCTCGAGTCTGCTTCCGCGGAAGAGGAGATCCCAGAATCATCTTCCCCGCAGTCCTCCGGCCCTGCTGCAGTCATGCTACAAGTGGAGCTTGACACGCTCCGGAGCGAACGGGATGACCTGCGCGGGCAACGCGACGATCTTCGCTTCGAACGCGATCGTCTCCTTGGGGTTATCGAATCGATGACGTTGGCGCTTCCGCGACCAAAGGATGTTTCTTCGATCGACGCAGAATCCGAGCCCACAAGACCCAAGCGCCGTCTGTTTGATCGTCTCCTCCACCGTGACTAGCATGCAGTAGTCCTCCCGAGCTATACTCACTTCCCGGAAACTAGGAGGTGGGTCATGAACGACAAGGACATGGTACGGCAAGCATCGACCCCTACAGAAGCTAGTGGGTTCAGCGTTGGCTCTTTCTTCACCGCCATTGCATCCCTCTTGGTCTTGTTTTCCCAGCCTACGCTGGGTCTCGTGCTGGCTGTTTTGGCAATCACTCTCGCAGCCTTTGGTCTACGCCATCCCAACGGTAGATGGATGGCGGGAGTTGGATTGTCTCTGGGCTTGGTACATGTCGTGTTGTGGGTCTTTTTTGTAGGCGGGTTGATGCTGACAATGATCAATTGGGAGACTCTAGGCTGAAGTCGCCATATCTACACTTCTTGTCTAGGCTTTGGCGCCATTGTTGACATTTGGTCGTCTACATGTATACTGGTAGACATGCCTCAAGGGGAGAATGGAACGAATGAGCAACAGGCGAGGAGCACCACTATCCGTGTATCGCGCGATGTCCACGATGTGCTTTGGGACTTCGCGCGTTCTCGCAGGCTTCCACTGAAAGCGGTTGCGGAGACGGCAATCCTCACGTACGTAGAGTCTAATGAATCCTCTGTAGTACTTTCCAAGCAATCATCGCCCTGTTCGGGGAGATGAGGGGGCAAAGGAAGACTGCAGATGGCCAAGCAAGGAAGGAGAGTCTATGGGCGAGCAAGATCGAATACCCCCCTCAGTAGTGACACCAGAGGCACAGGACATGGCGCAACGACACGGGGCCCCGCCGGAGGAACCATCCCGAGAACCCTCTGCTGAGGTTATGCGAGAGGAGAATCAGGCGGATGAGGAAAGGGTACAGCAACCTGAGGCAGCGCAACCCGGGACTGAACTAGACGAGTCAGCCCTTACGCCGACGTCAACAGATGGTGAAGTCGTGCCGGAGCCATCACGGTCGCTACCTGCAAACCAACAGGGACCTACCGGCACTGCGGTTGCCACGGAGGCACCGCCTCCGCCGAAGGGTACCCAGTTCATCGACGAAGGGGATGTGTGGCTCGCTCGGGTTACTTTCTCCGGCAAGCTAGGCCGTTTCATTGATGAACTCACCGGGGAAGAGGAGAAAGAGTTCGCTGTTGTCCCCCTGCTCGTTTCGAAGTCTCGTGTCTACTTCTACGACGCGAGGCGCGATCCGGACGAATTCGGCGAGGCGGTAATCCTCTGCAAGAGCTCCAACGCGATGGAGCCAACAGATAGCCATCCAAAGCTCTGGACAGTTCATGGCGTATCACCGGCGACGGTCTGCATGGATTGTCCTTTCTCGCAATGGGGTCCGAACAAAGAACGCCCGAAGTGTCGGCTAAGCTACAACTTCCTGTGCGTGAAGCCGGGAGAGACGGAGCCGTTCCGGATCTCTTTCCACAGCACTTCGACTCGAGCCGTTCGTCAGTTGCTTTCGCAGATCAAGCGATCCCGTCGGCCGATGTTTTCCTATATCCAGCGCTTACGCGCCGAAGAGCAAAAAGGCCCAGAGGGTACGTACTACTCGTTGGCTCTCGGGACACCAGAATGGATTCCCGACACCGATCTTGGGCTGTACGACGATCTCTACGACGAGATCATGCGGTATGGCGATGCAGATGTTATTGATCTGCTAGGTGGGGGGCGCACGATTCAAGCATCAGCAGGCACGTCATCCAACGGCAAGTCTTCACCGGCCCCACAACCGCGCAGCACCGAAGAGGTGCCCTTCTAGGCGACTATAGGCATCAGGGGAGGAGGAACAGATGGGCAATGCAACCTGCTGCAACGAAGCGGTGGTTTCTTTTGGCGATCCAGGGATTGAGCTTGGTCTGTTCAAGGGCACCGTCACAGCGTTACTGCATTCTCGGCGTATTGTCGGCCCCGGAGATCGGATTCATGCATCTCAGTTGGGGTTGAACCTAATCGTGGATCATGTCACGCCTATGACTGTAGCTGACGCTTCAAAGCATCATTGCTCAATGGGGTTCGCAACGGCAGAAGCCTTTCTCTTGGATTGGCGAGCTCGTCATCCACACCGATCAAGTCTTGAGCGCATTGCCTACCTGATTGCTTTCCATCGTGCACCATCGATCGAGGAGCTTCCTGCATGACCATCACCTACAAAGTCTACTATGTCGACCGCGCGCAACAGGAGCACGATCTGGCGCGCTACATTGCCAATCGAGAACTCGATCCACATCGTGATGAAGATCGTGAAGAGATCGTGACGTTCATCGAATCGACGATTGGGCAGCGCGAAGCGGAGGCATGGCTGCACTACGCGCCAGCCTTGGACGACAACGGCCTCGCAGAGACCGGAAGAGAGGAGGACTGATGGGCTACCGACGAATCACGACTGAGGTCGACGTCTACTCGTGCGAACACTGCGGGTGGGTTGGCCCGGATCCAAACGCAAAGAAGGTTCCGAAGCTAGAAGAAGGCCAGATGGGACGATTGGCGCTAGGATCTCGCGAGGGGCGAGCATACCTGCGCTATGATTGTCCTCTGTGCAAGGCACCGATTCGGCCGTCTCCACCGGTTGAGCTTCTTCGGGTAGCGTCGGTCGACGAGCTGCTCAACAGCAACGGATCGTCCTCACGGCGACATGCGCCGCAGGGCTCAGCGAACACCGACCCTGCGCCTGAGCCGGTTAGTAGTCCAGGCGTAGAGGACGGCGAGGACTAGACTATGGGAGCCGCAAGCCACCTACTCTACACCCGTCGAGCAGGGCTCCGATCGAATGGTTTTGCGGCTCTTCTGCAGGGGAAGGATTTCAGGCTGAACGGAATCGAACCCCATGTTCAGCTTCCGGAGTTCGATTCTCCGGCTCTGCACCAGCGACCCACCGTATTTCAGAACCAAAGGAAGGTGATACGAGCTACCAGATCTCGCGAAAAGGCTAGACGTTGCAGCGGTGGGTCGCTTTGCAACGCCTCAGTCAATGGAGCCAGACATCGGCAAAGCAGGCCTCTTGTTTTGATGCAATTCTGCAACTATACTAAGGCCATGGTTTTTGGAAAGGACTTGCAGAAAGCACGCCAAGCATGTCAGTTGTCCGTCGGTCAAGTTGCTCGATCGATCGGCAAAGACAGGACGACCATTTGGCGATGGGAGAATGGAGTCACGTCTCCAACGCTGGATGATTTATCCGCATTGCTGAAGGCGTTCCCTGCCATCGCGTTTACTCCATTGCGAATCACACGAGGACTACACATCTGCTCGCTTGAGACATGTCCGGGGTATGTTCCCGACCAACGCGCACATGAGTTGAACTAGGGGAGCAATTGGAGAACATCAGATTGGAAGTGCCCGTCCTAGCACCCAAGGCACAGCAGGCAATTTCGGATTTGGCTAATGCGTGCAACTGCCAACCAGAGCTGGTGGAGCACTGGCTCCGCCCGCTGCTTACAGGCCTGACGCTAGATGACGTTGCGTTCATGGCTGCAGTCAATACATCGTTCCAAGGCAAGGTCTCAATCACACTCAACGGCGTGGGCCACATCGAGCACTTTGGCACAACCATTGATGGCCCCCGAGTCTTGGCTCTGATGGGGTGGCAGGACTGTGTACCTCAAAGCACTGGAGAGAAAGCTCGCTGCATCCGCCTTGTTGGAAAGCGAGCACAACTACTGTAGAATGCGTTGATTCTGAGGGTCACGAAACTCGTCTCTCACCGAGAGGGTCACGAAACTCGTCTCTCACCGAGCAACAACGGTGAGGGCGTTTTGCTTGAAGGAGGAACAATGAGAAACGTCATAGTGGCAATTCTACTGGTTGGATTGATCAGTTGCATGGCTGTGGCTACCATCCCTGGCTGGAATCGATCTGAGCTCATACAGTTTATCCGTGATGAGATGACCCCACTCGAACACCTTCTTAAGCCAGGCGATGTCTTTGACTATGATCACCTGATCTTTGGCTCGTGCTATCTGAACGATACCTGGGAAGAAGTCGTCTGCGTGCCATTGACCAATGAATCCACGTCCTACAAGGAAGCCATCGCACTGGGAGATCAGTACCTGTGGTCAGAGGTGGCCCCACTCATGCTGTACGGGTTCTACGTTCTGCCCCCAGTGGAAGCATTCCACAGCTTTGAAGCGAACACGCCATATCTTGCACGCGCAAGTGGTTGGGGAGAGGCAGAGTATGTGGACCAGAACGGCGCGTTTGTGCGAACACTACAAATCACGTGGGCTCGCCCGACAGGCTCGTACGCCTACGTCACCATGATGCCTCACGGCGGCATGTCCAATATCGTGTTCCACATGACAACGAGCGGATGCGCAACGACGAACCAGAATTAGCCCCAGCAAAGCTGGGGAGACCGGGTGCTGCCAACACCCGGTCGGAACAAATGAGCACAGTGACTCGAAAGTCACCATACCGGCACGGGCAGTATACCGACATGCTCTGCGGGCGACAAGAGACCAACACTTGACGCCCGCGGGGTGTGTCGAGTAGAGTGTGATATCCGTCACACTGGACGGTACGCAACAGGGGAAAAGGAACAATATGGGCATGCGGCATTCTTTGCTAGGGATGACAGCAGGTTGGCACCTGCATGAAGACAAAGACTCCCTGGCAGAGGGAGAAGTTGGGGAAGGTTCTCTCGGGCAGCAACTGAGAGGCCCGGTTGCTTTGAGAGTGTCAGCTCGGTTGGCGACCGAGGAGACGTGTCCATGATAGGTCACGTCCCGGGCAATGTCAAGTAGAGGAGGTCCGGGTGGGTGAGTACGAGGGCGCGCGCGTCACAGATGGTCGTATGCCTCCTTTTGCATGGCAGGAGAAAGAAGCCTTGCGTCTAATGCGGGATTTCCTGGCAGGAAAAGCGCTAGCTGCCACACGACTGCTCTACGATGTCCTCACAGAGATCGTCAGTGATCATAAGTGGAACGATACCGTCAACACCACCCAGCTTCCCGGCGGAGCAAAAACCATTCTTAGCTACTCCGGTCTTACGCACGAAGCGTACCGAGCCGGCCGCAACGGCCTACGGATCCTTCGCCTTGTCGAGGTTACTGAGAACCGCAATGATCAAGGACACCGCACAGGACACACCATTCGTCTCCTACGTTGCCCGATGCGACCAGAGAAGACAAAGGGCGTCAAAACCCAGTCCCTAAAGGAGCTTTCCCTAATGTTTGATTTCCTAATTGGGGAATCCCTAATTGAGCCTTCCCCAATTGCGGAAGTCCCAATTGGGGTTTCGGACATTCAAGTAGTAGAAGAAGTTGGGGTTGTAGAAGAATCTCAACCTGTAGAAGAAGTACTTCTTTCCTCGGGCGGGAGCCCGAGGCCTAAGCGCGAACCCGCCAAACGAATGAAGAAAGAAGACCTCAATCGCCTCACCGAACACTACGCAGCCATTCGCGGAGCTCGACCGCAGGGTAACGCGTGGAAACCGATTCAGCAGGGGTTCCGGCAAATGGTGGCTGTTGAGGGCTACACGGTTGAGCAGGTCATCGGCTGCATGGACCGGATCGTCAAACTGGGCTGGACGTGGACGATCAACACGGTGCGCACCTGGATTGCGGATTTCGCCGCTGGAACGATGCCGACAAAGGGTCTCGAGGCACACCACGAACCATCGCAACTGCAGCCGGGCACCAGCCGCGGGCACGATTACTACCTCGGCACGGGAGGGTGCCGTCTATCGCCGCCGGGTCCCCCGCCGACACGGGACGAAGCGGCCGGAGTGATCTGGGATCAGGCAATGGAGGCAGCTCGAGATGAGCTATCGTTCTCCGAGTACGAGACGTGGTTCAACGAGGTGACACCGGTTGGCGTGGAGAACGGGCACCTACGGGTAGCGGTGCCGGATCCGTTTACGAAGGGTGGTATCGAGCGACGATATCGGGGACTGGTCGAAGAGCTTGTCACGAAGGTTCGTGGTGAGCCGACAGAGCTGATAATCGAGGTGGCGGAATGAGCCGACGACGGAAAGCCATGACGGCCACGGCACAGGTTTTCGAGTTCATGGCGACGCGGTTGAACTACACGACGGAGCAGATTACCGAGGCAGCGAAGATCTGGAACGCGCGGATTCAAGCAGGCAAGGCAAAGCAAGCAGTCACGCAGCTCGACATGATCGAGGCGTTGGAGGGAATCATTGAAGGTTTTTGATGGGTTGAGTGCGCGAGGGGAAAAGTGGCTTGAGAGCGTGATCAATGATTCAGAAGCAAGAAGGGAAGCTTTGAGTGAGTTTAGGGATATTATGGAGCAAGGCGGGGACATCAGGGATCTCGCGCTATGTCGGAATCCGGAATGGGTTCTCTTACATACGTATCTACTACTCAAAGAGATTGCCGAGTTGGAGAAGTGTCAGTCATGAGAGGAGACAACTACGGAACATCGGTAACGCGCCAACCGTAAGGCGCGGGGGGACAGGAACAGATGGGCAGGATCGATATCCCTGCTCAAGGTCTAACAAGCCAAAGGAGGACCGATGAGCGAACAATCCGCAGCCGTGGTTGATCGATCAGCAACGGCAACCAGCCAACTTGTCAAGTCTGTTGACGAACTGTTGGGGCTCATTCCACAACTGGAGAAGACAGACGAGTTTCATGTACTGTCAGTGGCGGAAGAATCGGATTTGGCGCGGTTCGATCTTCAGTGCCGGATCTTCGCCAAGCATGGACGAAAGCATGAACTGAAAGACTACCTGTCCGAGTACAACCGCCTCGCGGCGCGCAACGGATGGCGGACGATTGAGTACACCAGTCATGCGCACCACATGGCGGACGTCGGCAAACGCTTCCTCGAATCGGAGAACTGCACACGAGCCAATCAGAAACGGGCCGGTAAGTCGGCACGGATGACGGAGGACTTCTGGGCACTACCCAAGTCCTACTTCACCGAGGCGTTGGCTGCGGGTGACAAGTTCTTCGTGGCGCTCGACATGGCGCAGGAGAAGCTTGAGGCACACGTTCGGGATCCGAAGGTGCCGCGGTACACCATCTCGGAGTTCCGCGCAGCTATTTCCCCGCCGACGAAGTCGTCTTCTCAGACAACGAAGAACGGGCCCCAAACTGTCCGACGCTCGGACAATTCTAGCGAATCTTCGCAGAATTCCCCAGAGCCGCCAGAATCGGTCGATGACTCTCAGACCCCTTCAGAGCCCATCGATCCTGTAACGGAGCTCTTCGGCCGCGCGCGCGAGGAGCTTGGCGAAGAACGTCTACAGGAGACGCTCGAGAGGGCTATAACAGGAGTGGGAGAGCCGGAGCCGGCAATTGATGTAGAGGGCGGCGAAGTGGAGGAAGAAGAACTGCCGACGTCGCAACGAACGTGCTATGGCTGCAGACAGTGCCACGAGGTGCCGATCGGCCAGCGGTTGTCTCTGGCAGAAGTTGATGCAGAAGAGCAGGTCACTGAAATGCTCGGTCTGTTCGTGCCGTGCCCGGCGTGGTACTGCGCGAAGACACGGCAACTGCTCTCCGTCCATGTTCAACGGCACACGTATGCGCAGTCGGTTGCGGCGGATTGCGGAGCCTTCGAACTACGCGAGACCGATGAGGACCCCGACGAGCAAACCGAAGGCGGCGAAGAACACGTATCGGTGGACGCGCTCATGGGAGAGGGGTGAGCCTGCGATGGGCGCCGCATCTACATTCGCAACGATACCGAAACCAAAGAGCCCGCTCGAGGCGCTGTTTCTGCTTGCCGTCCGTGCGCATCGAGTGCCACAGCCTGTGGAGGAGTACCGGTTTGCGGCCATGCAGGTTGGGGGGCCTGGCCGAGGCCTGCGTAGGCGTCTTGCGGCAGCGAGGCTTCGGGATTGGCGGTTTGACTTCGCTTGGCCGTCGGTCAAGGTCGCTGTGGAATGTGAAGGTGGCATCTGGAACCGAGGGCGACACACTCGCGCCCTCGGATACACCGGCGACTGTGAAAAGTACAACGCCGCGGCAGCGCTCGGATGGACTGTGATCCGCGTGACGAGTTCGATGCTCGCCAGGGATCCGCATAGCGTGTGTAAGACTCTGCGGCAGATGCTCAAGGAAAGGGGCTATTGTGACCAAAGCAAAAGGGTTGGTGTTGCGGGAGAGACCTACGGAGACGCCGCTTGATCTTCGACGCATTGCGCCTGAAGTGGTTCACAGCGCAGAGAGAGAGTTGCTAGATGGCGACGAAGAGGTCGTGCAGACCAAGGAACCGAAGGGAATCCGTGCCCCCGCGCGGGCACGAAGAAAGCGCGCCGTGTTCAGGTTCTCCACACCCGGACGGGTGTGTGGGTGAGAGGGTGAATCTCGTCATGGAGGAGGCGCGGAAATGACAAAGGGTTTGCCGATTCGAATTCGCCGTGTTTCCAATGATGGGTTTGTGGTTGAGGTGGATACAACAGGGGGTCACGTTGGGTTCGCTGGCGCTAGCGTCTTGGGCGAGATCGCAGGAAGCAGCGTTCGAAACGATAGAGCCGTTGCTGGATTACCTTCGACAGTACTTCGGTGATGAGGAGGCAAGCGAATGAATCTCGTCATCGCAACGCCGATTCGGGACCGTGCATGGGCATTGCCGTCATGGTGGACGCATGTGGTGGCTGCGAGTAGCAACGCAGTCAGGAGTGGAGACGACATCCAGTTCCTCTTCCTCGAGAATGATTCCGTAGACGGAACATTGGAAAAGCTCCAAGAGATTGGCGAAGACGATCCGGACGTACGGGTGCTCAAGCACGACTTCGGCTACGCGCACTACCGCGCGCCGCGGGGATCCGATCCGGTGAACACCAAGAATGACAAGAGCGAGCTGGCGCAGCTTCGGAATATGCTTGTCGATGCGTTCCTCGAGACCGATGCGGACTATCTCGTGATGTGGGACTCCGATGTTTGGATGCCGCTTGATGCGATCTCGGCGCATCCACGATCGCTCGTGTCAGTGATGGAAGCTCATCCGGAGATCGGCACGCTCTGTGCTGATGTTCAGCACCCACATTGCGGAGGCCGGTATCACAACGGGATGGTGCTGAACAGCCTGGGCCAGCTCAATCATCCCGATCGAACGCGATCGATCCCACCAAACGCTGCGCTTGATGTGTGGTGTGAGAAGAAGGGGGCTCTCTTCCGGCCACAGCGGTCCCTGCTTCTTTGCTGGGATCAGCGCGCCGCGCGCTATAGTGATCTCATTCCCGAAACGCTTTACCTCGCTGAAGTAGCGACTACTGGCGGCGGCGGCGCAGCGATTCTCCGGAGATCGGTCTTTGAGGAACCAATTGGTGCGCGGTATGCGGCACACATTCTTGGCGAGGATGTCAATCTCTGCCGGACGATTCACAACGCGGGCCAGAAGGTGGCCTTGTACTCGGGTATTCGCGGCTTGCACCTCTCGCGCAAGCTCTTTGACGAAGTAGGTGGAGAGATCGGGCTTGAACCGGAAGAACCGGACCTGCCATCGCCTTACATATCGGGCAAAACTCTCTTCGGTGTGTGGGTCGAGGATTGGAAGAGGGAGAGAAGATGCGCTCAGAGCATAAGCTAAAAAGGAAGGGGGTCGCCATGTGACGCACTCAAAGGGATAGCGCTATCCGCCGGCTGCTGCTTTTGAGCTTGCGCGGTGGCCGGCAGTTGACACGCGGCCAAACGATGGCTAAGGTGGGGCACAGCGACAAGGAAGCATCTCCGGGTGGGAGATGGGGGGAGAGGAACACGTGAGCACCGGCGATCCCGTTCGCCATGGGCGCTTTCATCGTTCAGTCCGTGATCTCATCGCGGCTGCTGGTGCGTGTGATGAGAGGGCAATGGTCGATCTTCTCCGGATGATCGATGATGATCTGAAGCGTGTTCTTGCGGCGAATCTCAACAACGTAGGGTTGCTCGAGGAAACGCTGCAGGATGTGCATGTCCGGATCTTCATCTATCTGCGCCACCAACGCTTTTCCCTTCCAGACGATGCGACCGATGCAACCTGCCGTGAGTTCCTGCGCCGTTGGGCAACCAATGGGGCACGGAACTGGGCTCGGCATGTGAATCGTTATGGCTTAGTCACAACACAAGGGCGTTACACGGTGCCCGGATGGGCGATGCCGACGCCACCTCCACGTCGACCGATTGCACCTGTGATGTCGATCGAGGGCGACTTCGAAGGTCTTGAAGGTGAAGGGTCTGAGGATCGCCTCGACCGTATGGCGTTCCGTGCTAGGCGGGCACATGGGTCGGCGAAGGTGACGTAATGCGATCGACGGTCGAAAGCAGTGCAGCACGCGAGGAATTCAGGCGAGAACTACACCAGATGATCGACGAGGAGGGCCCAGACTACGCCGAGCTCTGCGGTATTCCGCTTTCAGATGTGTTTGATGCTTTGATCGAGACGTATACGCCACAGGGCAATGAGGGGGCGCTGGCCGAGCTGTGGGGATGCACACCGATGGTTGCATTCGAAAGGATCCGGGTGGATCTGCCGCGGTTGCTCAATCGCCTGCCGCGGTTACTGAGCGCATTGACTCGGGCAGCAGGAGTGCCACCCGAGGTGCTGATGAAGGGGGCAACAACGATGAATGAAACACAGCGCAACGATCTCGTTCGCAGTGCGCTGACGAAGATCGACGAGATTCGAGATTCGATACCGGCGTCTGAGATTCTCGTGGAGTTCACGGGGTCAGTGGAAAGCCTTGTCTTGCTCCACCTTGTGAAGCGGACATACCACAACCGGATCCGAATGGGGTTGCTGTTCCTGGCGCGTCTTGATTCAGCGTGGGCGCCCGTGGGGGACTATCTCGAGGAGACAACGCAGATGTTCGGGCTGACGCCGATTGAGCCGCACAACGAACAGGCATTCCAGACGCGGGTGTGGACGGCAGACTCCAAGTTCTTGGAAGCGGTTCGCGAGAGGGTTGGTCCCGGGAAGGATGGCGAAGGCTACCGAGTGGTCCTTCGTGCGACGAAGCGCGATCGTGTGCTTGACTCTGGCGAAACGTTCAATGCTGACGGTATGGAGACACGGATTGTGCTCGGAGATTGGCCGGCGGAGGGTTTCCTCGCCTATGCCGATTGGCACCAGCTGGTATTGCTCGATGCTGCGAAGACGGCGTTACGTTACGATCAACGGGTTGTAGCAGCTCGGACGCTAGATGGCATTGAGCCATTCGTTGCGGCGTGGCCATGGGACAAGGATGTGCCAACAAACGCCGAGTCGTTGATCGAGCAGACAACGGAAGCCCCACGGCTGCCGGGAGAGTTGGTGCTGCTTGGTCTGCCGGCGCGATCGCAGGTTCTACATGAGCGTTATCAAGAGCTCATAGCGATGGCGTCTATGGAGAATGACTCAGTGCCTTTGGTGTTGGCTGATGCCATTCGCGTGATCGGTCGCTTCATCGCAGCGTTCATCGGCGAGACTGATCCATTTCCTGAATTACCAGTGGATCTGACTAAGGAGAGCCCGACCGACGTCGAGACGTCTGAGCCGGAAGTCGAGGAAGCAATTGCAGAGCCCACGGACAGCACCTACGGCTATACCCGAGACAGCAACGGGCGCTGGCGCAAGGATGGTGCCTACGTTGCAGCCAGCAAGGTGCCAGAGGGCGTCAAGCAGACGCTAGGAGGCAAGTCATGAGATTCTCGATTCTCGGGCTTGTCTTGCTTCTCTGGTTTTGGCCGAGTTGGATTGTAGCGTTCCTCTGTCGCTACGGCGGCGGCTCGTGGAAGGGATCGGTTCTCTTCGGCCTCCTTTGGCCGATTGCGCTCACGATCGAGGGCGTCAAGGTATGGCGACGTCGGCGATGAAGCTGCTGTTGATCCGCTGTCAGAAGTGCGGCACTGAATCGTGGACTCAGGAGAAGCCCCGACGTGGTTGGCGGTGCTCGTGCGGATCCAAAGAGGGCTGGGTGGTCAGTCTGGCGAGGCGGGCGTTGAGGAATCTGCGAATTGGTGGTGGCCAGGAAAGAGTGTTATGAGATACTTGAGATGGCACTTTCCCATTGTACGGCTTCTCGATAGAGTTCGTCTTCAGTTGGCAAGTCGACACGTTCTCGCTGTGTTTGTGCCCGGCAGATCAGATCGAGCAAACGTGATACAGAGATGCAGAACTCGGCCGCCCATTCATCGAGTCGTTTGGCTGATGAATTGCTTCGGGTTCGTAGTTGGGTTCGTTTGTATCGTGGAACTGCAAGCCATTCTTGCCAGCAGTCCATGGTGGGAGATATCCAATCAGAGCCGATGTACAACTTTTCGGCACGAATTCGGTCGTAGATGTGTTCCGCAAGCCCGGTGATGTTTGACATGATAACCTCCTTACAATGTATTATAGGTGTCCATGCTCGGATTGTCAAGACTCTTGACAATGTTGGGATGAGCTAATACAATATGTGTATAAAGGAGGGTTAGAATGAAACTTCTCACGCAGGAGGTACTGAAAAAGTTCGCCAAGTTTGGACCCTACTCGCAGGACGGGAAAGGAAACGATGCGGAGATTCTCGTCAAGTTTTTCACGCCGGACAGCTCGTGGTCATGGTTCGTGCTTGAGGCAGAACAGGTGCCGTGTGACATCGAGGGTGGATACGACCTCGACTTATTCGGGATTGTCCGAAGCCATATGGAGACGGTGTACGGACACTTTTCATTCCGCGAGCTTGAAGCAGTGCGTGGTCCGCTTGGGCTGCGAATCGAGCGCGATCGGCACTTCCACATCAAAACGGTTGGTGAACTGCGACAGTCGACGGAGATTCCATCGGGTGCCTTGGACTGGTTAGACAAGAGGACAGTCGAAGAAACTACGGAGGTGGCATTGTGAAGGAACCTTGTTTGTCTGTGAAGCAACCGTATGCATGGGCGATAGTAGCTGGTTTGAAGGATATTGAGAATCGGAATTGGCGGACAAGCTACCGAGGCGTGTTGGCCATTCACGCTTCGTCTCGCTTTGCGAGCGCGGAGGGTATCGATGAAGTTCGGCGACGTGCTAAGGAAGCGGGGATTGAGATGCCGCAAATTGAGCATATGCCACGCCAGGGGGTTATTGGAACGGTTGAAGCGGTTGCTGTCGTGTCTCCTGATCAGACGGATTCTGTCTGGGCAGATCCGGATGCGGTGGCTTGCTTCGTTTTGCGCAATCCGCGCGAAACGACATTTCGTCCTATACGAGGCAGGCCAGGAATCTTCGATGCTCGGGAACCAAAGCTGCGCCGAGCGTTGAAAACGTCTGAATGCCTCAATCAGCTAGCCGGATGAGCGATCGATCGAAACTGGCTGCGGCGCGCGGCGTCCTGAAGTGGCTGAAGGGGCAGACATGTTGTGTGGGCCTCGCTTTTTCAGGCGGAAAGGATTCGTTGTGTTCTCTAGATTTGCTGATCAAGGAAGGATTTAAGGTTGTTCCATACTATCTGTACAGGGTGGCGGGTCTTGAGATCACAAATCGCCTGTGTGCTTTGGCAGAAGTTCGATATGGCGTCGAGGTTGTCAGATTGTCCCACTTTGATTTGGCGCATCGTTACCGCAATGCCGTCCTGCAGCCCCATTGGGTAGAATTGGACGGCGTGGTGCCCGCGTTGAATATGAGGGCGATCGATGACTATATGAGGTCAACGTATGACCTTGAGTGGCTGGTGTATGGATGGCGGCGATCGGATTCGCTTTCTCGTGGTCTTACATTAGCGAGTAATCATGGGATGGACCCTGCGGGTGGGCGTGTTTTCCCGCTTGCGCGGTGGAACCGCCAGGATGTACTTGCCTACCTGAAGTTGGTCGGCATTCCGCAACCGCCGTCATTTGGATTGAATGAGCAGGGCGGAGTGGACTTTCGGCCAGTTGCGCTTGCTTATCTAAAGGAGAGATTTCCCAATGACTACGCCAAAATCAAAGAGTGTTTCCCCTTTGTCGAAACGCAGACCGGACGAGCTCCAACCATTTGAAGTTGAGACTGTGCATCGGAGCGCGATCACTCCGGATGAACGAAACCCGAGACAATTGGATTCCTACGCCCGGAAGCGACTCCATTCGGATCTGGATCGATTCAAGTTGGTCGACCTGATCATTGCGAATCGTCGAACAGGGAAGGTGGTGGGCGGGCACCAGCGTTTGGAGTGGCTTGACCGGCAGCATCAGGACGAGGATTACGATCTCAAGGTTGCGTGGATTGACTTACCAGACGAGGATGCCGCTGAGTTGATGATCATCCTGAACAACCGAGCAGCGATGGGGGACTGGGACACTTTGGAATTGGAGCGTCTCGTTGCTTCGTTGGATGTCGATCCGGTGAAGGATTTGAAGTTTGCACCACTCGATGTAGAAGCGTTGATGCCTGGTCTGGGTTCGTTTGATGAATTGCCCGACGCAATCGCTGACGATGTTGGAAAGATCAAGGAGATCAAAGAGGCTAACCGAGAGAGGAGGCGGGAAGGCAAAGAGAAGAAGCAGCGAGAGGCAGATTCAGAGACCTATGTCGTTGCTTGCTTTGACGATCGACCAACCAAGAATCGATTGTTGGCGTTTCTGAATTTGCCGGATGACGAACGCTATATCGATGGATCTCTTCTGCTTGATGCAATAGGCAGTGAA
>CAZORQ010000010.1:0-66375 GCA_964582285.1 uncultured Thermotogae bacterium
GGCGGGCACTTCACCGAGCACTACCGCCGGACCGGGTGGTACAGACCCCCACCAACACCTTGATCGCGGGTTGGGCGATCGCCTGGACATTCGGTACCCAACTCCGAATGGGCAGATTTGGTCTGCGGCGTTTGCCGGGCCGCTGGGTCCGTTTTCACGTGGTTGGACCCAAGAAACCTCCGCAGAGATGCGCTCCCTGTGAAGGGCTGGAATCTGTCTGGAAGCCTTGCAGCCTGTTTCGATAGCTGCTAGGCTAACCGCAAGATCGCCCCTCGTGGGTGGTCCGTGCAGCACCTGTCGCCGTAGCGACCAAGCATGTCGGCAGGTGCTGTTTCCTTCCATGTGCATCTCCTCTACCGTCTTTTCTCGCCTGTGTCCTTCTTGCGGCGCAGGCGTGATGTCTTTATCATCGATTCCGAAATTCAGTTCTAGATGGATGTTCAACTATGTCGCTGCCGACATCGTTGAAATGTCAATGGGAAGTGATCGTTTGAAGAATGAAATCGGCAGCATTGAGCTTGTGGTCGATCTCTACAATCGCTTTTCCCGTACTGGGAGGTCCGGGCCGGGTATGAGCCAAGTACTCATGTCGCATGAGGACTCAGCGAGTCTGATGCATTTCATTGAGATGCATTGTGCGGCAGCCCACGATGCGATTCTTGCGTATCAGGAACAGCACGGTGTGGATTGGTTTGTGAGCGAACATGCAGAGCGATTTCTGGCCCGTGAGTACTACATTGTGCGGCGCGTCTTGGATGGTCGGGAGCGGGGAGTTCTCCGGCTTCGCGACTTGTCGTTTCTGGACAGCAAGCTTGCTTCTTTTGCTCCGCGCCCGAGATACGGGCTGCCTGGCTCTCGTTCTGTTGGTGCATACTTCATGCCGCTATCGGACGTGGCCACAGCGCTCCTGCATCACCTGGACGAAGTAACGTGGCCGCCAGCCAATCCAGTTCAGCAACTCAAAGAGGGGAACAACCTATCTCAGAAGACTCTCGCTTGTTCGCTGAGCACTTCCATCCATAGAGTGCGGAACCTTCTGAACGGTGAAGGTCCGCTCTCGAAACAAATGGCCCATTTGTTGTCGAAGCTGGTGGGAGTGTCAGCAGACCGCATCCAAGTCGCCTACGACATGCATCGATTCGACACAACGCTTCATGTCGAATCCCCTGGCAACTGGATCGATCCTCGCGAGGTGGATGGGGACGATCTCCCCACAGGTTCGGAATCAGTAGCTATGGAGATCAGAGGCCTAAGCTTCAGGATCTGCTTAGCCCTCCTTGAGCTGCTTCGGTCAAGCCGGATAAGGATCGAAAGGTGTACCTACTGCGGAAACCTATATCTCCCAAAACCTCATTCGCACCGACATGCGAGGAACTACTGTTGCGAGAAGCACCGGCAGCAGTACAACTACAGCAATCCATAGTCAATGTTGGGGAGGCGACTTGGCTTGGCCTTGGAAGCCCAGGGAACCCATGCGTATTCAGAACCCCCCTGCCCCCACTGACTTGGGCGGCCTTCCGTTTGGGCGAAACGGGATCCATTGGAGTGGCCTTAGACTAGCTCCTGGGGCGGGCCGAACAACGAGGCAGGTCACCGGCGAGAGCCACAGGCTTCTCGATGCATGGCAAATGAACGCTTGTCTTCTCTTCCCATGAGAACTAGGATAGATGCCATGACGAGGTTCGCATGACTGACACAATCAGCATCTACTTCTCAAAAGGCAAGGAGGAACTGAGAAAGCGGCTGATCAAGCTAGGAGAGAAGCGGGATCGCAGCGTCAACTATCTGATTGTGCAAGCAATTCTCGAGTACCTAGAGCGGGGGGAGAGGTCTCTGATTCCTAGAGCGGGCATTGGCTGCAGGACTGTACAGGCAAGCGATTCCGCGCCTTTGGTTGAAGATGCAAGTATGAGAGATTCGTGGGTGAACGATGCGCTTGCCCTTATTGAACAGCATACATAGGATGGACGTGGAGTAGAGGAGGGCACTATGAGGGCACGTCTCTGGGCGCTCGTAATCGTGGGGGGTGCGATCTTGCTTACTGCAGCCAGTTGTCCAAGTGACAGCCCCCCTTCGGTGGTAAACCTCGCACCAGTGGCCAGCTTCATACGGACACCTTCATCAGGCGATTCACCATTGGGCGTGTCTTTCGATGGATCTGCATCTTCTGATCCAGATGGATCGATCGTCTCCTACCAGTGGAGCTTCGGCGATGGCAACTCAGCTTCCGGCGTGACGACTACGCACACCTACACAGCCACCACAGAGCAGAGCTTCACCGCAACGCTCATTGTGACCGACAACGGAGGGGAAACCGCATCTGTGAGCAGGACTGTGACCGTATCCGTCGGGAGAACGCCGCCGGCGCCCTGCAATTGTGCCGGTCCAGATCTCAATTGCAGTGACTTCGCCACTCATGCAGCCGCCCAAGCGTGTTTCGACTACTGTAAGCAGCAGGGGTATGGCGACGTGTTCAAGCTTGATGGGGACAACGACGGGAGCGCGTGCGAGTCGCTGCCGTAGGAAATACACGGGCACCTGGAAAGGAGAGAGGAGATGCCAGTGAAGACAGTCCTTGACAAGCTCTCGATCTACATCCCGCAAATCAAACAGGGACAGAACCCGGTTGAACGGCTCATCAAGCTCGGAGAGGAGCGTGATCGGTCGATCAACTACCTCGTTGTCGAGGCGATCATGGAGTACCTGGAGCGGGAAGAAGAGAGGGGATGAAGCGAGCCACGTTTCTCCTCTTGGCGCTGGCTTTGCTGTGGGGCTGTGAGCCCGAGCCGCTGCCAATTGTGAGCTGTCCATGCGACTGTGCCGGTCCGGATCTCGACTGCGCAGACTTCGTAACTCAAGCCGAGGCGCAGGCCTGCTTCGACTGCTGCAGGCAACAGGGATACGGCGACATCTTCAGGCTCGATGCGGACAACGATGGCGTTGCGTGCGAGGCGTTGCTTGGGTATCTGGAAGTCGGTGGTGGTCTTGAGTTGCTCGTTCTAGGCATGCCATACAAGGCTCTACAGGAGGAATTCGGAGAGCCCGAATCCTATTCGGAAGTGTGGGAGGAAGGCCCATTGGGAACGAGCAGCGAAGTGACGTGGGGGGCTTCGTTCGTTGTCAAGGAGTTCGATCACTGGGAGATATGGGCGAGCGGAACTGAGTCTGAAGGCTTGAAAACTGCCGGCGGGAGGTGGGCCGACCGCAGGGAGTTCGATGGCTGGACGATAGAGTACTGGACACCGCCTCCTGGGCAACCGTTGGGGCCTGGGCCAGTTGCTGATCCATTGAGGCAGTTGGGTATGTTGATGCAACCCGAGGAAGTTACAGAGCGCTTGGGCGTTGCAGCAAGGACAGGAATGCTTAATGGAAGAGCGAGAGACATGAGGTTTCAGTTTCTTAACGTCTGTTGGGAGCTAGACGTGCGATACGGAGAACATCAGGTTCAAGATACGGGTAACGATGAGATCGATTATGAGTATGGCGTTACTGGCTGGTACCTGTCCTGGGAGCCTTGTCGGTAGTTGGTTCGACGCCTGTCTGACCTCGGCAGCGAATAGGCCTAAAGGTCAGCGGCACATCGAACGATCGGGCAAGCTCGGCAAGGAGCGAGATCGGTCGGTCAACTACTTGGTCGTTCAGGCGATCATGGAGTACCTGGATAGGAACAGACCATTGTGAGAGCCCAGCCCAGGAGGTGCAATATGGAACTCCCCGACCTGAATCGGATTGTGGAAGCGCATGTTCCTGTCTCTTCTTTCGACCTTGGCGCCTACTGGGGACAGCTACGGAAGGACATCCTTCTGCCCATCCGCAAGCTCCAGTCTGATGGTCACTTGCGATGGTTCTCGTTTCTCCTGCATCCGGCTAAGCAGCTTGCTGGATTCGACGACAACGACGGGACACGAGTGTTCCATCTTCGTCTGGAGCCGACACCAACGCTCGATGTCGCAAGCTTCATCAAGCGGTTACCGACACACTTCAAGAACCCGATCCATCGTCCGCTGGACTCTATCAGTGGCCCAGACGGCTGCCTTCTCGCAAACGGTGATTGGGCACATGGCTGGCGAGTTGTGGGCGAGTGCTCGGAATGGGTCCTGTGTTTCTTGGAGGCCCATCCTGGTGATTTCACGCCGAAGCAGCTCTCCCAGTTCTTGCACTACATCAGCAATGCGCTAGGCTTGGGCTGGCAGTTCCAGCACTCGAAGTTACGATTCTAGCGGCTACTTCTCACGTTCCGACCGTCGCGCAGCGAAAGGATTTGAGAGCGCCCTCTAGCTCTTCGTCCACGATGTGCGTATAGATCTGCGTTGTGGCGAGGTTCGCATGACCGAGCGCCTTCTGAGTCAGTCGGATGTTGCTCGTCTCCCGGTAGAGGTCGGTGGCGAATGAGTGCCGCAGAGTGTGCGGGCTGATGTCCTTCTCAATGCCCGCTCTGGCGGCATAGCGCTTCACCATACGCTGGATGTACCGAGGGTCCAGCATGCCACCGCCCTTGGTTGTGAAGACGTGCTGAGGGCTTCCAGCGCATTCCTCAGCCTGTCGCTGTCGCCACGCCTGCAGGGCTTCCAGGTTGGACTCGCCGGTCCATAGCGTGCGGTCCTTAGCTCCCTTGCCCTGCCGGACCATCACTTTGCCGCTGTTGAGGTCGATGTCTTTCCATCGCAGGTGGATTGCCTCGGACAGCCTCAGCCCCGTATCGAGCATCAGCCGAAGCATGACTCGGTTGCGCTGTCCGGTGAGATAGCGAGGGTTGGGTTGGGCTAAAAGCGCCTCTTGTTCTGTTCCTGTAAGGATTTCCGGAATCTTTCGTCCCATGCCGGCCTCCCTCGTTAGTCCGTGTGTTGGCTATTATACGGACTGATACACGGAGTATGGCAGGGGCTGGACTGCGAGTCAATAGAAAGCGGACTGATTCACAGAGGATTCTCCCTTCATCGCGAGAAGAAACTCCTTCCTGAGACTTCGGGAAACCACCCTTCTAGGGTGGCCAATGACCTCGAGACTGACGGTGGAGGCGATTAGCGGTCTTCTCAGACGATCTTGGTCCGATGGACAGGAGAGAGAGGATGAATTCACTCTGCAACACAGCTCGCTATCGACAGGGTTCCACAGCTCTACTTGGCGGGTTTGTGGCTCTCTAGTCTCTTAACGAATCTGGTCGCAACCCTCAAACAGTCCCTAGCGCTCTTCTGGTCAGCCTGTTGTCCTTCATGGACAATGCCGTTGCGAAGGTTCTTTACCCTCACATACTCGTCCCATTCTTCGGGTGGGCTTTCGATATCATCCCCGGTTAGCCGTTTGTACAGGGCGCGCGTTTTGGGGTTCTGCATCTTGAATGTGCGGTCGCTGTCGCGTTGTGACTTGACGAGGCTCTCCTTTTGCGTTGCTCTAGCGACTTCTACCAGCGTCTTTTCCGTTGAAACCTCGCACGCGACCAGTGCTGCGACAACGCACAAGTTCCAGTCCATCCTGTCATCCGAGTTGGCAAGAGTGTGGGCAACATCTAGGAATGCCGAAGCAGGGCGAAATACCTGAGCTGTCACAGTAGCCGATACTGACACGGAGGCGTTGAGCTCTAGGCTGTACTTTCGCTTCTTCGATCCGCACTTCGGACATGGTTGGCGATTGGCAGAATCTTCACCATAGATTGGTTCGCCGCAGTTTCCGCAGTAGGTATCTGTGGTCATTCTCCCTCCTTGGGAATGAGACACAGAAAGTATAACATGAGAGAGGTGTGAGATGCGAAACTGGTCGAGACACCAATCCGCTACTATTGCAAACTGGTGACGTGGACAGATAGGAGCCTAGATCCAGAGGCTCCGTCGATGCCCAGCTTCAGGGAAACCGAACTCATGCAACACAAGCCGTCTTCTGTTGCCAGTCCTCTCCGAGAGCGATTCTACACCCGCTCAAACCGATAGGACCGCCTTACAAAGGAGGTCAAGGCGTCCTGCAGGTCCACGCCGGTTCTGGCTCGAGCCAGGCGACTGTCAGATTCCGACGTCAGGGTCGTCTTTGTTGGTCGCACAGTCCGTTCCAACCACGGGAATATGAGCGTCAAGCCGCGTGGGCGGGACGGCGGATTCCGGCTCAATGGTGCATCCCTCAATCTCGATAGGCGAACCCTCAGCAGCCGCGCGGAGAGCCAATTGGGCGGCCCGGGAGCGATCTTCAAGCGCACGGGCGAACTCAAGTGACTCCGGGATGTATACATCGGGCGAACTCGCTCGCTCAAAAACCGCTGTCGACTGCCCCGTGAGTAGGCGAATATGCCGGCCAGTCTCCGAAAGCGAACGGGCGCAATCTGCCACAGCGGAAACGAGCTGCTTGCCGTTCATCGATTGAAGACGCTTTTCTGCAGCCAGCAGCACCTCGATGGGCGAATCGGGCGGCGGGAACAGCATTTCCAAAAAGGACACGGCGGCTCGCTGTAGGCGGGACTGGATTTCCTGCAGCACTGTCACGTTGTCCGCTCGATCCTGGGCGAGGATCTCGGTCAAGCGCTTGTCAGTTGTTTGTGTCAGTTCGCGGAAGTACTCTTTTTGCTTCTCGATCCATTGTCCAGCGTTGCCGCTACCATGCCGTATGACTGATCTGATGCTCACATCGAATTTTCCAGCGGCCGCGGAGAGAGTGGCGCGGGGAGTCGTTACGACCCATCTCTCGATGACTTCCCAATCGATCCGCCTTCGTCTGCTATTAGCATTCCCGGCCATGTAACCAGTATAGAACGCGGCAATGTTCTATTCAATCCCCCCCGGACATATCATAGCCAAGAGGAGAGGTATCGGCTGGTATGATTGTCCACTCTCGCTTTGGTGGCGGAAACATGACTACCCGCGAGCGCGAGCTTCTCCAACGCCCCCCCGCCTTTGGTGACGCTCGTTGCGATTGGGCATTACGGGATCCGCACGGGCCGAGACGCCTCGCCACCAGTCACTCTCATAGCTGAGGTTCATTCATCCCTCCATTCACGTTACCATGGGAGAACAAGGAGGGCCTGATGACATACATCGTGGTTACGTTGGTCGCGCAGGCCGTGATTTCTGGCGGCCTTTGCTCTTATCTGGCAGAGCAGAAGGGCTATGGCACTACAGCGTGGTTAGTTGCTGGCTTCCTCTTGGGCGTATTCGGGTTGATTGCGTGTGCTGGCTTACCTGTGGCGAACGAGTCAACGTATGTCTACAAACGCGACGAATCTCTCGTGAAGCGATGCCCGCGATGTGCTGAGCTTGTGAGAATCGAAGCCAGCGTGTGCCGATTCTGCCAGCATGAGTTCAATGATCGCACCAGGGTCATTCAAGAGTTGGAGAGCTTGCTGTCAGAGGAGCACGAGGCCACACCGTTTGCCCTGGAAGTGCAGGACATCCTTGAGTACCTAGGTGTGGAGCCTGGAGGTTCCTGATCGGATAGACCGAAGCAGCGATCCCAATGGATTTCCCACCAAATATCTAGTTCCTGTGGCGATCATCTGACCTCCCCTCAAGCCCTCCAGACGAGAAGTTCCCTTAAGCATGGCAGAGTAGCGATCATCTACGTATGGGCTGGTTAGCTCCGACCTCGACTAGCAGATCAGCCGGGATCACAAGGCCGTGTGCGGTTTGATAGTAGTCACAGACGGGGAGCCAGACGGAGTCCGTGACCCTTTCGGCTGCTAGGTCGGAAGGGTCATCCTCCGATGGGACCGCCGATATGGGAGTACTGGTCGCTACGTGCTCGCAGCGGGCTCAGGGTCACAGGGAGGAACCAGTCCGCGAAGCGCCGCCTCGTCGAATCGGTATCCGAACCCCTTGACATTCTGGACACAAGCGCTGGCACCAGCTGCTGCGGCATCGAGGCGTTTGCGCAGCAAGTAGACACACTGCCGAATGTCTCTGGAGTCGGCGAGATCCGCATTGGGCCAGAGTGTTCCGATGATCTCATCTTCTTTGAGGACCCTCCCGCCTTCTTGTACCAGCAGACAGAGCAGATCGAACGGTTTGGGCGGAAGAAAAAGAGGTTCCCCATGGAGCGTCACCTGCTTCGCGTGCTCGTCGAGCGAGAGGGGCGCGCAATGGCGAGAAGACACCGAGAGCGATTGGATGGCTCCAGCGAGCGGGCTTGTCAGGACACCACGATGGTCTAGCCATGCCAGGAAGCATGCCCCGCATAGACAGACAAGGAAGAACGCTGCAACCGCGATTCCCGCGCCGGCCAAGCGAATCGTCAACAAGTGACCTGACAACACCGCCAAGTCATATCCGACACGTGTGTAGCTTGCGATACCGTACGGGTCTTCGGGGGTCTGCGTTCCGATCGGGATGGTCACGTCGCACAGAAGCCTCCCCTCGATCGACTGGAGTACGGCATTGCTCTCACCCACGGGTGTAACCGAAGGTGGGAGAGGGATAGCATGCGCCCAGCTACTATCGATTGCGCTGACGATGACCGCTTGGTTCAGCACAACTTGAGCGTACGTCGCTGTGTCGAGCAGCATCAGCTCGACAATGCGATGGAATGACTGGCGAGCGTCCAGGCTGATCCAAGCTTCTTCAGCCTCAGCGCTGATCCATGTCTCCGCGGCCTCCGCGAATCCGCTGGCCGCGGCCGTGCGGTGACGTAGAGTGACGGCGACCGATTGTGCTGTTCTGATATGGATTAGCCACCCAGCGACAGCAGAAATTGCTGCGGCCAGGACAATGATGATCACAATGCAATGCATCCAATCAAGCTGTCTGGGTCGTTTCATGGCTCTCCTATAAGGTACGGTGTGAAGAGGCTCACAGCAACGAAAGACTCGGCCACTCTGTTCAGTTGCCCCGAAGTGACCGCCCCTCTCTCTCTCCTACGGTTGAGCTTCTGCTGATCTGTTGACGATTCCAGTCGCGACGGGAGATGAGTGACGTTGCTGTGATGTGCGTTTTACAGCCTGAAGATGCGCATTTTGGGCACCATCCGGTGTGCTCGTATCCGCAACGGATCCTGCGTATCGCTCTGCACGCGGATCGGCCCGCTGGACTATCGATGCGCGACACGTAGCGCATCAAGCTGGCGGCCGTGTGATCCCCAGCAGGCGCGAGCACAGTATGGGATTGCGGTGACCAGGAGGCATGTACCTGTTGGCGAATCGACCTAGCGTCTGGTGAATTGGCACGCCCGACAAGAGCCTCTGAGACTCATCAACAAGCCGCCTGGTCGCTGGCCCCATACGATAGAAGGACTGCGTTGGTGTCTTAATCGCAGGCAATCACGAAGCTTGCATTGCTCCATCACTCGACGGACCTCGGATTGATCCATGGTAGACTGCGGGCATGAAAGCTGAAGATCGAGGGCCAAGTCCGAACCTTGCAGTCCCCGCATTGGGAGAAGCGACCATTCGATCGCCGCTGAGACTTTCTACGATCAAGGGAGACCGGATCTATAACTTTGTCAGCGACGACGAGTTTGTCCGGATGAACGCGCTGGCGACCCGAGGGAGCCCCACGCAGAACGGCGGGTCGGATAGAGCATTCGAGAGAGCGGGCCCGCGCGAGCTTCTCTACTTCGATCCAGGCACATTCCGAGCCGGAATCGTCACGTGTGGCGGTCTGTGCCCAGGGATAAACAACGCGATCCGCTCCGCTACGCTTGAGCTCCTGAATCACTATCAGATCGATGAGGTTTGGGGGTTTCGATACGGATTCGCGGGGATGAACCCCAATGAAGAGATCGAACCAATACCGCTGACGGCCGCCTCTGTCGAGGGAATCCACTACGACGGGGGGTCCATCCTCGGATCCTCTCGTGGACCTCAGCCGCCACAGGTGGTTCTTGCGACGCTACAGACGATGGGCATCCAGCTTCTCCTGGTCATTGGTGGGGACGGGAGCATGCGTGGTGCTGATGCGGTTTGCGAAGAGGCCGTTCGTCATGGTATTGAGGTCGCGGTGGTTGGCATTCCGAAGAGCATTGACAACGACATTCCTCTGGTTGACAAGACGTTTGGGTACGAGACCGCGTTTTCGATTGCCGTCGAGTCGATCCGCTCCGCCCACACGGAAGCGAAGGCCTATCGCAATGGGATCGGCCTGGTTCAGTTGATGGGAAGACACTCGGGATTCATCGCTGCCAGTGCCGCCGTCGCAGCGGCAGATGCGGACTTCGTTCTCGTGCCGGAGGTTCCACTGATCCTCGATGGCCCGGGAGGATTGCTGGAGGCATTGGCTGTTCGCGTGCAATCGAGCGGACACGCAGTGATTGTCGTTGCGGAGGGGACCGGGCAGGAGCTTCTGCGCGACGGCGAGTCGGAGGACCGTGATGCATCGGGGAATCTCCTTCTGCTTGACATCGGTGCCTTTCTCAGAACGCGGATTGCCGAGGATCTGGCCAAGCGAGGAATGCAGCATACGCTGAAGTACATTGACCCAAGTTACCTAATCCGTAGTGCTCCTGCGAATCCAAGCGATTCGGTCTACTCCTCGGATCTCGCACGGAACGCCGTCCATGCAGGAATGTCGGGGCGCACGGGGCTGCTTGCCGGCTACTGGAACGGGGAGTATACCCACGTGCCGCTGCGCGAGGTCATCGCTCGAACCAAGCGCGTTGATCTGGAGGGTGACCTGTGGCATGCGGTGCTTGAGAGCACCGGACAGCCTGCTCTGTGGGGGTAGGCTGTCCGGCTGTTGCAGTCACGCCAAGAGCCAGCGCGTCGAATGGCGGACGGACGTGCTCCTGGACTGGAGTTGGTTTGGCGACCGGAGGATAATACGTGTCGAAAAACAAGGAGGTCCCGTGAACAACAAGCTGCGCGAGGCGCTCGATTTCGCCATTGCCAAGGAGCAAGAAGCTGAAGCGTTCTACAAGGAGTGGGCTGCGAAGGTCGACAGCTCAGCGGTTCAACAGCTGTTCGACGAGCTGGCTGCCACCGAACACGGCCATATGGAGACGCTCTCACGCATCACGCCGGAAGAAATGGTTGCGGTGGACAGCGGGCAGCAGGTCGATCTGAATCTGTCCGACGTCCTTGTCGAGGTCGGGGCAAGCGAGGACATGTCGATTCAGGAAGCGATGATCCTGGCGATGAAGCGCGAGGAGGGGGCCGTCGCTCTGTACGAGCGGCTCGCCTCCCTTGGTGGGGATGCTGCGTCGCTGTTCACTGCGCTCGCCAACGAAGAACGCAAGCACAAGCAGCGACTAGAAGCGGACTACGACGAGCATATCCTAAGCGAGAACTAGAAGAGCACACGATCGATGTGTGAGGAGGCGGAGGATCGTGAAGATCCTCCGCCTTTGTGGTGAGCGCGCGCTAAGAAAGGATTGCGGCGAGATCCTCTTCTGGCGTTGTGATCGGCGCGAGTCCGAACGTCTCAACGAGAACGTTCAGAACCGTTGACGTCACAAACGCGGGAAGCGACGGGCCGAGCCGGATATTGCGGATCCCAAGATGAAGAAGCGTGAGGAGAATGACGACTGCCTTCTGCTCATACCAAGATAGGATGAGCGATAGCGGGAGCGAATTGACATCGGTGTCAAATGCATCAGCGAGAGCTGTCGCAATCCGGATGGCTGAATAGGCGTCGTTGCATTGCCCGATGTCGAGGAGTCTTGGAATTCCCGCAACCTCTCCGAACTCAAGCTTGTTGAATCGGTACTTGCCGCATGCGAGTGTGAGAATGACGCAGTCGTTGGGGACGAGCTGCGCCAGATCGGTGTAGTAGTTGCGGCCTGGCTTGGCGCCGTCGCACCCGCCGATCAGGAAGAAGTGACGGATGGCGCCGTCCTTGACGGCTTGGATGACGGTGTCGGCCACACCGAGCACCGCATCCCGGGCGAAGCCGACGGTAATCGTTCTCGATGCACCATCTTCGGAAAAGCCGGGTTCGGCAAGCGCGGCCTCAATCACCGGTTTGAAGTCGGAGTTTGTGATGTGCGTTACGCCCGGCCAGGCGACGAGGCCGCTGGTGAAGATCCGATTGAGATAGCCTCCACGTGGTTTCTGGATGCAGTTGGTCGTCATCAGGATGGCGCCGGGGAACGTGTCGAACTCCTTCTGCTGGTCCTGCCAAGCGCCACCGTAGTTGCCGGCAAGATGGGCGAACCTCTTCAGCCCGGGATAGCCGTGTGCGGGGAGCATTTCGCCGTGCGTGTAGACGTTGATGCCAGTGCCCTCGGTCTGTTTCAACAATTCCTCGAGATCTCGGAGATCATGCCCGGAAACGAGGATCGCCTTCCCGGCGATCGGCTCGATCCTCACGGCGGTCGGCCGCGGCGAACCGTATGCGCCAGTATTCGCGGCGTCGAGCAGTTCCATGATCCGTAGGTTCACCTCGCCGCAACGCAGGCACATGGAGAGCAGTGCATCGATATTTGTCGGCTCAGAGGCAAGGAAGCTGAGCGCTTCATGGAAGAAGGCCCAGATTGCCTCGTCCTCTTGACCGAGGATTAGTGCGTGGTCGGCATACGCAGCAGCTCCCTTCATTCCGTAGGTCAGGAGCTCATGAAGGCCGACGACATCCTCGCCAAGTCTCACTTTTCGCGCATCGATCGAGATCTCCGACTGCTGCGCGAGCCGAGCATCCAGCGTCGGAGCAGGCTGCCACGATGCCGGACCGGCAAGGACTTCGGGCTCATGTCCCGCACTGCGAGATGCCTGTTCATAGAGCTCCCTAGCTTGCTCTCGAAGCTCAATGGCATGAGCAA
This sequence comes from uncultured Thermotogae bacterium, assembly GCA_964582285.1. Classification (GTDB taxonomy): domain Bacteria; phylum Bipolaricaulota; class Bipolaricaulia; order UBA7950; family UBA9294; genus JANQEA01. The sequence goes on from CAZORQ010000010.1 coordinate 12,661, forward strand.
CAAGTGCATCGAGTCGCGCGGGGTCGAAATTGACGTTCGTGATCGTCGTGAACAACGCCTCGATGACGAATCGATCGATCATCGGATCGCGCGCTCCGAGCTGCCGTGCACGGTGGGCATACGCTCCAATCCCGTTTGTCGCGTAGAGCAGTAGATCCTGAAGCGCCGCGGTCGTGGGATCCTTGCCGCAGACTCCGAATTCCGTGCATCCGACGCCGTCCTTCGTCTGCTCGCATTGATAGCAGTACACTGCCTACCTCCTCTGTCCCTGGACAATCTGGCTCAGGGATGTCGTGCTCATGTACGCATGAGTCTCATCTCTCAGGTGCCCGATGAGATTGCCGAGAATGCACTGAACCCGGCCGCAGATCGGTTCGTCAAACAAGCAACCATCTCTACGGAGTGGGCCTTCGAGTGCCTCATAGACGTCGAGCAAGCTGATCTTGGCGGCCGGCTTCGCGAGCACGTACCCACCGGTCGGACCCCGCTTGGAGTTGAGCAATCCAACGCGCACCAGGCGCTGGAGAACCTTCGAAAGGTGTGCTCCTGAGGCACGGAGTTCCGTGGCGACACGCGCTGTCGATATCGGCTCTTCTTCACTTGCGGCGATCACGGCCATTGTGTGCAGGGCGAGCGCCGTTGCTTCGGACATGCGAATCAGGTCGGCCACGTTGAGTCTCCTATAAGCGAAATATGGTATAAGAATACCAGAATATGACGACCTCGCAACCCCACCGACACGATTGAACATCACGTCTGGGAATAGGCATCCTCAGCTCAAGCAAACGCGTTGGGGAAGCATCTGGCAATCGCAGCGAGCACAGGGTCAGTCGGCAAGACCATCGAGAAGGCGGAAGACCACGATCCCTGTGGCGATCGCGGCAATGAAAATGATCCATGCTGCCGGTGAAGAGTCTTCCGGTGTTTCCATTGGCAGCTCGAACGAGTCGAGCGAGTGACTGCTCTGTGCAACCGTGCCGTCCGCCAGCAACTCGGCGACGGAAACGGTCTCGACACGAACCCGATTTGATGAGACGTTGATGCGTGTGTAGAAGAAGTGACCCGCGCTTAGGGCCTTGGATTGCTCGATCGGCTCGGACTGCATGCGCCGCGGTGTGGCGCCACCTCCACCGAGAACGAGATAGGTGACGCCGTCGCATGCGATGCGCTCATAATGGTGCGAGTGCCCGTTTAGAACGATGTCGACGCCATGCTCGACGAAGATTGAGTGATAGGTGTCTTCGAGAGCTGTTCCCGTGTCGCGATACGAGTCGGATGAATAGACGGGGTGGTGGAAGATCACGAACTTGTGTGGCTCTGGGCCGGAGAGATGATTCCGTGCCCAGTCCTGCTGCGCGATGATGTCGGCTCCTCTTCTTGCATTGGTATCGAGTCCGATGACGACCACGTCTCCCCAGTGAAGAGCCCACCACTGTTCGCTCTCCTTTCCCTCTCCCGGAGGCAGGGAGAACGTCTCAAAATACGAGTCATCGTTCTCTTCGTGATTGCCGAGTACGGGAACGAACGGCGCTCGCAGGAGCATCTGCCCAAACGAGGCAAACCAATGATCCCAGTACACGTCAGATGGACGCTCTACGATGTCTCCTGCATGGAGGATGAAGTCAAACGGCGTCGGATCCGATGCAATGGCATCTCCGACCCATTGGAGGACATTCGCTTGCTGCAGCTGCCACTGAGTATCCGCAAGGATGGCGAAGCGTACCGGCTCCCCTGCCTCTGGCGCTGTATGAAAGCAACCGACACTGCTGCTGAGCTCTTCATCTTTGTCCATGAGGACGACGCGGTACGCATAGCAGGTCCCCGGCTCGAGATGCTTTAGTGCAACATGGACTGTCGATGAGCCTTCCCTCGCGGGAAGGCGGACGGATTCTCGCAACAGGCCGCTTGCGATGAACTCAGCTTGCAGCCCGTATTCAACGCGCGCTGGAACGGGCAGGACGGACGACCAGCTGATGGTGATCGAGTTTCTGGCAGGAGCCCCGCAATACGGTCCATGGAGGAAGGGTGACGCAGCGGCTGCAAGCCCAATGAGCCCTGCGAGAATTCCAGACAACAACCACTTGGTGGCGTTCATTGCTCCTCCCATCAAGGGAAGGGTAGCTTGAATTCAGGTCCCGGTCTAACGCTCGCCTTGGTGGGGAGCAGGGTTTTGATCAGCCGGGAACACCTCACGGGGCTGTGTCCGATGCCCTCCATTCCGGGAGCGGAGAGAAGGGATGAGCGTCACCCTGGGAACGGATTTGGCTTCGACAAGGGGAGCACCATAGACTTGATGTGAGGTTCTGCTGCGGATCCGAGCGGCTCCACCGACGGGTTTCCGAAGGCTATCGTCCCGAGGTGTTGTGATGCTTTGATGTAAACGTTGTATGTTGTCTGCGATGTGTCGGTGGAGCCGCTCGAACTCGCGAGCGTTCGGGGCAGTCGATCCTGCCATTGCGTCTGTCATGTGAGATCCTCCGAGTCAAGAGAGAAGCCACGAGTCGTGAGCAGTTCGACGCACGCATCAACCACACGAGAATCGAACTTCGAATTCCTGTGCGCTTTGATCTCGGCCAATGCGCAGTCGAGTCCCAACGCAGGGCGGTACGGTCGATGAGATGCCATGGCTTCTACAACATCTGCGACTCCGATGATCCGTGCCTCGAGTAGGATCTCGTCGTCCATCAGGCCGCGGGGGTAGCCAGATCCATCCAGCCGTTCATGATGCTGATGGACGATCTCCGCGATGGGCCATGGGAAGGCGATCGACTGAAGGATCCGAAACGCAGTTCCCGGGTGCGACTTCATGATTCCCATCTCGGTGCTCGACAAAGCACCCGGCTTGACGAGAATCTCCAATGGGATTCCGAGTTTGCCGATGTCGTGCAACAAGCCTGCAATGCGGACCCCGTCAATGACCTGCACGTCGAGCTCCAAGGTTTCCGCGATGGAAACCGCTAAGCGAGAGACACGCCGCTGATGCCCCGAAGTGTAGAGATCCCGTGTCTCTGCAGCTGCGGACACTGTGTGAACGACTCCCTCAATCACGGATCTCAACTGAGCGGCTTGAGCCTGTAATTCCTCAGTCAGTTGAGAGTTGCCGACTGCGATGGCGGCAATGTTGGCCATTCCGGAGAGCAGATCCAGATCCGCGTCCTGAAAAGCACTCGGCCTGCCGCACCACACTTGGAGTACGCCAATCACGTCGTCACGAAACAACATCGGCGCGAGCAAGACAGAGCGAACGGTGTCTCTTGATTTGCCGCACGATTGGATGTGTTCGTCCATGGTGGCCGGACAATCGGACAGGGTGTGATATGACGGCGTTCGAGGGATCGCATCGACGCAATCGGGGATGTACATGGCTCTCTTTGACTGTATGACACGGTGTAGGGCGCTTTGCCCTTCTCCTTCGAGAGACGTCAGAGAATATGCTGTCGGATCCTGCTCGGAGTCCTGCATGGCTACGAATCCTGTGCGGATCTTGCGTGTTCCAACATCAAGACGCGAGACTACGAATCCATCCACATTCAGGAGATCCTTGACGTGCTCGTAGAGAACTCGAAACGCATCGTCTTCATTCAATGCGATCCCCAAAGCGAGGCTTAGCTTGCCTATTGCTTCCTGCCGCCGAAGCAACCTGGCTGCGTGCTCCCGTTCGGCCTTGAGTCCTGTGATGTCGGTCAAGAGATGGAGGCTAGCCATTTCGCCGCTCCATCCGATACGGCTCGTGGATACCTGGAACCATCGCACGGCGCCAGTGCTTGTCAGGAATTGTGCCTCGTGCGGATCTGGAGAGACGGCGTCTTGGAGTATCTGAGGGGGGCGATCTGCGAGCAGCGGGAAGTCGCCGGCGTGAAGCAACTTGGAGAGCGGTCTGCCACAAAGCTCCCCGTGTGGATACCCAAGGAGCTCCTCAACTCTGGCGCTTGCCAAGCGAATGAGACCATCATGCACAACCAAGGCGGCCTCGCCTCCCCACTCAGACAGTATTCGGCAGAGCCACGTGTCTGACGGCCTTCTCTCCACAGCACGGTGGATCGTTTGCCTGAGCAGGCGCTCGTCGAAACGATCTTGGACGAGGTAGTCGTGTGCTCCTCTGAACACAGCGCGCTGCGCGGTCTGCTCCTCACGGAAGTCACTTAGAACGATGATCGGAGTGGAGTCCGTGATGCTGTGCAGACGATCTACTGCGTCGAGTCCAGTGGCGTCGGGCAAATCGAGCTCGAGAAGGATCACGTCCGTTGCGTTTCGGGACAGCATGGCAATAGCGGCGCTTAGCCGAGGAACGGCACGAACCTGGAACCCCTCAGAACTCCCGCTACCAAGGAGCTTCGTAATCGTGTGGGCGTTCACGGGATCGCTCGCTACAAGGAGCACGCGGAACGTTCGCCTTGCCAGCATCATTGCCTCCTTCGCTCATGCGAAGCGTCAGCGCATCTTGCGGCCGGCTGACCGGACAATCTCGGAGGAAGGCTGACTGTGGATAACCAGAACTTCTCGATCACAGAGATCACATTGCGCAGCCTGTCTGGATCGAGTGGCTTCTGGACGAGGCAATTCGCCCCCAAACGGTACGCATTGCCGACTTCCTCCATCTCAATCGCAGTGCGGAGGATCACGACGGGGATTCTGTGAAGCACATCGTGGCTCTTGATATGAACGAGAACATCCATTCCAGCCGCATCCGAGAGATCCAGATCGAGCAGAATGAAGTCTGGATACGGAACGCCGATGTGGACATCTCGCTCAAGCAGGAGATCGATGGCTTCGCGACCATCCTTCACCCACCAGACTTGGGCTTCGGAGGCCGTTGCCTGCAGCACTTCCAAGATGAGTTGCGCATTCCCGGGATCCCTCTCAACCAGCAGGATCGAGACCGGCCGGGGGGCTTTCGCGGGACACATTATGTGTTTGCCTCTCGTTTCATTGGCGAGCCAAGTGGGCTGGCAAGAATTCGGGCTAGCGATCCTTGCAGGGCTGAGTGGATGTGCCGCTTGGAGATGTATGCGTCGGCCCCAGCGGCAATTGCGTCCCGTCGGTATGCGTCGAGTTCATGTACCGACAGCATGATGACGGACGTGTTTGGAAGGCCTGCTTTGAGCAATCGAGTGGCCTCAATGCCATTCATTCCGGGGAGCGTTATGTCCATGATCACCACATCCGGCCTCATCTCGGCTGCCAGACTCACAGCTGTCTCTCCATCGAGCGCTTCGACGACCCCTACACCAGGGAACCACCTCCGGAGGAGCGACTTCAGCAGCCCCCGCAGCACAGCGTGATCATCAACAACGAGGACGATTCGACGACTCATCTCGGCGCTGCCTCCCTCGTGTGTCTTCGCATGCTGTGGCAAGCGTATGAGATGACCGTCGCGTTGTCTGTAGGAGATTCTTGATCTGTTCTGTAGGGAAGGCTCGACTACTCGGGGGAAATCACACCGTGCTGGATGGCAAATCGAACAAGGCCGGCGATGTCACGAATCCCAAGTTTGCGCATCAGCCGGCTTCGGTACGTGTCGATGGTCTTCGGCGATAGGAAGAGCGTCTTCCCGATCTCGATGCTCGATCTTCCTTCGGCGACCATCTGCAGGATCTCCCGTTCTCGGGGGCTAAGTCGATCGAGTGGCGTCTCGACCTGCCGGGGCCCATTCGGATGGATAAACGCATCGATGACCTCATCGGAGACCTTGTTGCTCAGGTATTTTCTTGCGCTGGAGACTTCGCGCACAGCGGTGACCACCTCCGCGGCAGCGGACTCCTTGAGCAGGTAGCCCATGGCGCCGGCACGCAGCGCACGGAGGATGTGTTCTCTCGTCGAATACATGGAGAGAATGACGATTCGAGTCGATGGACTCAGTGCATGGATCTGTTCAGCGGCTTCGATCCCGTTCAGTTCGGGCATCGCGACATCCAGCATTGCAATGTCTGGGCGAAGCCGCTTTGCCAGTCGGATAGCTTCGCGACCATTGCTTGCTTCGCCGACGACCTCGATGTCGGATTGAGCCTCCAGGACCATCCGCAGTCCATCCCGGACGACTGCGTGATCATCTGCGAGCATCACGCGGATTGTCATCTCGGGACCTCGACAGCTGTCCTTGTGCCACGCCCTTCGGAGGATTCAATCGAAATGTTCCCACCCAACGATTCGGCTCTCTCTCTCATGTTGAGGAGGCCCCAGCCGACTGTCTTGCTTTGCCGCGAAGCCTGGGTAGATTTGAGTCCGACACCATCGTCCTCGATCTCAAGCCGGATGGATTCTTCGTTTGATGTCACTCGAACGAAGACCGCCGTTGCGTGCGCGTGTTTGACGGTGTTCGTCAAGGACTCCTGGGCAATCCGGAACAGGGCGATCTCGACCTGCGAACGTAGACGCGGGACGGGTTCATTGCCTTCGACGCACACGTTTAGTCCAGTTCGATGAACGACTCGGGCTGCATGCCATTCAAGCGCTGCGACGAGTCCGAAATCGTCGAGTACCGGTGGGCGGAGATCAAAAGTCAGGTCTCGTATGTGATCGGCTGTCTCCTCAATCAGTGACGATGCGTCGTTCAGCCGCTGTCGAGATCCTTCCGCCGACTCTATGAGCTCCGATGCAGCTGCGGTGATGTTGATTGATAGCGCAGTTAGGTTCTGACTGACCTGGTCATGCAACTCGCGGGCGATGCGCCGGCGCTCCTCCTCCGTCGCGTCCTCCAGGCGCGTGCGCAGACGGCGAAGCTGTGATGCATTGTCCCGAAGGGCTATCTCGGATGCCCGGCTCTCCGTGATGTCTTCGCCCGAACTCAGTGTGCCGACGATGTCTCCTGTATCGCTCGTCAGGACCGTGTTGTGCCAGGCAATGAGTCGTTCATTACCTTCTCGGGTATGGATTCTGTTCTCGTAGTACTCGACAGGTTCGATTTCCCCGGCCATCAACCGGTTGAAGATCCGCTTGATCTGGGAGCGCTCAGTCTCCGGAATGAACGTATCGAACCAGTTTGCGCCGACGATCTCAGCTTCCGTGACGCCAAGAATTTCACAGCCCTTCTTGTTGATGAGTTCGATGGTTTGGTCTGCACCGATGACGATGAACATCACGCCTGCGACGTCGAGATACTTCTGTGCGCGATCGCGCTCGGCTTGAAGCACAGTCTCTGAACGCTTCTGCTGCGTTACGATTGACAGGGTGATTAGAAGCCTCGCCGGCATGCCGCGCGCATCCCGCTCGACCACGGTCTCGCGGCTTCGAATCCATTCCCACCCGCCGGCCTTACTCTTCAGACGGTATTCCACACCACTCGCTGGGGACTCGAGATCCTGCGTCAAGCTGCGCCAATGCTCGACCACCGCGTCGATGTCGTCCGGATGGATCGCTGCGAGAATGGAGTCCCGGTTTCTGAGTTCGTCATCGGAGTAGCCGCAGAACGATTCGCGGTTGAAAAACTCGATCTCCCCTGAGTTCAGATTTAGCATGTACAGTGTATCGGGTGAGTGTTTAAGCGTTGCCCGGAAAAGGGCTTCACTGCGGCGAAGCTCGTCTTCAATCTGTCGGAGCTGCGTGATATCACTGACCATGCAGTGCGTCTTGATGAAGCGGCCGGTGCTTGAGCATTCCACGAGTCCATTGAGCAACAAGGAGATCCGTGTGCCGTCCTTCCTGAGGAGCTCGAACTCCTTGTTGTGGACCGCCCCCTCGCCGACAAAACGCTTGAATGCGGCAGGGAATCGCGCTTGCGATTCCGGTGCCAGCAACTCGCCGAACCAGCGCCCGACGACGTCCTCTCGCGTATAGCCGAAACGCTCAAGCCACTGCGGACTGACATCGAGGATCGTCCCGTTTGAGTCAAGCGACTGATACGGAAGAGGTATGTGTTGTGTAGTTAGCAGCGACAGCTCGTGCTCGGCCGGATGCATCTGCTCGCTCGACCGGTCCCTGTTGCCCATTACACATCCTCCGCAAGTAGTATGGATCCTCACGATCCGGCGTCCATGGAACCCCAATGAGTCTAGCAGCATCGCTTCTCGTTTCCTAACGTCCCCGATAGCCATCGATTGGTCGAGCGGTGGCGATGGTGAGATTGCTATCGACGGCGATCGTGTGGAGTTCCGGTGGGCGAAGCGCATGGCACTTGTCATTGCCGGGCTGCGGCTGTCGACGCTATGATGTCGAGTCTTGGGAATGGAGGTGTTGCGATGAAGAGACGGCTTGTTGCAGTGGCTCTTCTTCTCAAGAGCCATGTCCACTAGGATTCTGTTGATCGAGGACGATCCGAACGACGTGCGTTTCGTGGCAGAGATTCTCAAGGCAGGAGGTCCGACGTACTCACTTCGATCTGTCGCTCGAATCGACGAAAGCATGGCGATCCTCGATGACGGCGAGGCTGATCTGATCCTGCTTGATCTCAGTCTCCCAGATGGCGCGGGACTCGAGGGGTTCCATCGACTGCGAGCGCAGGCTCCCGACGTCCCGATCATCATCTTGACCGGGCACAGCAATCCGAAGGTCGCGCGGGAAGCGGTTCGAGAAGGTGCCCAGGACTACCTCATCAAGGGGGAACTTGCCGGGAACCTACTCCTTCACGCGGTTCGCTATGCCGAGGAGCGCCATGCCCTTCATCAGGAGCTTGCGGAGCTTGCCCTCCGTGATCCTCTCACCGGGCTGTACAATCGCCGGGGGTTTCGACTTCTTGCCGAGCAGAGCCTGCGGGTCACCAAGCGAAACGGGCGCAAATCGGTCTTGCTGTTGGCCGACGTCGATTGCCTCAAGGGGATCAATGACACGTTCGGCCATCTGGTGGGAGATGAAGCACTGTGTGCCGTTGCCCGAGCATTCGTGAGTTCGATGAGAGAGTCGGACATCATCGCGCGGCTCGCGGGCGACGAGTTCGCGGCCCTTGCAGTCGAGGCGCATCCACCTGGAATCGGCTCGCTTATCCAGCGACTTCGTGCCTCTCTGTCCAAAGAGAGCGAGAAGAACCAGGCGATCCATGACCTCTCGGTGTCCATCGGAGCTGCACCGTTTGACCCGACGGCCTCACCGACGCTCAGCGACTTGATGAGCGCCGCAGATCGGGACATGTATCGAGAGAAACGGCCCGAGGGAACGGGTTACGGCTCCAGGGACAAACGTGATCGGTGATCCTCTAAGCATCATGCTCGTCGGGGAGGATGCCGGGGAGGCACGCTTCCTTGAGGAACGATTGCTGGATGCTCTGCCCGTGCGGCCAGAGATCCTCGTGGTGAGCAGTCTGGAGGGGGTCCCGGCAGATGGTCCCGATTGGGATGTGGTATTCCTATGCCTGCCTGGGCGGGACAACATTGCTTCAGTTCGCGCAGTGCAACACCTCCTGTCCTCCGTGCCGGTGATCGTCTTGAGGAGCGACGAGGACGCCGAAATGGTTTCTCGGGTAGCCGCGGAAGAAGAACGCTGGCATTGCCTTTCCAAGGGCGAGCTGTCGCCTGCACGGCTGTCTCAGACAATCGATAGCGCCATCGGACAGCGGAGGATCCTGACCACCCCGGACCGGGAGACCGAGCTTCTATTTGACGTACTCGATGCCCTCCACGCGTTCGCGTGCCTCACATTGCCTGATCGCACGATCCTTCATGCGAACCAAAGATTCCGCGATCTGTTCGGAAGCCCTGGAACAGGTCTTGGCTGCGAAGCCGCCGGCAGTCGTGATGCCCTGTGTCCGGATTGCCCTCCGATGAAGGCCCGAAACGCTGCGGAGCTGGAGATGACGGAGTGGACGAGTTCGGAGGGGATAACCTACGCAATTCGCAGTCAGGTCCTCCCGCGATCGGGGAATTCGGCACTGACGCTGTGTGTTGGCCTCGATGTCACAGAGAGAAGGCGCGCTGAGCAAGAGCTCCAGCAGAACGAGGTTCGATTCCGGCATCTTGCCGAGAGGGCCCCTGACATTCTCTATCGCTATCGAATCGTCCCAAGGCCTGGATTCGACTACATCAGTCCCGCGGTCACGGCGGTCTCCGGATACACGCCGGAAGAATACTACGCCGACCCGCTGCTCGGTCTGCAGGTTGTACACCCGGAAGACCGCCATCTTCTGGAAGGAGTTGCCCAGGGAAGAGCTGAGGCTGCTCAAGCACATGAGGTGAGATGGATCCACAAGGATGGCCACGTTGTATGGACTGAGGATCATCATGTTCCGGTTCATGATGAGGGCGGCAGGATTGTAGCCATCGAAGGGATTGCTCGCGACATCAGTGAATCGAAGCGTCTTCGGCAAGTGGTTGCAAAGAGCGAGAGACGACACTGTTTCCTATTCGAGCGTATGGGAGTTGGCGTCTCCTTCTACGCGTTGGATGGCTCGCTGATTCGGTGCAAGCGAGTTGCTGCAGTGCAGATGGGTGGACTTCCGGAGGAATTCGAGGGGAAGACCGCAATCGAGCTGTTCGGAGAAGAGGAGGGATCGAAGCATCTCCGGCGGATCACGGAATCGTCGCAGACCCAGCAGATAGCCTCGTATCAGGATCGGACTGAGCTGGCAACGGGACTCCAATGGGTCCTGTCAACGTACAGCCGCGTGGATAGCGCGGGCGGTGGAATTGCAGGAGTACAGGTTGTATCGGAGGAGATCACCGGCCGCAAGGCAGCGGAGGCGGCGCTTGCGGCAGAGAAGGAACGTCTGTTTGCCGTGTTGGACACACTGCCTGCATTCGTGTACTTGCAGGCTCAGGACTATGGCATTCCGTTCGCCAATCGGCGATTCATCGAGTTGTTTGGTGATCCCAAGGGGCGCCGCTGCTACGAGCTTCTTCTTGGCAGGGAGACAGCGTGTGGGGAATGCCGGACCCTCTTGTCCCTGAAGACACATGAAACCCACGTTAGGGACTGGGAGACCGAAACGGGAAAAACGTACGAGCTTCACGAGCAGCCGTTCTCCGCACAGGGTGAGCCGGAGATGGTTCTCGTAATTGGGTTAGATGTTACCGAGCAGCGACGTGCTGCAGAGGCCTTTCGGACTGCCGACGAAACCATCAGGGTGTTTCCGACGGGGATTCTGATCTACGAGTGTCACGGAGCGGCTGAGATTGTGCTTGTGTCCCGAAACAGCGCGGCGGCACCGCTCCTCCAGCTGGAAGGAAGACTGGGGACGCCGCCGCGGGCCCACTGGCCCGCAGAGATTGCCGGTCATGTCGAAGCCGCGCTTCTCTCTGTCGCAGATGGTGGTGACGTGCTCGATGAGGAATTGACGCTCGACACGCTGCCCACCAAGCGAACGCTGCACATCCAAGCGTTCTCGATCCCAGGCGATCGGATTGTCGTATCGTTGGAGGATGTGACGATGGCTCGTGAGACCGAAGCATTCCTTGAGCTGGCAAGGCATTCGCTGGACACGTCACGCGCTTGCATCTTCTGGATCCTTCCCGATGGGAGACTCATCTACGTCAACGACACCGCGTGCAGCGAACTGGGGATTCCACGGGAGAAGCTGCTCGAAATGGCGGTGTGGGATATCGATCCTGATTACAGGCGAGAAGAAAGGTCTGCCTTCTGGGCGGAGCTGCAAAAGACTGGCTCACTGTTCGCCGAACGCGTGCTCCGGCGGTCCGATGGAAGCATCTTCTCGGTCGATATGGTCGCACATGTGCTCGAGTTCCGTGGCTACGAGTATGAGTTTGCATTCGCCATCGATGCGACACAGCGAAAGGCGATCGAGGCTCGACTGAGCCAAAGCCAGAAGCTTGAATCCATCGGAACCTTGGCGAGCGGCGTTGCTCACGAGATCAACAACCCACTTACCGGAATCATCAATTACGCGCAGCTTATCAGCGATCGAGTGAACGACGCGAAGCTGAAGCGGTTTGCCGATGGGATCCGGGCGGAGGGAGAACGGGTCGCGAAGATCGTTCGTAATCTACTCTCCTTCTCAAGGCATGAGAAGGAGCACCACAGCCCCGCGCGGATCGCTGACATTGTTAGCGCGTCGCTCTCCCTCTGCTCGGCGCTCTTCCGCAAGGACCAGATCCAACTTGAGCTGGATGTGCCGGAGGACTTGCCGAAGATCAACTGCAGAAGCCAGGAGATACAACAGGTCCTGATCAATCTCTTGACCAATGCACGGGATGCACTAAACGTGCGGTTTCCCGATCCACACGCAGAGAAGCGAATTCTCATTCGAGGGCGCATGGTGACGGAGGACGGGCGCGAGTGGATGCGATTGACGGTAGAGGATCACGGGACGGGCATGGGGAAGGAGACCGTCGATCGCGTCTTCGATCCGTTCTTCACCACGAAGTCGCGCGATCAGGGAACGGGGCTTGGCCTATCGATCAGCTACGGACTGATCCGCGAGCATGAAGGAAGGATGACGGTCCGGAGCGTATTGGGCGAAGGGACCCGATTCGACATCGATCTCCCGGTAGATCGGTCGGGGCTGTAGGACCCATGGCAGATAGTTCAAGTGCCCCTAGCTCTCGTGCCATCCAGTGCTACAGCCTATACTCTCCGTGTGGACGTGAGGCGTACGTCTACAGATCGCGAATGGGGGTCCGATGCGGAATGAATTGAGCGCTGTGCTTGACTTCGCTGTTGCCAGATCTCAGGAAGCGGAGGCCTTCTTCAAGCGATGGGCGCCGCAGGAGGAGCTCCCCGAGATCCAAGCGTGGTTCGCCCGATTGGCGGCTGGCGAGCATGGACGCGCGGAGATGCTCTCCCGCATGCATCCCGAAGAGCTGGTGTCGAAAACGGCGGTTGCCCCCTTGCTCTTGGATCTTCTTGTCCGTGTCAGAGAGCCCGCCGGACTGACGCGAGAGAAGGCAATTCACCTGGCAGCTCAGCGGAAGCGTATCACAGGCTGTTTGTATGATCGGATTGCGGAGCTTGGCGGCGAGGCTTGTTCGTTCTTCCGTGCGATGGCCGATGAGGATCGTTGCGCTGTGTGCGAATTGGAGCGGTATGCGAAGCAGCTTGGCACAAGCAAAGATGACGGCGCAGGGGGCGAGTAACACAATGGACCGTATCGTGAATCACCACACGGGGCTTCGATTGTTCACAGAGATGCTCGCCATTCCATCGCCCTCCGGGCGTGAGGATCGAATGATCGCCTTCATTGCCGATCGGCTTCGGAATCTTGGCTACGCGCCAGAAGTGGATCCGATCGGCAACGTTCTGATCCGGCTGGAGGGACGTTTCACCGAGCGACCGGTCTGCTGTATCGCGGCTCACGTTGACGAGATTGGACTGGTTGTTACTGCGATCGAATCGGATGGGGCTTTGCATGTGAACCGTCTTGGCGGGACGCTCCCATGGAAGCTCGGCGAGACACCGGTCGAGATCCTCGGCGATGCCGGATCGATCCTGGGTGTGGTCTCGATGGGGTCCGGTCACTCACCCATGGAGGCCTCCGAGTGCCCCGCTTGGGAGGGCATTCGTGTTCTAACCGGACTCTCAGCCAAGGCGGTTGGCGATGCAGGAGTCCGAGTTGGCACACCGATTGTCCCCGCTCGCGATGCTCGCGGCCCCGCTGTGTTCGGCGATTCGAAAGACCCCTGGGTTGCAGCGTGGACATTCGACAATCGGTTATCTGTCGTGTGCCTCTTGCAGGTGCTTGAGCAGCTCAAGACAGACGATGCGTTGCCGAGATCTCCGACCATCGTTGCTTTCACTGTAGAAGAAGAGGTTGGCGGCCTCGGTGCCAAAGCCTTGGCAATGCGCGAACGCCCCGACCTGTTCATTGCGATCGATGGAAGCGCGCTTGTGCCGGAGTGTCCGGTGACGCTGGATGGAAGCCCAGGAATCCGAAGCCAGGACCGCGCGGCCGTGTACGATCAGGATCTGCTGCGCGAGATCATGACTGTCTCATCCGATGTGGGGGTCGATCTTCAGCCGGTGATCTATGATCGAGCCGCGAGTGACGCCAGCCTTGTCTACTCGATCGGAGCATCTCCGCGAGTTGCGTGCCTCGGCTACATTCGTGCGAGCAGTCATGGATTCGAAGTCGCCCCCCTGGTGACGTTCGACAAGCTCCGAGCAGTAATCGAGTCGCTTCTCGCGAGCCTGTAGCTCGCGACGGGATCCTCGGATTGAGCGGACCCTGCCAGGCGTCCATCTCTCGAAGACCCCATGTGTCGTACTGTATCGACCGACATCCCGCGGGCCCGGGAAGACCAGACGTCCGATCTTCGTCCGACGTCCGCGCTCGGCATCGTTTGTGACGCACGGTACAGTTCTAGGAGCGTTGCGGAATGACCATGACGCCTCCTTGACTCTGGAGGGAGGGTAGCGAACGAGAGCCGCTCCCCTCCCTCCCTCTCCTCTGAACGACATCGATAGCCCGTGATACACTTCGTCGAGGTGAGAGGATGAGAGGAGTCGTCGTCGCCATTGCCGTTATCGTTGGCATGATCGCATTCAGCGACTATGTGCCGCCGGTTCGGTTCGATGATTCCCGATTGGAGGGCGCAGTTCGCGACGCGCTCGGGATCTCGACGGCGTCGCTCCACCGATCCGACCTTCTCCGTCTTATCGAGTTGAATGCTGCAGGGCAGGAGATTGGAAAGCTGGGCGGAATCGAGCTGTGCCGGAATCTCGTCCACCTCGACTTGGGGGAGAATCGTGTTTCGGATCTGACACCGCTCTCGGGGCTTCAGCAATTGGAAGTGCTTAGTCTTCGAAGCAACCTGATTACAGATGTGTCGGCGCTGACTGAGTTGAGGAACCTCAGGATTCTCGATCTTGACTTCAACTTCATTACCGATGTCGGGCCACTTGCAGGACTGAAGCAACTGCGCTGGCTTGGCCTCTGGAATAGCGGAATCGAGAGCATTGCGCCGCTCGCTGGACTGACAGAACTGACGGAACTCGGTCTGAGCGGGAATCCGATTGAGGACTTCTCACCCCTATCCGGTCTGACGAAGCTGGTTTGGCTTGGTCTTCCGAACACCGGAATCGAGGATCTCTCTCCGCTTGCCGAACTGACATGTCTCGTCAAGCTAAGCTTGGGAGGGAACCGAGTCGGCGATCTGTCTCCGCTTGCGTCCCTAACGAACATTGAGGGGCTGGGCCTGGACTCGAATGAGATCGTGGATATCACTCCGCTGGCGGAATGTGTCGAGCTTCGCCGGCTCAGTCTGTGGGGGAACCGAATCGATAACATCGAGCCGCTGGCTGATTTGGCACACCTTGAACAACTGTGGCTGGATGGCAACCCACTCGCGGAGATCGGGGTCCTCGCGTACATGCCCGAACTCAGAATTCTCGGGCTTTCCGGTACCCGTGTATCCGATCTGACTCCCTTGTCTGAGAACTTGGGGCTGGGAGCTGGGGACCGGATCGACGTGACAGAGGCGCCTGTCGACTGGACTCGCGGCTCGGATGCGCAACGCATTGTCGCGGAGCTTGTGCGCCGTGGCGCTATGGTTTCGGGTGCTCCGTGATCTTCCTCTTCGATGCCTAGTTTGGCGAGCTTGTCTTCTCTACGTACTGGTTGTGGAAGATGAACAGCTGTGCGGAATCGAAGTTGGTGAAGATCAGCTTGTAGCAGTTGGTCAGGATGTAGACCCAGATCATGATGTTTGGCATCGGATCGCTGAAGCTATGAATGTCGTAGTGGAAGCCCTTCTCTCTCCACCACGCTCTTCGTAGCTTCCGTTCCTCGGACCAGTTCTTGAAGCTGGCACCGTAGCTCTCAAGCAACCAGATGAAGTCTGCGAACTGCATCTTGGTTCGCACACCGGTGTGCGCTGGCGGAAGCGGCGGGACATCCTCCCCGGTTGTCACGCGAACCCACGCCTCGATGAGATCGCACCCCCCATGGTACGCCATGGTTACTGCTGGAGTGATTCTGCAGTTACCGTCGACGAGGAACGGGCGCCCGGTCTTCGTGTCCGTGATGAAGTCGAATCCGCACAGGCCGCTGAAATCGAGATGCTTGACAATCTTCGCAGCAGCCTGTTGACAGGCTGGATCGGATAGGCTTTCGCGGAAGACCGTCGTTCCGCCGTTTCGAGGCATGGTCCGAAGCCCCTGATACATAACCTCACCGAGCACATCGCCTTGGTTGCACAAGTGAAGCGTACATGTCGTCGGGCCTTCGACGAGTTGCTGGATCATGGGAAGATCGGACTCGGGAAGATTGTTGGTCTGAACGACATCGAAGTAGGTTTTCTCCAGGTCCTCCCGCTTGTAGATCTTTCGGAACCCGGCTGCACCCGACGTCTTCGTTATCTTGATAACGACGGGCAGTTCGACCGAAGTCATGTGGTCACGCGCTTCTTGGGCCGATTTGGGGTAGAAGGCTCTAGGGGAGTCGATACCGATCTCGTGTGCCAAGGCTTCCAGGCGTTGCTTGTCGTGCAGTCTCATCAGCGTGTCGGTCTCCGGGAGGAGCGTCTTGGTCACAGCCAGGATGCGGTCGCGGTGGTGGCTCATCGGGATGATCTCTTCGTAGGATGGGAAGTAGTAGTCGTAGTTACCTGACTCGAGGATCTCTGTCACACGCTGGGTGTACGCGTCCGGATTGTGACGCATATTGGGGACGCGATGCCTCTTGGAAACGTATTTTGAGAAGCCTGAGAATGCCAGGTAGTGTCCCTCCGCTGTGTGAACCTCGTATCCCATCTGTCCGAAGCGCCGAATTGCATGCAGCGCCGCCATCTCGAATAGCCCGGTAACCAGTACCTTCATCTGTCGTCTCCTCGATCCGTGTGACGATTCAGCGGCCGCCGGTTGCGCCGCCGTTTCCCCCTTGCCTTAATGGAATCCTACACGGGCATTGCTCGATTCGCCAATCGTTGAGACGGGTTTCCTTGCGTAGTATGGATTGAGGGGGAGCGCTCCATGCGCCCCCCCTCGTCTGCCTGGGATAACCGGTGATCCCTTGAGACTACCGGCTTGTAACCTCTCGAAGAGTGAATGTGAATTCGTGTTCTACCTCGTGAGGCTCGACGCCGTGTCGGAGAACTTCCTCGATCGCGCGGCGCAACGTACTTCGAGCGCGGGATCGGCGCAATGCTATTCTGCGCATCCGACAGTACTCCGACGTCTTGAGGCGCTCTTCGAACACTTGATGCATCGCTTCTGCGTGAATCGCTGTGAACATCGTGTTCCACCTCGCTTCCTCAAAGCCCTCTTGCTGTGCTGATCTGTCTTCTCTGACCTACCTCGACGCTGAACGTATGGGGCGTCACTACCCAGTCGATCCCATTGCTCCCTCCATGTCAGTGCGTGTTCTCATGCCTTTCGGTTCAATCCGTCTTGCGACCGGAGACGATGAACTGCCTGCGAGATCCTCTTCGCACGTCGACGCCAGCCCGCGCATCGCGGAGACCGATCCGGATCTACGATATGGACTTCCACTCAAAGAGTGGCTCGTTGACAGCTATGTCGGAGTGTTCTCTCGCACGACAGGTATCGTGCGCCCGATGAAGCCGATTTGGATCTACTGAGAAGTTGGATTGACGAGCGGGAGACCGACTACCCGGTCCGTCCCCGGAGGGACCGAACGTCGACTTCTCTGGATTCATTCATCATCGCTGGCACCTCCCTGTCCTGTATGGCGACCCTCAGCCGGCCGGCCGAGGGCACAACTATCTATAGATCTTACCCGAATCCGCTGAAGATGCAAGATCTCTCGGAGACCAACACTACTTCCAACGGCTTCGCAGTTCGCATGTTACTGGGGGTCCGTCTCAGTATCGTCTCCGGATTGCCGAGGGGCGTCGAATAGACGCTCCAGTAGGTTCTTGACAAGGCTTGCTGGATCGTCACTCGAAGCTGATTCGCGCTCGGATCCTGGGGTCGTCAGCTTGTGTGTCAGATCGCTTCCAGCCGCTTCGATCAACTGTCGCGCGGCGCTCTCTGTCTCCACACTCAGTGTCTCATAGGCCTCGGGAAGCGGGATATCAGTGATCCCCCCGAGATTGGCGATTTGCACACCAAGCTGATCGATGGTCGTCTCGAACTCACGGCGCCCGGCCATCAGGAGTCCTTCTCTGGCAATCTTGAGAAGTGGGGCCTCCCACTCGAGTTCCGGTTTGTCCGAGCTGCCGGAGATCGTGGACCCGAAGACGATTGGAAGCTTCTCCGCGTAGTGGTTGATTCCGTCCACAACACGGGAGGATGTCTCGGCCGGGAGCCCAAATAGCGGTTGTTGTGGATCTCCTCGTATGTGCAGGTTTTCCAAGAGGAATGAGACGGTACCTGTTGCAGTGGCTCCGTGTTGGCGGAGCGTTCCGACAAGAGATAGGCTCCCTGATTCGATTCCGGCAGGGAGCGTTGTCGCGTAGAAGCGCACGAGGCGCGGAAGATCGAGTCGCGTGACGGAGAGCGTGTAGGTACGGCCAGACGCGTCGAGCAGTGCCGAGAGCTCAAACCCCGACTGCGGATCATCTCCCCACTGACCGTGCAGTCGAACAACAACGGGGCCATCTCGCAGATCGACTGGGAATGCGAGGTTCGTCAGCTCGACTTCGATGAGCGTAATCGGCGGGAGCGGACTCGTACCAATTGGCTCAAAGTCATCCTCCAACGAGATCAGGACACGACCGATCTCGAGACGCTCGATCGAAAACGCCGGATGAAACGGCGGGAATGAGCGCCCGCCACGGTGAGGGGCGTATGGATCGCTGCGAAGCGCAAGCGGACGAAAATCTCCCATGTGTTCGAAGAGCTTCCTGAGTAGTCCGAGCCAATCGACCCGCCTGGCGTGTTCGCTTGCCCACGCAAGATACCCATCGGCATTCCAGCCTGAGGCGGTGTTGTCGATATTGAGCGTTCCATCGATCTCCCGTTTCACATGCAGCGACACATCGGCAATGGCAACACGATTGAACACGACCCGCTTGGAGAGCAGCGGAAGCATGCCCGCGTCCAGCGTGAGCCGCGGGATCTCTATTAGGTTCTCATCGGGCTCGTTCGGGTCCTGAACGTGCAGGTCATCGAGTGTGAGATCTCCGGTGAGGAGGTTGAACGCGCTTTCCTGAACCGTCACATCCGCGCCGACGACCCAAGAGGCAGTTGACGTGGCAATCGTCCCTGCGAACAGCGGTACGATCAGCGCGGCGAGGAGATAGCAGACGGCGTAGACGATCGGGAGTCCGATGAGCATCTCCCTTCGGACATAGCGGAACAGGCCATGTGGAGGCGTGGTGACAGCGTACTTCGCTTCGCCTCCGGTGAGGAGACGGCGGGCAAGGGTGATGCTCCGCATGGCTCGCAAGCGCTTGGAGATCGTCCACTCTGAAACTCGGTCGGAGAGCGACACCCGATATCGGAGTACGAGATAGCGAACGAGCAGAAAAACAGGGATCGCGATCAATACTGCAACGATCAGGCTACCGAACAACAGGTACCGCCCGTACCCCATCGGGGCGAGAACGGGAAGCTGGAACAGCCACCGCCACATTGCATCAAGCCCGCGATTCGCGTCGAGGCACCACTTTCCGATGGCATGTGCTGCCGGAGCGATACCGAGGGAAATCATCTTGAACAGGCCCATTGAAACAAGGAACGCTCGAAATGAGCAGCGTGCCAGCAGGGCCAAGGATGACGGGATGATGACGTGGAGTCCCATGGGAGGTAGCCCTGCAAGGATCCCGAGCGCGAAGCCAAACGCGATCTGGTTCGGCGACAGGTTCGATTTCAGAATCTTGAGGATCTTCCTTGCCCAGGCAAGAGGCGTCGGCAGCATGTGGCATCCCCCTTCTTCTCCACCATCTTGGGAGCGAATCGTCGTGAGGTCAACCGGGGCCGTTCTCTCTGTTCGGGCGTTCCACATATTGGCTTCACAGCCGGCGTTTCACGCGGTACACTCTGTGCTATTGTACGAACTCAGAAAGGGGTGCGTCATGAGGAAGATGGGGGTTCTCGGTGTGGTTCTAGTTCTGTTGCTCCTGCTTGTTGGGGTGAATGCATGGGGGCTGTCGATTTGTGAGTATCACTCTCCGAAAACTGCGCTGACCGATGCCAGGCTATCGTTTGGCTATCGGTACTACGACGATGCAAACACGGCGGACATCGATGTGAATTCCGGGAGGCTTGGGTTCGACTACGACCAGCTGTTCGACTCACCGAATTACGGCTTCTCACTGGCTGGTGCAGCCGAGCTAACACTGAATGATTTCCTTCCTACGGAGTGGCTGGGGCAGGGGGCGGCGACGTTCCGATACTATCCGATCGAGAAGTCGCTGTTGTTTGCATTCGGTGGTCTTGAGGCGTTGCTAGCGACGGGGCAGCCTCGCCCCGGGGTGGATGTGAAGGTCGGCGGGGGTATCGGTCGATTCAGCGACGTAACGCCGCTTGCCAAGGCGATCACCATGGAAGAGAAGCTTCTTGAGCTCAACGCTCTCACGGATCCGATTGCGGACGATGTGCTGCTGTCAATCGCCGCAGCCATTGGACGACGAATAGAGTATGACACGCTGAAGGATCTTGTCGCAGAGATCGAGACACTCATTGAAGGAGCGGCTGGCGTCGAGTTGGATGCTCGCGCCCTGCTCACCATCGAGGAAGTCATTCTGCTCGTGGGAGACGAGCGTCGATGCGGCTGGGCGATTCAGGCAGGAATTGGTTATGAGCTCCTGGATCCGTACGGCGGCGATCAGAACGTTGTGGTCGGCGGATCGGCTGACGCGGCGTTTGCTTTTGGGCCGAACGATCAGCTGGTGTTCCACGCAAGCTACTCCGGGCCGTTCGATATCATGAACGAAAACACTCTGAGCGCATCGGTCAGTTATGAGTATGCAATCACCGAAGAGAGCACGATTGTCGCCGACTACGTCTTGCAACGAGTGAAACCGGCCGGACTCGACGCTACGGCCAGCCACTCTGCGGGTATCGCACTCGGTTTCGACATCTCCGGCATCGATGTCTTCGTTGAAACATCGTTCACTAGGAGCACTGGAGACTCCGGGTGGTCGACCGACATATCGGTAAGCGCCGCGATGGATCTGCTCTAGCGAGTACTGGAAGTGCCACACAGGCTGGCGCGTGCTGCGGCGCGCGTCAGCCTGGATGAGCCAGGAGAGAGATTCAAGCCGGATACCGTTGCGAAGCACGATGCCAACGTCGCCATATCAGTGCGATTGCGGGGCGAGATGATTCTCCAACCCAACATAGGCACGATCCGCCCAGGCGGATTGCACGAACAGGGGCGACGGCTCAGATGTGCCCCGCTTCCCTCAACGACACGAATCCATCCGCAGTGACGATTAGGTGGTCGAGAACACGGATTCCTAGAAGATCTCCCGCATGGACGATTCGGCGAGTTAGTGCAAGATCCTCCGGACTGGGATTGAGCGCGCCGGATGGATGGTTGTGTGCAACGAGAATTGACGCCGCACGATCACTGATCGGATCTGCAAACACCTCGCGTGGATGAACCTGGTTCGTGTCCAAGAGACCGACGGTTACGATCCTGGATTCGATCACTTCGTTTGCGCCGTTCATCGATATGCAGACGAAGTGCTCTTGCTTTCTCCCACGGATCGACTGCAGATAGGGAAGCGCATCAGCCGCTTCGCGGATTGCATGCTTTCCTTTCGAAACGTGTCGCCGAGCGAGCTCCAATGCGGATCCAATCAGACAAGCCTTTGCCTTTCCAACGCCCACGATCGACTGCAACTCCACCACATCGGCCTGGTCAAGATGTCCGTTGAACGTGCGCAGGATCCTCGATGCGAGATCAAGCACGCCGATCCGTCTGGTTCCGCTTCCGAGCAAGACCGCAAGGAGCTCGACATCCGATAGGGAAGCGGCGCCGTTGCGAAGGAGCTTCTCGCGAGGACGGTCCGCACTGGGAAGATCGCGGATCCGTTGTCTCTTTCCGGGATTCCAACGATGGAATGGATCAGCAAGTTGCGTGCTGTGCATATCTTATCACCAGCTGAACAGTATCCACATCCTTCAACATGTATCAAGAGCGTGATGCGCCATGTCTGGCTGCTCTCGTCAGCTTTCACATGCGCGCGAGAGCCAGACACCGGTGCGATCCGAGCTGTGAAACACGGACGAATGTCCGTCTTGGACGGATCGTGCAGAACTTCGGAAAGCCGTGCCCTGCGCTAGCCTTGTGCCAACCGGGTGTCTGCTAGCCGCTGGTTTCAACAGCAAGGAACCAACGATGCTAGCGAAAGATGTGTACGACCGTAATGATGGTCCGCCGATCGAAGATTGCCTTCGGTCATGGTGTCAACACGCATCGATGCGCCTCTCCGAGGCGTCACTGCTCTTCGTTCCTGTTCGTTGCAGCCGGCATGTCTCCAAACATAGGGAGGTAGGGCAATGCGACGCGTACTCTTGCTCGGTGCTGTAGTCATGATAGGATTTGCGCTTGCCGGCTCGGCCCAAGTGATGACAGGACACTGGCGGATCGACCTCGAGATCAATCCGCAGACCCCATCATTTGTGGATGCGTTCACGTACTCAACTGAACTGCTGGTAAAGTATGCCGTTGGGGATTGGACGTTCAGTTCGTTGAGCAAGCTTGACGAGGCGGGGTGGTCCGATCAGGACTTCTCGGCCACAGGAGTGATTGGCGGATTCACCATCTCATCAGCTCTATCGTTCGATCCGGAGGTTCCGGAGTTCGTGAAGTGGACCACAACGACGACGGTTGATCTGGCGGGGGTGACGTTCAGCGGGACACTCGAGTTGTACGATGAGGACGTGTTCCTGACCCTGCGCGGAAGAGGAACGACAGGCATCGTTGACATCGATGCAACCGCCAGATTCGGAGATGATGATGATCCAATTGGGGAATGCGATCTTGACTTCTCCAGTTTCCAGGTTGGAGTCGATTTCCCGTTCTGCTGCGCAGAGGTCGATGCGACGATCTACTTCACATGTGATGGATTCGAGAAGGTTGTCTTTGCTGTCTCAGAGATCGCGATTCTCAACCTCCCGTGGGTGACGTTTGACGTCACAATCGAGTTCACCGAGCAATCGAAGTCGCTCACAATCAGTCCAGACTTCGATTTCACATTTGCCTGCGTGGAGCTGTATGTGGGCGTTGAGACCAGCGGCATGCTGGCTTTCGATGCACTCCATGTCGACGGCTTCAAGCTCGAATGCGATGTCGGCAACATCGAATTCACTGCGATCTCATTTTGGGGGGCGTTCGTCTCGAAACCTGGAATCCTCGGCGAGTACTGGGAGATGTACAAGATCGAAGCCGACGAGAGCGCCTGCTGCGGGCCGTTTGACTTCGAAGCGTCGGTCTTCTTCCACGAGAACAGCACGCATCTGTTCGATGTCGGGAAGTTCGCATTCGACATGGGGATTACGTTCACGCCGAGCATGGAATTCACCATGGGCGTGGACTACGTCCTGGGTGTTGGTGTGGACCTGATGGAGTTCGGGTTCCTGATCACGTGGTAATGGGTGGGGCCGATTCCGCTGGGTCGCTCGGATCGATATCGGGAAGAATGCGTTCGATCTCGCGGATCGGCCGGTAGGCGAAACCGGCTGTCGCAACAGCAGCACCGAGCAGTCCGAATACGACGAACATCAGGCCCATACCAGCACCGGGGCCTCTCCCTACAAGCGGCACGAGCGCTCGACTCAGAGCGCTCGTGCCATTCATTAGGGGCTCAAACACGCGATCTGCGAGAATGCCGGAGAGAGGAATCGCTCCTGCGCCCCCAATTTGCCCGATGAGAATGCGTGCGGAGAACACGCGTCCTTGGAGATGCGGCGGAATCTTCAATTGCCAGATCGCGCTGCTCGCACCGTTCCCCATTGGCAACAGCAGCGTTGTGATAAACGCTCCGACTCCCCAGACCGCGAGATTGCGCCCCACACCCAGGATAACGTAGCCAATCAGGCTGGTTGTGAAGATCGTTGCGAATAGGGCAAGCATCTTCCGCTTCGGGCCCCCCCAGATGCTGACAAGAGCACCGCCGACGATGCCGCCAATTCCAAACAGCATCTGAATCGTGCCGAGAATCAGCTCATTATCGCCCGTTCTTGCCAAGATCATGGGGGAGAGGACTGTTCCGCTCGAGGTCATCAGGAAGTTCAGCACGAAGAAGAGAATGAGCAGTCCGATCAAACTCCGACTGGCAGCAACATACCGGAACCCAAAAAGGCAGTCCGAGAGAATGTTGCGCTGTTTCGCTGCGGCGATGTGATGTGCTGCAGGTTGAGGGATGGTTACCATGCACAGTGTTCCGATGGCAAAGAGAAACGTTGCGATATCGATCGTCATGATCCCGCCGATTCCGAGGAATGCGAGCAGCGCTCCAGCTGCCATCGGAGCGAATACGGTGGAGATCGAGTGAGCGAGGCCGAGCATCGTATTGGCACGCGTGTACTGCTCCTTCGGGAGCATCAGAGAGATCGACGCTTGATAGGCGGGAAACTGGAACGATCCGAATGCGCCGGCAAACGCCGATGTAGCGAACAAGTGCCAGATCTGCAATTCGCCGGTCTTGTACAGCACAAAGACGGCAATGGTTGCGATTCCCGCGGCCAGATCGCTTGCGATCATCAGTGCCTTCCGATTCCACCGATCTGCCAACGCACCGGCAAGCGGAGTGAAAATGATTCGGGGGAAGTATCCGAAGAATCCGACCAATGCAAGTGCTGTTGCTTGCCCTGTGATTTGCCACGCCCATATCGTCAGAGCGAACTGCGTCATCCCTGAACCGAGCAGCGACACGACCTGCCCGAGCCAAACGATGCTGAAACCGAACATCCCTGATGGCTGCAACGATTTCATGTGCTCTCCCTGGTGCCTACGAACGGCGGCCTCTGCACGGTGTGTCGCAGCTCGCCGAGATACGGTTCAATCCGCTATCACCCTGGCGTGTGTGCGAATGCAAGCCTCATGCGTCGCGCGGCAACGGCCGCCACGAGGTGGCTTTGATGATCGCGGCCACGGACCGCGATTGCCAATTCAGAGGATCCCCCTACGCCTTGCCAATGCTCGGCCGACGCTACCGTGGCAGCGACTTCATCTCCCGGTTGTGGTGGGTGATCCTCTGTCCCCGATTGCGACAACGCATATCTGGCGATAGATGTTTGCGCGAGGATCCGCTGCATCAATGCGATCGGACGACTGTCTGGACTTCGGGTCTCATGCGTCCGGGATGCGTGCCAGGCGACACAGTAGTCTCGATCTGAGAGACACTCACGTGTCCTCCTTGGATGGCGGCCACCACAGCTCCGCGAGCGCTTCCTTCTGGTGGCCGCCCAATCATTAACGCAAGACTAGTGTCGACGCTCGGTCTTCCATCGGGGTGCGAAGCTGTGGATCCTCGGTGTATCCTCAAGGGTGTTGAGGCTCTTATCGATGGGGGGATACATGATGGAAGAGCGCACAGTCGATGTGCTCCTCGTAGGAATCGGGAATCTCGGGCGACGGTTCGCACGTCTTCTCACGGAGAAACAGTCGGCACTGCGAACGCAGTATGGGCTGTCTTTCCGCATCGTCGGTGCAGCAGACAGCGGCGGCGCGGCAATTGCACCGTGCGGGCTTGATGGTGTCGCGATCGATGAGATCAAGCAAGGCGGCTGCAGCGTGAGCGACATGCCCAAAGCTGGCTGTCCGGGCATGACGGGGCGGGAGATGATTGAGACCGTTGCTGCGCAAGCAGTATGTGAGGCGTCTCCAGTTTGCCTGGATACCGGTGCGGAGCCGGGGCTGTCCCACGTTCGAACTGCACTCGATCGCGGCCTTCATGTCTGCACTCCGAACAAGGGACCGATCGTTGTCGCATATCGGGAACTCATTTCCCTTGCCAAGAAGAGAGGGGTCCAGCTTCGGTTTGACGGGACGGTGGCCGGAGGGCTCCCGGTGCTTGCGATTGGCACCCGTGATCTGCGCGGAGCGGAGATTCGAAGACTCGCTACGGTACCGAACCTGACGACCGGCTTCGTGCTGGATCGATTGGCCGGAGGCGCAGCTTGGGATGAGGCAATTGAGGAGGCGCGCCGAGGTGGCGCACTGGAAGGCGACGGGGCTTGGGATCTCGACGGCTGGGATGCTGCGGCGAAACTCGTCATTCTTGCGCAGACCGTACTCGATCTTGACGTCGGGATCGACGACATCCAGATGCGTGGCATACGCGACGTTGATCTCTCCTGGCTGCGAATGAACAGCCAAGAAGGCTGCGTCCGGCTTCTCGCGACGGCTCAGAAGCTGAAGGACGGAAGCTACGAGCTCTGCGTCGAACCAATGGCGATTCCGCTTGATCATCCGCTGGGACGTCTTGGCGCAACGGGAATGGGGATCCTGTTCGAGACAGATATCTACGGGAAGATCACCGCGATCATCGATGAACCGACGCCGCTTCCGTCTGCCTCCACGATGCTCAGGGACCTGTTGGGAATCTACATCGAGCAGTAGCGGGATGTTGCGCGACCTACATGGTGATGCGACACAGGGCGGTGAATACGTGGAGCGGATTGTCGAGATTCTCAAGCGGCATTGGGGGTACGAGAGCTTCCTGCCGCTGCAGCGCGAGGCGATCGAGTCGGTTGTGTGCGGGCGCGATTCGGTTGTCGTATTGCCAACAGGGGGCGGCAAGTCGATCTGTTATCAAGTGCCTGCAGTCCGGCTCCCGGGCATGGCCGTCATTGCGTCCCCACTGATCTCGCTGATGAAAGATCAGGTGGATGCGTTGGTGGAGTGCGGTGTGGCCGCCGATTGCCTCAACAGCAGCCAAACGGAATCGGAGCAGGATGATGTCGTCTCCCGCCTTCGAGCCGGCGAGTTGAAGGTGATCTACGTTTCGCCGGAGCGCTTGATGATGGATGGGTTCTTGCGCTTGGTGAAGCGGCAATTGCTCTCCTTCATTGCCGTGGATGAGGCGCATTGCGTCAGCATGTGGGGGCATGACTTCCGACCGGAATATAGGAAACTGGGCGAATTGAAGCGAGTCCTTCCGGGGATTGCGATCCATGCGTATACGGCGACGGCGACAGGTCATGTGAGAGACGACATCATTGCGCAGTTGAGGCTCGACGAACCCGACGTGATTGTGGGCTCGTTCGACCGACCGAATCTGATCTACGCCGTGGAGCGGCGGGTCGATGTGGTTCGGCAAGTTGCCGACGTTCTGGATCGTCATCGGAATGAGTCGAGCATTGTCTATTGCATCCGGCGTGCCGACGTAGACAGTCTGAGTCAGCGTCTGCGAGAGAATGGATACAGCGTTGCCGCCTACCACGCAGGACTGACAGCTGAGGAGCGTCTGCGGGCCCAGGATGCGTTCATTGCAGAGGATGTCGACACAATTGTCGCCACGGTCGCGTTTGGCATGGGGATCGACAAATCGAACGTTCGCGCGGTGGTCCACGCCGGAATGCCGAAGTCGATCGAGCATTATCAGCAGGAGAGCGGACGGGCCGGCCGCGATGGCCTCGATGCTGAATGTGTCTTGCTGTATGGGTCCGGCGACTACGGGACGTGGAAGTACCTGATTGGGCAATCTGGGTCGAACGAGGCCCGGGAGATCGGGCTTGCCAAGCTTGGCGATATCGCAGAGTATGCCTCTGGTGTCACATGTCGACACCGGGCGATCTTGCAGTACTTCGGACAGGATCTGGAGGGCGCAAGTTGCAACGCTTGCGATGTCTGCTTCGGCGATCTGGAGCTTGCCGACGATGCATTGGTGACAGCGCAGAAGATTCTCTCTTGCGTATTCCGGCTTGAGGAACGCTACGGGGCTGACCACACAGCTGGCGTACTCATCGGATCGCGCGAAGAGCGGATTCTGGACGGCGGACACGATCGATTGTCGACCTACGGGCTGTTGTCCGACCACACGAAGAAGCTTGTGCGCGATTGGATCGAGCAACTTGTCGGGCAGGGTTGCTTGGAGAAGCGGGGGGAGTACAACCTCCTTGGGATCACCAAGCGGGGCTGGGACGTCATTCGAGGAGATGAGACCCCGCGTCTCCTCAAACCAGCCGAGCGGTCGCGGCGACCGTCCTCCGGCGACTCGTGGGAGGGCGTCCATCGGGGGCTATTCGACACGCTTCGTGTTGCTCGCCGTGAGATTGCCAAGGAGAAATCGGTTCCGGCATACATCGTGTTTGGTGACGCAGCATTGCGGGACATGGCACGTCGCCGACCCTCATCGGTCGAGCGGTTTCTCGATGTGAGTGGGGTTGGGCAGGTCAAGGCGCAGCAGTACGGAGAGCGGTTCGTGGCAACGATTCGCGAGTACGCACGCAGCCACGATCTGGGGCTGGATGTAGATCCGACGATCCGGTCGGCTCCGAAGCCGATACGTGCGCGCGGGCGTTCCCGGCCGACGGTGGATCTCATGCGAGGGATCGCCTTCAGCCGATACGATCAGGGTGAATCGATCTCTGCGGTATCCTGTGCAATCGAGAAGAAACCGGCGGTGGCACTCAAGTACCTGCTCGACTACATCCGAGACAAGGAGTTGACCTCTCCCGAACCGTGGATAGATCGGGAGACGTTCGATCGTATCGCATCGGTTGCAGCGCAAACTGGGATCGCGCGCCCGATGAAGATCATGAAGAAGCTGAACGGTGATCTTGAGTACGACGATGTGCGGATTGCCATCGCCTGTCTCGAGAATGCGGACTAGCTCTGCGAAGAGGATCTCGGAACCTGTGGACCCTTCGTGTGTACATCTGTCGTTGGGCAATTGGGGGTGGATCTTGTGTTGCGCGGGTCAGGCACGGGAGGTGCGTTGATGAAACCGATCGCTTGGATGGGGCTGCTTCTTGTGATTGTGATGTCAGTCGGAGCATGGGCGCAGTGCGGTTGCGGCGACGTCGAAGGGCCCGACTGCTACTTGACGTTCAAGTCGAATGAGACGATCGAGTTCTCGCTCGTTGCTCCGGTCGACTACTTCGTATCTCATGCGACGACGGTTTCGCCGAGTATCGCCGGCTGGCGCATCGAAGCTTGGGATGGGACCGTCGTGCGCTCCGTCATCTATCAAGGGGACCCCAAGGGGCGCTGGATCACCATGGAATGGGATCTGTATGATGAAGCCGGCTACCTTGTGCCGCCCGGATTTTACCGAGTCGTCGTCATGACGACGGACGGTGATGTGTCGTATCCGGTTCGGCTCCTCGAACGATGCCGACGATGCTGTGGTTGCTGGTGTTGGAGCAGCTCGTACCTCGCGTGCGACGTGCCGTGTTGCGTGCCGTTCGGCGAGCTCTACTTATCGCTGGCCGTCGGCGAGACGCGCTCTTGCTTCGGACTGTCCTTCTCGCTGACGCTTCAATTCGAGTGTTCCGGCCCGTAGTACGGGTTCAACCGAGTCCATCCCAATCGAGATGCCGGCCGATCTCGCACTGGCGTCCGGCGTCTCGATTCCAGCAGGATACGTAGTCCCCTGGAGCTTCCTAGGACTACATGTCGAGTGCCTCCCCAAGCCCGGGAACGAACTCCGCACCGGCTACAACATCGGCGGTCGAACCGGCGAACGCGTCAGCAAACGGCTCCGCGCGGCCGCCGAGGATCTCTGCCGCGAATGCCTCGGCGATTGCGCAGAACGCGAGGCGATTCTCCGGGCGGGCGAAGCCGTGGCCCTCGTCGGAGAACAGCACGTACGATACCGGGATGCCGCGTTGCTGCATTGCGGCGACGATCTGATCCGACTCGGCCTGTTTGACCCGAGGATCATTGGCGCCCTGGGCGATCAGCAGTGGTCGGCTGATCTTGTCTACGTGCGACAATGGCGAGATCTCGAGCAGCGCAGCGCGCCCCTCCTCGGTCGCTGGGTCACCGATTCGCTCAGTCAGCATCGGCAGGATCGGCATCCAGTACGGCGGTACGTTCTCGAGCAGTGTCACGAGGTTCGATGGCCCGACGATGTCGACGCCACACGCGAACCGCTCCGGCGTGAAGGTGAGACCGACGAGCGTTGCGTAGCCGCCATAGCTTCCTCCCGAGATCGCCACACGATCCGGGTCGGCAATCCCTTCCGCGACGGCCCAATCGACGGCATTGATCAGATCCTGATGCATCTTCTTCGCCCACTCGTGATCGCCGGCGTTGACGAACGATTTGCCGAAGCCGGTCGAGCCGCGGAAGTTGACGCTCAGCACGGCGTAGCCGCGGTTTGAGAACCACTGATGGAACGGGTTGTACCCCCAAACGTCACGCCCCCAAGGTCCGCCGTGGACCCACAAGACCATCGGTAGCGGAGATTCCGGCACGCCGTCGCCGTCGGGATCCGCGCCCACAGGCAGAGATAGGTAGCTGACGAGTTGAAGATCGTCGGACGCGGGCACGACGCGCGGGTGCATCGGAGCAAGAGGGAGATCGTCCAGTGCGTCAAGACCGGCGAAGAGGAACCGCAAGTCGCCGCGATCTCGATCGTAGACGTAGTA
Source organism: uncultured Thermotogae bacterium (assembly GCA_964582285.1). Taxonomy (GTDB): domain Bacteria; phylum Bipolaricaulota; class Bipolaricaulia; order UBA7950; family UBA9294; genus JANQEA01. The sequence goes on from CAZORQ010000010.1 coordinate 42,931, forward strand.
GCGGGTGGGGCCGCGATCGACGCAGTCAGTGACGATCCACTGGTGGTCCTCAAGACTGCGACTCGTCACCTGCAGATCCCCATGGATGGCGGCCTCCAGCCGGTCGAGATCCGGACGAAGGGATTCGTCCACGAGATGCCATCGACGCCGCGTGTGGTTGAACTCGACCGCCTGCACAGCTCGAGTCTTTGGGTGGATCCAGAAGGCGCTTGCGTCGACCTGGTCATTCTCGGCGAGCACCTGGTGTTCGCCCGTCGCCAAGTTCCATGCAACCAGCGCGGCAGTGTCCCGGCCGCGACTGTCGGCAACATAGAGCATCTCGCCATCGGCCGAGAGCCCTGCCAGTTCGGTTGGCATGACATCCTCCGGGGGGATGTCGGCGAAGACGGTCCACTCGGTTTCGCTCTGCTGGAGGATCTCCATTGCCCCCCGTGGCGTGATGCGAACAGCAAGACGGACACGGTACGACTCGTCGGTCACGAAGGCAGCGTAGCCTTCGTTTTGCAGGACGAGGGTACGCTTCCCACTTGGGATCTCGACCCTGTAGATGTCGTGGAGCCTTGGATCGCGATCGTTCAGCGCGATCAGAATCTCACTTGGGAACCGGGAGCTCACGTGCTGCAGCTGCACCTGAACGCCTGTCTCCGGAGTGAGGTCGGTGACATCCCCGGATTCCAGTCCGACGCAGTACGCGTGCCAGTTCTCGTCTCCCGCGGCGTCCTGCAGGTAGACGATGTGCTCGTTCGTGTGTGCCCACTCGTAGATCCGAATGCCGCGCTTCGCGTCGTGGGTGACCGGCGTTGCCTCCTCCGGAGTACCTATCGGCGCCACCCAGATGTTGAGCACGCCGTTTCGCGGCGCGAGCCATGCCAGTCTCTCGCCGTCGGGGCTGATCTTGACTGCTGTGCGGTCGGGGTTGCCGAACAGGATGGAACGCGGGATCAGTTTGGTCTGGGTCACTTCGGTGCCTCCTTCTCGCTTTGGCCTTGCCCACAGGTGACGTGAGCGCTGCTCGGGCTTGCGTTCATCAGTATCGCTGTTCTGCTGTGTGGTGCATCCGCCGATACCCCTAGTGCAGAATCTGTGACAGGAAGAGCTTCGTCCGCTCATGTTCTGGGTTGTGGAAGAAGAGTTCAGGAGAGTTTTCCTCGACAAGCTGGCCAGCATCGAAGAAAACGATTCGATCTGCTACCTCTCGGGCAAAGCCCATCTCGTGCGTGACCACAACCATTGTCATCCCGCTTTGAGCAAGCTGCTTCATGACATCGAGGACCTCCTTGATCATCTCCGGATCAAGTGCTGATGTCGGTTCGTCGAACAGCATGATCTTCGGGTTCATTGCGAGAGCCCTGGCGATCACGACCCGTTGTTGTTGGCCGCCTGAGAGCTGACCGGGATACTTGTCTGCTTGCTCGGGGATTCCGACACGTTCGAGCAGCCGCATCGCGGTGGCATCCGCTTCGGCTCGCTTTGCCTTAAGCACCCAGACCGGGGCGAGCGTGATGTTCTGCCGTACGGTGAGGTGAGGGAAGAGGTTGAACTGCTGGAAGACCATGCCGACCTCTCGCCGAATTGCTTCGATATTGCGGAGGTCATGAGTCAGCTCGACGCCGTCGACGATGATCTGACCTCGTTGATGCTCCTCGAGTCGGTTGATCGTACGAATGAATGTGGATTTCCCCGACCCGGATGGCCCGCAAATCACGACAACCTCGCCCTTCTGCATGGCAAGGCTGATCCCCCGTAGCGCGTGGAATTCTCCATACCACTTGTGAACATCGCGGCAAACGATGATTCCTTCATCCCTCGTCACGTACACCCCATTCCTTTCTAGCGCTCGCCGACTCCCAATGACTTCTCTACCCAACGGCTGATGTACGACATGGAATAGCAGAGGACCCAGAACACCACACCGATGAACATGTACAACTCGAAGATTCTCCCCCGCCACTGAAGATTTCCCAACACACTTCGCGAGATGTTCAACATCTCAAGGATGGCAATGAACCCAAACAACGTTGTGTCTTTGAATAGGGCGATGAACTGCCCAACGATCGCTGGAATCACAGCGCGCAACGCTTGCGGGAGGATGATCAGAAGCGTTGTCAGCATCCTGTTCAATCCCAGGGCGTAGGCGGCCTCGTACTGCCCTCGAGAGATCGCCTGCAAGCCTCCGCGAACATTCTCCGCCATGTACGCAGCTGAGAACAACGTAATCGTCAGCATCGCTCGGATCACCAGGTCGGGGCGGAAGCTATCCGGTAGCAGCAGCTGAAGCATGACACTGGCCATGAACAGAAGGCTTATCAACGGAACGCCACGGATCAGCTCGACATACACCGTGCAGACAATGCGGATCGCGGGCAGCCTACTTCTCCTTCCCAGAGCCAACATTATGCCAAGCGGCAGCGAGAGACCGATGCCCACAATGGCTCCGAGGAGGTTGAGCATGAATCCCCATTGGTTGCGCCCCTCGACGACAGGGAGAACGCCCCCGATGCCATTGAGGACGATGAGGCTCAGTGGAAACGAGAGAACCCAAGCGAGGATCTCGATGCGTCGAATCCATCGCTGGTTCCCAATGCGTGTCGTCAGTGATCCGAGTCCGTATCCTGCGAGGGCTGCTCCGGAGCAGCCCAAGAGCCATCCTCTTGTGACGACTGCAAATGGCAACGCCGCGAGCACCGCGGTCGCCGCGAAGAGCACCAACGAGATTCTCAGGAAGATGCCGCGTCGGCGCCCGGCTGCGATGCCCGAGAGAAGGCTCAGGAAGCAGACGATCGACCAAACGCGCCATAGCTGTTCGAGAGGGTATGTGCCGACCAATAGGAGCTTCAGGTTCGCTGGAATAACCTCCCATTCCGCCGCTGTTATCGCCCATCGACCCAGCCCGTACACCACGCTCACGATGAGTGCAGTCGCGGCCAAGGTTAGCATGGCACTAGGCCAGCTGTTGAACAGGTTCAGCTTCAGCCAGCGGAGGATCGGGATGCGCTCTGTCGGGGGAGGCAGCACGCGGTCCGCGGGGCAGCCATCGTCGTCGTGACCGATTCGGATCATCGCTCCACCAGCTTCATCCGACGGTTGTACCAATTCATGACCAGTGACGTCAGTAGACTCATCGACAGGTAGCTGGCCATGATCAGAAGGATCATCTCGACAGCACGGCCGGTCTGATTGAAGATCGTCGTGCCCACATTCAACAGATCGTAGTAGCCAATCAGAATCGCCAAGCTTGAATTCTTCAGCAGATTGAGATACTGGCTTGTCACCGGAGGGATAATCACGCGTAGCGCCTGGGGCAAGACGACCAATCGCAAGACGAGGCTGTTTTTCAAGCCAAGCGCCCTGGCGGCCTCTGTCTGGCCCTTGCTGACTGCCTGGATGCCGCCGCGGACAATCTCGGCGATGAACGCACCGGTGTACGTGGCCAGGCCGATGACCAACGCCAAGAATGCCGTCGAGAGCCACAAGCCGCCTTCGAAGTTGAACCGCTGAAACACCGGGACATCCAACGCCAGAGGCGTTCCTGGTGTAGCGAACCAACCAACGATCCCGATGGCCAAGAACGTGGATAGAGCCCAGGCGATCGGGAAGCCGGGGCGATCGGCGCGTCGCAGCTGAAAGCGCCGCACGATGTAGACAACGACTGCAAGGACGCCTGCCCCAATCAGAAACAGTGCCCATGTGTCGGAGGATTCCGTGAGCGTAGGCCAAGGCATGTACAACCCTCGACGGCTCAGGAAGATTGAGCCGGGGAGGCGGATGCTCTGCCCGACCATCGGCAGGGCGGTCAGCATGACCGCGAAGTACCAGAAGAAGAGTTGGACGAGCAAGGGGATATTCCGAACCGTCTCCACATAGATTGCGGCAAGCTTGCGAATCAACCAGTTGCCTGATAGCCGGGCGACTCCAATGACTGTGCCAAGGATCGTGGCAAGCACGATGCCGATGACGGCGACTCTGAGTGTGTTGACAATGCCGACCCAATACGCGTATCCGTTGGTGTACGTCGGGTCGTACGATATCCCTTCCGAAATCGGGAAACCGGCCGTGTCACCGAGAAAGCGGAATCCGATATCCAGTCCCGAGTCACTCAAGTTCGTCTGCAGGTTGTGGATCAGCCACCATACGCCACCCGCAATCGCGATGAGAAACAGAATCTGCCCTGTGACACGCAGCACGCGGATATCACGCCAGAACGCAGTGGTGTGTGCTGCTGTCTTGCTCCTCAATGTCGTATGCCTTTTCAAGGAATCCACATTGGAACACGGAACAGCCCGCAGTCAGCGGGCTGTTCCGTTCACTGTGTCACACGCATACAGGCGCAGCGCCGCTATCGCCATGCCGGGCAGTAGATCAAGCCTCCGTTGATCCACAGGTCGTTGAGCGAACCGGCTCTTGGGATGTCCAGACCGGACGCTCCCAAATGACGGTTGTAGATTTCGCCGTAGTTACCGACGGCACGGATGACGTTGACGGCCCAGTCTTCCGCCAGGCCGAGCTTGGCACCCATGCCGCCCTCCAAACCAAGAAAGCGACGCACCTCCGGGTTTTCACTGGTGAACGTATCGACATTCGCTTGAGTGATGCCGTGCTCCTCGGCGAAGAATGTTGCGAAGACGACCCACTTGACGACATCGAACCACTCGTCATCACCATGGCGGGTCAGCGGCCCCAACGGCTCCTTGGAGATCGTGTCCGGAAGGATTGCGTGGTCCTCGGGGTTCGCTGCAGTCGTCCGTAGCGAGGCAAGCTGGGACTTGTCACTGGTGTAGCAATCGCAAGCGCCGGCATCGTACGCGCCAAACGCAGCCTCCGTCTCCGCGAATACTTGAGTGGACAACGTCAGCCCATTCAGGCGGAAGGCATCTGCCAGGTTCCCCTCGGTTGTGGTTCCGGATGTGACGCAGACGGTGGCGCCATCGAGATCCCTAATCGATTGGATATTGTCTGATTTGCGAACGATGAACCCCTGCCCGTCGTAGAACGTTGTCGGGCCGAAATTGGCTCCAACATCCTGCGAATCACGGGTGACGGTCCACGTTGTGTTCCGAATCAGGACATCGACTTGCCTTGTCTGAAGCGCGGTGAAACGTTCCCCTGCGGTCAGCGGGACGACCTCCATCTCGACATCGAGTGCCGCTGCGACAGCCTTACCGAAATCGACGTCGAAGCCCGCGTAAGTGCCGGTCGATGCATTCAGGGCACCGAATCCCGGAAGCGCTGCATTGGCCCCCAGAATGAGCTTTCCGCGACTCAATACCGTGTCCTTCGTTGTCCGACCTGCGTCCTCTTGACGCGCCTCGGATGACATGGCGGCCTCTACGGTCGCTGACTGATCGGCGAGATCAAGATCATCAACTTGATCACGCAGATTGCGATTTTGAACGAACAGGAAGACGGCGAGCGCAATGGCTACGACCGCGACGAGCCAACTCAACCAACCCAGACCACGTGATTTCTCTGTCACTGAATCCTCCTTTGCATGTGCCCCGAACCATCACAGGGAACCTCGACGCATCCAAACAGGGGACTGCCAAGCTCTGGTTGCTGGTCAGTGAGTCGTCGACACAGCCCAACGGTCAGACTAACGGGTGGATCGTGAAGAAGCAACAGCGAGAGGTCACCAGCCAACGGGTTCGCATCCAGTGCTTCGTTCTGACAGAGAGTGTCGAGGTCCGAGCTGGCGTCTCGGACCTCGACTCGAAGGAGGCGAGCGCAAGGCTTGCCACAGGCTCTACTCCGCGCTCTCGATCACAGCTTAGACTACGCCAGTTGTCCGGGATACTCATGGAGTGCATGTGAGTGCTGCGTGTGGGCACCGGACAGCCGCATCGCGGGACCGATGTGCCCGAGCCTGCAACAGCAAGAGCATTTCCGCCATTCTGTGCAGGGAGACGCATGTGAAGAGGCTTCGGAAGCGTGGGTTTTCGATGGTCGATGTGTGCGCGAGCGGTGAAGTCGGAATTGGGATGGCTCACACGGTGGACTGGTGGTGGTCGACGGTGATGGCGCGATCACCTAGGTGACCGCGCGGATTGCCGTCGAGCGGCTGCTCATCAGTCAGCACCCGGGTCGAGACGTTTGGGAGTGCCAGGGGAGGACGCATGCGTTTGCCGAGACCGTCGTCGAGGTTGAGTATCCTGCACTTGACGTCGATCCGTGGGTTGAGCGGAGCGAATATCGATATGATCTTGATGTGTCGTGTGTGGACCGCGCGCTACATGCTGCTCGGCAGGACGCGTTGAGAATCGGCCTGTCCCCGAAATGCGGGCGACCAATCTCACGTGTTGTCTCCACCGACAACGCGGACGACACGCTGGATTCGAGCCGCCACGGAGTAGATCGCAAGTGTTTCTGCGGATAGGCTGTCAGCCAGCGAGAAGGGTAGGTGAGCGACAGGATGAGACTGACCGAGGACGATCGGAAGATGGCGGATGGGGCGTATGGCGAAGCAACCCGGTTTGCCATGTCGATTGTGATTCGGATGGCCACAGCCGTTGGCGCGGAATCGCTGCTGCGCATCGAGCAGGCGCACATCGATGCGTGTGCACTGATGAGTCGGTCAAGCCTCGATGTTGTCAACCACTTGGCCGATCATGGGGGACGCGTTGCCGTCCCGACGACGTTGAGCATGGTCTCGCTCGACCTCGAACACTGGCAACGTCTCGGAGTGGATCCCGAGTTCGCCGATATGGCAACGCAGATCGCCGATGCATACCTAAGATTGGGATGTGTGCCAGCATGGACTTGCGCCCCCTATCAGGGGTATCTGACGCCTCGATTTGGGCAGCAGATTGCGTGGGGCGAGTCCAATGCGGTTGCCTATGCAAATTCGGTGATTGGCGCGCGCACAAACCGCTACCCCGACTATCTCGACATCTGTGCCGCAATCACCGGGCGGGTGCCATACACTGGCTTGCATCAGGTGGAGAACCGGCGAGCCACATTTCATGTCCGTCTCGCATCGACGCAAGCAGAGGAGTGGCAAGCTTCAGCGGCCTGGGCCGCGCTAGGATATCTTGTTGGGAAGATAGTTGGAGAGCGCGTTCCGGCAATCGATGGACTCCAACTCAGTTGTCCATCCAACGACGGGCTGAAAGCACTTGGGGCGGCCGCGGCATCCTCCGGATCTGTCGGGCTATTCCACCTTGTGGGCGTGACACCGGAGGCTCCGGAACTCGAAGTGGCTTGCCATCGGCGCAAACCGGAGCTGACGGCGTCGATTACGCGCAGGCAGTTGAGGGATGCATGGGAGGAGCTATCCACCACGGACGACGAAACGATGGTAGACGCAGTCATCCTCGGCTGTCCCCACTTCAGCTACGCGGAATTCGAGACACTATCCCGAACGATCTCCGGGTATGACAACGCGCGGGTTCACGAGAACGTGCAGTTCCTTCTCTTTGCGGCCGCTCCAATGCTCGAACTTGCGCGGCGAGGAGGGCTACTTGGACCTCTCGAGCAATTCGGGGTCACCATCGTTCGTGACACATGCCCATTCCATTCCCCGGTGGTCGCGCCGGGAGCAAAGACGATCATGACCAACTCCGGCAAGTGCGCATACTACGCACCGGGAGAGCTCGATGTTCAGGTTGCATTTGGACCGCTGGATGCCTGCATCGATGCGGCGAGGACCGGCCGGATGCATGAGAAAAGGAGCCCTTGGTGAGCGCCTGGGTCGGCCATCCGATGGTCCGCGGGTCGGCGGAGGGCTTGATCCTTCTGGCACGCAAGCCGATCAGTTTGTGGGGCGGTGTGGATCCCGAATCGGGTCGGATTATCGATTGCCGCCATGATCGACACGGGGAGTTCGTTGCCGGTCGTGTCTTGGCACTCCCCGCCGAGAAGGGATCCAGTACAGGAAGCGCCGTTCTGCTGGAGTTGATTCGAACTGGAAACGCGCCGTGTGCGATCCTTGTCGAACAGCTCGCGCCAATCCTCACGCTTGGAGCAATCGTGGCTGAAGAGCTATACGGAGAGGCTATCCCCATTGTGCAGCTTGCCGCCGAGGATTTCGGGAGGCTTGAGGACGGCATGAAGGTTCGGATTACCGAGCAGGGCGAGATCCACCCGTGCGCATCAGCTACAAGCACTCCTGCCTGAGGCTGACAGCGTGCGCCGGAGACATGGGGGCTGCAAACCGCCGTAGTGGCAGGTGATGTAGTCGGTCGGACAGATTTCGCGTATCGGTGTGCCTACGGATTGTATAGGAGCGATCGATACGTCACCGTCGTTGCTTGCCACTGTGGGTTGTCATCGTTTGACATCCAGACTGACGTTACCCGCTTTGTCCAGTTGCCAACGTCGTCATACGTGTATTCGTAGGACGACTTCTTCTCCGATGGGGTCGACGTGATCACGATGAAGCCGATCGTGACGGGCCCTGAGCTCTGTTCGACGACGACGCTGCCGTGGCTGTCGTACTCGTACGAGATTGTGTGCGGAGTATCCTCGGACCCGCTGGTGAACAGAGCGACTTCCGCAAGACGACCGCTCGCATCGGATGTCTTGATGCTCCATGAGGCGATCTCACCGTCCAGGTCGTAACGGTCCGCGCGTTCTTCGGTGCCTGTGTACGTATAGAGGACTTGGCTTGTCTCGGTTCCGGACGGATCGTACTCGGTGATTGCCTCGAGTCGACCTTCCCCAACGTATTCGTACACGATGGTTCTCCGAAGCGTGCCGCCGCCCGTGCGGACCTCGGCTGTGGTTCGACCTGCCGCGAGATCATGTTGATAGGAGGTCACTTCGAACGGCCTTCTTGCCGAACGGTACTCCTCCTCCAGCGTGAGCAGCCCGTCGACGTGCGAGTACTGCCTTGTCGATCTGGGCTCGGCCGATCGATCGTACTCGACCCATTGGCTCACCAGACCGTCGCTTTCGAACGTAATCCGCTCCGTCGCCACGCGCCTTCCTTCGATGAGTTCCGAAGCGCTTTCGAAGACGCTCGCCTCCTCCACGATGACCTCTCTCACGTTCCCTAGAAGCCCCAAGTCTTCTCGGGAGGGACCGTGCAACGGATCGACAGTCTCCTGCACCGTCCATACGACCCAGGGAAGCAGAAGAAGTGCAGTTGCTCGCATCGGCCAGCGCAGCCTTGGCGTTCCTTCCGATCGGTTCATCGTCCGTTACTCTCCTTGGTTCGTCAGCAGTCCTACGTATCTTACCACGGCGAATGCCGGCAGGAGCCGGGGGTAGTTGGAGAAGATCGCTGCGATACGAGGAAGACCGAAGCCCTTTGCTCATCAGGCACAACGACGCAGAGCCGCTGAGGCGGGGCGATCGGTCTCAGAGCAGTGGGGGTTTGCCGCGCTTGTCGATCTCGGGGATCGCGACGACGGAGGGAAGGAACCAGCTTGCGATGTGGGCGATGACCAGACAACCGGTGGTCAGCCCAAAAAGGAAGCCGTACGAAGTTCGCTCGATCAACCAGCCGCCAATTGCGGGCCAAACGATCACTAGACTGCTCAGCGTATTGAACAGGCCGACGTACGTGCTGCGTTGCCCCGGTGGTGCCAGATCGACATTCAGACTGGCGAATCCGACGAATTGCGCAGTCTGGAATGTGCCTATTGACACGAATGTCCAGCCGTACAGCGGCTTCCACAGAAGCTCCGGCGCGATCAGGAAGACGACTGCCAGGAGAGGGCCTGTGAGGCTGATCAACGTCGCGATCTGGACGATCCGATGGTTCCCGGTCCGTTCGCTCACACGTGCGAACCAGAGCCCCGCGAGGATGCCGCTGACGGTTTGGACCATGGCGAAGATCCCGAGTGTGGCCGGGGCAAACCCCAATTGGTCGATCCCAAACAGTCCGAAGAACCCGAGGGCGAGGCCGTTGAATCCGGACAGAAGACGGACGGTGAGCAGTCGCCGAAATGGCGAGCTTTCATGCAGGATCGATTGAATCTGTCGAGCGTATTCGCGCCATGTCGGACGCTGTGGTTCGACGGATTCAGCCGGCTCTACCACGAACGTCCACGAAGCGAGTGACAGCATGAAACATCCGCCGGCAGCGGCGAAGCAGATCGTATAGGCTGTTGGAAACCCTGGGCCCGAATCGCCCAGGAGATGGGCGAGAAGCAAGCCCACGCCGATCGAAACTGCGCCACGAAGCGCGGTGCTCGCTCCCAGGACGCGTCCGCGCCGACGCGCGGGAATCGCCTTCGCCAGGACATCCCACCAGACAATGGTATCGACGGACATCGCGACATACATCGTTGTATGAAGCAAGAAGAAGAGTGCCACGGCGAGCGCGGGATGCTGGGCAATGCCGGCAGCCAACGCTGCAGCGAGGACAAGGTAGGCCGGACGGCCGATCAGCCCTGCGCGGGTCAGGTAGGTCTTCTTCCGGGGCTTGTTGGTCAGGCGGCTGGCGAATAAGAGTTGCGGCGCTCGCCACGCGCCTTCTGTTAAGCTGATGATGAGGCCGACGAGGATTGTGCTGCCGGTGAGGTGGCTGACGAACGCAGGTAGAATCGTCGTGGTGCTGGCGAAGACGAGACCTAGGCCGAACCACATGGACTCACCGATGAACGCCAGTGCATTGCGACGCACAAATGGATCTGCCGAACGCCCTCTGCCTGCTTGGTTTCCTGATCCGCTCATGCACCACATCCCACATCGGCGATCGCGAGGATACGGCAATCGGTCCCGCGGGGAAAGGCAAATCTCCACACCATCGGATACGATTGATCTCCGCGCTACAAACCTTCAAGATGAAGGATCAGATGTCATGCGGCTCTTGACCGCTCACGAGATCATCGATCACGAACGCACCGCGACGCGGGCATCTTCACGCTGTGCATCACAGCATCGGGATGACGGGCAAGACAAGGTAGATCGGAAGGAGTTCATGTGACACGTCCAATGCGGCGGGGATTGCTTTGCGGGATGGTCGGGCTGTGCATGCTCTCGGTGACGGCGTTGGGTCAGTGGACCCGGCCGCCTCTTCCTCATTCGGATCCGGAAGCAACTGTTGTGACAGTCGGGTCGACAGGCTGTGACTTCGCCTCGATCGGGGAAGCCGTGAGCGCAGCGCCTGAAGGAAGCATCGTTCGGCTTGCGGCGGAGACGTTCACGGAGGGAGGGATCGTTCTCGACAAGACCCTGTTCCTGATCGGAGCGGGCGCGGATGAGACGATCGTTCAGGCAAGCGAGACACTTGAGACGGCGTCGGAACGTGTGTTCCTCGTGGAGACCGGCGCGACGGTTGTGATCGAGGGTGTCACGATGCGGCATGGGCATCCGACGGGCGAATGCTCTCGGGGCGGCGGCGCGATTGCTAACTACGGCACGCTGTGGCTCGATCGATGCATCCTGTCGGACAGTATCGGGCAGTGTGGCGGTGCGCTGATGAATCGCGACGGGATAGTATTTGCGTTCGATTGCATGTTCGTCCGTAACAGGTCGGATGGAGGGCGCGACATGACAGGCGTTCAGGGCATGGGCGCCGGCGGAGGGATCAAGAACGTCAAGGGCAGCATGCTCCTCGATGGATGCACAGTTGCCGGCAACGTTGCGCGGAAGAAGGGCGGAGCGATCAAGAACTGCTGCCTCGGCACGTTGACCATGATCAACTGTACCGTCTCCGGGAACGCCTGCGCTACGGGCGGGATTCACCTGCATGGTCCGGCGCTGATCGACCATTGTACGGTTGCTTTCAATACGGCTCCCTACTCGTTTGGCGCAGGGATCCTCGTGAACTCCCGATCGGTGATCCGGAACAGCATCGTGTTCGGAAATACTCGGGGCGACATCGTCGTGGATATGGAACGGAACGGCGCGGAGGCGGAGTTCATCAACGTCTGGGTCGGCGATGGTCGCACCGGGATCGGTGCGTATGCCGGCGATCCGCTGCTCGGACCATTGGCTGACAACGGTGGGCCTACCTGGACGCATCTGCTTCTGGCCGGAAGCGGTGCAATCGATACGGCGATTCCTGGTGAGGCCCCGCTGGTGGACCAACGCGGCGTCGCGCGACCGGCTGGGACTGCTCCTGACCTTGGCGCGATCGAGGTGAGCGAAGAGAAGAACTAGGCGGATCTCGAAGAGCGCCCACCAGTGCGCAGCCTAGCCGCCGATAGAGGACTTCGGAAACGTACGATGCTTGCCGGCCTGAGGTGGGGCTATCCGAGGTCAGTTTGATGGCGACACGACGACCACGGTGTCCTCGACGGGGAACCGTAGATCATGCGTGATGTACGTGGCCCACTGAGGATCTCGGTAGCTCAGCGACGTACGGACATGATAGAGGGTGCCCGCCGGGTGATCCTGAGGTACGGCGACACAGTACTGCAGCGTCAGGGTCTCTCCGACATCGAGATCGCGATGGGTCTCGCCGTTGCTGGTGATCACGGCGACAACCTCATCGCCCGGGACATAGGCCGTCGTCCAGTTCCAGGACGAGGGGTTGAGCTCAGGAAGCCCTGGATTGGCATAGATGACCGTGCATACGGCCGGCCCCGGGTTCTGGGGCTCGTCTTGCGATGACAGATTGACCGTGGGAGGATCGACAATCGTGAACCGGACGTGCTCTAGGTCGGGCAGTCGCCCATACATCAGGAAGCCGTCGTACGGGACGCCATCCACCGTGAACCGGCGCCGAAGTGCGGCGCGCGGGCCGGGATTCGTGGTGGATAGAGTGTAAGTCAGCCTACCGCCTGCACTGACTTGGAGCGGACGAACTTCGCTATTGAGATCGAGCAGAAGCCATCCGTCCTGGCGGTACAGTGGCTCAAGCAGGCCGGAGAAGTGGATGATCGCAAGGATCACCGTCGCCGTGATCAGACTCATGCCCGCATGTCGTGTGCTGTCACGATGTCGCGGCGGCACGAACACCGCTCCCAGAAGGCACGCGACTCCGACGATCGACAGCCCCACGGCAACGATCCACGGCGGAACGCGTGTGATCAGCGCGATGGGGATTACAAGAAACAGCACGACGAACGTCGTTGCTGCAATTCTCGCGCTGCGTGACCGTCGGTATACGGAACTCATGTGTCGAACCCTCTCCTGGTCGCCAGATGCTCAAGCGTACCATTTTCGTCGAAGCCATAGCGGCCGGCTATGTTCTTGTGTCGGGCGCCGGAACCTGTGTCCTGATGGTTCGGACATCCCGTGTGTGATACGCTAGCTCCGGTAATTGTACGTGGACCAGCTACCGATTGCTTTGGCTCCGGAAAGATACAGCCCATGCGTATTTAGACCTGGCATTCCATGCGCGGCGAGTCCGCTGATCGTGGACCCGCACGATGTCGACAACGTGCTTTCCCGTCGGTGAGAAACGGCCAAATCCGTCGAGACCGAAGCCGCCGGTGGGCCCAAGTGACGGATTCTCTCCTAGTCGAACAACCCTTCGCAAATGCAGTCGATGATGTCCTGAGCGAGCGGAAGCTCGAGCCCCGGGATCCCGAGCAGAATGGTTACGAGTCCCGGCTGAGAGCAGCTGCCCAACCTGTAGGGACGGTACTCCTCGAGCAGATATGCAAGGCAGGGAGTCACGCCAGAGCATTCCACAAAATCGTCTCGCGTGGATGCGTTCAGACGAGCAAGACACTCCCAGCACGGATCCCCTCCCGCAGACGAGGGCTGCTCCGCGGACTGCTCCCAATCCAACCCGAGGACGGCATCCGAGACTCGGAAGAACTCGTCAACGAACTGCTGTGCGATCGTGGAGCAGTCGAGAATTACGACGTTCTCGAAATCGTCGCTGCTGGCGCGTTCTGACCAATCGCAAGAGCCGGTGATCACGATTTGCTGATCGATCACGACGAATCGATGATTCAACACACCAGCTTCATGCTCGACTGCTGAAGGGATGCCGGCAGCAAGAAGCGTCGGCCACTCCCGCCCTGCCATCTGGCTGTCCTGGGCTTCATCCATGAGCACGTAGACGCTCACACCACGTTGATGTGCTCGAACCACCGCTGTCCCCAACGCATCATCGGTGAATGAATACATGGCAACCAAGATCTGGCTTGTCGCTGCATCGAGCTCCTCGATAATCCGTTCCTCGATCATGGGGCTGGCAGGCGGGGAGAGAAACAGCACCTCGACATCACATTGAACTGCGACGACAGTGCTTGCGAACCCGAGCAACACCACGGCTGCCAACAGAAGACGCTTCTTCATTTCGGATCTTCCTCCCCTCTCCGGCTGCCTTGCCGACAGCCAATTCCATACTGCCCTTGACACAGGAACTCGAATCAAGAGCTGTTGGACAGCGGGCTGATTGCCAGCCCGCCTCTTCCACGAGGTCCATTATGTAGATTACTCACATGGAACCAAACCTGACGCACTCCCTCAAGTTGTCACTCAATGACGGGGGGTTGTGCCTGTGTAGTTGGCGCGTGCAGTTCGTGCGCTGCAACAGTGGCACACCGCATGCGGCTGCAGAGAAGAGCGCTCATGGATCCTATGGGTTGACGGACGGTCGAGGCCTTCGACGGTCGCCTCCACTCTGAGTCATCTACGTCGTCTGGCCACGTGGTCAAGGCGGGGATAGCCACATCGAACGTCTTCGTGCGAAGAACGTGATAGGATGTCTATCCCATAGCGGAGTGCAGGGCGGAAACGGGGAGGCACTGGTGCACTGGCCAGAGACAGAAGGCTCAGGTGAACACCTGCCGTGTTCAGAGATTCTCAACGGCATCGAGGATGGAATCTGGGTGACCGATGTCGATCACCGGATCACTCTCTTCAACGGTGTGATGGAGAGAGTCTTCGGTCTATCCGCAGACGATGTATTGGGTCTTGATGTTCGTTCGGGGTTCCAGAAGATGGGAGAGGCGTTCATGCCTTCCTACATCGAGGCACAGCGCTGCGTGGAGCCGATCGAATTCGGAACGCAATTCACCGGTTCTGGCGTGGAGAGCGGAGAGTATGTCGTCCGCCTTGTGCCGCGAATCCAGGACCATGTCTTCGCTGGCATGGTTGGCATGCTTCGTCGTGCGAGACAGACCGGCGGGGGGCTGGACGACGAACGGCCTCACCTAACGCATGACTACCAAGCCACACTCGATGCGGCAAACGACGCAATCTGGATTGTCGATCGGGATCAGCGGATCCAGCGCTGCAACAGGGCGGCCGAGCAGCTGTTCAATCGTCCACGCGAGGAGCTGATCGGGAAACAGTGCTGGGAGGTCGTTCATGGGACGGACGGGCCGGTCGCCGGATGTCCGCTTGTTCGCGCACGGCAGAGTCGCAAGCGTGAAACGATGGAGCTTCGAATCGGTGAAGGCTGGTTCCTTGTTGTAGCCGATCCGATCATGGACGAGATGGGCGATTTTGCCGGCGCTGTACATGTCATTACCGACATCTCGGAGCTCAAGCGAGCCGAGAAGGCATTGCGCGAAAGCGAAGAGCGACTTCGATTGATTGCGGATGCAAGTGCGGAGGACATCTGGCAGCTGGATCCGGAGGGACGCGTAATCTTCGTGTCCCAAGCGGTAATGGATGTCTTTGGGTACAGCGTGGAAGAGGCGATGGATCTTGGGATTGATGCCTTCTTCCCCGAATCGGAGCTGGAGCGAGCCCGGGAAGCATTCACCGAAGCGCTCTCCGGCAGGATGCGCCACCAGTTGCTGGAGTTTTCAGGGAGACGAAAGGATGGCTCGCTGGTCCCGATAGAAGTCAGCGTAGCGCCCATCATCCGCGGCGATCGGATCACCGGTGTTCAAGGGATTGCACGAGATATCTCCATGCGCAAGCAAGCTGAGGAAGCGTTGCGGGAGCGAGAGAAGCAGTATCGATCGATCTTCGAGTCGGTCTCCGATGGACTGATCATCTTCGATAGGAGCGGGCGGGTTGTCGAGGTGAACCCGGCTGCTTGCGCGATGCATAGGTATACGCGGGACGAGATGATTGGCCTGTCCGGTCTGGACTTTGTCCATCCTGACTTCCATGAGCGGTTCGGCGAGTTCTACGAGACGACGGCGGAGGAGGAAGTCTTCATCGAGGAGCCGCTCGATATGCGCAGCGATGGATCGTGTTTCCCGGTGCAGGTGAGAGGGCGTGCATTCGAGTTTCGCGGCGAGTCACACATCTTGGCATTCGTCATTGACATCACCGAGCGCCGAAAGGCCGAAGCGGCACTACAGGAGTCCGAGAGGCGGTTCAGCACGATCACGGAGAACTCCGCGGACGCGATCTTCACCGCGAATCGCGATGGGGGCTACACGTATGTCAACCGAGCAGCGTGTGCGCTGTTGGGATACTCAAGCGAAGAACTCCTTTGCATGACAATCGAGGACCTGCTGCCCCAATACGACGTGGATGCCGGCCGGGCGGTCTTCGAGGAGCTGCTCGAAGCGGGGCACGCGTACGCGGAGATGGATCTTCTGTGCAAGGACGGCAGCCTGATACCGGTCGATCTGAACGCGGTGGTGCTTCCCAACGGACTGGTGTACGAAAGCTGCCGAGATCTGACAGAGCGGAAGCGCGTGGAGGCGGAGCGGATTGCGTTGGAGGCCCAACTTCGCCAGGCACAGAAGCTCGAATCGATCGGGACACTGGCGAGTGGCGTCGCCCACGAAATCAACAACCCTCTCACCGGCGTGATCAACTACGCTCAACTCATCAAGGACCGGGCATCCGAAGACGCTCGCGTGGAGAGGTATTCACAAGCGGTTGTCAATGAAGGCGAGCGGATTGCGGCGATCGTCAAGAACTTGCTGTCGTTCTCGAGACAGGACGAGACGGAGTACAGCGCGGGACGAATCCGCGATATCGTGGACAACGCGTTGGCGCTTCTTCACGCTTCGCTGTTGAAGCACCAGATCGAGTTGGTTGTCAGTGTCGCCGACGATCTCCCGGTGGTGCGATGCAGCAGTCAACAGATTCAGCAGGTACTCGTCAATCTGATCAGCAATGCGAAGTCCGCACTCAATGAGCGATACCCGGAGTACGATCCGAACAAGATCCTTGCAATCTCTGCTGACACGCTGTCCGACGACGAAGGACGGTGGCTGCGGATCGTGGTGACCGATCACGGAAACGGGATCCCGGAGGGAATGCAGACACGCGTCTTCGATCCGTTCTTCACCAGCAAGTCGCGCGATCAGGGAACAGGGCTCGGTCTCTCCGTGAGTCACGGCATCATATTGGAGCACAAGGGGCGCATCGGCTTCGAGTCCGTTGAAGGGGAATCGACAAGCTTTCATGTCGACTTGCCGCTTGCCGGCGAGGCTGGAGGGTGAATCTGCCCAACAGACGTAGAAGGTTATGCGGTCGCATCGGAACCGATATTGAACATCCAAGCGACAGCATCCGGTGTGCTTCAATCTGTGCGTGGATCCTCATGGTGGGATCCTCTACCTGGGGCTTGGACTATCACCGAGTGTTGCTTGTGGTCTAGAAGCTGCCACCAATCCCACCAAGACCAGAGCGCCGCCGACCGCGGTCCGCCATGTGAACGCCTCATGCAGCACCACGATTCCGAGGACCACGGCGACGACCGTGCTGAACGGGACGATCAATCCGGATCGCACAGCGCCGATCTGCTTCAGCAGCCAGTAGAGAAGGGCAAACGCCAGTGCGGAGCCGACAATCGCCATGAACAGGAGGGATGTCCAAGCAGTTGCCGTCCAACGGTAGCTCAGAGGAGAGCCCTCGAGTGCGAACGCAATCCACAGTAGCGGCAGACACCCGGCCGTCATTTGCACAGTCGTGAGGACAACCGGATCAATCCGGCCGCCGTAACGGCGGATCAACACCGATGAAATCGCGGCAAACATGGCCCCAGCGAGCACTGCAACGCCCCCCCACATCGCATATGTGTCCGCTACGTGAAGCTGGTTCGAGAAGATCAACGCGACACCGCCGATTCCAACGAGGATTCCCGCCAGCTTCAAGCCTGTGATCCGCTCTGCAGGAACGAGGACGTGCGCAAGGACCAGAACGAAGAGCGGCATGGTAGAGAACAGAATCGACGTGAGCCCAGCGGGAATGTGGTTTTCTCCCCAGAACACAAGGCCGTAGTCCAGGCCAAATGTCAGTAGACCTGTCCCGATCATCAACGCCCAATCGCGGTGCGATCGCGATAGATGTACACGGCGAACCGCGATGTAACCCCACATCAGAACAGACGCGAGGGCGAACCGGAGTCCCGCAAGCGTGAACGGAGGAAGATCCTCCAAACCGATCTTGATGAACAGCCACGTCGAACCCCAGATGAGACCAAGGAAAAGCCACACGAGTGTTGTACGCTTCACAAGCGCCTCCTACGAGGCGCCAAGCTTACTGGATATCCACGTTGTGTGCAGCTACATTGCCTTTACACGAACTCGAACGCCACGCGAGGCCAAGCGCGACGTCTACAGCTGCCAAAGAACATCCACATCCAAGCGGCTATCGATCAAGATGCTACACCCTGTTTCGGAGGGGTGCCGACGAACAAGTATGTCTTCCTACTCCTTGCGCAACAGCGGGGCTAGCCGGCTTCTTCGCGATCAAGATACTGGATAATCGCCTCGACTACGAGGTAGTTGAGAGATCGATCGCGCTCCTTGCCGAGCGTGTGGAGACGCTCAACCACCTTCAGTTGCTGTGCCTTCTCCGGGACATAGACAGAGATCATTGGCGTGGTTCTGGTTCGTGCCATATTCCCTCACCTCGATTCAATTGTGCCGATATTGAGCATGACGTCAATAGGACATGGCGATTCGACATGCGAAGAGCAGATTGGTTGGGCAAAGGCCACAACGCCCAGCGTTCTGGGTGCCATAGGCAGCGACAAGAGCTGCTCCGGCGAATTCAGCTTACTCAACGGGCCCGCAGCGAGCCTTCGCCGCAATGGACAACAGACATGACTGCTTGCACAATCGGGCTGAGGTTGGCGGGGCTCATGTGCCAACGGTGTTGCCGGGGGGAGTTGTGGATCATGAATTGCCCGGGTTGACGCGAGCAAACCGCGATAGCACAACGAGTATGGAGGAATCCGTTGTGGAGTACATTCTGTGGGGGTTGACAGGGCTGTCCTTGGTGACATGGATCGGACTTCTCTTGGGGCGAGGCTTGTTCTGGTGCCCCGCGCCGAGATTGCGTCCTCCACGCGCGGGCGAGGGGATGTGTACCAACTCAGTCGTGGCCGTGATTCCGGCAAGAGACGAAGCCAAGGTCCTCCCCGATACGCTTCCGACCGTTCTTGCACAGGACTATCGGGGAACACTCCGAGCGATCTTGGTCGATGACCGGAGCAAGGATGAGACGAGACACGTCGCTTCGTCACTAGGCGATTCGGCCTCCCACGAAGACCGCTTGACGGTCTTCGTGGGCGAACCGCTCCCACAGGGGTGGTCGGGCAAGGTGTGGGCGATGAGTCAAGGCGTGGCGGAGGCAGGTCAGCCGGAATTCCTCTGGCTCACGGATGCGGACATCGCACACGAACCGTGGGTCCTCACCGCGTTGGTCAACCGGGCCGAATCGGAGCACCTCGATCTTGTCTCGACAATGGCGACGTTGCGGATCAAGACGAT
The DNA here is from genome assembly GCA_964582285.1 of uncultured Thermotogae bacterium. GTDB lineage: Bacteria > Bipolaricaulota > Bipolaricaulia > UBA7950 > UBA9294 > JANQEA01. The sequence goes on from CAZORQ010000010.1 coordinate 62,412, forward strand.
GTGGGACAGGCTACTCGTACCTGCATTTGTGTACTTCTTCGCGAAGCTGTACCCGTTTCGGTTCGTCGGCAATCCACATCGACGCGACGCCGGAGCGGCGGGAGGTTGCATTCTGGTGCGTCGCAGCGTGCTTGAGGACGCCGGCGGGCTGTCGGCGATCCGAGCGGCGCTGATCGACGATTGCGCCCTCGGACGGTTGATCAAGAATGCGGGCGGACGCCTATGGCTGGGATTCTCACGTGGTGTCCGCAGCGTCCGTGACTATGGGAGTCTGGCAAGCGTCTGGCGAATGGTTGCCCGTTCGGCGTACACGCAGCTCGGCTACTCGCCTCTCAAGTTGGGAGCAACAGTGGTCGGGATGCTTTTCCTCTACGCCTTGCCACCAGCAGCCTGCATCGGCGGAACGATCGCGACTATCCAGGGCCTGCCCGGCTCAGGGCCAATTGCCATTGTCGGCGGGGTTACATGGGCGATGATGGCGGGCAGTTTCATCCCACTACTTCGGCACCACGCAGTTGGAGGCTGGGTTGCACCGCTGCTTCCCATCGCCGGGGTGCTGTACGTCGCGATGACAATTTCCTCAGCCTGCCAACACGCCAAAGGACATGGCGGCTCATGGAAGGGGCGGACCTATTCAGCAGGGGACTCCTAGAGCTGGAGATAGTTGGGAAGGGGTCGAACGGCATGCCGCAGCGAGTGAAGGCGTATTGGTTGAGCATCTTGGTATCGAGGTGACCGGCATGGGAATTCCACTGAATGTTCTCGTCTACACGCGTGAAGCGAGCGCGGCGTACCGCGCGCGGCTTCTCGATTCCGACGACGTGCAGTACATGTTTTGCGAATCGCAAAGCGAGGTCTCAGCACGGATTGAAGACGCCGATGTGATCCTCGGTGGGGTCAACTTTCCGTCGCAGCTTCTCGCCCAGGCAGGTCGCCTTCGCTGGATCCAAGTGACCGGTGCGGGTGTCGACGCGTTTCTTTCGCAAGCGATTCTCCCGGACGGTGTCATGTTGACACGAGCGGACGTGTCATTCGGAGATCAGATAGCGGAATATGTGATCGGACACTTGTTGGCGTGGACTCAGCGTCTTCGGGAAGTCCACAAGCTTCAAGATGCGCGGCAATGGAAGCCGCTGGCGGTCGAGTTTCTCAAGGGGCGCACCATGGGGATTGCCGGCACCGGCTCGATCGGGCGTGTGGTCGCTGGACGCGCCTACGGCATGGGGATGCGGACCGTTGGGCTCTCACGGACCGCGCAGCAGCTCGCCGAGTGTGACGTCTGCTACGGCCCCGGACAGCTGCCCGACTTCCTGTCCGATCTGGATGTACTCGTTGTCTGTCTGCCACTGACTCCTCAGACGCAGGGGCTCCTTGGACGTGAAGAGTTCGCACTGATGCAGCAATCGCCAATCCTTGTGAACACAGCACGAGGCGCCATCGTCGACGAACTGGCGCTCATCGATGCACTGCGGGACCACACGATCTCCGGGGCGATCTTGGATGTCTTTGCAGAAGAGCCGTTGCCAACGACCAGCCCACTCTGGACGATGGACAACGTGACGATTACGTCGCACCACTCGGGCCTCAATATCCCCAATGAGGTCATCGACTACTTCTTGGGCAACCTGTCTCGCTATCGCACCGGCAAGTCGCTTCAGGGTCTCGTGGATCTCAAGCGAGGATACTGAGACCTGCAAGAGCAACGGTCCGGAAGCTGCTGGTTGCTCCTTGAGAGCCAGTTCTCAGGACTTGCGCTCATCAGAAATCGAGCGCAAGCTTGTGATCGTGAACGACTGGAACGGACCGACAACCTATCGGCCGATCGGCGTTATCCATACGCCGCACATAGAGCCTGCGAAGACGCCGATTCAGCCTCGGTATGCGGAGGGGATCGAAGGCCGGATTGACATTGATCCGGCCTTCGAGCAGGGACTCGATGATCTCGATGGTTTCTCGCACATCGTCTTGCTGTACCACTTCCATCGCGCCAAGCCGTACCGGCTGAAGCTTGTGCCGTTCATCGATGACGTTCCTCGAGGTGTCTTCTCTACACGGGCGCCATCACGGCCGAACTCGATCGGGCTGAGCGTGGTGCGGCTTGTTCGTCGTGACGGTTGTGTTCTACATGTCGTGGATGTGGACATGCTGGACGAAACCCCGCTGCTTGACATCAAGCCTCACATCGAGCGTTTCGGCACGACCGGGCCGATTCGCAGTGGTTGGCAAGATTCGATTCGAGAGGACAAGGCCACTCGACGCGGACGACGTCTGACGAGCTGATCGATGCAACAGCTTGGTTCGTGCGCTCGCCTCGCGACCGATTCAGCGAGCAGGCGGGGCGAGCGATTCACACCAATGGGGCGAGCGCCAGCAGCGCGGCGAGGGCCAAACCGACAGCGATCAGCGCGAGGATGATGACCCAGGTCATAGCTGTCCCCCTACCCGATTCCTCTGCCTCCTGCCATCAGTCCCAATCCCCCGAGGCAAGTTGGAATCGGAAAACGATGGGGTTGTGGGTAGAGAGCGTTCGGGTGAATCCGTGCTCCTCATACGCTGTGTCCATCGGCTCTCCGTACGGATTCCAAACCGCCGCAAGCCCGTAGACAAGATCGATCACGCGAAGTCCAAACACAAAGTCCACCTCGACGCGTTGTGTGAACAGAACGCCATCAAATGGCGAAGCCGGATTGAGTGTTGCATCGGTGGAGAGACAGTCCCCAGAGTAGGTCGGATTGAGAAACTGACATGCCGATGGCGTACAGCTCAGCGCCTCGGTGCAGTCGGCGAAGTTCAGGCTCCCGAGGATGATGTACTCTGTCTCTCCAGTTTTCTGCCCGTCGATCCAGGCGGAGATCGCCTGGAGTTCGCCAGCGCGCCTAACACGATCGGCCGTGTCCGATCCGGAGTGAAGATTGACCGAGATCACGACAAAATCGAATCCGGTGTCGATGTGCTGCAATGAGAACGCGTGCGGTACTCGATCGAACAACGGGTTCGCCGTGACGTCCTCGGCGATGTACTCATTGGGCAGACCGTCCGCGAGCAATAGCTTTGATGGGTCGTAGAATACCACCGACCACTCTGTCCACGGCTCGTTGCTATGGTTGAGCAAGCGCTTGCCGGTGTCTTCCTCCGATAGAGAGTACGCGTAGCCCCATCGGGCTGTCATGTCGTCGAAGAACTCCGCAACGTGACCTTCAGGCTCATATGGATCTCCATCCGGGAATGTCCCATCGTACGGAGGAGCGACGATTCCTTGGACCACCACGATATCGAAGCCGGCCAGCACGTGCGCCAGTGCGCGGCCGTCCTTCTCCGGATAGTGCCCCAGTTGATTGATGTTGAAACTACAGACCGTCAGTGACTCCAGCGCGGCGACCCCCAGGGAGGTTGCCAGCAAGACGCACAACAGCACCCAGATCGTTCGTCTCATTCCCCCTCCTTCTTCCCGTTGGCGAGATCCTAACAGCAACGGAGGGGTTGGCCAAGTCGTAATCCATGCGACAATGCTGGTTCTCATGGTGAGAGGATCACGCTATGCTGTGCTCATGGCCGAGATCAGAGTGAATCGAGCGCCGTTCCTGACGCTATGGGCGACTGTCGTTGCGCGGCGGCTCGGCCACGATGAAGATACGTCACTCACTCTTGGTCGAGCAGTCGCGGGGCTGACAGCGCAGTCCAAAGGACGTCGGCTGGGCATCTACACTCCGAGCTCCGATGAGGCGCGCGAGGCGCTTCGAGAGCAACGTGCGGAAGCCGGGGCCGAGACTGTCACGATGATGGGGTGTGCGATCCCGTGTGTGCAGACGACAGAGGGTCTTCGTGCACTGAACAAGGCATCGCCCATCGATCCGGCGACCGTGCGCAAGTACATGCTCGGGCGGTTCAAGGAACAGCTTCCGCTTGTTGAAGGGAAGCTTGTGCAACTGGCCGAGGCAGTCGATCCAGCAGAGCTGGATCGTAC
>CAZORQ010000011.1:0-63815 GCA_964582285.1 uncultured Thermotogae bacterium
GCTGCTCGTGGACACGCCGATCGTCGTAGTAGTATCTGGTTACAGCGAGTGCGCTTGAGGCTTCGCTATGATCCAGGGATACCTCGAAGCACCCCGAATAGGACTTCAGTGCAGATTCCTGGATAACCTCGCCGACCGTTGTCAGATAGCATTCCCTAGGCAGAAGCCAAAGCGCTTCTTCGTACAGAAGCGCTCCATCTCGCTCGAATAGCTGGAGGACCGCCTCAATCTCTTCCACTGACGTATTCAGTACAAGGATTTCCGTGTCGTAGTGCTCTGTAGACATGAAGGGTCCGCTCACGACGGAAACGGGATTGGTGGACTTGGTTGGAGTCCATGAGATGATCACATCTACTGCGTGCCAGTAATTGCGCCATCGATCGACGTTGATTCCAACATCGTTTGGGCTCGGCGCTCCTTCTCCCGATTCGAGCAGCCCCACAAGAAAAAGCCCAAACGCGAGATCCCAATTGGGGATCGTTGGAAGGTACTGCGCTTGTTCGCGCACATCGACAACGGTGGCGCCATGCGGTGGGAGAGAGAGGAACGGGAGTCCGTGCAGGAACTCCCCGTATGCATTGTATACCTCAACCGAACAGGTGATCTCAGTGTCAGTATGATTGGTCAAGTGGAGAACGGTCTCTGCATTGGAGGCAACATCATAGAATAGAGGTATCAGTGCGCAGAGGTCCCCCGGCGTTGCTGCGCTTGGCGCCATTGCGAAGATGGAAGCAGCAAGTCCCATCACTACTGCGAGCTTTGTCTTGCGCATGGTCATTCCAGTCTCCTTGTATCGAGCTTCCCGTAGCTTGAGCCGACAGATCCCTCGCAAGGGAAGTGGTATCGTTCGTGCATCTCCTCTTCCTGCTTGTCGATCCAGCTTGCCAGTCTAGATGCTTCTCCGAAAGGCGACAAGTCTCCCGATTCTCGCTTCTTCGGGAACCTGCGAAGTGTATCGGGGAGATCTCTGGCCAGCGATGCACAGCATCTCCCTGAACAGCTCCGTGCCGATGCATACTCGCCACTGTGCAGACGCTGTTCTGAGATCAGCCCTTTGCCAGAAGTCAGGGGCTGCCTGCACGAGCATGAAATGACACCTGGCACTGCCAGTAGATTGCTTCTTCAGAAGAGCGAGTCCCTCAACTACGGGAGCTGTTCACAGTCGAGATACACATCCTCGAAGTAGTGTGCAAGCGCGCACCAAATCGCGTCTACATGCAGCGTATCTACAGTGAGTGTTAGTGCCCCCTGATGCGAGGAGCTGGGCTCGAGAGGAATCAGATCCGTGAGCTTGTTCCGAACAGCCGTCATTGGTGCGATCAGGATGTCTCTGTTCAACAGCTCGTTCCCATCCCAATCGAAAACCTGAAGCTTGCAGGTGATGTCTTCGGTTGAGATGTTCCCCACAATCAGCGCGTCATTGGCGCCGGGGGTTGCACGGTAGAATGCTCCAATGTGGCTTTGGCCGTCATGTTCCCACCCAGTCAATGGGTACGCGAGCTGCGGTCCGGGAGCAATGGCTGGGATTGACTTGTCCGATGGGCGCGGCGCATTGTGCGGAACCCAGAACTGGATAGCATTCGCTGCATCTCGATCATCTAGGATGTCAACCAGAACCACACCCCATGCCATTCCCTCACCGCCAATGGCTGCGGGAGGTTTGCCCTGGAAAGCTGGACAGATCTCAAGAGGCACGTACTTGTGAGGCGGCAGCACGTTGGTTAGCTCTGCCACGCTGATTCCTGCTGCTGTGTAGATTCGAGCGCGGAACTGGACATCCTGTTCAGAAGCCTGAAGGAGGTAGATGGTTGTGCTGCGCTCGCAACTGCAGTCGAAGAACACTGGGATAGTCTGAACAACCTCGGAATTCGCGACAGCTATGCCCGATACGAGAATCATGACAACGGTTGCCGCACAGCTTGCTCTTAGCTTGTGACTCATCTCCTACCCCCTAAGTTGTCGTTGTTGATGCATGGGTCCTCAACCTGGCACACCGGCAGGACACAAGCCACGGCGAATCCCCAGGCAAATGGGCGCCGCCTAGCGGATCGGCTCATTGAAGAACAGTGCACCTCCAAGCCAGTGCTCCAAGACAAGCTGCAGCAAGTCCATGGCATCACGATCCGCAGTGATTCGAAGGATCCCTTGGTAGTCAGTGCTAGACGGGTCCGGAACCAGCTCGTGCAGAGCATAGTAGTCGGACTCATAGGGCGACAGGAACCCATACTCTGAGAAGATTGGGCGCCCCGAGGAGTCGAAACCTTCCAGCATGAACTCGACCTCATCGGGCGATCCATTGGAGACCACAAGCACATCTTTGATCATGGATGTGGCTCTATAGAAGACGGCTTTGGAGGCTTCAGTCCCAGATACGTAGGTGTATTCGGTTGGTGCTAGATGTTCACGACAGAGCTCCCGGTTCCCTTCGGTGTAGTAGACAGCGGTCATGCTGAGTGCCCCTTCACTTGATGGATCGTCAAGGACATGCACCGCAATCACCCCCCAAGCGAGATCCCACTTATCGAACCCTAGCGGAGCGGACTCAAGAAGCTGCCGAGGCTGCAGAAGCGCCAATGCTCCAGAGGAGATTGAGCCGTTCCATGCCTGCAGCACCTCACCATACGCGTTGTACAATACCCAGCCATAGCTAACGCTGTCTTCCGCATGGCATGTGACGAGGATATGCGTGTCTCGTCCGTCTCGGCAATCATAGAAGGCGGGAATCAACTGTACGGTATTCCACTCATCGGGGCCTTGTGCCAGGATGCAACTAGCAAGCAAGACCACCATCCCAGCGACCAGCACTGCATGTCTCACTGTGCCCCCTTCGGATGTCATCCTTCCAGCAGTCCTCAGGCAAACATGGTAACTACTCAACGCGGGCAAGCCGTAGCGAAAGGCATGCTTGGGCAGCAATCACAATATACATGGTATTGCCAGGATTGACGAGAGAACAGCTCGGACATAGTATACGGGTAATGACGAAGCGGTATAGGGTACTGAAGCTTCTGATGCTGCTCGTGCTGCAGATTGTGGTCTGGTGTCACGCCGATGCGAATTCAGTGAACAGTGAAGCGCATTGGGTTCCTGTGTCCGTTAAGGACACGGTGCGCGTGCTGGGGAGCGATGCGCGGCCCATCATTGACTACGTACGGCATGAGTTCGACCACGAACCTGTAGCGGGATACAGGAAGCCCCCCTGGTTGACGATCGCTCAGAGAGCGGGCAACGATTGGGAGCTTGCCGCACTTCTTGTTGCGCTTCTTCGCGAAGCTGGATACGAAGCTCGGTTTGTGACCGGGTTCGTCGAGATGCCAGTTCATACAGCAGAAGCGTGGCTGAATGCACACCTCTCAGAGTGGGATCTGGCCCTCTTGGATCCTGAGGAGATACCGATGAACGAAGCTGAGGTGTGCGTCAGCTTCTTCAACCAGTTGGGGAAACCTGCAACATTCAGAGAGACACCGAATGGATACCTCCTTCGGGCTGAGCATGTGTGGGTCAAGGTTCGCATAGGCGATACCTGGCACATGGTCGATCCTAGCTTCAAGCTGTACGAGTACGAGGCCTGTATCGATCTTGGGACTGCTTTGGACTACGACGAGTTTTCCCTCATGAGAGCGACGAAGCGAGGGGCGAGAATACGCTCTGACTCCGTGCAGAAACTGAATGCAGAGATATTGGAGAGCAGCCTTGCGGAGTACGCGAGCGCATTGCAGCAGTATCTGGAAGACACGTCCCCGGAGGCCACGGTTTCCGACATCGTGGGCAAGTGGACCCGCGTTGTGGATCGGGAGACAGCAAGCGGTATCAGTTTCGAGTCTGAGCTGATCGCAGAGCGTGAACTCGATGCCGTCCCTGAAGCCGAGTGGTACCTGTTCGATGTGTCCATCCCTGAGCTCGGATGGGAGACGACTCTGCGTCTCCATGAGATCTCTGGAAAGCCATTGGCGATTCACACGGACTATAGCACAGTGACGGTAGCAATTGACGGGAATCGCATCTTCGAAATCGAGCCAGATCCCGGAGTTAGGACATACACCTTGACTGTGACGTCTCGAACGCCCACTGGGTCCATAGATACCAGAGAACGCCCATTGGTAAGGGGGGAAACCTATGTGTTGTCCCTTATTGCGGGAGGAGACCCCAGCGCGATCCTGTCAACCAGGAGGATGCTGTTAGAGCACGTGTTGCTCGAAGACAGTGCGAAGACGCCTGATCTCGCTTTGGGCACGCCGGAACCGGAGGGTTATGAACTGAGAACACCAGTGGACGAGGAGGAAGAGGCTGCATCGGAGTACTCGCTGCCAGTGATCTGTGAATCGCTCCATGTGATGGGTCTGAGTTATCTAGACGAGACCTGGAGAATCGTGCACGATGTGATGGCCCCTATGTTTGAAGTCCGAGTGGCACCGACATATCGCTGCACATTCAACTCGACGGTCAATGGATACCAGTTCGACCTGTGGTTTGATCCTGGTCTCACCTACTGGCGGGGGGGAAGCAGCTCTGTCCGAGCGAAGGCCTTCGATCGGCTTATGGGACACACTCAGAGTGCTGTGGAGCATGCCCACATCGAGCAGCTTCAAGGGAGGAAGGCGGTTTCCGCAATCTCCGGACTTGCTGCTGCGAATGCTCAAGGCCTTGTAGTCTACAGGGTGGATGATGACAACTGGGCCGAGATTCTGCCAGAGCTCTCGCTTTCGGATCCAGTGAAGGAGCATCTACGGGGCGTCTTCGAGCAAGGTGAACTGGGCCCAGACGCCTATGCCATTCTCCCCGACGGAGACGTGCGGATTGGGGACTGGGAAGGCGCGGTCTTCATTGCAGATGGGCACGTGGTGTGGACGCAGACGAAAATAGACGGCGGTGTCATCGCAACGCCGGGCTTCGATATCCTCTCAGTGCCAGCGGACACGACCGTGACTCCACATGCCGGTGTTAGCTTACCGGAGTCCGGCATCTCTGTAGATCTGAAGAGCGGTGCGTTGCGACACAAGGTGACTGATCTAGTTTTCGTAGGTGAGGCGCCCGGAGGTCTTCCCCCTCTACAGCGGCGTTACGTGGGTCTGGGTTCCGAAGCCACAACGATTGGCCTCGGATGGCAGCACTCATACGATATCGCGGTTCACACAGTCAGTGGATGGTCTCACCTCGCCGCCAATGATCGGGCACTCAATGCAGCTCAAGTGATCGTGGCAGTCTACATCGCGGGGGGGCTCCTCGAGTTTGGCGAATCGTCGAGGAGTCTGGATCGCGCGATGCGCGCGGTACTCATCGTGCAGTGGATGTTTGATCAGCTTCTGAGCAACGCCGCTACGCTGACAGGTCTGGAGGATAGCCCCCTGGTGTTCAACCGAGATGCAGACGGGGACTATAAATGCAACGCGTGCGGAGAGCTTGCCCTCTCTCAAGACAAGAGTGGCGGCTGGCAGCTTCGCGGTCCGGGTGAAGTGCATCTGGCCTTCGGCCCAGATGGGCGGCTGCTCAGCTGGGCGAGCGCGGATGGGCGATGCCTCTCTTTCGACTACGACATGGGGGTCTTGACGTCTGTGGTCACTGAGTTGGGAGAGGAGGTCGCCCTGTCCTATGACGACGGCAAGGTGGCCCGCATAAAGGACTGGACAGGCAGAGCTGTGACGTATGAGTATGATTCGGATGGTTTCCTGGTCCGTGCAGTCACGCCAGTCGGAGATTCCCAATACGCATACGACGAGAAGCGTCGCCTCACTGAGTGTGGCCCAAGCCTAGGCATTGCGAAGACTCACATTGGCTACGATGCACTTGGGCGTGTAACCGTGTTGCGAACCTCAAGTGGTCGAGAGACACAGTACACATACGCTGGTGATAGGGTACTGGTTGTCGATCCACGGGGGGCTGAAACGAGGTACGGCGTAGACCAAGACGACCACATCGCCAGCGTCCTTGACTCGAACGGGAACGTATCCAGCAAGCAGTTCGATTCCCGTGGCATGCTGATCTGTGAGTCCGACGCGCTTGGCAATTCAACACTCTATGAGTACAACGAAGCAGGTGCCCTTGTCGGAATCAGGTATCCAGATGGGATGACAGCAGCCTTCGACTACGATGCCTTGTATCGGATTACGGACGCTGTTGACAGAGATGGAGGCACAGCGCAGTTCGCGTATGACTCTGTCGGACATCTGAGTTCCTTCGTCGATCCTCTCAATCGAACGACACATCTTGAATACGATGCACGTGGGAACCTAGTCCGAATCACTGAACAGGATGGGGCCACAACCCACATCGGGTATACGGATATGGGGCGCGTAGCGTCGCTCACGGATGCTGAAGGAAGGATCTGGCATCTCAAGACTGACGCGTTGGGCAGAGTTACTGGGATTGCCGATCCGAATCACGCTGAATGGCTCTTGTCCTGGACCGAATGGGGCTCGCTCGCACAGATCATAGATCCGCTAGGCCAAAGCATCTCACACTCATACGATCAACTGGGGCTCTTGAGAAGCATCACGGATGCGACAGGGCACACAGACTCATTCTCCTATGGCGAAGATGGTGAGCTTGTATCTATGAGCAGAGCGGATCAGGTGCTTGTGCAGTACGCATATGATGAGGGAGGGGCAGTTGAGGCTGTCGTCGACGCAAATGGGAATCGAACGCTTGTGATGAGAGATCTACTGGGGCGCATGACACATGTGATCGATGCTCTCAAGAGAGACACTGGTTTCGCATACGATGCCGTCGGCCGGGTCACTGGCATGACGGGACCCGACGGCCACGAGACACGCTATGCGCGTGATGCCGTCGGGCGCGTAACTGGTGTCACGTACGGGTCCGCCGATAGCGCGCTCTTCAGCTACGACGAGGTGGGACGTGTGCTGAACACTGCGCGGCGGGACTGGCGTGCGGAATACACCTATGACCAAGGGGGGCGGGTTGTCGCGATTGCGTATCCGAGCGTTGATGTCGAGCTTCGATACACATACAGCAGCCTTGATGTGCCCGATGCGCTTGTCTTGGTGTGTCGCGGTGAGGAGGCTGCCTCGTTCTCCTACGCCTACAACTCGATGCAGGAACTCGTTGAGATACGAGACGCCAGTGGTTTGCACACACTCCGTCGAAACGAGGCGGGCAGGGTGGCTGGCATTGACTACTCGAATGGCGCAGGAACCGCTATTGAGTACGACCAGGCGGCGCGGATCATCGAAGTTGCAAGTTGCGATGCGGCCGGTGAGTTGCTGTTTTCAGAGAGCTACACCTATGACGCGGCCGGGAACGTCAAGGAGATCACACGATCTGGCGCAGCGAATCGTGCGGTTTGCAGTTTTACCTATGACGTGCATCATCGTTTGATTGGTGAGACGACGCCATTGAGTTCGAGAGGCTACGCCTACGACGGCGCAGGGAATCGCATTCAACTGGTGTCAGGAACGACTCAGACCAACTACGCTTACAACGCCTCGAATGAGATCACGAGAGATGGAAGCTGGCCCTTTGCTCACTCTTCGTCGGGCAACGTCACTCAGATCACGACGGAAGGCGGGGAATGGCACCTTCAGTTCACGGACGACGAACGTCTCAGCTCTCTTCGCTCTCCTTCTGGCGACATCGATCAGTTCGTGTACGATGCGTTCGGTCGGCTTGTCTCGTGGACAATGCACGGGCAGAACCCAGTATGGTTCATTCATGATGCCGCAGGGAACCTCCTAGCTGAACTCGACACTGACGGATTGTTGCAGAGGCTCTACACGATGGCCGCAGGGATCCCGTTGCTCAGAGAGGATGCCGATGGCGCCGGTTCCTCATTCGTCTGGTATCATTGCGATCGCCTGGGCAGTGTCCGTTCGCTTAGTGGGAGCGACGGGGATCTGGTATCGGAGTTCTCCTACACGGCATTCGGGGAACTCCAGGAAGGCTCTGCAGAATCAACAGGCTCTCTTTCCTTTGCAGCGACCTCCGGGGCACTGCGGGTTCCCTCCATGCCGGGGCTGTATCTCATAGGTGGTAGGCCGTATCTAGCCAGGTTGGGCCGCTTTCTTACCAAGGACGAGATTTGGATTGAACTGCTCATGGGCGGATGCTTCAATCCCTACACGTATGCCATGAGTAACCCGCTCAAGTACGTCGATCCGAGCGGCCGGTTTCCCCAGCTTGGAGGCGTCATGGCAGACGGAGAGGGTTGGATAGATCCCCTGTTTCTTTCCAAGTCAACCATGGAGGAGAACCTACTAAAGGAAGCACAACAGCTGAGTTCGTTCAAACCCGTGCCAGACGTCACCAAGTACTACGTCCAGAGGGGCATCATTGCCCTCCCTGACATTCCCCAACCAGTAGAGGATTTCATCCTAGACAGCTTCTGGAGGCCGGTAGGAGTCATGAGACGACTTGGTGGTCTGGTTGGGGGGCCTGTTGTGGGAGAAGCCGCCAGCCGTCTGGGTGAGTTCTTCCTCCAAGCGTTCGAGGAAGGATACCTAGAACTCCCGGATAGGCGTTGGAGGTAGTTGAGCTCACGCAAGATGAGCCGAGGAGACTCTGTGAGAGCCTCACAGTACATGCCTACGCGGTGGGCAATACTCCGGTTCCGCGGGCTCCCACGCTTTCGTCCCCTTTGGCTGTTTGATTAGAGTGCATTGTAGGCCATACCAACGATAGGAGGGATAATGCGCTGGATGGTGGTGCTCGCGATTGTGACATTCGTCGCAGGCCTTGCTAGCGCGCAGGACTGGGATGCCGTCCAATCTATCCCCGCGTTCTTCGATTGCAGAGACGGAAGAGATACGCACATCATTGTGACGTGTCACTCTCAGGATGTGGTTCGATATGGCTGGACGATGTACAACGCCTACGGAGAGATCGTCCAAAGCTGGCACGGAACGGCGGCACCTGGCTCCATGAAGTTGTGGGTGCCGAAGCGCCTTCTTGAGGAGGATCCCGCCGGGTTCGAGCAATGGGACATCGCTTGGGGGCTGTTCGTGATTGACGTCATCGATGATCCATCTCACAAGGGATCCCTAAGTGTGACTGTAGCATACTACGATTCTGAAGGATGGGGAATCGGGAGACAGCACATAGCGCAGTTGCCTCTCGCTCATGAATCAGACGATGCTGCCTGTAGGGGGGCTTTCTATCGTGCCACGCCTACGTCGCATACCGTGCTAACGGTGGTAAACGTATCATCAGAGGATGTGGAGTTCACCGTGAGCGCGTTCGACTTGTCGGGCGAGCTAATCCTGGAAGAAGACGGCTATCTTCTTCCGTTTGAGTCCGACTACTACGTGCTGCGAGAGCTGGTTCCGCAACCACCTACGAACCGGTACCAGGGAGTTCTCAAGGTTGCGATGGATGCTGAGCGAAGCGACTCCCTTCTTCTTGTGCTTTCGCATTGGTATGAAGCAGAGCTCTATCGGCAGGAGCTCTTGCCCTAGGCGAACCAGAGGATGATGGCCAAGGATTGCATGGGTGGGTACAACGTCGATTGAAGGGATGGGATGTAGATCGAGATGGGTGCTTGAGTTGAAGCGCAGAAGCATTCTCAATGGGAGGCGGAACGTGTGTCCAATGCAGTGTCGGCAGGCGATCTGGAGCCTATTGATAGCAGCCCTCGTCGGATGTGTCTCTGTCGTGGGGCTGGCGGAATACGACATCGTTCAGATCATCCCGATCTTCTACGACTGCAGCTGTGATCGAGCGACCGAGATCTTCGTTCTGCAGCTCGCGGAGGAGGATGCTGCCTACGGGTGGAGGCTGTACACGAACGAGGGGAACTACATGCTCGGAACAAGTTACACGATCTCGCCCGCAAGACTGATGTATCTCGATTTGTGCGGGATCATCGATGAGCACGCGCCGCCCAACGTTGCTGCGGATGAGACGGCCTGGGGACTCCTGGCAATCGATCTGCTCAATGACCCGGAGGCGAGAGATGCCCTACTGGTAAGGGTCGAGTACTCCGGGCCAAGCGGGGGGCTTGGGTCTTGGCACGTCGCGTATCCAATGGTGACATGTGAGCATGGCGGCAAGTCACACATTGGCACGTTCTATCGGGCCACGCCTGGTAATCACGATACCTTGATCGTCGTGAACTCGTCGCGTGAAGAGATTGCCTATGCGGTGACTCTGCATGATTGGGATGGGGAGGTGATTCTGGCGGTGGATTTCCAGCTGGGCTCACTTGCTTCTGTCCGCCATTCCCTCCGTGACATACGCTCTTCTCCCGCCAACGACTCCTATCAGGGCGCGTTAACGGTAAGCGTGAATCCCGAACACACTGGTGCATTGCTCTGTGTGCTAGCTCACTCCTTCGAGAACGAGCTGTTCCAGTACGAGCTACTGCCGTAGGAGAAACATTGCCCCGCTTCTTGCCGAGGAGTGGCGACGCAAGATGGGCTTGACATGGCTGTACATGACTGCGACTTCTATGAGTCGATGACACGTATGGTCATCTGGAGCACGGAATCGCCTTGCCAGCGGGCTGCCGGCTGAACGCTCCACACCTTGTTCCTGCTCTCGCTTGATTCAGGTTGCGTGGTCCTCTTCTTGACAGCGAGCGGCTATGAGAATCGTTGCGACGGCTCTTTGCATAGGCGATGTTGCCTTTGTCACTGGAATTGTCAGGGAGTTGGTAGTCGACGGCACCAGCGCCTCCGGCACGATCACCTTCGATCCGGATGCTTTCTCGCCAAGCGATCCTGCGACCATCTACCTTCGAGCTGGTCTTCCACCGATCATGCGAGACAGGCTCACGATCGATACGAGCGACGCAGGGGCATCCTAGATGGGAACAGAACGGCGCGTGAAGGAGAAGCAGGCCTCGAGATCCGGTCGAATGATACTACTATCTGCGGGTTTCAGATCAGCGGATCCAGGATTCGATTGGGCATGCTTCTCACCCATGGCACAAGCTATAACGTTGTGCAGTCGTTTGGGTACCATGCAGAGAACGTTGTACCCTTCCGGAGGTGGGCCTATGCCTACGCGATTCCTCAGACTGGTTGTCTTGGCCCTACTGGTGGGAATGGCGCATTGTGCTGCATCAGGCACTCCCTATGATTTCTCAGGCTACTCGTGGGGGGCAGGTACAGTTTTGCGGTTGCTGTGGATGCTGGTGATGCCGTCGAGTGGGCAATCTTGGACCATGGCGGAATGGAGGAGTTCCGGTCCTCAAAAGCAGCAGATGGTGAAGGGAACGCAAAGAGCGAGTATTGGAAGGCCGCTGAAGCCGGGCAGTACTCTGTTGTCCGATACGTGAACGGAGAGGAAACCTGCAGACAGTCGCTTGTGGTTCTATCTGCACACCCCTTGGTCGATGTTCACCGTGAGAATTTCGACAAGCCAGTTGAATGGTGCGCTTCAGTATGGAACCCGGATGGATATGCCAGGGCCAGCACGTCGAGGCCCATGGCCTGGTGGGCAACGTGCCCGATCGAGGCAGAGGCCCTCGTCCTTGAAGTGGAGGTTTCATTTGCGCGACACACTGCCGGCGGAGCTGGACTTGCGTTCGGCATCTCGGAGGATCGGAAATCGTGCTATGCGGTAGGGATAGACCCTCAGGGTTCTTCTTGATGGCCAAGATAGGCCCCACCGGGATCAAGTACATAGGTGAGAGGACAGCCTGCCAGCATATTCGCAACGGACTGAACATAGTGAACATCGTAACCGTATAGGTGCAGGCCGGTGTGGCATACGTCTCCTTCAACGGACATCGCTTCATCACGCTGAGAGATCAGGCGATTCCTTCAGGGCAAACGGGACTCGCGATCATGAACGTCCAGGGTGGGCTCACCGTCATGTTCGACAGTTTCGTTCTGTCACCTCCTTGACCTTCACCCCCGGAATTCGGTCCCCGCGAACGTCTGAATTAGCATGGACCAACGTCTGGGGAGAGAGAAGCGGATTCGCATAAACATTGTAGCATCCGAGAGCTGAGCAACCACGCGGATGACCACTTGTGCATGGAGCCAATTGTTGGCAGAGTGAGGCTGTGAGAACGGACAAGGACACCATGAAGGCAAGGGCCAGGACCTTCTGCTCTCTCAGCCAGTCGCCTTGCCTGGAAAGGCAAGCTCGCATCCTACACGCTAGGCTTGCTCGCAACTTGACAGCGCCTCACACTCCAGTCCGCACGACGCTTCGCAGGCAATCCGGCGCGATGTGGGCACGACGCGCATATGTGGGGAGTACATCGTGACGTGGCTTCTGGCCCTCCCGGCAATCGGCGCCGTAGCGATCGTGATGACGATGACCGGCCGTGGCGGCGGGAATTTCTATGTTCCGATTCTTGTGGCCATCGGCGCGCCAATGCATGTGGCGGCAACGAGCGGACAGTTCATCCTGTTAGCGACTGCCGCTGCCGCCGCGTTTCTCTTTCACAAGCATCGCGCAGTGGATTGGAAGCTGGCTCTGCTGATCGACCCGCCGACGGACATCATGGCGTTCGTTGGGGGATATCTATCGGCATACGTTGCCGGAACCACCCTGAAGCTGGTCATGGCAGGGTTGCTGGTGCTGGCCGGATTCTCCATGCTTCTCAAGGTGAAGGATCGTCACGTGGAGCCCCGTAGACGGTTCGGCTTCTGGCGGCGCGAGTTTGCAGGCGAGGCATACACGGTCAACTTGTGGCTCGCACTACCGATTGCCGCCGCCACAGGGCTCGTGGCGGGCGCCGTGGGAATCTCGGGCGGTTCCTTCAAGATCCCGTTGATGGTTCTTGCTTGCGGTGTTCCGATGCGGGTAGCGGTCGGGACATCATCGCTGATGATTGCCGCAACGGCCGCTATGGGACTTGCAGGTCACGCCGTTCAAGGGCACTTCGATCCCTCCTGGGCGCTCCCGATGGCATGCGTCGCCGTGCTCGGCGGCATTATGGGGAGCAAATTCGCGCTTAAGACGAAGCCGAAGAGCCTCAAGACCTGGTTTGCGTTGACCACATTGGTGGCCGCCGCGTTCATGGCGACGAATGCTCTGTTGCCGTAGCAGTGCGCTCTCGCGGTCCCTAGAGATCACCGAACGAGGGATCAGCGTAGTCAAGATAGGTGATGATGCCATCGCAGATCGCTTGCGCAATCGCCTGATGATACGTGGGCTCGAGAAGCCTGGCCCGTTCCTCATCGTTGGTCAAGAAACCCACTTCGATTAACGCCGCAGGCATCTCGGCGCGATGGAGGTACAGGTCCTGCGCGCGGACACCCCGATCGCGTGCTCCAGTTGCATGGGTTACCGCATCCTGAAGGATCTCGGCAAACTGCCAGCTTGGATCTCCCTCGGAGATTGCGTCGGACACAAGCGTCTCGACGCCGGTTACGTCAGGATACTCGCACGCGTTGCTCTGGATCGAGAGGTATAGCGCTGCGTCGGCATCGTTCGCGACGGCAATCCGATCCTGCAATGTGACGTAGATGTCTAGAGTCCGCGTGGCCTTCACGGCCAGGCGCTCATCGGCCCAGAGAAGGTCGGAAACGGACTTCAGCATCGCCAGGTTGATGTCCGCTTCATGCACGCCGTCACAGACGGCGCCCGGGTCCCGGCCACCGTGCCCGGCGTCGAGAACGATCAGAGGGCGCCTTGATGCGGATTCCCCATGCGCGCTGCCGCAGCCGGAGAGAAAGAAAGTGCCAAGCGCGACAAGGGAGAGCATTCCCAGGAGTATTGCGAACCGGAAGTGATATCTGCGCATGAACGGACGATAGACGATATCGCGCTTCACCATGAGGCGACATGACCACCTCATGCACGACATCTGGACGCTCGTCCCCTCCCCGATGCCCTGGGCACAAAAGCGCGTGCGAAAATCCCGGCGGCTTTGCCCAGCAAGCCCACTGGGAGCAATGCGACGAGGCACACCATGGTCAGGACCGTGCTACTCTTGATGTGCTTCGGCGACATCCGCGATGGTGACATCATCGAGGAATCGTTCGAACGCATCTCTTGCCGCAGTCCAGAGTGCGTGTGCCTTGCACGGGTTCTGCCTCTCCTCGCTGCAGCGGCACCCTTCCGGATGGAACGGACATTCTGGCAGGCCGACGTTCCTGTCGAACGTGTTGGCTACTTGTCGAAGTGAGGTCTGCGTCGCCTGGTCCGTGAGACGAACGCCGCCGTGTCTTCCTTCTCTGGTTCTCACGAATCCCGAGTGCTGCAGTTCCGCAATGACCTTGGTCAACATCGGTCGCGAGATCGATGCTGCATCGGCAATTCGGGCTGTCGCGACACGCTCCCCACTGGGCTGCCTTGCAAGCTCCGCCAACGCCGCAATGGCGTGCATGGTCATTCTCGAGTAGATCATGTCCCCATCTCCTCCGTCGTGGCGCGGTCGATCAACGCAGCGACATCTCACCACAAGATGCCCCCGCATGTTCTCCGCTTTATGGACGATGCCCGCAGTCTAGTGGTAGTGAATCCACAACGCCTCGTCCTTGCTGTTGTTTTCCTCGTTTGACTCGATGATCTCGTTGTTCACGTCCACTACAACGAATACATCATAGAATCCGTTTTCGAGAGTCGATGTGTCGAAATCCTGTCGGAACGTGGCCGTTTCGCCGGCGGCCAAGCCATCGTAGCGCGTGCGATGGCGCGTGTCGACAATCGTAATTGGATCGGCACCCCGCGCCGGGATGTAGTAGGCGGTCACGGTGAACGGCCCTGCATCGACTGTCCCGATGTTTTCGATCGTGCCCATCACCCGGGATGTCCTTTGGACACCGGTCTCCAACCGCGCGGACAGCGATCTGACTTTCAGATCGACGCAGTCTGTGCATGTCGGCAGTTGCGAGTCTGTGGTTCCTGTACCGTCATCGGCGATCATCAGCGAGAGATCAACAGACACGTTGTTCGCCTCGTTGTGTTCGCCCACTGTCTCTTCAACATCTGCAATGGCCCGAACGACATACTGCCCTGCCTCAAGCCCACTGGTGTCCAGCGAACATGTCGCAAGTTCCGGCGTCAGTAGATCCAACCCGGGAAGCCGTGCATACCCGAAGAATTCCGGCCCGCCGCACTCGACGGTTCCGGCAGGGGAATCACAGCTCCAAGTCCGAAGCACCTGCAGAATCCCGGCCCCATCTTGCCGCAACAGCTGGAAACCCACGGCAAACCCGCCGGCAGGCGTAACTCCTACGTTCAGGATCGTCGCCGAGTAGCCTACGGGCTCTCCTCGTTGAACGACGCCCTCTTGACCCGCTATCAGATCCACGATTGCAAGGTCTGGGCCAAGGATCGTTGGGCGCGTTGTGTCGAGCGCATTGTTTAGCTCATTGCGTTCTCGAACAGCATCCAACGGGTCGATCTCGACCAGAATCTGGTACTGCCCAGGGGCAAGATCGCGTGTCTCAAGCAGAATCGGCACGTTGATCTTCTCGCCAATGGCTAGTCCGCCAACACTGATCTCGGGGCCCGGACTGAAGTAGGACACACTGTACGTGTTGCTGCAGTGGACCATCGTCGACGTCCCGGACGTCGTGGTTTCGATCGGACAATACGTGAATCGCACCGAGAACGGTCCGGCATCCTGATCGCCAAGGTTCGTGATGCACGGGTTCAGGCGAATCGTCTGGCCGCGATGCACCTGCAACGAGGGCTCTACGACGATCGCCCCTTCCAGGCAGAAGGACAGATCCGGCAGGCGCGACGCAAGAACCATCAGAGTCGTCACGAGTTCATTGTTCGTCTCGTCCAACTCGGCAACCGCATCGGCCGGATCCACAAGGACTCTGACCTCGTAGATACCGGGGGTGAGGAACAGGACGGACAGCACACCGACATGCTTGCTCTGCATGTCCGGTGAAAGATTCAGCCCCTCGCAGCTAACTGCGTCGCTGCACAGGAACGGCTCCCAGCGTAGGCCACCCTTGACGCGATAGTAGAACGCAACATCGAAATCCTCCGCCATGGCCCGGCCGGTGTTCCGGATGGTCGTTGTCACACTTACTGAGTCTGCCCGACCGATCTCCGCGGGCGAAGCGGGACTGAGTTCGATGCTCTCGGGGTGAAGCTCAGGTTGCTTCTCCTCCTGCGGATGGATGGTCAGCGTGCGTATCATCTCGTTGTTGTTCTCGTCGAATTCGTGGAGAAGATCGTTTGGGTCGATCACAACTCGGATCTCATAGGTTGCCGGGGCATCTGCCAGGCCCTGCTTCTCGGGATCGAGGATTCCCTCCACGGTCGCACTCATCCCACGACCGAGGATGTCGATCGTAGCACTCGCGAATCTCACATGCCCTGCGTAGAACGCAACCTCGACCGCTTTCGCTACGCCTTCCCCGTCATTGCGAATCTCCGCCGAGATACGGACCTCCTCATCGAGCCTGACCAGCGACTTGTCGAATGCAAGACTCAGTGGCACAAGTTCGACGGACTGAAGCGTTAGAGAACCTGAAACGCTGTTATTGCCTTCATTCTGCTCGATCAGTTCATCCTCGGGGTCGACTACTACAGAGATCTGGTGTGTTCCTGGATCGAGTCCTAGGCTCTGCGGGTCGAGTTCCGCAGCAATGTCGGTTGTCGCTCCGGCAGGGAGCACAAATCGAATCTGGCGGGCGAATTCCACGTCATCCGCAAGGAATGCGACCACGAATTGACCTGCCTGGACTTCACCGAGGTTGTGGATCCGCGTGCTAATGTTCCACGGCTCCATGTCGTCGATTGCGCCTGGATTCGTGTGCGTGTACGACAAGCTCACAGGCTGCAGATCCGGGAGGCCGAGACTCGAGTCCCGAATCGTCATCGTCGTCCGCAGCTCGTTGTTGAGCTCGTCTGTCTCCGTAATGTGATTCGCGGAGTCCGCCACAATGCGAAGATCGTATGTCCCGAGCTCCATATCCATCGTGTCGATGTAGAACGTTGCCTCGTAGTAGTCCTGTTGGCTGGGCGGGAGACTGACGCTCTCGATCGTTCCGTGCAGCGCCCAGCTGCCTGAGCTGCCTCGTTGCTGATAGAAGAAACTGATGTTGAAACCGTCAGCGCTTCGAGTCCCCGTATTCATCACGCGAGCGTAGACCTCGACGACTTCGCCGCGGCTGACCGTGGAGGGAGGATCAAGGACTATTTTCGTGACGTACAGCTCCGCCAGGTCCTCCGCGCCCTGCGCCATCAGGACCATCCAAAGCCCCACAAGCACCAGAGCTATAGCCGGTAACGCTGTCTTTCTGTTCATCGGCCTCCTGCCTCCTCCCTTGGAATCATGTGCCCCTCCTACTGCTGCGAAGCAAGCTTGTAGACAGCTCCATCTTCTGTGCCGTAGTAGTAGTTTCGAACAAGCCTCGCTCCGAGATCCGTTCTCTCTCTCGTTTCCGTGATGACCAAAGTGGACCGAATCGCACCGCCCACGTATCCGGTCAAGTCGATTTCGAATGCCTCAGCTCCATCAAACGTTAGGACATGCGGGATGCCGCTGTCGTCTCCGAAGAATATCCGGCCTGTGCGCTTGTCCGCCACAGGTCTCGAATGAATCGCCCCCGCGGCACCGTACGTCCACGTAGCGCCTCCATTGAAGTCAAGCGAGTACAGCGATCCTGCATCGGTCGCCACGTAGACTGGATCGATATCCCGAGCGTCGATGATGATCGATGTGATCTTCCCGAGTTGGGAACCCGTGTGTGGATATCGCCAGCCAAGCGGGATCTGTCCGCCCTCATCATCGGTCCATGAGCAGTGGCCGAGCGCGTAGAGGATCCATCCACTTCCGGCCGCCGTGCCGAGGTAACCGCTGGCTGCTCCTGAAGCGTACGCGGTGGGGATGCCGGTGACAGCGGTCTCATCAAGCAGGCAGCGTTGTCCAAGATCGATCCCGTATGAGAACAGCCCACGTGAGGAGAGAACGTAGATCACCTGTCGCGAAGCATCGTATCGGATATCGATCACGGTTCCTGGTACCGGTACGAGCGGCGAGACAACGTAGGACGAGCCAGAGAGTGTCAGTTGATAGAAGCCGGTTGCTCCTGCTACGTAGATACGCCCGCTGTCTCCTACGGCCATTGCGACACCGGGCTGGCCAAGCGTGGCTTCCGTCACTGCACGCCCGGAACTCAGATCGAAGCGGCTGACTGAGCCCGTCGAGGTCAGAATATGGGCGTACGGCACGGATCCGAATGACCACTCGACGTCTGTCACCGGCCCGCCGGTGGAGCCCAGCTGTTCGGGAATCCCGGTCGATCCCACGTCGTACACTTGACCGTCGACCGACACGGCATAGACCGCCGCAGACGACGGATTGGCAGCCAACCAACGCACTGCCGACCCCAGTTGCGAGATCAGTGCAAGCGGCTTCGGCGATGCAAGTCCGACCACCGTGTAGTAGGGAAGCTCGACAGTATGCTCATTCGGGATCCCGTTGTTCGTCTCATCCTCTTCCGCAACGAGGTCGTCGGGATCAATCAGGATCGAGAGCGAGAAAGTGCCTGCTGTTCCCGTTCTCATCGGCGCGGAGATCTCGGCTTGATCCTGCGGCCCGATGCTCGTCCATTGCTCGACGGTAGAATCTGAAGGCGTCACGAATGCTACGGAGAGCGGTCCCGAAGCCACATTGCCTTCGTTGCGGACGGTCACGTAGGCATAGAGCCGCTGGTTCTGCTGCACAGTATTGCTGTCATCGAGGCTGACTCCCGGCGAATCGAAACGCACGGAGATGGGAACAAGATCGGGGCGGAATGGATGGCCATCGACGACTGGCCCGACCTGTATTGTCTGATAACAAATGTTGTCGTGCTTTGTCGATTCATCGATTCGCCCTTCGCCATCGACCTCGATGAGTGCCTGATGTGCTCCTGCAGGGAAATCGCTTGTATCCACCGAATAGGAAAGCGCCACGGACTGCCCCACGCCAAGTCCGGCGATCGTCTGCGTCTCCAGACGATGGACGGCGCCATACGGATCGATCCAATCGAAGCTCACCTGGAACGCCCCCGCCGGCTGCCTTCCAAGATTGGTCACCGAGCTGCGTATCTGGACAGAGGTGCCAACATCGACGCTTGTGGCTGGACTTGCTGTGACATCACCGCAGACAAGGTTCGGTGCGTTCGATGGGGTGACAATGCCTGACGTTCCGTCAGGGCGAACGATGTCGCCTACCGTGAAGAAAATCACCGTCTCGTTGTTCCGCTCATCCAGCTCCTGAACCTCATCAGACACATCAACGCTTGCGGTCAGCCGATACTGTCCATCGACCCACTGCTCTGGTGAAAGAATCTGGCGCACGACCCGCCTCGCAGATCGAGCAAGGCCTTGCACGTTCTGGATGTTCACGCCAGAGCCGGATTCGCCCCAAGAGAGACTTGGATTCACCCATTCGACGCCATCGGCACTGTACGCAAGATCGAACATAACCTGGAATCGCTGTGCATCGATACGCCCCGCATTTCGGACCATCGCAGCAACTGTCACGGCCTCATACATCCCGATCGGCGATGCCGGTGCGAGCTCGATCTCGGTTACCTGCAACTCAGCAAGTCGCTCCGCTGGCGGAAGAATGCGAAGCGATGTGCTGATCACGTTGTTGCCTTCATCCAGCTCGGAAACCCGTTCATCGGGATCGACGACCACGCGAAGCGTGTACATTCCGGGAGGGAAGTCCGTCGTGCTGAGCACCCCTTCCGCGCGTGTTCTGTCCGCTTCCTCCAGTCCGTCTTCGGTCGCGGTGGACGCGCGGTAGTAGAAGGTATCGAAGCGCGTGTCATCAAGGTAGAAGCCAACATTGAAGTCGTGTTGGCTTCTGTCGCCAGTGTTTTCGATCAGCGCCGTCACCGTGATTGTGTCGCCCTGACGGATCGGTTCGGACGAGCCATCGAGACTAATCGGATGAAGCTCAGTGCCTCGGACTGAGAACCCAACAACGAGTTCGTTGTTCTCCTCGTTCTGCTCCGGAATCAGCCCTTCTTCATCCACAACGACGCGCAACTCATAGCTTCCCGGCTCCAAACCAAGACGATCCGATCGAGCGTCAATGGTCGTCTCCTCGGTAGTCGTGTTCGAGTCCTCCTCAATCCCCAATCGAGCAACTGTCAATGCATCAAGGGGAAGCCAGGTCGTGGTTCCTTGGGCACGGTAGTAGAACGCCAGACCTATCCCCGGTCCACCTGCGACGATGGGCGCCGCACTGCCACCGCGGTTCATCACGATGACTTCGACATCCATGTCCTTGTCCCAATCCAGCGGTAGATCCTCGTCGAATGTGATCTGCAGAGGAAGGAGTTCAGGGAGCTCCAACGTCGAGGGATGGACGGTAATCGCTGTGATAAGCTCGTTGTTCGTCCCATCCTGCTCTGCCGTCCCCTCGGGCTCGCCGATCACGACACGTATGGCATACGTCGTGATGCAGCGCTCCAGACGGTCCATCTCATCATCGGCAAGTGGCTCCATTGCGGAACCCGAGATCGTACTCTGCGCTCCCGAAAGCGAGTCGCGCAATGTCTGTCCTGTCCAGAACGGAGCGGTTGCTTCGATCGACTCATCCCGCTCAAGTCCCGGAATCCGGGCAGAGCTGAAAGGGATCCAAGCACCCGCGGGCAGCTGGCCAATTGCCTCGACAAGCCCCGCCATACCTTGCTCTGGATCGAGTTGGAAGAGCCATTCACCACGTTCGGACGTCGCTGCCTCATCGACAAGCGCGGAGATGCTCCAGCTCTCTTTCGTGTCTGGATCTTCGCAGTAGACAGGGAATAGGAGGAACTCGATGTGGAATGCCCCGGATGCGAGCCGCCCCGTGTTTGCTACCGATGCTCCCAACGTCGCCG
Source organism: uncultured Thermotogae bacterium (assembly GCA_964582285.1). Taxonomy (GTDB): domain Bacteria; phylum Bipolaricaulota; class Bipolaricaulia; order UBA7950; family UBA9294; genus JANQEA01. The sequence continues at coordinate 20,700 of CAZORQ010000011.1, forward strand.
TCTCCCCCCACAGCAGAGGAGAAGCCGGTACGGCCTCAAGCTCCAGTGGATGAAGTTCCGGACGTGGAGAGCGAACCTCCATATGGCCCACGAGGCGATTGTTCGTCTCATCGGCTTCCGCGATCCAGTTGTCAGGATCTGCCACAGCGATGATCTCGTACTCCCCATCAAGCAAATCGTCGGTGTCAATCCAGGCTTCGACGAAGGTCTCCCCCGCAGCGTTTCGCTCTTCCGTGACCGTTTCCACGGTGAGCCCGCACGGTTCTTGCTTGTCGAGACGACGCCATGAAAGCTCGATTCGAGTTGCAACCGCAGTCGGTTCTCCGACGTGAAGCACCGTGGCCGTGACGCGGACGATGTCACCCTTGATCACGATCGCAGCGGGATCGAGTGCTATCTCGCGGATGCTCAAATCCGGCAGCGATTCCTGCGCGACGCATAGGACAGACACCGTGGCAGCCATGAACAGGCCACAGGACAAGAGCAGCCTCCTGCTCCACCGACTCCCGACCATCATGCCCCCTTTAGCCCTTCGCTCCTCTGTACCGTCGATACGCCCAGATACGGCCTTGTCTCCGTCCAGTTCACTGGAACTGACTAAGGTCAAACGCATACAGGTATCCGTCCGTCGACGCAACGAGCAACACGCCCCTGTCCGCGTCGACGACCGGTTTGAACAGCGCATCAGGGATCACACCGTCTTCTTCGGGCTTGAAGAGGAACGGCACCGACGCGCTCCATACAGTGATCGACTCGTAGTCATCGAGATCGGCTTCCCATCCTTGGAGGATCGGTCGCGTGACACGGCCATCACGGGTCCAGCCGGAGATGAATACAGCAACCGCATCATCCGCCTTGCTGTTCGGGAGAATGGCCGGGGCAGTCAGGATATCGGTTGGGTCGAAGCGTCTTTCCGACAGCTTGGTGTCATCGAATCCACGGCCCTCATCGTACTCGAACCGTGCGATCTCTCCGATGTCGCTTGTCAAGTAGATAACTGCATCATCGTCGGTGCTCGTCAAGGACATGCCGACGATCGATCGCAACGTGATTCCGTCATAGTCCTTCTCGGCACACGTGGATCCGGTTGACGTCGCGCCCAATGCGTAGACCCCACCGGACTCCGCCCCAAAGAAAAGCGTCGTCCGCGTTCCGTTGAGGTGAAGCGAGGTGCTGATTCGGTCTTGAACATCGAACGAGCATGCCGTTCCAGTCTGCCTGATCCCGTAGATTGTCTCATCGGCGGCAATCCAGACGACACCTGTTGCGCTGTCGTAGCAGGGCGCTGTGGTGACCGGCTTGTACTGCGAGTAGCTGCGATCGGTCGAGCCATTGACCGTATCGAGCACGTAGGCTCCGCTTCCCGACCCGACAATCAGCTTCGATCCGTCCTCGGATAGGACGAGATAGGTCGTCGGCGTCTCGAGCGCGGGATCCAGTTCGGTGGCAATGTTTCCAGCGCTCTGCCACAACGCCGTGAAGAACGGCTCATCCTCCTTCTCCTCGCCTTGGAGAGCGTAGATCCGTCCATCACTCGATCCGATGTACACGCGATATGTGTGTGCGTCATCATCGTAGTAGACGACCGGCGCGGACAGCGTCCCTCCACCGTCCGGAACCCAGTTTGCCTTATTCTCACCCGTTCGAACCCGCAACGCGTGCAGGCGATCTCCGCCTGTGGTCGAGACAACGTGGAACACGAGCCCTCCGGCCACAACCGGAGCAACACGGACACCCTCAACGTCCGTGACGTCGTCGCAGCGGCAGTGCGTTCGCGCTGGGAACGTCCAGAGATCGGCGCTGGAATAGAAATACGAGAGATGAAACTGGTCAGGGAGGAACACATCTCTCGTGCTCACACCGCCGGTGGGGTTTAGGGATACCCTCAGCTGGACGGGGTTGGCACGCCCCAAGGCGTCGCCATCGTCCCCAGCCGTCTTCGACGGCTCAAACAGGCGATTAAAGATGTCGTACTTGAGCTGAACCAAGATCAGCCCTTCGTCTCCCGGATCACCGACAGACGCGATTTTGCCTAGCTGAACCGGTTCTCCCGAGGCATCCTTCACCAGGGGCTCGAACTCGTCAGCCGGCGCGACAAGATCAAGCCTGTAGTAGCCCCAGACCTCAAGGTCAGAGCTGGACAGCGATACCGTCCCGACATTGTGCACATCGATGCCCCAGCTGGTCTGAAGGTCTCCCATGCGGCAAACCGGGAATACGTCGGCAAGCGTTAGCTCCGAGATCTCACGGCCGGATCGGAGCAACGTGAGTTTGTAGATGTCCTCTTGCCTATCCGCCGCATCAGCGCACTCCCCAAGCGGCGCAATGTTGTTGCAGCGGCTTACATCTCCGAGAGAGTCGGCAGCGTCAGCCTCGGCGGAGAATACGTAGATTCCCGGCGCAAACGCGGATGTGTCGATCGTCACAACCGGGCGTCGCTCCTCGCCGACCGCCAATTCCAGGACCGTCTGCGTTCCGATCTTCCCATGCTCGCCGGAAATGGTCTCCGTAAAGAAGAAGTCGATGTCGAACTGCCCCACGGAGACAGTACCGAGATTCTTGACCTTGGCGCTGACTCGGATTGTGTCGCCGACAAGCGCCTGATCCAACATGAGGGATCGCGCCCCAGAGGATGCCTGCTCGACCCATCCGACATGGAGCGAGAGGATGCCGATATCGATTCCGTCCGTCGCTTGTCCTCCGGCAACCAGTCCGGCGAACACGATCATCAGGAGCGGCAGCGTCCCCCGCCCGATTCTCATCCTCAACCACCGGAGACTTCTCAGGCCGCAGCTAGGCACCTCCCACAACATGTGTCCTCCTCCTTACCCATACCCCATGACCGTAGAGCCGCCTGTCCGCTGTTCCTTGCCGCTAGATGGCAAGCTCCAGGAACACGCCGACGTTGTTGAGAATGACCCCGATGCCTTCTGGCACCACGGCAAGTCCAGCTCTCACGTCATCGAAATGGACAGCCCCCACGGCTTCCGCACGATTGAGATCGATGGCGACGATGCGATATGTGGATGCCGGGAATGTCAGCTCATGCTCAAGCAGGTACTTGCGGGCGTTGCGCAGGAACGCGAGCCGCTGCGGGTCCTCCGGAGCCATTCGGTCAAGCTCCTTCATCACGATCCGCAAGCGATCCAGCGTGTCGCCGGCAAACCGCTCTGTGATGAATCGCAGGATGTCCTCCATAGCCTGTACGGCTGGCGGTTCGGACCTTCCCTCCTCCCTATCCATCGGCTCGTGAGCTTCTTGGATCACAATCCCGACATTGGCGTAGAAGACGCCAAGGCCCTTTGGCTCGTAGACAAGACCTTCCAGAGGTTCAGAGAAGCCAAATCCAGGCTCATCCTCCGATTCAGGTTGAACGGAGAAATCAATTGCCGCCACTTGAAATGAGTCCGCGGGAAGTTCAATCGGGAGCACAAATTCCTGTGTGGCGAGAAACTCGCGGGGCCCCGCACTGAACGTTTGACGGGCCTGCTCGTCGACATCGAGTATTCCCATCAACTCGACGAGTGCGGGCAGATACTCGTCGGGAAGTGTAATAAGGGTTCCCAGTACCCTCTCAATGAATGGCTCCTCTTGGCCAAACGAGAATGTCGACGTGCCGACCACGATCATCATTGCCAAACCGAGCACCAACAAGCGACGGAACGATGGACGGCATGAACAGACCCCGCGTGCGTGCGTCATACGCATGACCTCCTTCACGCTACTATAGTCCGATCGACCTGCAGTGTAAACCCTGTGTTCATTCCCTTTCTTCTCCGACATCGTACCCTCCTTCTTCGTGTCGTCTGGCACGACCGCGCAGCCGCGCCCGTACATTCAACGTACACGCCAGCCCGTCCGCGGTTCCGCGCTGACGAACCCGAGGATCATCGCCTACACTGCATGACATCGCCTCGCACGTCGACTAGAATCCTCTTCGGCCGGTGCATCAGCCGGCAAGACTCAGAAGGCTGGGCAAAGATGAACACGAACTCACTAGAAGACGCTGGCAAGAAGGGACTTGACTTCATCCGCAGGATTGTCACCGAGGATGTCGCAGCCGGAAAGAACGGCGGCACAGTCCACACGCGATGGCCGCCGGAGCCGAACGGCTATATCCACATCGGCCATGGCATGAGCATCCTGCTCAACTACTGGGTGGCACAGGAGTTCGGCGGTCTGTTCAACCTGCGCTTTGATGACACGAACCCAACCAAGGAAGAGACCGAGTTCGTCGAGGCCATCCAGCACGATGTTCGTTGGTTCGGGGCAGACTGGGGCGACCGCCTGTTCTTCGCATCGGACTACTTCGAGACGCTATATGCGTGGGCCGAGGCCCTGATTCAGAGCGGCAAAGCCTACGTGTGCGATCTTTCCGCAGCCGAGATCAGCGAGTACCGCGGAACAGCCATCCGAGAGAAGAATCGGACGGCTACCCCTCCAGGGCGGAACAGCCCGTACCGCGATCGGTCGATTGCGGAGAATCTTGACCTGTTCCGGCGGATGCGGGCTGGCGAGTTTCCTGATGGATCCAAGACACTGCGAGCCAAGATCGACATGTCGCATCCAAACCTGAACATGAGGGATCCCGTGCTATACCGGATTCTCCACGCGGAGCATCACCGCGTGGGAAACGCCTGGTGCATCTACCCAACCTACGATTGGACTCACGGGCAGTCCGACGCGATTGAAGGGATCACCCACTCTCTGTGCACGCTCGAGTTCGAGAACCATCGCCCCCTCTATGACTGGTTCCTCGAGCATCTGCCCGTGCCCCATCGACCACGCCAGATCGAGTTTGGGGCCGTAGGGATTACACACACGGTGCTCAGCAAACGATATCTCCGCCAGTTGGTGGAAGAAGGGCATGTTGCCGGTTGGGACGACCCGCGGATGCCGACCGCCGCCGGTATGCGGCGGCGAGGCATCACGCCACAGGCAATCCAGGAGTTCGTACGCGGCGTTGGCGTAACCAAGTCTGAAGGATTGGTGGAGATGGCGTTTCTCGAGTATTGCATTCGACAAGATCTCAACAAGCATGCGCTACGCGTGATGGGTGTCCTGGATCCGCTGAAGCTTGTGATTACCAACTACCCCGAAGGCGAAACCGAGCAACTCGATGCGATCAACAACCCTGAAGACCCCTCCGCCGGGGCACGGAAAGTGCCATTCTCACGCGAGCTGTATATCGAGCAAGACGACTTCATGGAGGATCCTCCAAAGAAGTTCTACCGCCTAGCCCCGGGACGCGAGGTCCGACTTCGCTATGCATACTTCGTCCGCTGCGAGGAAGTGATCAAGGATGCGAACGGACGGGTCACCGAGCTTCGCTGTACGTATGATCCGCAGACGCGCGGTGGGAACGCGCCGGACGGACGCAAGGTCAAGGCAACGCTCCACTGGGTGTCTGCTGCGCATGCCGTCGACAGCGAGGTTCGCCTCTACGATCATCTGTTCACAGCCGAGGACCCGAACGACGTACCCAATGGCGAGACATGGCTCGACAATCTGAATCCGGAGTCACTGACCGTTCTGCCTCACTGCAAACTGGAACCCAGCATCCGCGGCCGCGCAGCGGGTTTGCACTTCCAGTTCGAGCGGAAGGGCTACTTCTGTGTCGATCCCGATTCGACGAAAGACCGACCAGTATTCAATCGAACGGTGACGCTTCGCGACACGTGGGCGAAGATGCGGAATCGTCAGACGAAAACCACTTGATTGCACGTCGGGCTTCCGTGTAGAATCTCCTCCCGATGACCAAGGCAGGATGAGGGGGCGTCGGGTGAGTAGAGGAGTACGACAACAGGATACTGCGACCCAGAACGGGTCGCGTTTTTTTTGGGTTGGGACCGTGTTGCGCCATCGGCAGGTGTCCGCTCGGTACGCCCGCGTTCTCCTCGAGGGGCCCGAACTTCCCACGAAGATCGCTGCGGGGCAGTTCGTACTTCTTCGGGCGCAGGAGGATCCGTGCCTGCCGCGCGCGTTCTCCATTCTGTCCACAAGCGTCTATGGTATCGAGCTATTCGTGAAGTCCGAAGGGCGAGTTCGAAAGAAGCTCTCCCACAGCCCATTTGACACGGTATTCGAGGTTCGCGGACCGTACGGTACGCCCTACGCTTCCAAGATCAACCTCAATCGTCCGTACATCCTTGTCGGCGGTGGCAGTGGGGGTGCGCCGCTGATGCACTTCCAGCAGCAGTATCCTGAACTCGTCGCCGGCACTGCCTACGGCTTCCGGACGCCGGATGCACAGGAACTCCTCCCGGAGGTCCCGATCCTTGTCGAATCGGAAGACGGCAAGAGCGCCGCATTGCACGCAGAGGAAATATGGCAGCCGGGGCAAGGGATCCTCGCATGTGGTCCCGAGCCCATGCTGCGACTGCTGGCACAACGGTACCGTGGGCAACCCGACGTGTATGTTTCTCTGGAAGCGCGGATCGGTTGTGGCATAGGAACATGTCTCGGCTGCAGTATTCCAACAACCCTGGGGCCTCAGCGGATCTGCCGCGAGGGGCCGTTGTTCTCACTTGACGAGTTGCCATGGCTGACGTAGCGGTTACTGCGCTTGGGCAAAGTTTTGCCAACCCCGTTGTGCTGGCATCCGGTCCAGCTGGCTTCGGACTCGAACTCGAAGGCGAACTCGACCTCTCGGTTGTCGGTGCGCTGACCACGAAGACGGTGACGCCGACCTCGCGTGTCGGAAATCCCCAACCGCGGTTGGTGGACTGCCCGTGCGGTGCCCTCAACTCGATAGGTCTCGAGAACCCGGGCATCGAATCCTTCATCAGTCTTGCGCTACCGCAAATCGTGGAGCTGCCGACCCGGATCATCGTCAGTATCGCGGCTGGAGCACCGAACGAGATTGGCGGGATGGTCGAGCAACTCGCGAGCACCGATGGGATCGATGCCATCGAGTTAAACCTATCCTGCCCGAACGTTCGGGGCGGTGTGACCGGGGGCAATCCAGATGCAGTTCGAGCGTTCACTGAGGCCGCACGTGCCAAGACTCGGTGGCCGTTGCTCGTCAAACTGCCCGGGGATGCCGGCAGATCTCACGAGTCGGCCGAAGCAGCCCTGTCGGCCGGTGCCGACGGCCTGACCCTGATCAACACGCTTCGTGGGCTACGGATCGATCGATCCGTCGGGCGTCCGTTCCTTCACCGCGAGATCGGCGGACTCAGCGGGCCTGCGATTCTCCCCGTGGCGCTAGCGCGCGTATTTGAGACACGAAAAGCATTTCCGGATGCAGTCATTGTTGGGACCGGCGGTGTGTGTGATGTTGGAGGGCTGCTAGAGATGCTCCTCGCCGGTGCGAATCTCGTCGGTGTAGGTTTCGGTGTGATGGCCGACCCGGAGCTCCCCCAACGGTTGCACGCCGAGCTGATGGAGTGGCTCGATCAACGCGGGATCGATTCAGTCGATCAGGTTGTCGGCACAGCTCACAGAGGAGGATTCGATGTTCATTGAGAAATACGAGCAGGCCTGTCACACAACGGGCGGTTCGGTGTGCGTTGGATTGGATCCACACAGGGATCGGATCCCGGAGACGTTTGGGTCGACACCGGAGGGCGTGCGGAACTTCCTGGAATCGGTGATCGAGCAAACACTAGATCATGCGAGTGCCTACAAGCCGAACACCGCGTTCTACGAAGCGCTTGGCTCTCGAGGATTGGATGTGCTTACAGACACCATTCGGCAGATACGGCAGGCTGGCCGGCCGGTGATTCTGGATGCCAAACGCGGCGACATCTCATCGACTGCGGCCGCCTATGCAGATGCCGCATTTCAGGTGCTCGGAGCCGATGCGATTACGTTGATGCCGTACATGGGAGCCGATGCGGTCACTCCGTTCCTCAAACAAGGCGGGTTCGCGTTCCTCCTCGCGCTTCCGTCGAACCCATCCTCGAGAACGATCGTCGACCACGGGAGCCCCCCCCTCTACCAGCGGATTGCCGAACTCGCGCTGGAGCTCGATGCGGCATATCCAGGACAGCTTGGATTGGTGGTTAGTGCGACTCGCCCGCGAGCGGCAGCTGCACTCCATCGCCTTGCTCCCGAACTCCCGTGGTTGGTCCCGGGAGTCGGAGCACAGGGCGCAGACACGAAGGAGTTTTTCGCCAGCGTCGGGAAACACAAGACGATGGTGGTCAATGCGTCGCGATCGATTCTGTTCGCAGAGGATCCGAAGCAGGCGGCCGAGAACCTTAAAGGGATGATCGAGGAGTCGAAGCATGCAGAGTGAGTGGATTGAGCTGTTGACGGAGAGCGGAGCAATGCAGCAGGGGCACTTCCTCCTCTCATCGGGGCGCCATTCGGGGCAGTATGTGCAGTGCGCCCTGGCGTTGGAGCACCCCACACGGGCCAAGCGCTTGGGAGCAGCCCTGGCCGAAGCGCTCGAGCAAGAGATCAAAGCCGGGATCGATTGCGTCGTCGCACCACCGCTTGGCGGAATCCTCATTGGATACGAGCTGGCACGGCAATTGGATCGACCGTTCCTCTTCCCTGAGCGGCTCGACAATGGGCAGCTCGCGTTGCGCCGAGGATTCTCCCTCGCCCCCGGCACGCGTGTCTGCATTGTTGAGGATGTGATCACGACCGGGCGGACGCCACGCGAGGTCATCAGATTGGTGCGCGATGCGGGCGCTACACCGGTCGGGCTTGCAGCAATCATCGATCGATCGGACGATCATGAGATCGATGGCCTTTCAATCTCATCGGTTCTCCAGCTTGAGATTCCGACGTATGCCGCGGAGGCATGCCCTCTATGCGCTGAGGGCTTGCCAATCGTCAAACCCGGCAGCCGACGCGAAGCAAAGGAGGTTTGCCGATGAAGATCCAGATCCTCGAGGAGCACGGTCATGAATCCGCGTTGGTCGGCCTATCGCTCTCCTATGATCAGAACCCTGCAAAAATGCCGAAGGTTGCCCGTCGGCTTTGTCACCTCAGTGAGGGGCACAATAAGTTTCTCGAATCGATCGTCCTCTGGCTCGACATCCGCGCCCCTCGGTACTTCTGGCAGCAGTTCGATACATACCGTGTCGGCGTCACCAAGCAGAGTCAGTCGACAATGCACACGATGACCGTCCGCCCGCTCGAACAGGGCGATTTCGCCCATCCGATCCCTGAACCGCATCTTCGCCATCTGAATCGCCTGATCGAAGCCGGCGATTGGGAAGCTGTGAAACATGATCTCCCCGAGTCATTCGAGCAGCGTCGTGTCGTCTGCATGAACTACATGGCGCTTCAGCGGATGATCCGTCAACGTGAAACCCATCGCATGGCCGAGTGGCGCGAGTTCATCGACGCCGTCGTCGCCCAAGCCGCGCACCCCGAGTTCCTCAAGGAGGATGACGTCGCATGACCCATGGCATTCTGTCCGATCACGAGATTACCGCGTTGTGCACTGGAGATCGCCCGATGCTCGATCCGTTCGTCCCACGCCAGGACGGCAAGCCATCCTACGGGCTTGGAAGCTGCGGCTACGATCTTCGGCTCGGCAGCAGATTCCTCGTTCCGCTGGGGGGGATGAACACCGTGCTCGATCCGATCGATTTCCCGGAGGATCACTTCCGCACAATGGAGGCCGAGGGAACGTTCGAGCTGTCCCCGAATTCGCAGGTCCTGGCCGAATCGATCGAACGGTTCACCATGCCGGACGACGTCTGTGCCGTCTGCTGGGGCAAGAGTTCATACGCTCGATGCGGGCTATTGGTGAACGTGACCCCGCTTGAGCCCGGATGGCGCGGCATCCTGACGATCGAACTGGCCAATGTCTCGCCGCTTCCAATCCGCCTTCATGTGGGACAGGGAATCGCACAGGTCGTGTTTTTTCGTGGGTCGCGCCCGCTTCGGACCTACAGCGAAAAGGAAGCTGGCGGGGAATACCAGGACCAAACCGGTGTGACCCTTCCGCGATAGAATCCGCCTGCTTCTGCATGCTTACAGTTCCCGGACACGCAATGGCCGGAGCAGGCTTTGGCTGCGCGATCTCGAACCATGGAAGCGGGTGGGCTGCGCCGATGGATAGGTACAGCCTCACCATCCCACTATAATCGGACGATACGCTGGATCAGGACCCAAAGGGGGATCGATGAACAGGATCGTCTTTCTTGCTGTCTTACTATGCACGCTGTTTTCAATCGTTGGCCAAGCCGTGTCGGGAGAACTGCTTGCGGTGGAGATCGAGGTATTCCAGCCGTGGGGAATCCTCCGTTGGGGGAGTTGGGAACCACTCGAAACTCGGTTCATCACGTCGCGAATTTCACCCCTCACCACTGCAGATACGGAGATCGTGGCAGACCTCCTGTCGCTTTGCGACGGTGCCACCATGGACATCGACAGGACCGCCTGCGGTCTTCTGGCAGAGCTGGAGCACGTTCTAACGCAGGCACACGCGTTCAGTGCCGATCTTGGGAAGGACTACCGCGTGGTGTTGCACAATCTGACCGATGTCTCCCTGGGCGTCGTCTTGGCCGTGGATGGCTTGAACAGTAACGGCAATCAGCTCATCGAAGGAGATCAAACCGATCGGAAATGGGTACTGCTGCCGGGGCAGACCGTCCGGATCGCGGGATGGCAGATCTCAGGTGATGAAGCACTTCAGTTCCGCTTCTCTACGCCAAGCAAGACCCATTCGCCGATCAGCGAAGATCATGGCGCCATCGCGGTCTACGCCTATCTGCCGAGTCCGCTCGCTGCCGACCATATCAAAGGAACCGAGGCGGGGGCGGTTATCGGACAGCCAACCGTTCGCATTCCATTCGCCTCGGCGATAGATGCCCCGGCTGAAACGATCACGCTTGACTACTCAAGCGATTCGATTCGATTGGGAATCCTATGCACGGAGACCGAGGGGCCGGGGATCCGGATCGTCGGCGTTGCAGAGGGAACGATCGCTGCGCTCAAAGGGCTGCGCGCGGGAGATGTGATCACCTATGCAGATGCTCGCCCTATCGCTTCGTGTCAGGAGCTAGGTGACCTACTGGCGACCAAGGCACCGGGAGATCGGATAGTCCTGAAGGTTCATCGTGCAGAGCGCGTCTTCTTGCTCACACTCGAACTCGGGTCGTAGCTCGGATCAGCGAGTTGGGGAGCACGGATCGGCGCTTATTGGCACGAGGGTTCCGTCGAGAAGCGACTCATCTGCTCCATCTAGAATTCGGCACGCTGCACGATCCTCGCCGACCAGCTCGATCACTTCGAGCACCGACTGGTGAGGCATAGCATCGATCCCCACGCCTCGATCGACAGCGAAGCGATCTCCAGTGCGCAAGCCATTTCGGACTCCAAGCGTGATAACTGCATGCCCCGACAGTGGGTCAATGCCATCCACTCGGCCCGGAGGATCGACACGGACTTGGATCCGTGTCTCTGAACTGTCGCCAGCCTCGTTCCTCACCCGCAACGTGACATCGTAGGTGGCATCCTCCGAGAAGACATGCTCGATCTGCTCTCCGGTTCCCGATGTCCCATCGCCAAACGCCCATGTGCGCTCGGCAATGGTCGCTGACGAGGATTCATCGGAGAAGACGATCGTGCCGCCGGCATAAGGCACCGCGGGGCAATATGAGAGTGCAGCCTCCAAGGGACGCTTACGGTAGGACAAGACGATCCGGGTCTCTCCTTCTCCAAGAAGCTGTGGGTGCTGTGGCTCCCCGCGCTCCATATCAACAAAACCGGGAACCCGAGCTGCTACATACTCGTACAACTCCCAGACGGTGATGTGGTAGTCGGCGTTCAGATCCGCCTCTCCGCCCAATCCCTCAAGAAGGAAGTGCGTGAACACGCCGTGCTCCAACTGCGGAGACTCGAACGCTTCCTCTCCCTCCGATGAGGCTGCAAGTACAAGGCGCCCCTCAAGCCGGAGATCGCCAAACCAATCCTGATTGTCCCCCGAGGAGCGCCTCCCCGGGGTGAGGCTTCTCGAAAGCCCGCCGGAGTAGCAGCTATCGAAGAACACAAGCACGTGATCCGAGGCAATCCGATCGAGGAACCGGCCAAACTCGTCGTCCCGCAGCGCTGTATCATCCTTTGCCGCCGCACGGGTGTCGGAAAGCACGAAGAACTCGTCTACAAGGTCCGCTTCGTCGCTGCCGTCATCAGGGCCCTGATATCCATGACCGGAGAAGTGGATCAACACGAGATCATCAGAGGATGCGACCTGGCGAAGCCACCCGAGTCCCTCACGAACGTTCAGAAGTGTCGCCGCCCCAACTCCCACCCCCATCTGTTCTCCAACCTCCGTTGGACTGCCGGTCATCAGCCGAACGTGTTCCGCCGGCACACCACTCTCCAACAGCCATCCTACGACCGCTTCTGCATCTCGCTTCGCATACGGTAGGTCCTCGACCTCCTGGTAGTCGGAGATCCCGATCACAAGTGCCCACACGGTGGACACGGGAACGACCTCAGGCAGGAGCTGCACATCGAGAATGCGACTGTGCGTTGCCTTCAGCCCAAGTGAATCGATCACGGTCAGATGAACCTCATAGCGACCCGCTTGCTCGAAGCGATGGATGGGTTCCCGGTCCCGAGAGGTGTGTCCATCTCCGAAAGCCCACTCCCAGCTGAGAATCGATCCATCGGCTCCGATCGACCGATCGACGAACCGGACCGAATCGAACACGGAAGGCTCCACAGGCGAGGCATCGAACGCCGCGGTCGGGGGTTTCGGGTCATCGAGCAGAAGAACACGCATCACCGCATCTGCCCTCCCGGTGTCGTCAGTGACTCGCAACGTGATCGGCCACGTTCCCGCATCCAACGGATCTGCTGAGATGAATGCCTCTTCAGTCAGCATGTCGAATAGCCCGTCCGACTCGAGATCCCACGCGTACTCAACGATCATGCCATCAGGATCGAACGATGAGCCGGCGTCCAGTCGGATGTGATCTCCAGCCCGAAGCGGCCGGGAGAGGCTCGTCCCAGCTTCGGAGATTGGGCTCCATGTGAACGAAGCTGTCGGCGTTGTGTCCGCAGCGAAGATCACGACCGACTGTACAAGTGTCGCCGTGTCGCCGTCGTTGTCGGCAACCGTCGATGCTACCTCGTAGGTTCCTGCCTCCATATACGTGTGGGGGATCGGATTCCCAATGTCGACGGATCCATCGCCGAAGTCCCACCAGAATTCGACAGCGGCTCCATCCGAATCGGCAGTCTCCGATGCGTCAAACACCACCGGCTCGCCCGCCTCCGGCTCGAACGGCCCGTGGGTAAACGCAGGAACGGGAGGAAGATTCAAGTCCGGGAGGAACCATCGAGCTGTCTCGATGGCCACAGCAAGCCGGAACCGAATGCCAAGTGCAGCATTCACGCCGATCTCCGACCCGATCTGCACATCAGAGACAGAGAATCCTGCCCGAATGGACAGATCCTCAAGTTGCAGATCGTCGATCGCCGCGACAAGGTCGATCCTGGATGCCCGTGCAACGTCCGTCCACGCTAGCGACACGCCGCCGGTTGACAGGTTCTCCACGTAGACATCCACCCGCCCCTCAAGAATTCGCCGTTTCGTCCTCCACTCGGCTTCTAGAGAGGCTATCGTCTCGGGAAGCATCGTCAGACCGATCACCGCCGTTAGGTCGCCCGCTTCCCGAGTCCACGCTGTAGCTGCACTTGCATCGAGTTCGTTCAAGGTCAGCTCTGTAGCACGTGCTGCGATGGACAGCCCCCCCAATCGCAGCTCAAGCTGCTGCCGAGTGATGTCGCTTGGGCGTTCCCACTCCCACTCCGCTCTTAGGGCAGTCCCGCTCGACATTATCTCGCCGCCTGCCCAAGTCGACGATCGGCTCCCCTCCCCGTCAAGCACGCCATCGGCACCGAACGCAGCCCAAACGGTGACGGCGGAGTTGGATCTGGATCGAAACGCAGCATCGACAAGACGGATCTCACCGCCGGCACGCAACCATCCGCTTCCCGATCCCAAGAATGATGCCTCAGTGGCGATCGATGCCGCCTCCCACCGCCGCCCGGCGCGGAGGCGGATCTGGTCGAGGAACGGAGCCCGATTCGTCATCCGAACCGCCCCCGCGACGTCGAATCTAAGGAGTCTGTCGTCATGACGGATCGTCACCTCCGCCACACTTCCTGCATCCAGAGCCGGATTGACTGCCGATCCAATCGTCGATCCGTATTCGCCAGCGCCGGCACAGGGCGAATCGACGCGTAGCGAGTAGTCGGCGCTTCCGGGGTCGACGAACTCAGGATAGGCACCCACATCGGACGATCGTCTCGTTGTGCCCACATAATCGCCGCCGGCGTTTCCCCATACAGCGTTGTATCCGAGCGTCGGCGGATCCGAGAGCGCCAGATCTTGGATTACGTGGAGTCCTGCACCGCCGTTTAGGGCGACAATGCTCTCTGTGACTGCGACCGTCGTTCCGGCAGCAACAACGCCGTCACCACTGTTTCTGCAGATCGTCGCGAACCGAATTGAGCAGGATCCGTTAGAGGAAAGCTCCACACCATGCCCGATGCATTCGATGACCTCCACACCTTCAAGGCTGCACGCTGCGGAGTCGAGGACTCGAATGCCCGCCTCGCTTGCCCCGCACACCGTCCCACCTCGGAGCGTCATCGAGGCTTCTTCCTCCACCAGAATTCCGGTAGCGCCTCCATCGAATCGGCTTTCGCGTGCCGTTGCTGCGGCGGTGCCATCGAGGCGGATCGCCCCGTCCGCGTTGTCCGCGAACCTGCAATCAGTCAATTCGACGGTCGCTGAACCATGCACGTCAACTCCCCCTCCTGCATGTCCGACAAAAGCCGAACTCACGCAAGTTGCACTGGACGTGCCGTCCATCACGATACCGCTGACACCATTCGCTTCAAGCCGAGTCCCGGTAGCGATGAGCACGGAATCGCTCACATGGATCCCTGCCCCGTCGTTGTGGGCGATCGTTCCGCCATCAATCCGGACGACCGCGCCAGCCTCGCACACGATCCCATGGATGCCGTTACCAACGATCGTGCAGTCCTTGAGCACTGGTTGGGCCGACAGCCCGTGCACTTGAACGCCTGCCTGCTGCCCTCCGCTAATCACGCAGTCGGCAAACGTCAGTGCCGCCGATTCGAGCACGACAACAGCGGCGTCGAGCACCGACGGCATCCGCTCGAGAGTGATCGCTTCGACTCTTCCCGATACGATGTTCTGCGCATGAAACACCTCGTCAAAGCCGTACCCGTAGCGGATAATCGTATGATCGGCACCGGAACCGATCACGGTGACGCCGTTCTTGAACTCAACCTGTTCTTCGTAGATTCCGGGGTTGACCCAGATTGTGTCTCCGGACACTGCCTCATTCAGCGCAGCCTGAACGGAACGATATGCACCTAAGCCGTCTTTGGAGACGATCAGCTGTCGACCGACTCCGGCCAAAGCCGCCACCGTGACGAGAGTCACGACACATACATACACCCGGGCAGTCCTCTGCATGAGTCGATTGTAGAGGTCTCATCGGCAAGCGGCAACGCGCGTCTCGGCGTGACAGAGCCCGTAGCGCGAGTGGACACGGAGTGGGCACTCGCCCGGCTCGGCGTGACAGATCGCCAAGACGCATGGTACCATCCCTCCGGTGACCCCCATGAGATCCTTCATCTGTATCCCGCTACGTCAAGACGCTGCCGCGTCCGTGCACCGCATTGCGGAGCGTGTTCGCTCTACGCTTGACATGCGGGCAAACTGGGTCCGCCTTGTGAACTACCATGTTACGCTCCGCTTTCTTGGCGACATCGAACCGCTCCTCACGCTCGACTTGGAGAAGCTCAGCCGCCGAATCACGGCATCTACAGAACCGTTCTCTCTGTCCCTTGATCGCCTGGGCTGCTTCCCCTCGGTGGACAAGCCACGCGTGCTGTGGGTCGGAGGAGATGTCCATCCGGCGTTCCGTGCGCTCGTATCCTCGCTGGACTACGAGCTTCGCAAGCTCGGGTTCCCATCGGACCGAAAACCGACCATCGCCCACATCACCCTTGCGCGGATCAAGGGCAGGGTGGACGCGAATCTGCCGCAGACGCTCGATGCGGAATCGCCAGGCTTCGATCGCGCGATCGAAGTGATTGCCGACCGGATTGTCCTGATGGAGAGTGTTCTCGGACCAGGCGGTCCGACCTACACGCCGCTGTCTACAACACACTTCAAGGGGGCTTCCAGCGATGGCAATTGAGCATCTGGAACACGGTGCGGACCTCTCGTTGCGCATCACGGGCGCGACCGCCGAGGAGGTGCTCTGCGAGGCCGCGCAGGGGCTCTTTGCATCGATGCTCAACGTCGATGCGGTAGAGTTGCGTGAGGCCTATGCGACCTGCCTTGAGGCTCCGTCGCATGCCGATCTGCTTGTCGAATGGCTGAGCGACCTGCTTGCGCAGAAGGAGCTCAGCGGGCTTGTGTTCGCCTCGTTTGCAGCCAGCATTCATCAGGCCGGTGCCCGTCTCGTTCTCGATGCTGTGGCGTTCGGAGAGAGGCTCGACCCCAACAAGCACTCCTCGCGGATTGAGGTGAAGGGGATCAGTTATCTCGGTCTGGAGTTTCGCCGTGTCGTGTCCGGATGGACGGCGCGGTTCGTCGTCGACGTATGAGGGGGTTCACATGATCGACCGGCTGGTACTCGAGCGCATAGGAGCGACGGAGTGGCTCCTCCCCCGCACGGGAGACATGCGAGTTCCGGGCAGAATCTACGCCGACGAACAGACGATCTCTCAGCTCGAAGAAGATACGCGAAACCGCGTCGAGTGGAACGCTCTCCGGCAGGTGCGCAATGTCGCCGCACTTCCTGGAATCGTCGACGCCGCACTTGCGTTGCCGGATGTTCATCCTGGATACGGCTTTCCCATCGGCGGCGTCGGCGCATTCGATCTCGATCAGGGCGTCGTTGTCGTAGGCGGCGTCGGATTTGACATCAACTGCGGCGTGAGACTCCTTTCCACCCCTCTGAGCTGGCCCGCAGCCGAGACACTGCTGCTGCAGCTTGGCGAACAGCTGTTCCGAGCCGTCCCTGCCGGCCTCGGGGCCGAAGGGAAGCTTCGTCTGCCCATCGCTGAGATCGATCAACTTCTCATGGGAGGCGCGTCCTACGTTGTCGATCGAGGATTCGGAGAGGACCGTGACTTGGAGTACATCGAGGAGAATGGCTGCGCGGCGAATGCAGATCCGGGAGCGGTCAGCATGCGCGCCAAGCAACGCCAGTTTCGCCAGCTCGGGACGCTCGGCTCCGGGAACCACTATCTTGAGGTCCAGGTCGTGGACGAACTGCTGGATGAAGAGACTGCCTCGGTCTACGGGCTCAGCGTGGGCCAGATCGTCATATCGATCCACACCGGATCACGTGCCCTTGGCCATCAGATTGGGCAGGACTATCTCAAGGAGATGACGACATCAAGCCAGAAGTATGGAATTCCGATCCCCGAGCGTGAGCTGGTTTGTGCTCCGATCCGCTCACCGGAAGGGACGCGCTACCTGAGTGCGGTGGCTTGTGGCATGAACTGCGCATTCGCCAACCGACAGATGATTGCGCATCTGGTCCGTGGCGTATTCGCCGAGGTCTCGGGAATCCGTCCCGAAGCGGTTCGAACCATCTACGATATCGGCCACAACAATGTGAAGGTCGAATCCCACGATATCGACGGTGTCTCGCGATCCGTGTTGGTCCATCGGAAGGGATCAACCCGAGCATTCGCGTCCGGCAGGAAGGAATCGCCCAGTGCCTATCAGTCGACCGGACACCCGGTTCTCGTCGGCGGAACCATGGGGACAGCCTCCTACGTGATGCGCGGAACCGACACGGGAATGAAAGCTACCTTTGGCAGTGCGATTCATGGTGCCGGGAGAGCTTTGTCTCGAAAGAAAGCGGCCAAGCGGTTCTGGGGTGAGACCGTTATCTCGGATCTCGCCGCAGACGGCGTGCGCGTGTGGACTCACAACCACCGTGGTATCGCTGAAGAAGCTCCCGGAGCATACAAGGATATTGAACGCGTGGTCGGTGCAGCAGTTGATGCTCGGATCGGTCACGTCGTGGCTAGGCTGCGTCCCCTTGTCGTGCTCAAAGGCTAGCATCGTGCAGTCTTGCGCGATGCGAGAATGTGTGCGTGTGTCGCACAATCGCCCGAACCAGATCGTCTGGAGCGTGTTTCAGCGTCTGTCGCCCCCCCCATTCCGCCGTCCCGAGCAGATCCTCGCGAATGACCCTCAGTCCGAACCCAGCGCCGCTCCCGATATCGTCGAACACGGGCTCAGCCGCCTCGTCCTGATATCGGGCGAGCATGGCATCACTCGGCACGCCGGCGTTTGCGATCAGCACGTCGAAGCAAGTCAAATCGATGTACTCGTTGAGAGTCTGCAGATGGTCGGCGAGGGTGAACCCGCTCGTCTCTCCAGGTTGGGTCATCAGGTTGGCCACCAGCACCTTCTCCGCACCGGCCGTTTCAATTGCCGCTGCGATTCCCTCAACAAGAAGGTTGGGGATCAGACTCGTGAATAGACTGCCCGGTCCGAGAAGGATCATGTCGGCTTCCGCAATCGCTGTCAGAACGTGACCATACGGCTTGACTGATGCGGACGACAGGCGAACCGTGCGTATCGCTCGATGATCGGAGACGATCCGGCTCTCGCCCTCAAGCTGCGTTCCGTCCTCCATAGTCGCCACGAGGGTTGTCTTCATTAAGGTCGCGGGGAGTACGTCTCCACGGATGCGCAGCATGTGACTCATCGCCTCAACCGCGCGGTCGAAACCTCCTGTTGCCTGTTCGAGCCCCGAAAGCAAGAGGTTCCCCAAGGAGTGTCCAGCGAGTTCGTCTGATCCAGCGAAGCGGTACTGGAGAAATGTCGACAGCTCCGTCTCGTCTTCTGCAAGCGCAACCAGGCAGTTACGTACATCCCCCGGCGGGAGAACGTCGATGTCGTTTCTCAAGCGGCCGGAACTGCCGCCGTCATCGGTGACTGTCACGACGGCGGTGATGTTTGAAGTCTCCTCTTTCAATCCGCGAAGCAGCGTCGACAAGCCGGTCCCCCCGCCGATTGCTACGATGTTCGGTCCTCGTTCGAGGATTCGCGTTCGATAGATCATCGTCGATGCCTTCTCACGCGCCCTCGGAGCCACCCCGCGCGCAACCGATCGAACGAGCCGCCAGAGCGCAACGCCGAATCCGGACACACCAACAACCCACAACGCGACAATCAGTGCTCCCCTCGATAGCGTCCCGATGGGGAGAGCTCTGTACAGCCCCCGCACCAGATCGACGCCAAACGCACACAAGATTGCAGTGACGATCGATCCCATCGAGAGCACGGCCAGCAAGATCCAGCGCTTGACCCGCATCCCGGGAACCAGCCACCGGAGCAGAGATCGGATGGATGTCTTCATGATCGACTGCCGTTCCCATACGAGACGTCGAGAACGGCACGCATCGTCGAGAGACTGCTCCGCAGCCGATCGTCCGGTAACACATGGAATCGATCTCCAGCGAGCACGATGATCGATCCGATAGCATCGACAACCTCGACTCGGACCGGTGCCTCGCCCGGATGAGCACCAAGAACCTCAACGACACGATCGAGCTGTTGTCGGGAGACTTCCGCGCCGTCCAGCTTGAGGGTCACAGACAGCGCAGCGTGACTCGGGAGCTCCTTCAGCGGGAAGATCGTTTCCATAACGAGATTCAGTTCCCCATTGCGACTCCCGGCACTGACCAAGGCCCCTACGAGGCTGTCTTCGTTGATCAGGTCGCCGGCGGTCTCCAGAATACGTGGGAAAGCAGTTACCTCGATCTCTGCCGCACCGTCCTCGATCGTGATGAATGCCATCGGATCGCCTCGCTTTGTGTCGATCCGTCGTGCCTTCTTGATGCGTCCGCCGACAATCGCCTCTTCCCCCGCGCCAAGGCTGCCCAAGCGATCGAACGGTGTGCAATAGAGCTGAAGATCCTGTCGGTGGTCGTCGAGTGGGTGTCCCGTCAAGTAGAAGCCGAGGAACTCCTTCTCAAACGTCAGTAGATCTGCGGCATCGAATTCTTCCGACGCCACAATCGGCTCGGGAGAAGTCTTGGGTAAATCGCCGAAGAACGAGGTTTGCCCTGTAACTCGCTCGCGCCTGGCGATTTGCATCAGCTCCAGGCCGTCGGCAACATGCCGCAGCAGGCCGACGCGAGTTGCGCCAAGTCCATCAAACGCGCCAGCTTTCACCAAGCTCTCGAGCGACTCTCGATCAAGCCCATCTTCTTGGATGCGTTGACACATGTCGAAGAAGGAGCGGAACGGCCCAGCATCCGATCGTGCGTTGATGATCGCCTGCACGGCGGTTGAGCCGACATGTTTCACTGCGGCGAGCCCGAAACGAATCTGCCGCTCTCCTGCCGGGGTGAATCCATGGTCGCTCTCATTGATGTTCGGCGGAAGAACCTCAATCTCCATCTCACGGCAATCGGCAACATACTCAGCCACCTTGTCGAGATCGCCCTGCATGCTTGTGAGCAGGCTAGCCATGAAGTGAACCGGGTAGTTGGCCTTCAGGTACGCCGTCCAGTAGGAGACGAATGCGTACGACGTCGTGTGTGCTTTGCCGAACCCGTATCTGGAGAACTTCTCCATGTCATCGAACGTACTCGTCGCCACGTCGCCGGATAGGCCGTTTGCCAGACACCCTTCGATGTACTTCTCGCGGAGGCTGGCCATTAGGTCCTTGATCTTCTTCCCCATCGCCTTGCGAAGGATGTCCGCCTCCGCAAGCGTGAATCCAGCGAGCTTCTGAACCATCAGCATCAGCTGGTCCTGGTAGATCGGCAATCCGTACGTCTCTTCAAGGACCTCGCGAAGGCATGGATGAGCGTAGCTCACTGGTTTGGCGCCACGTCGCCGATCGACGTAGTCATCGGTCATGCCGCTTTCCAGAGGTCCAGGGCGATAGAGGGCGAGCAACGCAATCAGATCCTCGAACCTGTCGGGCTGTACGCGACGGATCAGGTTGGTCATCCCGGAGCTCTCAAGCTGGAAGATGCCCGCCGTTCGCCCGTCACTCACTAGCTTGTACGTCGCTTCGTCGTCCAGTGGAATTGAATCAACACACAGCTCGATCCCCGCGAATCTCGCCAGGTTCTCCCGAGTTTCGTCGATCAGTGTCAGATTGCGAAGCCCAAGGAAATCGATCTTCAGCAAGCCGACCGCTTCCACGTCACTCATGTCGAATTGCGTGACGTACTCGCCTTCGCCGATGCGCAGAAGTGGAACATGGTTCGCAAGCGCGTCCGGCGCGATGACCACCCCCGCAGCATGCGTTGATGCATTCCGAGTCAGTCCCTCAAGGCGAAGCCCGATCTCGATCACGCGTCGAATCTCGTCGTCCTGCTCGCAGAGGGTTCGAAGCTCCGCTACGCGCTCCACCGCTGCACCAAGCTTCCAGCCGAAGGGGATCATCTTCGCCACGCGATCAGCGACACCATATTGAACACCGAGTACACGTCCGACATCGCGAACGACACTGCGCGCCGCCATTCGATCGAACGTGGCAATCTGGGCGATTCGATCCCACCACGTCTCGCCACCGTACTTCTGGCGAACATACTGGATGACCTGATCGCGCCCCTTGACACAGAAGTCGATGTCGAAATCCGGCATGCTGATCCGATCCGGGTTGAGGAAGCGCTCGAACAGGAGTTTGTACTTCAACGGATCGACGTTGGTGATCCCCAGGCAATAGGAGACAAGACTCCCCGCGGCGGATCCTCGCCCTGGGCCGACGGAGATGTCGTGCTCCTTCGCATATCGGACGAAATCCCAGACGATCAGGAAATAGGTGCTGTACTCCATTCGCGTGACAACCGCAAGCTCGAACTCAAGCCGCTCGCGGATCGCATCCGTTATCTCGCCGTAGCGACGCTCGGCACCTTCGTAGGCAAGTGTCCGGATGAAGGCGTTTGCATCCTTCGCGTCATCCGGAAGCTCAAACGGCGGAATCATCATCTGCCCGAACTCGAGTTCGACGTTGCAGCGGTCGGCGATGGCGCGAGTATTGGTGATCGCATCGGGCGTCTCAGCGAACAACGCCGCCATCTCCTCGCCGGTCCGGAAGTGATATCCCTCTCCATCGAATGTCCGATGATCGGGATCCTTCAGCGTCTTGTTGGCTCGGATGTTGAGGAGAACCTCGTGGGCCGCTCGGTCCTCTTCGGCCAAGTAGTGTACGTCGGTCGTTGCCACGAGCGGGATGTCAAGCGATCGCGCGAGATCAACCAACTGACTCCGAAGTCGTGCGTCGCGATCGGTTCCATGGTGCTGAATCTCGATGAAGAAACTGTCCGACCCGAACGTCTCCCGCAATCCACGTGCGGCTTGTTCCGCAGCATCCCTCCGTCCCGCCTGCAGCATTCGAGGGATCAATCCACTTTCGCACGCGGAGAGTGCGATCAGTCCTTCGCTGTACTCGCGAAGCAGCTCGCTGTCCGCACGCGGACGGTAGTAGAACCCCTCCGTGTGCGCTCGACTCACAATCTGTAGGAGGTTGCGATAACCCTTCTCATTCTCCGCCAGCAGGACCAAATGATAGAAATGCTTCCCGTCGGTCGCTGTACGATCGCGGCGATCGCCGGGGGCCACGTAGATCTCACAACCGAGAATCGGCTTGATTCCACGTTTCCGCGCCTGTCGATAGAACTTGATCACGCCGCTCATCACACCATGATCAGTCAGTGCAAGCGCATCCATCCCACACGTCGAGGCTCGCTCGACAAGCTCGCTAATCTTGCATGAGGAGTCTAGGATGCTGTATTCGGAGTGGACGTGAAGATGGACAAACGAACTGGACAATCGACTACTCCTCCTCATCGACGAAGATGACTCTCTCTTCGCCACGCATCACCCATCCAAGTCTCTCTCGCGCCTCCGCCTCGATGGCTTCCGGATCGTCCTTCTCGGCAAGTCGCTCTCTTAGCTTGGCCTGTGCAATGCCGGCTTGCTGTTGCGCAGTTTGAAGATCTCGCAGGTCGCGGCGGAGCGACTGGATCTCCAGCGCCTGAAGAACGAATAGTGCTAGGACGAGACAGCCACATGCGAAAAGCCCCGCAACATACAGGATAGTTCGGTTGATTCGTTTGGACGCTGGAGAGCTACGATCAAACGACCGACGCATCCGCCCCCCAATCATCCGCATCGCCCCCGCATGCGCTACGCCGACTGCGGCTTGAATCGCTCCGGCCAGTCGGCAAGCTCGAGTTCGTGCTCCTCCTCGATCCGTAGCAGTCGATTGTACTTTGCCACACGCTCACTTCGCGAAATCGAGCCGCTCTTGATCTGCCCACATCCCGTTCCTGCCGCCAGGTCGGCGATCGACGTATCCTCTGTCTCGCCGGACCGGTGTGACACAACACTCGTGTATCCCGCGAAATGCGCGATGTCCATCGTATCGAGCGTTTCGCTGACCGTCCCAATCTGGTTCAGTTTGATCAGGATCGAGTTTGCAATTCCCGTCTCGATCCCATTTCGCAGTCGCGTCGGGTTGGTCACGAACACATCATCGCCAACGATCTGCAAACGGGCTCCGAGCCGCTCGGTCAGGAGCTTCCACCCAGCCTGATCTTCTTCGCCAACACCGTCCTCAATCGAGACAATCGGGAACGCATTGACCCAGGTCTCGTAGACCGCAATCAGATCCTCCGAGGAGAGCGCTCTCGCTTCACCATCAACCGTGAATCGGTACGCCCCATCGCTGAAGAAACTTGTCGCAGCTGCATCCAGAGCAATCGCCATATCCTCGCCGGGGCAGTAACCGCTCTGCTCGATCGCTTCGACGAGTAGCTTCAGCGCCGCCCGATTCTCGTCAAGATTCGGTGCAAAACCGCCTTCATCCCCTACTCCCGTGGCCAACCCCTGCTGCTTGAGGATTCCCTTAAGCGTCTGGAAGACCTCCGAGCAAGCGCGAACCGCCTCCCGGAACGTCTTCGCGCTCAACGGAACCAACATGAACTCCTGAATGTCGACGTTGTTGTCCGCGTGTTCGCCACCATTGAGAACGTTCATCATCGGGCGTGGTAGACAGGCTCGTCGTGCTCCGCAAAGGTACCGGAACAGCGGGATGCCGAGGCTGTCGGCCGCCGCATGGGCTGCCGCCAACGAGACAGCCAAGATCGCATTCGCACCGAGACAGCTCTTGTTCTCGGTCCCGTCCAACTCAAGCAGTAGCCCGTCGATTGCAGACTGGTTGAGTGCGTCCTGGCCGAGCAACGCCGGCTCGATGGTGTCGATGATGTGCTCGACCGCCTTGTCGACACCACGACCATGGAATCGCTCGAGATCTCCATCGCGAAGCTCCAACGCCTCGAACTTTCCCTTCGACGCGCCGGAAGGGACCGCCGCGCGGCCGAACGCCCCGTCTTCGAGAAAGACATCCGCTTCGACCGTCGGATTGCCGCGCGAATCAATGATTGACCGAGCTTCTATAGCTTCGATGAACATCCGATAATCCCCCCTCATGATCGGCTTCCAGTATAGTGAGCAGCGCTGGGATCGGCAACGCACTCGATACCTGGTTGCGCGTTCTCGCGAAGGGATCGATAATCCAGCCGATCGACGACACGGAGGAGATCCGATGAAGGTAGGCGAGCTTCGACAACGCTATCTCGAGTTCTTCAGCAGCCGGGACCACCGGATTCTTCCAAGCTCCCCGCTTGTTCCAAACGATCCGACGCTCTTGTTCACTTCGGCGGGGATGGTGCAGTTCAAGGACATCTTCGCCGGCCGAGCCAAGCCGCGGCACCCCCGCGTGGCGACCTGCCAGAAGTGCTTCCGAACAACCGACATCGCAAATGTCGGCAAGACAGCCTATCACAACACATTCTTCGAGATGCTCGGGAACTTCTCGTTCGGTGACTATTTTAAGCAGGGCGCCATTGAGCTTTGGTGGGAGTTGCTGACAAAGCAGCTCGACGTCCCCGGCGATCGTCTGACTGCCGCAGTCTATGAGGAGGACGACGAGGCCTACGCGATCTGGCTGGATGTGATCGGTCTCCCGGCAGAGCGCATCGTCCGCCTCGGCAAGGAGCACAACTGGTGGGGGCCCGTAGGCGATACCGGTCCGTGCGGCCCGGACTCGGAGATACATTTCGACGCCGGAGAAGACAAAGGCTGCGGTCCCGATTGCGCCGGACCTTCCTGCGACTGCAATCGGTTCAACGAGCTCGGGAACATCGTCTTCATCCAGTACGACCAGCAGAAGGACGGCCGCCTCGTTCCTCTCGATCACGGCTGCATCGACACCGGGATGGGGCTTGAGCGCACGAGTTCGATTCTTCAAGGGGTTGCGACCGTCTACGACACGGACGTCTTCCGCCCGATCGTCGAGGCAATCGAGGCGGCGATACCGCGTGTCTACGCCGACGGCGATGCCGAGTATCGCAACGCGATCGCCGACCATCTGCGCGCGAGCGTCTTCCTGCTCGCCGACGGCGTGATGCCGGGCAACGAGCGACAGGGCTACGTCTTCCGCCGGATCCTACGCCGGGCGATCCGTGCGAGCGAACGTCTTGAGCTCGCTCCGGGCTCGATGTCGAAGCTCGTCGACCCTGTCATCGAGAGTCTCGTCAACGTCTATCCGGAGATCGGGGGCGTTCGCGACCTTGGGGTCCGGCTGATCACCCGTGAGGAAGAGACGTTCCGACGCACGCTACGTGACGGCGAGCGGCGGCTGGCGAAGCTACTGGCCGATCTCGAAGAAGCCGGCGAGAAACTCCTTCCCGGAGAGCTTGCGTTTGAGCTGACCGACACCTACGGCTTCCCTCTGGAGATGACCGAGGAGATTGCCGCGGAGACCGATGTCGCTATCGACCGTGATGGGTTCGATCGAGCGCTCGAAGCCCAACGAACACGTTCCCGAGTTGACGTGGATGTCAAGTTGACCGCGGAAGCCGACGTCATTCCCGCTGGGAAGGCGCCGACAGCGTTCGTCGGGTACGGGGCATTGGAGATCGAGTCGGTGATCGAGAACGTGCTTCCAGGAGAGGAATCCTCATGTCGGATCGTTTTCCCCGAATCGCCGTTCTACGCCCAGGCCGGCGGACAAGTCGGCGACACCGGCCGAATTGTGAACCTGTCCCGCGGCGGAGAGGCCGAGGTTCATGATGTCGTTAAGAATGCGGCGAGCATCTTCCTGCATCGCGTCACCGTTGTGAGCGGCGCGTTCGAGATCGGCGACCGCTGCCGCCTAACCGTCGATCGCGATCGGCGATCGGGAATCCAGCGCAATCACACCGCGACGCACCTACTGCACGCCGCACTCCGAACCGTACTCGGAACTCATGTCAAGCAAGCCGGCTCTGAAGTCAACGACCACGAGCTTCGGTTCGACTTCTCCCACTTCGAACGGATGTCTTCTGAGGAGATCGCGCACGTCGAGGATCTCGCCAACGATGCCGTGCTTGCCGATCACGAGGTGACAATCTCCGAGGTCTCGCTTGAGGAGGCACAACAGCTCGGCGCGATCGGGCTGTTCGAGGACGAGTACCGCGGCAAGGACGTCGTCCGAGTCATCCGCATCGGCGACTTCAGCATGGAGCTGTGTGGCGGCACACACGTGTCACGAAGCGGGGAGATCGGCTTGATCAAGATCATCTCCGAGGAGTCGATCGCTTCTGGCGTGCGCCGGCTCCGCGCAGTTACCGGAACAGCAGTCCTCCGGCAATTCCGGCAGCAAGAGGCGTACCTCCATCGGCTTCGAGATGAGATCGGCGACGATCCGCTTGCGGTTGTGAGTCACTTGCGAGATGACCTGAAAATCGCGGGCGAACAGCTACAGTCCGTGGCCTCCGTGCAAGTGAATGACGTAGCTACGGAGCTGCTTGAGGCAGCGGAGGATATCGAGGGCACACGGATGATCAGCGGTCGAGTCGACCTGTCCGCCGACCAGTTGAAGGCACTCGCGGACACGATGGAGAACAAGGCGTGTCCCGCCGTTGTGCTGCTGGTCGGCAATGTGGAAGGAAGCGGCGTTTCCGTCTGCAAACGATCGAAGGATCTCGATACCATCGATGCTGGCGCACTGGTGCGAGCAGTCTCCAAGACGCTCGGCGGTGGTGGTGGTGGGAGCAAGATGTTCGCCCAAGGCGGAGGACCGCAGATCAAGCGCCTGGATGAAGCACTCGCACAGGGAGCCAAGGCTATCCGAGACGCACTGCTGCAGTGAGTGAGACAAGGGAAGCTGAAACCCGCCCCGCTGTCTTCTATGCCGTTAACCGCACCGGCATGCAGACGTAGAGGTACCCGTGGTCGCTCGCCGCTGGCGTGTCGCCGGCCGGCTCAACCAGACCCGCCTTCAGCGGGTCGGAGAGCCAGATGGCGACTTCCTCCGAATCCATCCGCTTCAGCGCATCGATCAGGTACTCTGCAGAGAACCGTATCTCGATCGGCGCAGAGGGGGCTTTCTTGAGCCGCACGCGCTCCTCCGCCTCGCCCTTGTTCCGCGATGCGGAGTCGATGCGAACCGCGCTCTCGTCCGCGCTTGCATGGAGTGTAATTGCACCGGAGTCCTCCGCAGCAGTGATTTCGATGCGTTGCAGCGCTTCGAGTAGCGCTCGCCGATCGAACACAAGGGAGACCGGGTTGTCCTTCGGAATCACACGCTCGAAGTCGGGGAACTCCTCAGCGATCGTTCGCGCCATGAAGGTTACGCCGGCGGCGTGGAAGAAGAGCTGCCCTTCGCCGCGGTAGAGCTCGACCGTTTCGGCATCCAGCTGTCCAAGCACCCGATCGAGATCGGTTAGGACGCTCGCCTCGATCAAGTACTCACCCTCCTCGACCAGCTCCTCGATGCCGATCGACTTCATCGCCATTCGGAACCCATTCGCCGACACCATGTTCAACTGGTCGGCCTTCAGGACCAAGTCCACACCTGTGAGACTCAAACGCGTCGTCTGTCCTGCGCGAAGCGCCGCGAACGCCGTCTGCTCAAGTCCTCGATGGAATTGGTCGATCCGGACGGAAGCCACCTTCGCCGCCGGCAGAGGCGCAACCTCGGGGAAATCGTCGCTCGGTAGGGTCGGCAAGTCGAACGTCACTTCGCCACACCGGACCTTCACCGTCGTCACTTCTCCCGCCTCCGTGCTCAAGCTGATTCGCTCGTCCGCCGGAAGGTGGGTCGCGATCTGATTGAAGACTGCTCCATTCAGGACAACGGACTCGTCCGCCGCGTTGTTCTCAATCGGGATCTCACAGCGGACCGCGCGTTCCAGATCTGTCGCCTGCAAACACAGCTGATTTCCCGTGATCTCGAGTTTCAGCCCCGCAAGAATCGGCATGCTGCTGCGAACCCCGAGAGCATGGCTCGCGAGGCGAACCCCGAAAACCAGATCGTTCTTCAAACACACGAAATCCATCGATGCCTCCCTTGCCGTCGGCTCGTTTACAGTTTCTGTGGAGTTCATGATACTCCACTAGAACTCGGGTTGGCAAAGCTCACAGGCCCAGCCGAAGCGCCACATCGTCGCCGATCTCCCCAATGGATCGGGTCCCATCGAGCACATGCACAGTCGGGTCTCCAGCCGTCAGCTCGAGGAATCCTTGGCGGACGCGACGATGGAAGTCAATCGCTTCGACTTCGATTCGATCTCCACGGCCTGCCTTGCGACGCATTGTGTACTCCTCCGGCACGTCAATCAGAAACGTGACGTCGGCTCGCAAGCCTTGTGTCGCGCTCTCGTTGAGCTGCCGGATCAGGTCAAGATCCAGCCCTCGGCCGTATCCCTGGTATGCCAGGCTCGAAAGCCGATACCTCGAAGCGATAACCGTCTTGCCAGCCCGCAATGCAGGCAGGATGACCTCGTGCGTGTTCTGAGCACGGCCGACCATGAACAAGAGGAGTTCGGAGAATGGGAGCAGTGCGTGGTGCTTTCGCTCAAGAAGGACCTCCCTCAAACTCTCGGCAATCGGCGTTCCGCCGGGCTCCCTGGTACTCACCACATCGACTCGCGCGTCGATCAGACGATGAGCCAGCAGCTTGGCCTGTGTCGATTTTCCCGACGCGTCGAGCCCCTCAAACACGATCAGCTTGCTTGCGAGATCGATGGCCCTCACCTCCAAGTAGCACGTGAAGAACAATCAAGGCGGCGCCCACCGTAATGCAAGCATCGGCCAGGTTGAACACGGGAAATCCTCGGATCTCAAAGAAGTCAAGCACATAGCCGTACGACAATCGGTCAATCAGGTTGCCGAGTGCCCCGGCGAGGACCGTCGCCATTCCAATCCGTACAAGGATCCCGCGCACTCGGCCGAACAAGAGGAGCATGATGAGAACGATGGATGCAATCCCTGAGGCAGCAACGAGCAGCGAGCTGCTCCCTGGGTAGAGGCCAAATGCAGCGCCAACATTGTGAACACGTGTCAGGCGAATGGATTGTCCAAGCAGAGACACCGGCTCGCCGACGGCAAGAGATGTCGCCGCCCACCATTTGGACAGGCGATCAAAGAAGACCAAGCCGGATGTGAGAAGCACGTATGGGATTCGATCCATGCTGCGTCAGCCTATCCCGTGTCCCGGTCCGCGTCAAGCACCGTGCTGTGTGTCCGCATTGCAGCTATCCTCCGCGTCGAATACCGTTCGTTCAGGATGAGAGGAGGAGCCTATGCGTCAGGTTCGATTCGTGCACCCGTCCGCAGGAATGCCGGCAGTCGGTGAGCTTGTCGGAGACGACGTTCATACAGATGGCAACGCGTATCCGGTCTCGGCTGTCCGCCTTCTCGCCCCTTGCTCCCCGACGAAAATCGTCTGCGTAGGGCGCAACTATGCCGCCCATGCAGAAGAGCTGGGGAACGAGGTCCCGGAGAGCCCGCTGCTGTTCCTCAAGCCCCCGTCGGCCGTCATCGGCCCTGGAGAGACGATCCGTCTCCCAAACAGCTGCGAGGTCCACTACGAGGCGGAGCTCGCTGTGGTGATCGGTACGCATTGCCGCAATGTCCCGGCAGACCAGGCTGGCGATGTCATTCTTGGGTACACATGCCTGAATGATGTCTCCGATCGCGTTGCCCAGAGATGGGAGAAGAACTGGGTTCGCGCCAAGGCGTTTGATACGTCGGCGCCGATCGGACCGTTGATCGTCAGCGCCGATGAGATCGCGGGGCCGTTTCACGTCATGCTGCGACTGAACGAAGAGGTCAAGCAGGACGGCTGGACAAGTTCTCTGATCTTCTCCATTCCTCAGCTAGTCGAGACGATCACCGCGTTCATGACACTTGAACCCGGTGACATCATCGCGACCGGAACGCCTGCAGGAGTCGGCCCCCTAGCGCCGGGAGATGTCGTCGAAGTATCGATCGATGGGATCGGAAGCTTGAGAAACCCCGTCGCAACGGGCTAGACGACTTGGCCTGCAAGCCTGAGCTATCGCCGCGCCTCAATGCGCCAATCGCTACCGACCTCGCCGTGACGAACACGCTGCATGCCAAGTTTGGCAAGCACGCGTTGCGACTCGCACCGTACGCCGGCACAATGCAATCATCTTGACCACGAAACAGGTTGTGCTCGTAACCGGCGCGTCGTCGGGAATAGGCAGGGCGTGCGTGGATCTCCTTGCCGAGGAAGGGTACGTCGTCTACGGAGCCAGCCGCAATCCCGATCGGATCTGCCCGCCACCCGACGGATGGACGCCCATCCGCATGGACGTCGCCGACGATCGGTCTGTCGAAAACGGTGTCGAGACCATCCTGCAGACTGAGCACCGCATTGACGTTCTCATCAACAACGCCGGCGTCGGCCTCGCCGGAGCCATCGAAGAGACGCCGACTGAGGAGGCTATGGCGATTCTGCAGACCGACTTCCTTGGCATGTTGCGCACCTGCCGCGCGGTGCTTCCCGCAATGCGCGAGCAAGGAGATGGGCGAATCCTCAACGTCTCGTCTCTCGCCGGGCGGATCGGC
This sequence comes from uncultured Thermotogae bacterium, assembly GCA_964582285.1. Taxonomy (GTDB): domain Bacteria; phylum Bipolaricaulota; class Bipolaricaulia; order UBA7950; family UBA9294; genus JANQEA01. Next base: position 51,577 of record CAZORQ010000011.1, read on the forward strand.
CTTCCGTTCCAGGGGATCTACAGCGCAGCCAAGTTCGCCGTCGAGGGGCTTTCGGAGGCTCTTCGTATGGAGGTACGCCCATTCGGGATCCATGTCGTCCTCGTCGAACCCGGAGACATCCGAACCCCATTCACCGACAACAGGGCCTTTGTGCATGGCATGGAGTCGTCCCCGTATGCGGAGCGCATGCACCGGGCGATCCAAAAGGCGGACGCCGATGAGCGTGCCGGACCGGGACCTTTGATTGTCGCACGTCAGATCCGTCGCATCCTCGCTACACGATCTCCTCGGGCCCGCTTCACCGTCGGCGAGCTCTTCCAGCGCATGGCAGGCCGTCTCAAGGAGCTCCTCCCTGACCGCTGGTTTGAGTTCTTCCTTTCGATGTACTACCGCCTCCGATAGCACAGAACAGTTTCAGGCTTCCCGGGATACGTGCTCGCAAGGCAGACTGCTTCACCCACGCGTTGCTCGGATACGAGCCAGCCGGTAACGTCTCCCCATCATGACAGATCACTCGAACCGCGCCCGCACGTTGCTGATCTTCGACCTCGACGGAACGCTCTATCGGACGGAGTCGTCGTTCGTACCCACCATGCGATCAGTGTACGAGGAATACGGGGTTCCCTACCCTTCTGATGAAGCTATCTTGGGACAAGTGGGTGAGCCGTTCTCGACATTCCTCGATTGGCTGGGAGGACAAGGATTTCCCGTCGATCGGGCTGAGGTCGCGCACCGGATCACGGAACTGGAACTCGCCTCGATCGAACACCACGGCAATCTGTTCGACGGCGTCGAGGAGACGTTGCGTGTATTGCGAGATGCCGGACATGCCATCACACTGTGCACCAACGGGGACATGCTCTACGCCGAGCGCGTTCTTTCGTCGTGTGGGATCCTTGAGCTGTTCGACGCTTTGCAGACGAACGAGATCGACGGAACGACGAAGATCGAACTGGTTCGCGAACTTCTCGTGCAGGTGAATCATAGCCTAGCATTCATGGTCGGCGATCGATACCACGACATGGAGGCTGGCCGCGCCAATGGCTGCACCGTGATCGCCGCGGCGTATGGCTACGGCACCGCGGAAGAGCTCGCCAACGCCGACCGACAGATCAGCTTGTTCCCGGAGCTTCTCTCCGTCCTGGGATAGACCGGCCCGTGGGCGCAATCCTCTCTCGCAGAAGTCGCGAGCCCCTCCACTGGCTATGATGGGCATGCGGCAGCACACTGCGGGAGGCTCAGTGATGAGACGCGTTGGCTGGATAGTTGGCGGGATGGTGGGGCTCCTCCTTGCAGTCTCTGGTATCGCCGATGAGACGGCAACCGGACTACTCACCTCAAGCCAGCTGGCTCACCCCGGCTATACGCTGATCGCACCGATCTCGTCCACGGCGACGTACTTGATCGACCTTGAAGGGAACGTCGTTCACCGCTGGGAGAGCGACGCGGAGGCGGGAAATGCCGCTTACCTGTTGGAGAGCGGGAACCTCCTCCGGAGCGAACAGCTGGCTCCCAACGGCACCAGGACATTCGATCGGGGCGGAGCCGGGGGACGGGTTCGTGAGATCGCGCCGGATGGCACCATCATATGGGAGTTTGTGCACTCCAACGCGGCCGGGCGTCTTCACCACGATGTTGAGGCTCTTCCGAACGGGAATGTCCTGATGATCGCATGGGAAGCGAAGTCATCCGAGGAGGTGATTGCCGCCGGGCGAGATCCCCTTTTGCTTCAAGATGGCGAACTCTGGCCCGATCGAATCATCGAGATCGAGCCGATCCTTCCAGAGGGCGGTCGTGTCGTCTGGGAGTGGCACGTGTGGGACCACTTGATCCAGGACCACGATCCAACCAAGGAGAACTACGGAGACGTTTCTGCCCATCCGGAACTGATCGATCTGAACTTCGCGTCCGGCGGCGGACCGGCCGATTGGAACCACACCAACGCCATCGCGTACGACGCACAACTCGACCAGATCGTCGTGTCGGTCCATGAGTTCAGCGAAATCTGGATTCTCGATCACTCGACGACCACGGAGGAGGCAGCTGGCCATGCTGGCGGCAAGGCAGGCAAGGGCGGAGACCTGCTCTACCGATGGGGAAACCCCCAGGCGTACGGTGCTGGGACACGACGCGACCAGATCCTCTTCGGACAGCATGACGCTCACTGGATCGCGCCCGGGCTTCCTGGGGCGGGGAACCTTCTTCTGTTCAACAACGGCTTCAACCGACCAGGGGAGAAGTGGTCTTCTGTCACGGAGATCAAGGCTCCAGCGGATTCGGAAGGAACGTATTCGCTCCGGGCTGGCATGGCGTACGCGCCCCGTCTTCCGTCGTGGCGATACGCGTCGGCAGACATCTACTCGCCGAACATCTCCGGCGTTCAGCGACTCGGAAACGGCAACACGCTAATCTGTAGCGGTGCGAGTGGCCGGCTGACCGAAGTGACACCGCATGGAGACATCGTTTGGATCTACGTGAACCCGTACGCAACGGGGCAGGGAAGCAAGCTTCGCCGGGAGGTGTTCAAGGTCCGACGCTACGATTCCGATCATCCAGGAATCCTTGCACTCCTCGAGACCTAGACGGTGCCCTTCATTGAAGGAGGCAGACGGTGACGCCACCTGATTGGATCGACGTATCGAATCTGCCATTCAGCAGTCTGCTTCTGCTCGAGCACGTTCAGCTCAGCTGGTTCCCAGGGTGGGTCTCCGAACGGAATCTCGGCCTCGCGCTTCAAGCGAACCCTGTTGTCGAACGAACCCTGCGCACGAAATGTCCTGAGATCACCGCGTGGTTGGATCGTGTACTCGAGGAGGCTCCAGCGAGCGCCGACCCCTTATCCATCCGCAAGGAGGAGGAGATGGTGATGCGCCAAATCAACGACCTGCTCGTCTACGTCATCGACCCGGCGCTCTACGATGCTCAACCGTTCCTCGGATGGAACTCGAGTGAGCTCAGCAACCTTGTGGATTTCGCCGGCAAGGTTGTCCTCGACATCGGAGCCGGAACCGGGAGATTGGCACTCGTTGCGGCGGCCACGGCCGCTGCAGGCTTCGCCGTCGAGCCGGTGGGCAACCTACGTCGATACATGAAGGAGAAGGCCCGGCGGGCCGGACACTTGAATGTCTATCCGATCGACGGATTGGTGACCGACATCCCCTTCCCCAACGAGTTCGCCGACATTACGATGGGCGGTCACGTGTTCGGAGATCTGCCGGAGCAAGAGATCCGTGAGGTTCTTCGGGTCACCAGACGCGGTGGCATGGTCATCGCCTGCCCCGGGAACGGGGACAGCGACAACGAGACACACCGCGCCTTCGTTGAGCACGCCTTCGAGTGGTCCCGGTTCGAGGAGCCGCAGGACGGGACGAAACGCAAGTACTGGAAGACCGTTCCGCGGAGCTAGCCAATCGGCCGGCAGAGCGTCTCGCGGATTCTCATTTCGAAGAACCGGTTCGCGTGCGATGCCCTGAGGACAACGGCCGTATCCGCGCCGCGGCCGGTCCCGCCAACGCAGATCACATCGCAATCGGTCGGGATCAGTCCCGCATCGGCCGCCATCACGGCAATCTCGACACAGACCTTCATCCCCTCTCCGAACAGACGCAGCGTGTGAGCAATGAGTTCCACAGGCGTTGCGCCGCCGAATGACTTCGAGATCGCCCTGCCGACGCCGCTCAACGCATGCATCCCAGTTAGCAATACGCCACCGGCATCGGAAATCGCCGCTGCATGATCCGGCTCAAGCTGGTTCTCGTCGCCAGCCTTGAAGCCCGCGTGGTGCGTCACGCACACCACATCGACATTCGCGTCTCGTAGTGCATGAGCGAATAGGGCACCGGTCCGGCCGGTCGTCGTGGCAACCACGATATGGGCAATATCCCCGCGTTCCACCCGCTCCTTGGCCAATTGCACAACCTCATCTGTCCAGCGCTCATCCTTATTCTCGAACCAGCGTGCCATCGACGTCCTCCTGTTCTCGATTGGCGGGATCCCAGCGATCGGATCGCATGATACGTGAGGTAGCCTGCGGATTGCTATCGGTGCCCGTGCGAGACGCCAAGACCGGGAACCCGGACACGGTGTTCCAACACCGTCAGCAGCCTTGATACGATGATCACAGTCACGAGGTAGATCGCCGCCACAACAGCATGCACTTCGAATGTCCGCGCCGTGCTGCGCGCCGCTGTCCAAGCAAGGCCCGCCTCATCCGATCCGATCGAGCCAGTGCGAAGTCTCTCCGGGGGTTCGCAAGTGGATGAGGTCCAGGTGCTGATGCTCCGGTTGTGCGAAGATCGCCGGGTAGTTCCGACGTCGGACCCAGTAGCTCTTCAGGCACCAGACAAGGATCGAGCCGCGCGAGAAGAACGAGATGCGCCAGCTCTCACGGCAGCCGCTCCACAGCTCCCGTTTCGTGGCTGCCCGCTGGATCGTTCTCCACAGAAGCTGTAGGAAGACGCGCGGGAAGCTGTAGTCGAGCCAGACCACAGTGTCGGCCCGTGGCCAGACGATCCGCCGCGTCCGGCTGTAGTTGCCGTCAAGCACCCAACGTTCGCCCCGCGTAGCTCGATCGACCTTGGGAAGAAACTCCTCGTCAGGCGTTTCTCCCCATTCCGGCTTCCAGAAGAGGGCATCGAGTTCGATATGCGGCAGGTCGAGCCGCCGCGAGATCTCCGCCGCAACGGTCGTCTTCCCTGAACCCGTCGTTCCCACAACGTTGATTCGCAGGCCCGTTCGATCGTCCTGCACCATGTGCTTCCTCCCTCACGTTGGACCCTGATGGAGGGTTGATCTTTGCCAAGTTGAAGCACATCCGCAACCCGTGCCTTGGACGGTATGAGACTAGCTGTCTGTGTCGGGGGACACCTGGCCGACTGGCGCGAGGTAAAGCGGGATCTCGTCGTACCCGTCGACGCCGACCAACTCGTCGAGCAGGTCCTGCTGATACGCCACCGTCGCGCAGGTCCCGAGGCCGATCGCCTCACAGGCAAGATAGAGATTCTGGCAGATGTGTCCGACGCTGATCAGGAGGTCTTTCAGTGAGTCGTCGCCGTAGCGATACTCGGTGCGGTACGGGCGTGCGGTCCAAATGAAGACCGCTGCTGCCTTCCCAACGTACGGCTGGCCATTGCACGCTACGGTCAGCCGCCGCGGAAGATCGTTCTGCGGGCAAGGCAGCGGCAGCAGCTGATGCTCGAGCGCCAGATACCGGTAGATCCCCCGCTTCAAGCCATCGACGCGGTGGGCGAAGATGTACGTCTCGAACGGGTGCATCCCACCGCCGGACAGCACGTTCCGTAACGTCACCAGCCCATCACGGATCAAGCCACGGACACCCTGCGTCGCCCACAACAGAAACGCGAGTTCGCGCAGCAACAGGGGCTCATCGTTGAACAATCTGCGGCTTTCGCGGTCCGCGATTGCATCAACAAGAGACATTGCAGATGTCGACCGGCACTCCTCGTGCATAGGGAGGGCAATCGTTTCCGCTCCATCCGGGCATGGCTTCTCGATCGGCGGAATCGGAAGTCCTTTCATCATGTCCGTTTCCATCTCCGACATCCCCGGCAACGTCTGGTTCCGCAGATACTTGCGATACGCTTTCATCGTCACCCTCCCTCAACAACAGATGTCTGCATCGAGTACGTCGCGCCTCCCCGCCTTTTGGTTCACGTACGCCTTATGAGCAAGCGGCCGCGGATCGCATAGGCGATCTGCGGCCGCTTGCTTTGTCCGAAGAGCTGACCCGTTTACGGAGTGAGCCCCTCGATCCGGATCGTCCCGTTGCTCGTCCGCAACTCCAATGTCACATCCGCCGGCGGATTGAGCTGTGCGCTCCAGTCGTCGCCCTCAGTGTCGCCGACCAGAGGCAACCCGGAGCGGATCTTCCCTGTACTCGTGCTCGCATCGAACGCGATCGACGCATCGAGCGGTACGCGAACTGTGACACTGCCATTGCTCGTACGAAGCCGATTTCCACCGGCCATAGGACTCCCGATGTAAGAGATGCTTCCGTTGCTTGTCTCCCCATCGATCGTGCCGGTAGCCCCCTCAACCCACAATTCGCCGTTCGATGTGTCCAGGTGCATGTCTCCGGCAAACTGGACGACCTCAATCCGCCCGTTGCTCGTGTCGACAGCCAGCGAGCCGGTCGAATCGTAGACATCGACGGCTCCATTTGATGTGTCAAGAACGATCGTTCCGTCGATGCCCTCCACGTCAATTGCACCGTTGGATGTATCGACCTCGACGCGTGTCTCGATCGGCACGATCACATCGAACCCGACGCCGCTGTATCGCCGCACGTCGGCATCCTGCTCGCCCGAGCGATAGCGGAGTGTGATCCGATTCCCAACCTGTTCGACGTAATACACAATCCGGTCGACTCTATCCTGCGCTTCCTCAAGCGTCTCGCCTTTGCTCCGGAGCGTCGTCGTGACCGAGACGTTCTGAATCCCTTCCACGCCTTGGACAGACACGCTGCCATTTGATGTATCGACATCGAGGGTGAGCGGCTGCTCGTACGCCAACTCCTCCAACTCAACCCGTGTCGCCGATACATTCGCCCGGCCGAACACCCCGGCGACATCCTCCTCCTCGCATCCGCCGAGGAGCAGTGCCACCGTGATCAGTCCGAGGATCCCCAGCGCAAGCCGTGTTCTTCTCCTATTCAATCCAACCACCTCGCGTTCAAATGCTACCAAGAATCTCAATCGATGCGTTGCTCGTCTCAAGCGTCAGCATCGCCGTTGCCGGCGGGTTGAGCGCCGCGCTCCATTCCTTTCCATCCGTGTCGCCAATCAGCGGCAGGTCTGTGCTGATCGATCCATTGCTCGTCGACGCCTCAATCATCACCGATGCGTTGGTCGAAAGCATGATACTGATCGCTCCATTGTGCGTGCTCATTCGGTGGTCAACTCCATCGACAAGCGCCCCCGAGAACTCAATCCGTCCATTGGATGTTTGCGCATCGACGACGGCAACGACGTCCTCCATCTCGATTCGCCCGTTGCTCGTCTCGAGCGACAGGATTCCCTCGTAAGTGTCAATCGAGATCGCGCCGTTGCTCGTTTCCGCATCGACTTCGCCGACTGCGTTGGAGACGTCGATTGCGCCGTTGCTCGTATCAAGATCCAGGATCCCCACGATATCCGAGACTTCGACGCTTCCGTTCGATGTGTCAACCTCCACATCCATGGTCGTCGGAACGGTGATCGCGAAATCGACGCCGCTGTAGCGACGCACGTCCCACGGGTGCGCGGTCGCATCGTAGCTGAGTTCAACATGATTCCCGTTCTGCGTCATCTCGACGACGATCTTTGCCGCTCGGTTGGCCGCCTCGATGAGAGAGTCGCCACGCGATCGGATCGTTGCGATCACCTCGACGGTCGTCTGTCCCTCAATGCCCTGGATCGTGACGCGGCCGTTCGACGTATACACATCGAGATCGACGGCACCGGTCACCGCGAAGCTCTCCGGTAGCGTCCTCGTGGCCTCGTGAATCGGAAGCTCAACGCATCCAGTCAAGGCAATCGCTGCGCCGATCAGAACCACAACACTCAACCAAGTCCTCATTGTCCGTTTCATTGTTCCCTCCGTACGTGTCTCTATATCGCTCGACTACTGCACGCCGCGGAGTTCGATCCGTCCGGATCTCGCGACCAATATGAGCGTCGCAGCGGCCGGTGCATTCAGTGTCGCAACCCAATCCTCTCCGTCCGTGTCGCCCTCCAACCTGAGATCGTCTGTCTCGATTCCCGCGCTTGCCACAGCATCGATTGTGATCGATAGGTCGATCGGCAGTTCGATCTCGAGGTCCCCGCGACCCGTCTCGATCCGGTGTTCAGCGTCGCCTAGGCGGCCACTGAACGCGATGTCGCCGTTGCCCGTCTTCGCATCGACCGTACCGTCTGTTTCCGTCATCCGAATCCGGCCGTTGCTCGCGTCAAGCCGCAACATCCCACTCATTCGCGCCGCATCGATCTCCCCATTGTTCGTGCGTGCATCGAACCGTCCGACAATGTCGCTTGCCGTAATGGAGCCGTTTCCCACCTCGATCGAGATATCCGCTCGAGGTGGCATGATCACCTCAAACTCGACACTGCCGTGCTCCCGTATGCTCTCGGGTTGCTCGGTCCCAGCGTAGCCAAGCACGATGCGGTCTTGCACTCGATCCGTGTGGACGATCATCTCGTCCACACGACTCTCGGCCTGCTCAAGCGAGGCGCCTAGGTTCCGAAGCGTCATCGTCACCTGAACCTCGGTCAGATCCTCCTGCCCACGTACCGTCACTATGCCGTTCGATGCGGAGATCTCCACCGTCGGCACATCGGGTACGGGGAACGAGATGCGGCGGATCTCACTGCTCTCATGCGTCGCGTTCGAGCGACCGTCACCGCAGCCGCTCAGCAAGAGCACGACGACCGCGAACCCAAGCGTGATGCACCCTATGGCATGGCCCCGCTTCATTGTCTCCTCCCTCTCCGAGCCGCCATCATCTCGCCGCTACAACGTCCCGCCGACGATCTGCCAGACGAGGGCAGCGGAGAAGAGCATCCCCACACCCCGCGAGGTCCAGCTCGCGGTCCCCGTCCACAGTCGAAATGCCCAGAACCCAACGAGTGCAACCAGCGCCACGCGTATGACAATCAAGAATGCATGGGTCATGCCTCCACCTCCTGCCAGATCCGACCGGCAATCACCAGCATCACTGCCGCCAACGCGAGCATGATCAGCAGCGGCTCAAGCGGCACACCGAGATACAGGAACCTGTCGATCTCCAACACGGCCTCCGGATCGGGCTGTCCAAACCGTTCGATCAGCGCCGCCGGCGCGTTTGCGAACAGCCGCCAGCCCGGAAGCGAATACGACACCCGCACGATGCCTTCACCCAACCAGCGGAAGACGAACGGCGTTCCCAAGAGCATCACCGTTCCCGGGACCCATCCGGGACCCGAGACCCGATAGGCGCTGATGAACACCATCAGGAGCAACGTCCACGCCAACAGCGGCAGGACGGTGATGCACATTGCGTAGAACGGCACCGCAAGAACCAGCTCGATAAGCGTCGTCGGATCGAGGTGAATCCCGGCAAGCGCCATGATCCACCAATACAAAAAGCCGATCGTGATGAAGTAGACCAAAGCCACGCCGATCGCATAGAGGTATCGCGCAGCGACATGCGTGTACCCGCTCGGCGGCGTCAGCAGCAGGACCTGATACTGCCCATGCCGTGTCTCGGCACGGATCCGCCCGATCATCAGACAGAGGACGAACACCCCGACCGCCGCGGCCATCGCCAACAGGCCGGCGCGGATGCCGAGCCGCTCGCCGACTTCCATGACGCGAACCTGCTTGATCCCCCACGCCCAGAATGCGAGGGACCCCAACAATGAGGCCATCCACACCCAGCTTCGTCGGTGCTCCAGCCAAAGCAACGTTCTGAGGCTCTTCATGCGAGCACCTCCTTGAACGTTTGCACGACGCTCCCGCCCTGCTGTCGAAGCTGTTCGGCAGGCACGTCGAGCGCCAGCCGTCCGTCACGAAGATAGATCGCCCGCTCGAACAACCCCTCCGCTTCGGCCACCTCATGCGTCGATAGGAGGATCGTCTCATCGGTGTGCCATTCGCGGACAAGCGACATCAGAATCTTCTCCCGCGATAGGAGATCGATCCCAGCGAGAGGCTCGTCGAGCAGGTAGAGCTTCGCACTCCGTGCCAGCGCCATCGCCAGGCGGAGCCGTCCTCGTTCTCCTTTTGACATTGCCTTCGTTTTTCGCCTGGGGACATCGAGCACATCGAGCAGCTCGTCAAACCGATGGGGCTCGAAGTCCGGATACAGGCCTGTCATGAGCCGGCACGCATCGCGTGGCGTCATCCACGGCCAGAGCGTGTCCGTCTCGCCGAGGAAGACAGTACGCGACCGGTTGCCGCGAGCCGATCCGCCGAATACCGTCAGCGTTCCCGCCGTCGGAAACAGCAGACCAGCAATCAGCTTAAGCATCGTCGACTTCCCGCTCCCGTTCAGTCCGAGCACACCGACGATCTCCCCCTCAGGGAAGTCAAGCGAAAGGTCGCGCACGCCCTCGGTCGTTCGATAGCGCTTGGTCACGTTCTGCAATCTAGCCAGCATCCCATGCCTCCTTCAGCGCAGCCATCGCTTCTGCATTCTCGACGCCGAGCTGCCTCACCTCGTTCACAAACGTCTCGGCAATCTCCTTCAGCATGTCCATCCTCATGGTCTCCACCGGCGCATCCTCCTTCACGAACGTCCCGAGTCCGCGTCGCTTCTCGATGATCCCCTGTGCCTCGAGTTCCCCGTAGGCGTGAACGATCGTGTTTGGATTCACGCTCAACGTCGCCGCCAGATCGCGGGCTGAAGGCAATCTCCCCCCGGGCACAAGATCCCCACGTGCCAACTGCATGCGGACGTTCTTCCCAATCTGCTCGAAGATCGGCCCTGCATTCAGATCGAGGACCCACGTCTCCGCCGTCATGTCGTCATCCCTATCTGTTGCATATGTCCCTCGTTTCGTCTTCCGGCGATCCATCTCGTCATCCGGTCACTCCACTCTCTCGTACGTGGCGATGATTTCCCCTTTGTACTCCACTTGCCCGGCCGCGAACGGCCCGCTTTCCCCCTGCCCCACCAGAAACAGATTCGGGTCGTTCCCCGACACGAGGCGCGTCGGCGTCACAGCCGTGAACACCTGGCACGCGTCGCCGACCGGGATTGCTGTGATCCGGCCAGCATCCGCCATCAACTCGATCTCCAACGGCAAGCCGACCGCGGCGTCCTCGGCTCGGAGGGTATACCGCCCGACCCACCGGGCCGCTTCGGTGTCACTCAGCTTGAGATCATCCGCCGTCACCGGACGTGGCCCGAACGGCCCCGCTACATGCAGCTCGATCGATGTTCTTCGATCATCGGGGAATGCCTCGTAGTGCGCCCGCAGCAACTGGTACGCGAGATCGTTCCTGCCAATGCCGGCGTACAGCTTCCGGTACGTCCACAGCTCGCCGCTCGCCAACTCGCGAAGCCGAGCGTCTTCGATCGCCGCGAGCTGTGCGACGATTGCGTCGGTTCCGGCCGCCCAATCCATCTTCGGGTACTTCGTCCTCAAGCATGGATCCAAGACAAACGCCTTGTAGAACGCCATCGCCACCGGCGACCCCAACACGGAGACATCTGGCATTCCCAGACCGAACGGCCGGCTGAGGTTCTGCGTGTTCGCCAGGACGATGAACGTCAGATCCATCTCCGGCACCATCAGGAACAGCGTCGAGTACGCGCCGTAGCCGTAGTGCCAGATCAGCCTCGTTTCATCGACCGTCTCGGTGAACCATCCGAGCCCGTACGGTCCGAACATCCCCGAGTTGAGCACCGTCGGCGCGAACATCTCCGCCTTCGTGTCCTTGGAGACCAACTCGTTGTCCTCAATCGCAGCGGCAAAACGCGCCAAGTCGGTCACGGTCGAGATCAGACCGGCCGCCGCGTTCGCGTACGTCGGTACGGAAGCCGGATACAGCTCGTAGTCGCTGTCGTACTGGTACGGTACCGCCGCATCATCGTAGACATGCAGATACGCCTGCTCTGGATCGTCCAGCGACAGTGCCGCTTCGTAGTACGCGAGTCCGCAGCCGCCGATGTTGAGCGCTGTGTCGTTCATCTCCAGCGGTTCCAGGATCTCGCGGCGCAGCACGGAACGAAACGAGTCGCCGTATAGCTGCTCGATCACTGTGGTGAGACTCGAGTACCGGTCGCCGCTGTATCGATACCGGCTTCCCGGCACACCCTCCGACGTATGCGACAACAGATGCCGAACGGTGATCGCATCGTTTCCGAGATCGATCCCGAACTCGGACGCCGGCGTATCCAGGTCGAGGTGCCCGCCTTCGGCAAGCTTCATCAGCAGGGTCGCCGCAAATGGCTTCGTCACCGATGCCAGGCCGTATGGGGTTTGCGGCGTCGCTGCGATCTGATTCTCCACGTCCGCGATGCCAAAGCCCTGCGCCCAGATCACTTCGCCATCCCGCACGACGGCTGCCGACAGTCCTGGAATGCGCAGTGCCTCTCGAATCGATGCGATCTGCGTCTCGAGTTGAGTCAGCGCCATTTGTCGCTCCTTCGCCTCGACCCACTCGAGCGCCATCCGCATCTCCGTGTTCGGATCGAAGCCATGCTCCGCCAGCTCCGCGTACGTCATCTCTACGTCGACCGGCCACACACGCCCCCGCTC
>CAZORQ010000012.1:0-5066 GCA_964582285.1 uncultured Thermotogae bacterium
CCACGCCAATCGGCGGAGCGACATCTGCTCGATCGAACGCGCCAGCCGGCCACGTCGGTGGATTCGCTACTGTAAGATCGATGACGCCGATCGCATGCTCGGCAGCGAGCCGCGCGTCCGTGATATCCACAACGCCGTCGTTATTCACGTCGCCAGGGTTCGCGACCACCTGAATCGTCGCTGTCCCGTTAGTGACGGTGTGCGCGATATCGGAGCCGTCCGGGTACCGTAGAACATCGACCGTGAGATCGAGTGCGCACGTGTCTCCGGCTGCTCCGATCGCTTGGAACGGAACGCTCAGCACATCACCGTTGCCGATGATATACCCTGCCCCGGTGTTGTTGGACACCGAGAATGCAAGAACTCCCGTTGCATTGGCCGTAGCAACCGCAGTGGACGACATCAACGCATAATCGACCGGCAGCACTGTTGGCGCACCGGTGATCTGGAATTCGGTTGGGTCGAACGCGATCTGCCCCTGCAGATCGGCCAGCCCGGCTGCAGGTACGCCCGCCACGCTGACCACGCTGTTCTGTGCGCCTCCAACGGGCACTGTTACATCGCTCGCAGCAACCACAGCAGTTGGGGCAGGCCCGGTAGGCGTTCCGAAACCGAACGCCGTGCCCGTCAAGTCAGCAAGTGAAGGGGTCGTGAGAGCATTGATGGTGATCCAAACGTACCCGCCACCGGCGTCATAGCCCCAATCGGAGCACGCAATCCATCCAGTTCCGTCATACCAGCGAGGTTCTATCGTCGGATCTGTCGTGTACAGCCGGATCTCCAACTCGTCGACATCGGTAACGTCCGGCATCCACAGGTCGAAGTAGAACGCATTCGACGGATCGAGTCCGGAGGCGCCAAACGGATCCAGCTGGAGTAACGTCATGTCGGGCGTCCCCACGCCGGTCTTGGCCACCTGCACGTTGGGCGTCCATCCCGTGTCGAACAGCACGGTCCCCGTCGCAAACGTGTGGTCGAGGAGGTTCAGGCCACAGCCGATCTCCCCATAGAACCAGGGATCCGCATCGACCAGATTCGATGTCACTTTGTCGCCCGTTCCTCCATAGATCGGAGGCCCCTCCGGACCGGAGACATCTCCCCACCAACAGAACAGGGCGTCAAGTCCAGCGATGCCCGTAGCGTTGACCAACCCATAGTCCGTATTGCCTTCGTAGTTGTTGTAGCGGATTCCCATCGTTCCGCCAACCCAATAGACGCCGGTGTGATTGCTGTCGAGCGTATTGGTCCGGAACCTCCCCGCTGCATCGGGCCCGAGTTCGGCGCCGATGTGATTGCCCGTCAGCAGGTTGCAGAAGACATCTACGGCTTGGACGGTCGTCGTCGATCCATCGAACACATAGACACCACGTCCGTTCCCCGAGCACGTATTCCCTTCGACCAGGATGTCCGTCTGGTCGTAGTTGACCCATGCGAACCAGTCCGTGGCTCGGATCTTGATCGCGGCGTCATTCCCTCTCTGAGGCACAGTGGTTGTATTGAAGACGTTGTTTGTGATCTCGACGTACGCAGCATCGCAGACATAGACACCATGCCAGACGTTGCCGACAAACGTGTTTCCGTCAATCACCATTGGCTCGTTTGCCAAATTGGCTGCCGCGGCCACGCTGTGGGGGTTGATGAACACACCGTCTGCGTTCCCGACAAAGCCAGTGATGTTGTCCACACCAAGAACGTGAACCTCATTGTCCACGAACTGCAGGTTGTGTGGATCTCCCTCCACGCCGATCTGCAACGCGCAGCACTGTGCACCAATTCCCGTTGCATGGAACGTGTTTCCTACGTGGATTACGTTGCTGGCGATGGTCAGGTCCGCTTGAGGCCCATCCACCACACCGGTGCCAGTGTCCTTGGTGATAATCCCGCCGCCGGGGCGCTCATGGTCGTTGAATGCGGTCGCGCCGCCCCCGTCGAAATCCAGCGTCAGATGCTGAATCGTGATCCCGTCCGCCATAATCGCAACGTCCGGTACCCAGCTGTCCGGAATCGCGCTACCCACACCAACATAGGCGTTGAACTGGACCGTGACGGCAGACGCATCGCCGCTACGCGACTCGATCGTCACATCGTGATCGATGCTCCAGGTGTCGTCGACGTACGTTCCATCCCAGACCTGAATGGTATCCCCATCGGCCGTGGCCGGGTCATTGAGCGCATCCGACACCAAGTCGTAGCCATCCTGCCACACCATCGCCGCGTTGTACCGGTCGACAGCCAGCGTCGCTACGTTGAAGGTGTCTGTCAGCGCAAGAGCAGCGCCGCCGCAGGTCCAGTTGTAGGCAGCGGTCACCGTGTCGCCGGGAGTGAAGTTGCCGCCCACGGCGTAGGCCGCTGGCTCAAACTGACCTGCAACAAGGGCGTCTTCCGCGAGACCATGTGCCACACCATCGATCGTGAAGCCGCCCGGCGCATCGTTGTTGGCGCCAACTGTCGCGTTCTCACCCCAATCGAATAGCACAATCGTGTCCGCAAGATCGCCGGAGTAGTCGACGTTAAACGCCCACAGTTCAGGATGAATGCAGACGGTCGCCGTGTGGTCCAACCCTGTGGCTGTCGAAGTATAGGTCGCTACCAGACTGTCCCCAGGGAACACCTCGATGATCAGATCCGTCGTACCCGCTGGCAAGAGATCACCCGGGTTGGCAAGATTCGCAAGCTGCTGCAGCGTCAACCATGGAGATCGATAGACGTTGCTTCCCGGCGCCGTCTCGTACACGCTAACCGTCGCCTGATCGAATCCGTCTGGTGCGAGCCGTCCAGAACCAGCTGGCTGGTTGAGCGGCTCAACCACCAAGACGTTGTTCAACACATCAGGCAGCACCGCCGTGCTATCATGGATCACCACACGGAACAGGCCAGCGTTGCTGGACAATGTCCCAACCGGATTCCCCGCCAGATCCTCAACGTAGATCGTCTGTGCAAAGCCCGCAATTGCGACCGCAATCATCGCAACTGCAACAGCAAACCACACACGCTTATGCATACTCCTGCCTCCTTGCCCTCTCCTCATACATCGGTTCCACCCGCGGCAATAGCTCCTGCGCTATAGACCCGCTCTGCGGCATCACGTCCTGGGCTCCCCGCCCGGGATCCTCCTACATGCCACCGCTAGCCGCCAGATTTGGCCATATGTCCCCATTATAGCCCCCGCGTGTCTTGGACTCTGTAATGCGCAGCACATCCGTTTCCGGTTTCTCCACCTTCCTGCTCCTAGTCTCATGACTTTTGTCATCCCTACCGGCTTTTCCTGGGCTGACGCTCGCTGCCCTCCCTCGAACGCGACACCATGAGAATTTGGGCACCTGGAACTGGCAGACAGATGCACCCTTGCTTGATGAACCTCTTCACACCCTGTCCCTGGTTCGGTATACTGCTACGGTACTTAGCCATTTGGAGCGGAGGGAGAGTCAGATGATGCGTCGGTCTGTAGCGCTGTTGTGTTGTGCAAGCCTGTTGGTCTTGGCGGCATGTACAAGCCCGCTATCCCCCGTGAATGCTCCGGTAGGGTATGCAAGAATTGGCATTCCCGCGTCCCAGGTTGGGACTCAGACCACTACGCCCAAGGATATCCCGAACAACGCCGATAAATTGAGGTTCCGCATCTGGAATCCAGCAACGCAGTACAACGATGTGCTGACCGTGGCACTTCTGCCGCAAGGTCAGACCCTCACGATCGAGATCCCAGCAGGCGACAACTATGTCATCGATGTGGTCTCCTATGAGAACATAGGCCACCCTGTGGCCCTCACAGGCGATCGCGCGACCGGTGTGGATATCGTCGCGGACGAAGTGACCGAAGTCGTGCTTGCGCTGTTGCCGTGGGATGTCTCCATTGCAGGGCCGGAGACCGTTGCCCCGGAAGCCGAATACACCCTCTATGTCACCCCTGAAGATGGCGGAGGCCTTCTCACAGACAACACGTTTGATACCGTCACGCTGCGCGCATCCGTGAATGATTTCTCAAATCCCGTGACCCCGTTGCCGCCCAGCGTCGGACAGGCGATTCACTCCAATCCTGATGGCGTGGCCCTTACGGGCGATGCGCCGGATGTCGCCGTGGAGACAACACTGTATGTTGCGGCATTGATCCAGTTTCTCCAGGATTGGTTCGACTACAGTCTGCCCAATCCGGCCGAGCGATCGATGTTCCTCGAGCTTCCCAACCGACATATGGCTGGTGCATTGCACGAACTCACGATCGACCCATCAACCGGTGGAGTCGTTGTGGAGATTAGCTCGAACCACTAGGTCGGTACTCCGTCACTTACTGTCTCATCCGGCTTCTCATGCAGGCATGCTGCCCCATTGCTACTCACTCCAACCAACGCCATCTGCACTGCATCTCGAGTGATCGTGTATCGATCAAGTCGTTCGTCGGAGAGGAGATGAATCGCCCTGCGATGCTCCGCATCATCAACACCTCGTCGCAATCGCAACGCTTCGCGAAGCCCCGTACCGGATAGCACGGCTTTGCGCAGGTCTTCGGGGAGTTCGTAGCCAGGACTCACACCGAGAGAGATGCGGCCATCCCGGCCGATCATCGCGCAGATCTGAAGGCTCAACCATCGATCGCTGCCTGGAAGCTGGAGCAATCCGGCTTCGATGCCAACACCGTATTCAGCGTCCTTCATATCAACCGCAGCTTTGGCTCGCGCGATGGCACCATGAGCAACCTGCTCGCCCAGCGGCTGTTCGGGCAGGCCAGCGGGCGGATCGACCGCCACGACGTTCACGCCGACGTCTCGATGCCATTCCGTGAAGGCGTCCCGCACTGCTTGTAGCTTGATCGGATTCCGTGTCGCAACGTAGACGTTCATTCCGCCGATCCTATCAGTCTTTCTGGCCTTTCGCAATACCTATTCGTTTCATCTCGCCAGACCGTGCAGAACATCAAGGGCCAAGCTATCGACCATGACCCGCATGAGCGTCGGTGAAGGACCAATCCGCAATCGCCTCTCGCGGAGACGCAAAGTTCGAAGAGAACACCAATCGACCAAAGCCTCAACCATGAAGACCATGAAGGTCATGAAGAGAAAGGCCAAACCAGC
>CAZORQ010000012.1:5166-59444 GCA_964582285.1 uncultured Thermotogae bacterium
CATGAAGGGGAAAACCAATAGCCTCTCGCGGAGACGCGGAGCGCGCAGAGAACGCCAACGGGCCGAAGCTCAAACCATGAGACGGATGAAAGAGCAACCCACAGCCAGTTGGTCGCCAGACCGCACAGAGCATCGAGGGACAAACCATGAACCGCATCAACGTCATGAAGCGTAGAATCAAATCCTCTGGTCTCATGTTCCTTCGTGCTCTTCATGTCCTTCATGGTGACAGCTGCTGACTTGGTGTTCTCCCCGTGCGCCTTGGCCAGGAGGTTTTCCTTGCTCCGCGCTTGGCTCTCGGCTAGTCTGTGCGGACCATGTCCCATGTCGTCGCGACCAATCGCAAGGCCCGTCACGAGTATGAAATCCTCGACAGGATTGAAGCGGGACTCGTTCTCACAGGGACTGAAGTGAAGAGCCTCCGTGCCGGCCGCTGCTCGATTCAGGAAGGCTACGCCGTGCTGCGTCGCGGCGAGGCGCTGCTTCGTGGCGTGCACATCGCGCCGTACGACCAGGGCTCCACTCACAACGTCGACCCACTCCGCGACCGACAGCTTCTCCTGCACCGCCAGGAAATCCGCAAGCTGACCACTCAGCTCCAGGAGAGAGGACGCACGCTCGTGCCGTTGCGGATCTACTTCAGCCGCGGCTACGCCAAGGTGGAACTCGGCCTTGCCAAGGGGCGCGCAACGTACGACAAGCGCCGGAAGCTTCGCGACGATGATGCCAAGCGCCGCACCGACGAGGCGCTCAAACGGTACGCCCGCGGCCAGAACGTCTGACCTCATCTCTCGCAGAGCCGCAGGGAACACCAAGCAACACACAGCCTCGACCATGAAGCTCATGAAGAACATGAAGGGTATGACTAGCAGAGCGCAAGACTCTCCCTTTCTCACTTCGTGCTTTTCGTGTCCTCCACGGTCGGAGGCTCCCACATGCTCGTATGCTTCTCGAAACATCGGCGTCGAGATTGCATCGGGCATTCGCTGAAATCGGATGAACACGCATAGTCGTGCCCCCGCTCAACGACAGGTCGCGCTGGAACCAACGCGGTTGGCCGTTGCCTTGGCTCAGTACGCTGAGGCTGCGAGCACAGAGCCCTAGAGGATGAAGCTCTTCAGTCCGTCCTTGAGGCGCTGGACATTGAAGTTGATCAGGAGGCCATGTCGTATGCCTGCGATGCGCATGTATGTGAGGAGCTGAGCCTCATGGATCTTCTTCGTCGCTTCCGCAGCTTTGAGCTCCACGATGAGTTCGTCTCCAATCATCAGATCGACTCTGTACCCGCAGTCAATCCGCATCCCTTTGTACTCGACAGGCAGGGCATACTCCCTTCGGTATGGAACACCTTTGATTTCCAGTTCCTTCGCGAGGCACTGCTGGTACGTAGACTCCAGGAGGCCAGGCCCTAGAACGCGGTGAACTTCTAGCGCACAACCGATCACACGATGAGATAACTCACTAAATGACCTCTTCATGTGGTTCATGTCCTTCATGGTAACAGCTTACAGGATCTTTGTGCGCTTGCTTCTGCGAGAGATGCGCTTCAGCTACGGAACAACACGGCTTCGCGTTTGAATAGGCGAACGGCGGCCGCGATCAGGATCGCACCGCAGAAGACATTTGCGACCAGTGTGTAGACGATGTTCACCGTCACCAGGTTCCCGACGATGATCCCTTGCAGTGCGTACAACGCGTTGGCAACAGGGATCAGATAGCGGGCTCCCTCGAAGCTGATCCCCCCCGTCATCGACATCATCCCGACGAGGACGATCACCATGTAGATTGGCAGGAGGTAGGTGCTCGCCTCCCGTTGGCTGCGGGCATACGTTCCCACGATAATCACCAACGCCGCGAGGATGACAGCCAGCGGGATCAGTACCACCAGCATCCACCCGAGCGCAGGCAGATCGAGCTGGAACACCGCCGCGCCGGAGACCGTTGCCGGGGTGAGCCCCCCACCGAAGAACCTCACGCCGATCAACAATCCGACGGCAGACAGAAGCGATGAGACCAGAGACACCGTGAGAACCGCCAGGAACTTGCCGAGCACGATCTCCGTTCGCGACAGTTTGCTCACAAGCAGGGTGGCAATGGTGCTTCGTTCCTTCTCTCCTGCAGTGATCTCCGCGCCGAGACCCATCGCGCCGGTGAGAATCGCCAGCACCATGAAGTAGGGCAGCAGACGGCTGAGAATCATCCGTCCCATCGACTCGTTGGTCGCGACATCTTGCGCGTGGATCGTCAGCGGCGGCGTGAGTTCGTCGATATCGTAGCCAAGCTCGTTGAGCTTGTCGCCAACAACCCGCTGTAGATATGCCTCAAGGAAACCGCGTACCTGCGACGCGGCAACCGGAGCAAACGGATCCGCCTGATCATAGAACAGCGTGACGTCGAGACCGACGCCTTCACCGCCGGCCTCCTTCGCAACAACCATTAGCACATGTCCCTGATCGCTCTTGAGCCCTTCCAAACCGGTTTCCACCGATCCGATCGAACGCCAGTACAACCCCGTATCCTGTGCCAGTTCGGCGGCAAACGTCTCGTCTTCGGACCGATCGACCACAAGGACCGTGGGAACCAAGGACTCGTATCGAACCCGTTCCGCCTCGTTAAACTGACCGATGACCGCAAGCACGAGCGGATAGAAGATCAGCGGGAAAAACACCGTCAGGAAGAGCGTCCGACGGTCGCGGATCGCCCCGGTTAACTCCTTCGAGAAGAGCAGTCGAACGTTCTTCCACATCGCGCAGACTCCCTAGGTGCTCGGATCGGCCTCGGTCTCAGGCTCAGTCGTCGTTTCGCCGGTCTCCTCGTCGTTGTCCGCAGACATCTCGCCCTCCGGTTCGGGCTCCATGTCTGCATCGCCAGATGCCGACTCTGTCTGTTCCGGCTCCGGGATTGAGTCAGCGGCCTCCTCCGTTCCGAGAGCATCTCCCTCGCTATCCTCCACAGCGGCCGGATCCTCGTCCGCCTCGGACGGCGGTACTGGTTGCGGCTCCGCCTCTTCGACGACCGGGGCCGGGACCTCCGGAGGCGGTGCAGGTTCGGCCGGCTCGATCGTCCCGCCGATCTGCACGTCGATGCCCGCTGACGTCTGCCCGCCGCGCGTGCTCGGCGCTGCATCATCCTTGTACAGGACCGTGGACTTCATCGCCTCGGTGACGCCCGACGCGTTGTACCCATAGAAGCTGATCTGATGCGGTCCGTCAGGCCCGCTGATCGAGAACGGCCCCGCATAACGATGCCACCCGCGCCCGTCGAGATCGTAGAAGATCTCTGTCTCGCCGTAGGTCGAACCGTGTACGAGCTGAAGCGTGATCGGCGTGGACGAACTGATCCACATTCCCCGCTCATCGATGTGCTGTGGCTCGCCAACTCCGAGCACCGTTTTCGGTGGGTTGTTGTCGAGGAAGAGGCCGACGGTCTGTTTCGTCTCCACGTTCCCGAGGTAGTCCAGTCCGTAGTAGGTCAACTTCCGCGGACCATCTTCGCCGGAAAGGAAGATCGGTCCGCTGTACAGCAGCCATTCCCCACCGTCGATGGCGTAATGAATCTCTGCAACCCCGCTGCCAGGATCGAGCGCCGTCAGCGTGATCGGCGTCTCCGATGTGACAATCAACGATCCGTCCGGCGCAACCCTATTCCCAGCAAACCCAATCCCCGCTGGAGCCACGCGGGTCCACTCGACCGGTGGGCTGGCCAAGGGATATGCATCGAAGACATGGTAGTAGGCAACATCGCCGATTCCATCGCCATCTCGATCGCCGCCATCGTAGTCGCTCCAGTAGTTGCCTCGACATGGCTCAAACCAGCAGTTCCAGCGGTACGGGTCGTAGGCGTTCATCCCGTTGTTGAAGAATGCGTTGCCGACGATCCAGTTGTCCCGAGAGTTGGCTCCCATGACGACACCGCACTTGCTTTGCGCAACAACGTTCCCGGTGAGCATGTTCTCCGTCGAATCGAGCAGATAAACGGCAGTATCGGCCAGTCCGATCTGCGTGCTTTCCACGCAACCGTTTCGGACTGTGTTGAAGTAGATCCCCGCAAGACGCGCTCGTTCGATGACGCAATCGCGAATGACGAAGTGGGCCGTTGTATGATCGATGTAGATACCGTAGTCGGCGCTGGGCGAATCAATCCGCCAGCCTTCGATGATATACGGATCATCAGCCGTGCCCGCTCCGGACATCACGCCGTTGCGAATCGTGAAATCATCATCCCCGTAGATGTAGATCGGTTCGCGGTTTCCCCACCACAAGAAACCTCCGCCACCAACTTGCCCCCCCACCAGGACGACCGACAACACGACGACCATAACGGCCGTCGCCGTGAGTGCGACCTTCCTGCCCATGATTGCCTCCTTGATTCCCATTGCTATCATATGCGGCCACCAGAATACCATGTCCAACCGGCTGTTGGAACCCCCGATCCGGCTATTCCTGTCCCACAGCGGAGAAGAAGACTTCTTCCAGATCACTGCCGCCAAAGCGTTCCTTCAATTCGTCCAGCGTGCCCAGGGCATGAAGCCGCCCACGATAGAGGATTCCAATCCGGTCACACAACTTCTCTGCGACACGCATGATGTGGGTCGACAGAAGAATCGTGCGCCCCTGCTCGCGAAACATCTCAATGGTGTCGATCACCGTCCGAGCAGCCATCACGTCGAGCCCAAACGTTGGCTCATCGAGGATCAGCACCGGCGGATCGTGCAGAATGCTGCGCGCTAGCGACAGCTTCTGCTTCTCCCCGGTAGAGAACGTACCCACCCGACGGTCAGCGAACCGCGTCATGTCGAGCGTCTCGAGGATTGCGTCAGAACGACTTCGGATTTCCTCCGACGTCAGGTTGTTGATCCGGCCGAAGAAGCGCAGCGTTTCCCTAGCAGTGAACCGATCGTACAGACCGGTCTCCGTCGCGAGGAAGCCGATCCGCTCTCGAACCTCGCCTGGCTGCGATCGGACATCAAACCCCGCAATCGTTGCCGTCCCTTCACTCGGCGTAAGAATCGTCGACAGCATCCTCAGTGTCGTCGTCTTCCCGGCACCGTTCGGTCCAAGGAGCCCGAAGACCTGTCCGCCGGGACACTCGAAGGAGATATCCACTGCGGCATGTACCGCTTTCCGCCGCGACGTGAACGTCTTCGTCAGACCGCATGCAGTCACCAGAATATCGCTCATATCATCTCCGCTCCGACGGCTGTCTGCAGCACCTTAGGGACCGCGATCCGCCCGTCTTCCATTTGATTGTTCTCCAGAATCGCCGCCATCAGACGTGATGTGGCCAAACCCGACCCGTTGAGTGTGTGCACGTACTCGGGCTTCGCCTTCTTCCCCGGCCGGTATCTGATGCCGCCCCGGCGTGCCTGGAATGCCTCGCAGTTCGAGCATGAAGACACCTCGTAGTAGCGCTGCTGCCCAGGCAAATACACCTCGAGGTCGATTGTCTTGCATGTCTGCTGTGCGAGGTCCCCACTCGCAAGCAGCACCACGCGATAGTGGAGATCGAGTGCTTGCAGTACGGACTCCGCATCGCCAATCAGGCTCTCCAACTCATTGTACGACGACGCTGGCTCCACAAACTTGAACATCTCCACCTTGTTGAACTGATGAACGCGAATCAGCCCGCGCTCTTCCTCCCCGTAGCTTCCGGCTTCGCGGCGGAAGCATGGCGTGTACGCAACATAGTTCTTCGGCAGTTCGTCGACTGCCAGGATCTCATCGCGGTGAAGATTGACCAACAGGCTCTCCGCCGTTGGGTTCAGGTAGAGGTCATCTCTCTCAATGCGATAGACATCGTCGGCGAACTTGGGCAGTTGGGACGACACGTAGAAGCTTTCCGCGTTGGCCAAGAACGGCGGCAGAACGGGTGTGTAGCCGCGATGTGCATGATGGAAGAACATGAACTGGATAAGCGCCATCTCCAGCTTCGCCGCGTTGCCGACGTACATCGGGAATCGAGCCCCCGCAATGGCTGCCGCTCGAGGGAAATCCAAGATACCCTTCCGCTCACCGATCTCCAGATGATGAACCACGGGGAATGGCAAGTCGGGCTTCTCCCCGGCTGTTCTTAGCACGATGTTCGCGTCCTTGCCTCCCGTCGGTACGGACTCATGTGGGACGTTAGGAAGGAGAGCGAGTTGTTGATGAATCCGCTCTTCGGTCTCGCTGAGTTCGGCATCCAACGTCGAGATCCGTTCGGCAATCTCCGTCAGGTGCGCTAGCAATTCATCGACCGCATCGCCAGACTGCTTCCGCCGACCGACCTCCTGGGAGCCACGGTTCCGCTCCGCCTTCAGTTCCTCGACTTGAGAGATAAGCTTCCGCCGCGCCTCGTCGAGTGAGACGATCTCACCGAGATCGATCGATGGGTCACGACTGCGAAGTCGTCTCTCGATCGCCTCGCGATCTTCTCGAATGTCACGGATGTCGAGCATTTTCGGCCTCCATTCCCTGGGGAATTCTAGGAGACGAACGAGATCTGGGCAATACCCCCGCTTCCAACCCGGTTCAGATCACATGTTCAAGCACTCCCGCCCGGGTATACTATCCGCTTCCAGGTGCCGTCTGCAGTCGAATCCCGGCGCCGGGCAACCTCACGATGGAGGGATGACATGCGGTTGCTGATGTACTCGAAGGCGTTGTACTCGACGTGGCTCTACTACAGCGCCGACCGTATCCTGTTTGACGCCGGCGAAGGCGCCAGTTCGATCCTCGGGAACAAGGCGTTTGCCATCCGGCGCATCTTCCTCTCCCACGGGCATGCCGACCACATCGCGGGGCTCGTTGGGCTGATCAATATCCGCAACACCGGAATGGGGGACAAGGAAAAGGATCTCACAATCTACTACCCCAAAGGGAACTACCTCGTTACTGAGATGATGAACTTCATTGCTCGCACGAACCGGCGCCTTTCCTATCCGTTGGAGTGGATACCACTCGAACCAGGTGACCGAGTCGAGCTTCTCGCTGGCCAGCTGCCTCGGTATGTGGAGGCGTTCCCCACAGTTCACGTCCACAACGAAGTCTCACTTGGATACAACATCGTCGAAGTCCGTCATCGCCTCAAGCCAAGTCTCGCCGGATCCGCTCAGGAGGAGATCGTCGCCCTCGTCAAGGAGGAAGGAAAGGATGCCATCACCGAGTACTACGATCAGAAGCTGTTCTCCTACGGTGGGGATTCCGTCGGGATCAAGCCAGCATACGTCGCCGATACCGAGATCCTTTGCCACGACACAACGTTCCTCGACGAAGAGGATCGCAAGGAGTACAAGCACGCGACGTTGGGGGAAGCGATCGTTTGTGCACGCGAAGCCCGAGTGAAGAAAGAACTCCTCTGCTTCCACATCTCGAGTCGGTACAAGACGAAGGTTCGCGAGATGGAGGCAGCAAGCGGGCGATACGACGGTCTCGATTTCAAGGTGACGCTCGTTCCTCCAGGCCGGATCTACTCTTCGGATTAGGCGACACTTCCTTGCTGGAAGCCCGGTTTCCGATCCGGTACCATCCGCCGACCTGATCCACGTGGTTGAGGAGGAGTGATGGTAGAACGTCGCTTTACACGCATTCAGACAGAGCTTCCCGGGCCCAACTCCGCCGCCGTCTTCGACACCAAGGCGCGGTACGTCGCGGCGCCGCTAGAGACGTATGCTCCATTCATCGTCAAGCGAAGCGATGGGGCAATCATCGAAGATCTCGATGGAAACTGCTTCATCGACTTCACTGGTGGGTGGGGCTGCCTCGCACTCGGGCAACGCCACGAACGAGTCGTGCAGGCGCTTCAAGAACAGATTGAGGCGTATCTCCACACGGATTTCACGGCTGTCCCCTACGCGCCGTTCATCGAACTGGCAGAGCTTCTCTGCGAACGGACAGCGATCGACGGCGACCTGAAGGCTGCCTTCTTCAACAGCGGAGCCGAGGCGGTTGAGAACGCCGTGAAGATCGCCCGCGCCCACACGAAACGGAAGGCCGTACTGGTCTTTGAGAATGCGTTTCACGGACGGACGTTGCTCGCAATGACGATGACCCACAAGGCGAAGCCATACAAGTATGGATTCGGTCCGTTTGCCCCAGATGTCTATCGGCTCCCATACCCCTATGAGTATCGCAAGACGATCACCGCGGACGAGATCGAACAGGCGCTCCTTGCACTCGTTGATCCCTCCGAGGTTGCCGTGATGGTCGTCGAGCCATTGATCGGCGAGGGTGGATTCCTTGTTCCGCCGGATTGGTTCCTGCCGGCCATGCGCGAGCTTGCCAACAAGTATGGATTCGTGCTTGCATTCGATGAGGTTCAATCGGGAATCGGCCGCACGGGCAAGTTCTTCGCGTTTGAGCATTTCAATGTACAGCCAGATCTTGTCTGCGTCGCTAAGTCGCTCGGCTCGGGGCTTCCGCTCTCCGGCGTAGTCGGGAAGGCAAGCATCATGGATGCTCCGATTCCCAGCGCCATCGGTGGAACCTACGCCGGCAATCCGCTGGCTTGCCGCGCCGCCATCGAGGTGATCAAGGGGATCGATGAGGAAGGGCTCCTCGAACGCGCTACACACGTGGGGGACAGAATCAGGACACGCTTCGAGCAGCTCGCCGAACGCTTCGACATCGTTGGCGATATCCGCGGTCTCGGCACGATGATCGGTGTCGAATTGGTCCTCGACCGGCAGACGAAGCAGCCCGCGCGAGAGCTGACGAGCAAGATCGCGGGCATGGCCCTTCGAAACGGCGCCATCTTCCCGACCGCCGGCCTATCAGGGAATGTTCTTCGTGTCCTGGTATCGCTTGTGATCACTGATGAGCAAATCGACGAAGGCATGGATATCCTTGCGGAAGCATTCGAGGCTGCCGTCGGGTAGACCGCAGCGTTTGTCTGTGAGCTCTTCGAGCCGAATCGCGGGTTCAGGCGGAGATCGTGGAGGATTGGTCGGTACATGGCAGCACGCTATGCATCGCCATAAGGCCCATGAGTACGGGGTTTTCGTATGCGCAACGCAGCAAAGCCTGGCGCCTTCTGCAGTACAGACTTGGCAAGCGGCGACCGCGCTGCTATACTGAGCGCCAGATTCTCTAACCCAAGGGGGTAGACGTGAACAAGGCAGAGCTGGTCGAGAAACTGGCAAAGAAGACGGGGCTGACGAAGAAGGACGCCCGGGCGGCGTTGGATGGCGTAGTCGACGTGGTGACGGCAGCGCTCGCGAAGAATGAGCCGGTGATCATTACTGGGTTCGGAAAATTCGAAACCAGGAAGCGAAAGGCCACGACCCGCATGAACCCGCAAACCGGGCAGCGGATCAAGACGCCGGCAAAGACCGTCCCTGCGTTCAAGGCCGGGAAGAATCTCAAAGAACTCGTCGCGAAGAAGGCGAGGTAGGGACCGGCCTAGAGAATCGCCGAGCTACTCGACCGAGTAGCCTACAGGATACTGCAAGGGGAGGCCCATGGTCTCCCCTTCTTTCTTCTCTCTTCCGTGCGCGTCGTGTCATGATGCCCCCTGCGTGCGATGTATCTCCAATTTCAGCTCACGGCAGCCCGCTATTGCGCGGACCGCAAGAGATGTACGGCCTCGTGCTTGACCATGTCCATCTTGCTCATCCGATCCCGGAATGCGCTTGCACGCGGGTGAAACCGGCCACCCCCCACCCTATGTCGGCAAACCTTCCCCCCAGGAACGTAGAAAGATTCCTCTCCCACGTGGACACGTCACCGCCTGCTTGACGGGCGGCATGTTGAAGCGCGTTGCTCTGTCGGGGTGCCCGTCGCTACTCGTTTCCCTATACTCCGTCCCATGGATCTCTTGCGCGATCTCAACTCAAAGCAGCGTACAGCGGTCACCTTTGGCGATGGCCCCCTGCTCATTGTCGCCGGCGTCGGCACAGGCAAGACGACGGTGATCACACGGCGGATTGCTTGGTTGATCGCGGAGAAGCGGGCACTCCCTGCGGAGATTCTCGCGCTAACGTTCACGGAGAAAGCTGCGGCCGAGATGGAAGAGCGCGTCGACATACTCGTCCCATACGGGTATGTCGAAGCACATATTGGAACCTTCCACGCATTTTGTGACCGCGTTCTGCGTGAGAATGCTGTCTTGCTCGGCCTGTCTCCCGATTACCGGATCCTCACCGAACCCGAACAGGCGATCTTCCTCAAGGATCACCTCTTCGACTTCCCTCTGGCCCACTATCGCCCGCTCGGCAACCCCACACGTCACCTCCGTGCCCTCTTGTCTCTCTACTCCAGGGCCAAGGATGAGGATGTCTCCCCCATCGACTACAGAGAGTACGCTGATCGGGTCGCAGCGGAAGCGAAGCAAGCCGATGCCGACACGGAAGAGGGCCAGCTTCTGATTGAGCACGCTGATGTGCAGAATGAGCTGGCGGAAGCCTACGCGGCGTATCAGCAACTCCTCGTGAAGCACGGATTCGTCGACTTCGGTGATCTTATCACGCTCACGCTCCGCCTCTTCCGAGAGCATCCCACGGTGTTGGCGCACTACCGTCGTCGGTTTGCCTACATCCTCGTTGATGAATTCCAGGACACAAACTACGCGCAATTCGAGCTGCTGAAGCTCCTCGCGGACCATCGCAATGTGACCGTCTGCGGCGATGACGATCAATCGATCTACAAGTTCCGCGGCGCCGCTATCAGCAACATCCTCGGTTTCCAGGAAACGTATCCCGATGCCAAGATGGTCATCCTTGAGCATAACTACCGTTCCACCCAATCGATCCTGGATTCCGCCTACCGTCTGATCCAGCACAACAACCCGGACCGCCTCGAAGTTCGTTCCGCAATCAACAAGCGTCTTCTCGCCGACGGGGAGCCGGGCAGCCCGCCGCATCAGATCCATTTCGAGACACTGGAAGAGGAATGCGACTTCGTTGCCGAGACCATTGCCCGCAGAAGGGATGCCGAGGCGCGCCCACTGAACGAGTTCGCCGTCCTCACCAGAAGCAACGCCCAGGCGGAACCGTTCTTGCGTGCGCTCAGTCTACTGCGGATCCCCTGGCGATTCTCCGGAAGTCGCGGTCTATACGATCAAGATGAGATTCGGTCAGCCATCGCGTTCCTTCGCGTCCTGTCCGACCCAAGAGACACGATGTCTCTTCATCACCTCGCCAGCTCGCCTCCATACGAGGTTCCCGCGGAGGCACTGGCTGCGGCCACCGCCTACGCACGCCGTCAGAACAAGAGTCTTCTACAGGTCCTTCGCATGGCACTCAAGACGCCTGCCTTCCTCGACATTGGGGAACAGGCACACGATCCGATCACCCGGTTGTTGGCCAACTTCGACACCATGCTCCCCTTATCGACACAGGAGCGAACCGGCGACATTCTCTATCGTTACCTATCAACGCTGACGGGCACCATCGCGAGGCTGTCCAACTCCGACTCCCCTCATGACGCGCAGCGAATCCAGAACCTTGCGAAGCTCTTCTCTATTATCGAACGATTCTCACAAGTGACACGCTACGATCGTGTCACATGGTTCGTCGACTATCTCGATGCGTTGATCGAGGCCGGTGACAATCCACCCGTCGGCGACGCCCAATGGGATACCGATGCGGTGAACGTTCTGACGATCCATCAAGCGAAGGGGCTTGAGTTTCCTGTCGTCTTCCTCGTTGGACTCGTCTCCGGTCGCTTCCCGTCCCCCCACCGTCAGGATCCGATCCCACTTCCCGATGAACTCGTCCGCGATCTCGTCACCGGCTCGGACTTCCACCGGCAAGAGGAGCGACGACTGTTCTACGTCGGGATGACACGGGCGAAGGAGGATCTCTACTTGACCAGTGCCCGCGACTATGGAGGAAAGAGGGCTCGCAAACCGAGCCTGTTCGTGTCCGAAGCGCTTGCGTTGGACGCGTCTCAACTCGTCCCTGAGAAGCGCCCCACCTTGACCCGCATCACTCGGCATGCAAGTCCCAAATCGCTGTCGGATGGCGATTCCGGCCAGCTGGCGCTGTTCTCGCAGGGCAACAAGATCCTCTCGCTCAGCCACCGCAAGATCGATGACTACCTGACGTGTCCGCTGAAGTACCGCTACGTTCACATCCTTCGTGTCCCAATCCGCCAGCATCACACCGTGATCTACGGGAATGCCATCCATCAGGCGATTCGCCAATTCCAGAACGATCGGATGGCGGGACGCCGGACAGCGGTGGGCGATTTGCACAAGATTTTCCGGAAACACTGGAAATCGGAGGGGTTTCTTACACCCGAACACGAGAACCTCCGCCTCCAGGAAGGATTGAAGGCGCTGGAGGCGTTTCATGCGCATGAGACGGCAGAGCCGAGCGTCCCGTCATATGTGGAGAAGCGCTTCGCGATCAGCCTGGGTGAGAACCGGCTCGTCGGAGTGTTCGATCGCATAGACATCGTCGATGGATCTGGCACCATCATCGACTACAAGACGTCGCACATCCAAACGGAGGAACAGGCCACGAAGCGGACAAAGGACAGCCTTCAGCTGGCGCTCTACGCGCTCGCCTACCAACAGATGTTCGAAGCACTGCCCTCAACGATCGAGCTTCGCTTCGTTTCCTCGCGAATCACCATCGGCCGTGCAGTTCCATCGGCGAAGACACTCGAGCGTTCGGCAGCCGACATGGCGAAGGCGGCAGCAGGCATCCGCAGTGGCTCCTTCGATGCCGACCCAACCTACCGCGCGTGTCGATACTGCGCCTACGCCACGATCTGTCCTGCTAGGCGAAGCGACTGACGCAGGCAGAACGGTCTCTTCCACTCTGTGAACGGCTAGCGCGCCTCGGTCTCGGAGACGAGCGAGTCCACATCGACCAGATGGTCGGCCCACAGCGATTCGATTCCGTAGAATTCGCGAGCGTCTTTCTCGATGATGTGCACGATGACATCGCCATAGTCAAGGACGACCCATTTGCGCTCCGATAGCCCCTCACTCCGGCTTGGCTTCACCGGAAGCCGTTCTCGCAGGACATTGATCAGCGCCTTGGCATGCACGGGGTTGTCGGCACCGGCAATGACGAAGTAGCTGGTTGGGATCGAGACATCCGACAGATCAATCACGGCGACATCCTCACCCTTGCGATCCCGGATTAGGCCGACTGTCTTGCGGACGAAATCCTTCTCTGCCGTCATTCGAGCACCATTCCCGCGCCCACGATCAGGAGCAAATCGGTCCCAGCTGGGACGTAGTCCCGAAGCGCCTGATAACTCTCGTTGAACGTCTCGGGAAAGACAATCCGAATCTCGTTCGGCGGCAGCGCATCCTGCAGAACCCACGCCTTCGCTTCGTCAGTCAGAACAACAATGTAGCTTGGCGAATACTCGAACGAATCGGCATTCCCGATCCTCGTAATCGCGAACCCTCTCGCTCGTAGGTATTCGGCGGTGCGACTTGCCACCTCTCGAATTCCATTCCCGTTGAAGACCGCCACGTTGATCTCGTCCGGCGTCAAGAGATCCAGTCCCTTGAGCGATGACGCGATGATCCGCTCCACCTCCACAATCTTCGGGTCAACGGCAATTCCTCCATCGGTCACTCTCTGTTCGGTGGGGAGGAGTACCGTGCGCGGACCCGCTTCCGATACGTCTACGTCGCGAAGGACACCTGCAATCTCGAGAAGATCCCCCACCGCGCAATTGGTCTCCAACAACGGGTAGATCGCACGGATCGCCGATCGTAGTGCTCTCGTCGATAGCCCCGCACTACTTGAGCCAACCAGCGCACGAAGGACAATCTGCTGTCGTGAAATCCGCCCGATGTCCCCGGGCAGAGCAGGAGAGACTGCGAAACTCACGGCAGCCGATCCGGTCATCGTCTGCGTTCCTGGGTGGATTTCCGTTTGCATCGGCGGATCACTCGAGATGTCCGAGTAGATCACCATCTCATCCAGTGTGATCGCAAGCTCTCCTATCGAATCGATCCACTCGGCCAGGACATCTCGATCCGCCGACACGAAGAACGGGACGTCGATTCCAAGTAGATCTACAACCGTATCTGCAGTCGTCTGGGGACCAAGACCGGTGAAGACCGATGCAATCGGCGCAAGCCCTCCCTCTGGATGCTTCACACGAACGTCCGTCGGGATTGACAGGAACACCGCATCGTCTGTTGACAGGCTCACCAGCGTCATTGCATCGGCTTGCCCAAAGCCGTCGTGCCCGATCACAAGCAGATTCGTGCGTCCTCCCTGCGCGAGCATCGATCCAACGCGGTGTTGTGTCAACATGTACCAGACAACCGCCCCCGCAGCCACAACGAGTGCGACAGCCGCGAACACAAGAACTTGCTTGCGAACTGGATTCCCCCTCATGATCCTCCCCGACAACGACGCTATCACACGCTTCCGGGATTGTCAACCATTCGGCGCGCCCCCAGACCTCGTGCACGCCCCGCCAAGCGGTTGACGAGAGCGCTCGCCAGAGTATGCTTGACGCATGAAGGGAATCGAGTCCGAACACCCGAGCGATCCACTTGTTCTGCTCGCCCGTCGTGCCATCCAAACCTACATTGCTGAGGGTCGCATCGTCAGTGCTCCAGACGATCTGCCACCAGCCATGGACAGACCAGCCGCCGTGTTTGTGTCAATCAAGAAGTGCGGGGCTCTGCGTGGATGCATCGGAACCCTCGCTCCTTCGGAAGCAACCCTCGCAGCTGAGATTATCGCCAATGCAATCAAGTCGGCGACAGCCGATCCGAGATTCCCTCCGGTGGTGCACGACGAACTCGATCATCTCGACCTGTCCGTCGATGTGCTGTCCAAGCCTGAGCCGTGCGACGCCTCAGGCCTCGACCCAACCCGCTATGGCGTCATCGTGGAGAGTGGATGGCGCCGCGGCCTATTGCTTCCAGACCTGCCAGGCGTCGACTCCATCGACGCGCAAATCGAGATCGCCAAGCGCAAGGCAGGCATCGGAGACGACGAGCCTTGCGAGCTTCGACGGTTCACCGTTGAGCGCCACACGTAGCATGACCAAACCCGGCGTCTCGATCACCACTTTCGGCTGTCGCGTCAACCAGTACGAGAGCGCAATGATGGCACAGCTGCTTGGTTCGCAGCGAACCAAGGCCACCGCACAAACCGATGTGCATGTGTTGAACGCATGCACCGTAACGCGTCTGGCTGAACGGAAGGCGCGTCAAGCCGCGCGCCGGCTTCGGCGGGATTACCCCGGAAGTAGAATCGTCGTAATTGGCTGTCTGGCCGATGCAGTCGAGCAGGGCCTCACACAATTCGATGATGCTGATCTTCTCGCGGGCAATGCCTGGAAGAGCCACATCGTCGACGTCATCCGCCGTGCGCATCTTGGTGAGCGTGGGCTACTCCCGCCGATTGAGCCCTGCCCACTCGGTGAGGAGCGGAGCCGAGGAACACAAGGTCGGGCCCGAGCGTACCTTAAGGTCCAGGATGGCTGCTCGCGCGCCTGCACCTACTGCCGTCCGACACAGCTGCGCGGCCTGCCGCGCAGCAAGCCAATCGACAGCGCCGTCTCGGAGGCGTGCGGTCTGATTCGTGACGGGTTCCCGGAGATTGTCTTGACCGGGATCGATCTCGCGCAGTACGCCCCTTCCGATGCAACGCTCGCCGATGCTGTCCGCCGCATCCTCGCGATCAAGGGATTGGCTCGCCTGCGGATTGCCTCGCTCAATCCCGCCGGATTGGTCTCCCCATTGATCACCGCATTCGCTTCCGATGACCGTGCTTGCCCGCATTTCCACATTCCACTGCAAAGCGGCGATGATCAGGTCCTTCATCGCATGGCCCGTGGCTACACGGTGTCGAAGTACCTTGAGGCAATCGATACCGTGCGCAGAGAGATTCCGCATGCAACGTTCGGCACGGACGTGATCGTAGGGTTTCCTGGAGAGAGCGACAGCGCGTTCGCCAATACGTGTCAAGTTGTCCAGGATGTGGGGTTCATCAACCTTCATGTGTTCCGCTTTTCAGCAAGGCCGGGAACTGCCGCTACCGGACTTCCAAACCCTATTCCTGAAGACGTCAAGCGCCGACGTGCGGAGCAGCTCGACCAGCAATGGCGCCGCACACGTCGTCGTCAGCTTGACAACCGGATCGGTTCGACACACCATGTTCTTGTGGAAGAGCGTCGCGGAGAGCAGTGGCGCGGCTACACGAGTGATTACCTCTACGTCCACTTCGCCTCGGATCAGGAGATTCCTGTGGGTTCCATCCGATCGGTTCGGATCATTGCGGTCGTTGAAGACCATCTGGAGGGCACGATAGATGACTGAGCAAGCACATGCCGAGCTTACGCTGCGCGACAACGCGCAAGCCACTGCGCTGCTCGGCCAGTACAACCGGAATCTCAACGAGATTCAGAAGGCGTTTGACGCACAGATCCTCGCCCGCGGGGAGATGATCCGCATCGACGGCGAGCCGGAAGAGGTTGAGCAAGTCCGCGGGTTGTTCGAGAAGCTCCTCGACCTGGTTCAGGGACGCCACGTCCCCTCACTTGCCGATGTACGATATCTCATCGCGCAGATCAAGGCAGGCAGCGAACTCGATGGGGTGCTTTCGGACATCGTTCGAATCACTCATTGGGGCGAGGAGATCCGCGCCAAGACGATCGGCCAGCATCGCTATGTCACAGCGGTTCGCGACAACGACATCACGTTCTCCATTGGCCCAGCGGGAACTGGGAAGACCTATCTCGCAGTCGCCATGGCAATTGACTTCCTCAAACGCGAGCGGGTCAAACGGATCATTCTGACGCGGCCAGCAGTCGAGGCAGGAGAGGAGCTCGGCTTTCTGCCCGGGGACATTCAAGCGAAGGTCAGTCCCTACCTTCGTCCGTTGTATGATGCGATCTTCGACATGATCCCGGTTGGCGAATTCGAGAAGCTGATTGAACATGGGCGCATCGAGATGGCCCCGCTTGCATTCATGCGCGGGCGCACGTTGAACAACTGCTTCGTCATTCTCGACGAAGCGCAGAACACGACCTCGACACAGATGAAGATGTTCCTCACCCGCCTTGGGTTCCATTCCAAAGCGATCATCACCGGCGACGTGACTCAGGTCGATCTGCAGGAGCAGGTCTCAGGCCTTCTTGCCGTGCAAGAGATCCTCGAGGGGACAGAAGGGATCGCCTTCGTTCGTCTCGATAGGTCGGACGTCGTTCGACATCCGTTGGTTGCGCGAATCATCGAGGCGTACGAACGTAATGACCAAAGGCGCGTCTCCGAATCCACGGATACATAGACACACGAGAGCGTTCCGCCCATTCGCAGTTGGTCCAGCCGGCCGGTTGTGGTAGTTTGGTTCTACCCCAATGTGGGAGACGCAAATCGACGGGGGAGATCCATGAGACATCTTGTCGGAGCGGTGATGGCGGTGTTGAGTGCTGTTCTCCCGATGGCCGCCTCCACAGCGCCTCTCTCCGGCCCGATCTTCATCAATGAAGTGGCCTGGGCCGGTGCCAGTTGGCGACCAACCGCCGAGTGGATTGAGCTGTACAACGCATCATCGGAGCCAGTTGATCTTGCAGGCTGGCGCCTCGCCTCATCGGACGGTTCTCCTGATATCGCCCTACACGGAACGATCCTTCCCTCCGTGGGCGGGGATCCGATGACCGGATTCTTCCTTCTCGAACGCGACGATGACCACTCGGTTCCGGATGTCGCCGCAGATCTGATCTACTCCGGCGCGCTGACCAATCGTGGGGAGACGTTGTACCTCTACGACTCGAATGGGGATCTGGCTGACACAGCCAATGCCGAACACCCGCCGGGGTCCGCTTGGCCCGCAGGAAGCGAAGCGGACGGTGTTCCGCCATTCGCTTCGATGGAGCGCATCGACTATCGAGCGCCCGATTCAGAGGAGAACTGGTCGAGTTCTACAGCCGATCCGCTTGGTCATTCAAGCGCATGGCCGCTTCGTGGCACGCCGCGGCGGGAGAATTCGGTATTCAACGTTCTCCCATCTCCCTCGTTCACCCAAGCCCCCCACCGTGCTGTCCCAGGGAGCCCTATCGAGTTCAATGCCTCAGGATCGTTCGATGAGAACGACCACATCGTCACATATCACTGGGATTTCGGTGATGACACAGAAGGATCAGGGCTCGTTGTCCAGCACACCTATGATTCCCCCGGCGAGTACCGTGTATTGCTGACACTCATCGATGCCAAAGGCGGACAAGCCCAGGTGAGCCGTCTCGTCCGAGTGCAGGCACAGTCGCCTCCGATAGCCGATTTCAGCCTCGTTCCCTTGCCACCATCGCGGATTCCCCGTGCAGGAGTTCCAATACGCTTCCAGGATGAGTCCAGTGATCCCGATGGTAGGATCGTTGCACGCGAGTGGCGCTTTGGGGAGGGTGTGACAGCTTCCGACGCAGAGGTCGTTCACACCTTCGAGCTCTCCGGCACGTATCCTGTCAGCCTTCGTGTCCTCGACGATTCCGGCGACGATGCGGTCCAAACCCAATCGGTGCGCATCGCAAGTCGGGTCCCTATCGCCGCATTCACGAGTGTTCCCGCCCGGCCCAATGCAGGCGATTCGGTCCGGTTCGACGCCTCAGCATCCCACGATCCTGACGGCCACATCGAACTCTACCGTTGGGATTTCGGCGAGTCGGGAAACCGTACATACGACACGTCCGACCCCGTCGTCGACCACGTGTTTCGCACCGGCGGCGAACGGAGCATCCGCCTGATCGTCGTTGATGATACGGCCGACGTGTCTGATCCCACCACGGAGACGCTTTCGGTGAACATCGCCCCGGTCGCCGCATTTCAGCTCTGCACATTCGAGGCCAACGAGCTTGCACCGGTGCGATTCAATGACAACTCTCACGACGAGGACGGGAGCATCCTGGCTTGGTCGTGGGACTTCGGCGATGGAACCCATACTGAAATGGCGGATCCGGAGCATGTGTTTGAGGACAACGGCAGTTTCGCTGTCCGACTCACCGTCACGGATGATAACGGCGCAAGCGACACAACGGTCGCGGAGCTGACCATCCTCAACCTCCCTCCCACCGCTCAGCTGACCTGCGCATCCTCGACTCGGCCAACCGGTGAGGCATTTCGATTCGATGCCTCGGGTTCGATCGACCCAAGTCCCCATGGTGCCATCGTGACATACGAGTGGGATCTCGATGGAGATGGCCACTTCGAACTCATATCAAACTCCCCGACAATCTCCCACACCTACGACGATGATGGAACGTACACTGTCCGGGTGCGCGTTACCGATGATGATGGTTCGGTCATCCTATCGGACCCACTCTCAGTTGTGTCCACCAATCGGGCGCCACGGATCCGCCAGATTGCATGGACGCCTTTCGAGCCGACCGACAGCGATGATGTGTGCTTCTCCGCCGTTGCGACCGATCAGGATGGAGAGGTGGTGCACTGGTTCTGGAACGTAGACGACCGTCCGACCGTCAACACGAAGCAGATCTCCGCGTGTTGTCTACACGATGGACAACACACGATCACTCTGACCGTGGAAGACGATGATGGCGCACGGTCTGATCCACTCTCCGTGGACATAGTCATTGACAACGCTCCCCCTGTTGCTGATTTCGCACCCGTGATCCTGGGCGAACGCTGTGCCGTGTTCGATGCACGTGATTCGCACGATCCGAGCCCAACCGGCACGATCCTTCATGTAGCATGGGACTTCGGTGACGGCACAAGCTGTCCAGGTACCCCGTCCGGTTGTGGCACCGGTAACCGGTTGGCCCCCACGCATTGCTATTCAGAGGGAGGAACGTATATCGTTACGCTGGTCGTGATCGATGAGCAAGGAGCGCTTGCCCAAACTACGAGGACGATCTACATCGCAGAGTAGAAAGGACCCGCATGTTCCGTATCCGTGAAGCAACCTCCAGCGACAACGAGCAGCTGCTACAGCTCGAAGCCCAGAGCCCTCAGGGAACGGGCATCTCTATCCTGATAGATCGGGAGGACTACTTCTACCGCTCGCGCCTTCACGATCGGACCAAAATCCTGATTGCCGAGGAGCACGACGCCATTGTTGGAATCATGGCTTTCGCGATCAAGGATGTCCTCCTTCGCGGCGTGCCTGAGAAAGTCGCCTACTTCTACGATCTGCGCGGTGAGGCGACGTACCGCCGCAGCATGAAACGAGGTCTACTTCGTCTCTGGAGAGCCTGTTTGGCTGAGATCCTCGCCCATGACGCCGCGTTCCTCTACGGCCATGTCAAGGCCGACAACAACGATTCCATGCGCATTGCACTGAAGATGGATGCGGAGGTCGCTGCAACGTTCGATATCCTCTCATTGCCAAGCCTACCCGGCGATCCCGGCGATCTCGACGATCATCTCAACGATCTTGACGGAGAAATCGCGCGTCTGGATCAGCATGTCGGAATCCGATCCCTCCGTCCGTGCGATTTCGGAGCGGCCTACCATCGTGGAG
Source organism: uncultured Thermotogae bacterium (assembly GCA_964582285.1). GTDB lineage: Bacteria > Bipolaricaulota > Bipolaricaulia > UBA7950 > UBA9294 > JANQEA01. The sequence goes on from CAZORQ010000012.1 coordinate 25,547, forward strand.
CAGAGCTTGGGTATCTTCGAGGCATCTTTCGGATCGAAGAGGGCGACTCCTCGGCTCAGATCAGCACGTGGGATCTGTCGAAGATCTACCGTGGCCGAGTGCTTCGAATGCCTGCGTCTCTTCTCGCATTGAGTGTCTTGCTTAATCCGCTTGCATCATTCCTGCCCGTCCCGCGGATTCCGAGAGTCGGCGAGCAGCTCACCTACATGCAGCTGTTTGACCCGATCTGCGAAGGGAAGCATGGGAGCGCGTTGCTCAAGCGGCTCATCCAGCGCCTTCGGCGGAAGGCCTATGCCGAGAAGATCGACATTCTAACCCTCTTTGCCTATCAGGACGATCCGCTCCTCCCGCATCTACCTCGCTTCTATCCGCAGAAGGTCATGCACTACCACACGATGGTTCGACCGTGCAAATCAAGCGAACTCCCAGAGCGCCCTCTCTTCCTGGATATTCGAGATATCTAGTTGCTGCTCGGAGCGGGTGCGACAGAGCAGCGCCGCTAGCCGCTTTGTGGCTGCCGTCCGACAAGGCTAGACAGCAAGTCGATACCCGAATCCCCGCGACGTCAGGACAAGCTGTGGCTTCGCAGGATCATGCTCGATCTTCCGACGAAGGAGATAGATGTATTTCTGCACATCCTGACCAGTCGCGTAGGGGCTCCCCGGCCACAGCTCCGCCAGAATCTCCTGCGTCGTGAACACGCGCCCAGGAGAGGAGGCGAGCAGTTTCAGAAGGCGGTACTCCTTGGGGGATAGCGAAACCGTTCGATCTCTGAGCCTGACCTCTTTGCGGATATCATCGATGATCAGATCGAGCGCGCCGATTCCCGGTTGCGTTCTCCGCAGGATCGCCTCAACTCGTGCCAGAACTTCCTCGATATGGAACGGTTTGGAGATGAAGTCGTCGGCTCCTTCGCGCAGTCCCCGCACTCGGTCGTCAGCTCGGCTCAACGCCGTAACCATGATGATCGGAACCGTGCTCTTCCTCCGGATCTCTGCAAGAAGCTCCCAGCCAGCCGTTTCAGACTCGGGCAGGATCACGTCAAGCAGAATCAGATCCGGCATCCATCTTGCGAGGAGTTCCTCGGCGTCGGTTCGATTGAACACAACGCGCACTCGATACCCTTCCTCCCGAAGCGCTTCTTCAAGAAGCTCCGCAATTCGCACCTCATCCTCGCATACCAGGATGTTTGCCGATCCCATGTCAACCTCAACTCCCTATCGAAGTCAGAGCCCACGTGAAGGCTCACCAAGGAGACCGTTTACATCTCCTCCTCTTCCGTATCCTGCTGTGCTTTGCGTTCCCTTCGAAGGAACGTAGGAACATCGAGGTTCTTGTCCACGGTGATTCGCTCGCGGTGAGACGGATGCAGCTCGCGGCCGATCATCCCTGCTTCTTGGAAGTCGGCCGCAATAACCGTAATCTGGATCCCGTCCTCGAAGCCCGGCTGAACAACCGCGCCGAAGACTAGATCGCACTCCATGGCTGCAGCCTTGCGAATATGGTCGGCCGCCGCTGTGACCTCGCCGAGTGTCAGATCCTCCCCGCCGGTGACGTTCATGATCATCTTGCGCGCCCCACGGATCGAATCTCCCTCCAAAAGCGGATTGCTGCTGGCGAACTTCGCGGCGTTGACAGCTCGTTGATCCCCCGTCGCCTGTCCCATCCCCATCATCGCATCCCCGGCATCGGCCAGGACGCTGCGAATGTCGGCGAAGTCCAAGTTGATCAGTCCACGAATCGTGATCAAGTCGGAGATTCCCCGCACGCCTTCGTGAAGGATGTCGTCGGCTCGCTCGAACGCTTTGGTCATCGGCAACCCGCGAGCACTCGTCTCAAGAAGCCGATCGTTGGATATGACAATCAACACGTCGGCCGTCTTGCGGAGTTCGGCCAGACCTTCCTCCGCGTGGTTCATGCGAACGGTCCCCTCAAACGAGAACGGTCTCGTCACGACGCCCACCGTCAGGGCGTCGCTTTCTCTCGCAATCTCGGCGATAACCGGCGCAGCACCGCTTCCGGTCCCCCCTCCAAGGCCGGCTGTGATGAACACGAGATCCATCTCACGGACGAGACTCGCGATTTCCCATCGCGACTCGACCGCAGCGCGCCGCCCCTTCTCAAGATCTCCCCCCGTGCCGCGTCCGCTGGTGATGTCCATCCCGAGCTGCAGCGTCTCGCCAACCGGCGCCACATCGAGCACCTGCCGATCTGTGTCAACAGCCACCAATCGAACACCTTGCAGCCGCTCTTCGCGCATGCGAACAACCGCATTAACGCCACCGTCCCCCACTCCCAGAACCAGTATCCTTGCGTTCGCTCCGTGGTGGGGCTCTTGCTCCCGAACTTGTTCGACAAGCGGCGGCTCGCCGATGACCACCTCGTGAGGACCGAGGGTCTTGGCGACCGCCTCCTGGAGCTTCTCCTGCTTCCGCAGGCAGTATTCCTTCTTGAACTCGCTGTCGACGGAGACAAACAGCTGATTCTCATCAAGCGAAACCGCTCCAACATCCGTCGGGAGACATGCGCGAAGAATTCGATCATCGATCGCGCCAAGAACATCGCGCCAGCGATCTCGGAGTCCTCCGTCGGCTGTATGACCCGCATGCTGATCAGGCATCATATCGCTCCCTGTGCCATTCTGTACGCGAATCTCGCACATGTCAACAGCAACTCGAATCGGACGGATGTCATGCTCCACAGCTCTTGCCCGCCCAGCGGTAGTTGCTCTACTATGCCCGGTGTGACATATGAAGGGGTTTGGAGCGTCCTCAAATGGGTTCTGCTTGTGCTCGCCGCAGGGTTCATAGGTCAGTTCGGCAAGTTTCTCGCGACAAGGATCATCGAGCGGCGGCGGGACACGGGCTCGCAACAGGTTGAGCCCATGCATCCGTCCGATGCACAGACTGCAATCGAGACGTCACAATTCGACGCTCTTGCCAAGATCGAGAAGAAGCGCGCCAAGAGCGACATCAAGCGCGCGAAGAAGTCCAGCAAATCCTGATAGCGACGCGATCCGCTGGTGATCCCAATGCTGGAGCTGCCGCCAATGTGGACGTGATCTAGCTCTCGTCCTTGGTGTGGTGAACGATTTCCATCCCGTTGTAGTAGCCGCAGTGCGGGCAAGCTCGATGAGGAAGCTTCGTCTCATGACAATGCGGGCATTCGCTCGCAGCAACCGACGCCATCTTGCGCCAGTGGTTGCGACGTGCTCGCCCCTTGGCTCTCGACGTTCTGTATTTTGGGACCGCCATAGTTCCTCCTGCATGCAGGCCAAATAGCATTCGATGGCCCACCAGGACGGGAGTTTAGCCGACAGAGGGTTGCGGTGCAACATCCATCAGGAGCGTGACCGGACCGTCATTGACGAGATTTACGGCCATCTTGGCACCGAACTGGCCCGTTTGAACCTTGAGCCCTTCATTGCGCATCGCATCCACGAATGCATCGAACACTGGCTCCGCGATTTCCGGCGCAGCCGCTCCGATGAAGCTCGGACGGCGCCCTCTTCGCGTATCCCCGTAGAGCGTGAACTGTGACACAGCAAGGACTTCTCCCTCGATATCGCGGACCGAGCGATTCATCTTCCCGTCCTCGTCCCCAAAGATGCGCAGGTCGATCAGTTTGCGCGCAGCCCGGTGTAGATCGACGCCGCCATCGTCAGGCGCAATCCCAACAAGCAGCAGCAATCCTTGTTCAATGTGAGCAATCCGCTGTCCGCCAACGTCGACTGATGCGCACTGAACGCGCTGCACGACAACCCTCATTCGATCAGTCCTCTTCCTGAAGCCGTTCTGCGTAGTCGATGAGCCGTTGCATCGCCTCGTCGCTCAGCATCGACGCTCGCCCAAGAAGCACGAGTTCCATTCGTTCACGCGTAACCTGCGCTTGGATGCTCTGGTGGAATGCTTGCTCAACAAGTCGCGGAGCGCGCACGTTCGCATACCGATCCACGTAGTTGACACGCCATTGCGGCAGCCGATTGAGCGCCCCCAAAGCAAGCTCGATGAGTCGCTTAATGTGAGGTTCTCGCGTCTCGAAGACTCGGTTCATGTAGTTGGCGATATGCTGGTTGTCCGTGAAGAAGATCACCGAGTCTGGGTCATAAGACACGACATGGCGAGCCGCCTCGATCAACGCGCGATATTCGGCCACTTCTGTGGTTGCACGCCCAATTAGACGCGAGATCTCCTCGATCACGTCACCCTTCTTGCTCGTGATCGCAATCCCGATGCCCGCTTCGCCGGGTTCTCCCCGCGCCGCCCCATCCACGTACACAAACAGTTTCTTCATTGTGTGGGTCCACCAGGGTTCGAACCTGGGACCGACCGGTTATGAGCCGGTTGCTCTACCACTGAGCTATGGACCCAATCTCCGTGCCGAGGATATGTCGGTATCCTCTTGCCTGTCAAGGAATTCAATCACCTGCGTGCCCATGCTTCCCTTGCAGCACGTCGGCTCGCGATCGCCTACTCCGATACAGGGCGGATGTCGATCTCACCAACGCCAAGATGGACTGACAGCAGTTCTCCGCCCTCTCCCAGAGTCGTCTCCACACCGCACGCAAGGCCGTCAGCTTCTATCTTTTCTAACCCGACGAACGGCCCAACGGAGATCTCTCCGATCCCTGTCTCGGCGTCAATCTCGTAGGAGGCATCGTCTCGCAACTGGATATCGACGTTCCCCGTTCCCAGGACGATGTCCATCGTCGCTGCATCCCCTCCGCTCACGACGATGTCTCCCGCGCCGGAATTCACCGTCAAGGAAGGCCCAACAAGGCCAGTAATCTGAATCTCACCGAGTCCCAGCTCGATCGAGGCCGTCCCGGAGACATTGTTCAGGCGGACGTCGCCTGCGGCTTGCTTCGCGATCAATTCGATCCCCGCAGGCACGGAGATGACATACTCTATCTCCCAGTAGGAGCTCCGAGGTCCCTTGGAATGGATCGTAAGTCCACATCGCGTCGGCTCGATCAGAACTGAGATCTGATCGACAATAGTCTGTGAGTGAGAGCGCTTCAGCGCCACGATTCGCACCTCGCCATCCGCGTCGCTGTCGCCACCGGACGACTCGACCGTGAGCTGTCCAATCATGTTATTGATCTCGATACACCGGCCGGAGAGCAGTACGGCCTGCTCGATCGTCTCCTCGACCTGCGGCCGATCGAGCATCGGGCCGATCGCCGGCCGCCCAATCGCACCCCACGTCGCCGAGAAGCCGACCACAGGACCGCCAACTCGTGGAGACACGCCATCCAGTTCCTCATCCCCCCACTCGAACGTGAACAGCGGCAACAGATACCCAAGGTGCAACTCGAACCCGAACGAATGGAGCGGCTGCGCTTGCAGACTGACAAATGGCTCAACCGCGAAGTACGCGCCATGCCTGGAAAGCGCGAGCGGCTCAGCGATGATCCCGCAGGGACCAGGCAGACTGTCATCCTCACACTGCGTTGTCGCAGTCTCAAACAGCGTCAACGAGCTCCCGCCGCCACCAAGAACCATGCCCAAGGTTAGCAAGGACCGCTCATCGCCGCCGACCACCAGACCCACTTCGAGACCGCCGAACCCGATGGCCAATTCCCCGTATCGGCTCTCCGACACGCTTTCCTTCTCGCAACCCCATCCGATGGCTCCCAGTGACAGTCCACCAAGAGAGCCTCCTCGGCCCCGCCCCCCCGTGAACAGCAACGCGTCGCCGAAGCCTCCCAGCCCCATGTCCCTCAGGAATGCGTTGACCGCCGCTAGATCCGGTATGTACACCCCAATGCTAGACCCGCCCAGTCCAAACCAGATGGTCTCATCCACAGGGTCCTCGTCCGTCGCCAGTCCTGCTGCTCCCACCAGACAAAGCAATGTCACTATCAGAAATACCTTGCGACGCATGTTCCCTCCTCTTGATCACGTATCCCCCTTCCTATCAGAAATCGATCGCTTCAGCAAGTTGCCGCGCTCTCTGCACAGTCTTCAAGCACCCACAGCATTGAACTTCCGCCGCCAAACACCATACTAACCAAGTGATCATCCGGCAGGCCGATGGCTCAAGAAGGAGGCCGAATGCAGAAGCTACTAGAGAACATCGTCGCCAGCGCGAGCGGTTGGATCGAACTCCGCTATCAGGCGAGGAGCACAAAGCGAATCACCGTACGAAACGGGAAGCTCGAGGAATCGTCCAGCGCGCTCCTTGCAGGTCTTGGAGTCCGTGCACTGGTCGATGGTGTGTTCGGCTTCGCCAGTACGACAGATGTTTCCGAAGGCGGGGTCCTTGCGGCGATTGAGGCGGCACAGGGCGCAGCCAGGACATCCGCAAGCGCGAAGAAGGAACGGATAGCCGGGCTCGCGGACGCGCCGATGGCCACCGGGACATTCGCCGTCGCCACCGACGACCCACTCAACACACACACGCTCGAGGAGAAGCTGGGACTCGTGCTTCGCCTCGACGAACGGATTCGGGCTGCAGCAAGCGCGATCGTGTCGAGCACCGCGTCGTATGGAGAGATCCAGGATGAAAAGATCATCGTGACCAGCGACGGTGCATCTTCGCATGTCTTCGACTCGAAGCCGGAGCTTCGAGCGATCGCCGTTGCAGGACGAGATGGCGACCAGACGATGGGGCACGAGAGCATGGGCGTCACCGGTGGCTGGTCCGATCTGCTCGGCATCACCCCGCCGGAAGAGCTCGCCGACAAGGCGGTACATCTTGCGGTAGATCAGCTGACAGCAAGCCATCCCGCCGGGGGGGCAAGCGTCGTCGTGCTTGATCCATCACTTGTCGGAATCCTGTGTCACGAGGCGATCGGGCACACAGTCGAAGCCGACATCGTCCTCGGCGGCGCGGTGACGTCAGACAAGATCGGAAAGACCGTTGCATCCGAGCTGGTCACCCTCTGCGATAGCGGCATAAGTGAACATGCTCCGTATGCGGTTGGGATTCTCCCAGTCGATGACGAAGGGGTATTGACGCAGCGCACAGTCATCATCGACAAGGGCATCCTCCGCTCGTTCTTGCACAACCGCGAGACGGCGGCACACTACGGTGTCGCTCCGACGGGAAATGCCCGCGCGTTCGTTTACAGCGACGATCCGATCATCCGCATGCGCAACACGTATATCGAGCCGGGTGACACATCATTCGACGAGCTCGTCGGCGGCATTGAACGAGGCTACTACCTTCGCGGGCTCGGAATGAGCGGCCAGGCCGATTCGAATGCCGAGTTCATGTTCGGCGTCGCCGAGGCCCACGAGATCGTGGGCGGAAAAGTTGGCGCGTTGGTGCGGGGCGCAACGATCTCAGGGAATGCGTTTGACGTTCTGAAATCGATCGACGCCATCGGCGATGATTTCGCATGGGACCACGGCGCCGGCCATTGCGGGAAGGGACAGCAAGCCAAGGTGGACGCTGGTGGCCCACATCTGCGCTGCACACTCACGATTGGAGGGCGACAAGCATGAGCGACCACAACCTTCTCAATCAGTGTCAGAAGACGCTCGACCTCGTCCGAAAGCACGGCGCCGACCACGCGGAGGTCTTCGGTCAGACGGCACGCACCATCACATCATCGGTAGAAAAGGACGATCTGCAGATCTCGAAGAGCCAGCAAGAGACACGGATCGGCGTCCGTGCATTCGTCGGGACTCAGGTGGGCTTCGCTAGCACCAATGATGTGGCGAAGCTCGATGACGCCGTAGCCGATGCGGTGACCCTGGCGAAGGCTTCGCCAGGCGACCCGAACAACGTCCTTCCGGAGCCCTGCATCGTTGACCCCGTCGACGGAATGTATGATTCGGCCACCGAGTCGTTCACCACCGCCGATGCGGTAGCGCAAGCGATCCGAATGCTCGAGGCGGCCAAGTCCGTCGACTCCCGCGTCATCGTCGGGGAAAGCGAGTTCTCGGCTGAGCTTCGCCGACAGGTCGTGGTGAACTCGCTGGGCATCGAGACCGAGGAGCTTGGTAGCCTATTCACATACGGCGCCCTGACGACTGCACGCGATGGCGAGACGGTCTCGAACATGGCCTACCGGTTCGGTGCAGCCCGCCGCATTGATGGCATCGATGTGGATCCGATCGCCCGTCGCTCGAGCGAGGACGCACTGGGCTCACTTGGCGCTTCGAAAGGCGAAAGCTTCACTGGTCAGGTTCTCCTCGAGCCGTTCGCGGTGCTGAGTCTGTTCGCTCCACTTCAGTTCCAGCTGAATGCCCGGAACGTGCTTCGGGGCATGTCCCGTTGGAAGGATGCTCTGGGGCAGTCCGTCGCGGTGCAAGGCTTCTCCCTCATTGATGACGGCCGGCTCCCTGGAGCCGTGGCAACCGCCTCTTTCGACCGTGAAGGGACACCGCACAAGCGACTGCCGTTGATTGAGGGCGGTGTCTTACGTTCGTTCATGCACAACGCCTACACGGCCCACGCGTTCGAGACACCGAACACCGGTCATGCCGCCGGCTCCGCCGGTTCGCTCCCGGCGATTGGACCGACGAACTTCATGATCCTCCCGGGCGAGATCTCAACGAGCAACCTGATCTCGGAGATGAAGCGCGGGCTCATCGTCAGCCGTTTCTCGGGGAACACCGATCCCGTATCCGGTGACTTCTCGGGCGTGGCCAAGGCGGCCTACTTGGTCGTTGACGGCAAGGTTGACCGAGCCGTCTCCGGCACGTTGATTGCCGGGAATATCTTCGAGGCACTCGGGACGCTGTCCGGGATCTCGCAAGAGACGGAGAGCGTATTCAACTACACATTCCCTTCCCTGCGACTCGAAGGGATCTCAGTTACTGCGGAATAACAACAGGAGCAACCAAGCAGAAGAGCGTACGGCGGCTGCCTCATGGCAGCCGCCGTACATTCCCTCCAGGATCCTCGGGGCTAGAGCTCAACCACTGGATCGATCGCTGGCTCAGGAGCAGCCATCTCAGATGCTGGAATCACAATCCCCGCCTCGATTTTCTTGAGTTCCTCCGCTCTCGCTTCGAGCGCCTGCTCGTCTCCCGAAACGAGCACAAGCAACGTCTCACTCTCCAAAAGATACGCAAGTCCATAGCCAGCCTTCTCCTCACGCGTTGCAGCGGCTAGCCGGACTCCACGCACGACATCCGCACTCGTTTCGATCTCCTCCACAGCAAGTGCGTCTGGTTTCTCATCCGCTTCAATGATTCCAAGGGCGTCAAGCAGTGCTGCCTCCGGAACAGGCTCGTCAACTGAGGTGATCTCGATCTCGATCCTTCCATCCGGACCGCTGAGGAGCACACTGCTGTCGGTCTCATCGATCGTCCACGTTGACGGGAAGACCAAGCCAAATCGACCTGCCGAATCGATGTACACAGCATCCGTAGGCTCAGGCAGCAAGGTCGGAATCGGTGACTCAGCCCCACCGTCCCAGTAGACCATCATGTACGCCGCGAACAGGATTCCAAGCCAGATCGTCAACAGGAGAAGTGCGTTCTTCATTCCACGACCTCCCTTTCTCCCCTCTCGCCGTTCGCACCTCCGGGTCAGCGGAGCCGCACCACCGCCTCCATTCTAGTTCCCAAGCAAGAAGAAGCCAACCGCACTCTCCGCGAACTTGCACCAACACCTCATGTCAACATAGACTTGATGCATGACTCGTTCTGCGACTACAGCTGTCTTGTCGGTCCTCTTCCTCGCCCTCTGCGTCGTCGCAGTCCATGCGGAGGGTGAGGCATGGGTTCTGACAATCGACGGAGACATCAACTCCGGAACCGTCACCTACATCCGTCGCGGTATCCATGATGCGACTGTCTCCGGAGCCAGCGCCATCGTGTTCGTGCTCTCAACGCCGGGAGGCCACCTGGACGCGGCCGTCGCGTCGCGCAAGCTCTTGCTCGACGCGAGTATCCCGACGATCGCGTACGTCTCCCGGGAAGCATTCTCCGCCGGCGCTGCCATCGCGATTGCGTGCGAGACGATTCTCTTCTCCCCCGGCGGCGTGATGGGCACAGCCACCCCTGTGACCGTGGTCGGACCGAGTCTCCGCGAAGCGCCGGAGAAGGTGATCAGCGCGACACGCAAGCTGTTCCGCGCCACGGCAGAGTTCCATGGCCGTCCACCGGAAGTCGCTGAGGCGATGGTCGACCGCGACGTCTCGATCGCCGGACTGGTTGAGGCAGGCAAGCTGCTGACACTGACGTCGCACGAAGCGACCGAGTGGGGGTACTCCGATGGCGAGATAGCATCGATCGAATCGTGGCTGACGGAGAACGGCTACAGCCGTATTGTGCCGTATGAGATCCGCTGGATTGACCAACTAGTCGATGCCCTAACGTCCCCGATTGCTGTCGGTCTCCTGATCACCGCCGGCTTTCTCGGGCTGATCGTTGAAATGCTGATGCCTGGCTTCGGGATCCCTGGTTTGATCGGAATCGCGTGTCTTGGCGCTTTCTTCTGGGCTCACGTCCTCGTCGGCCTCGCCGGCTGGGAATCGATCGCATTCTTCTTCGGAGGGATCGTCGCCGTCTTCCTAGAGATCTTCGCCTTCACAGCAGTCGACTTCGGCCTGAGCGGATTGCTTGGACTGATCCTGATCGGTCTCGGGTTCTACACAGCGCAAGTCGGCCCGTTTGCGGGCCGCGAGCAAGCGGTCCAAGCCATTGCGATCGTCTCCGTCGGACTGATCGTTAGCGTCGCAACAGCAATGATCTTGCTTACCAAGCTTCCTCGAACCCGTCTGCGCCTAGGCGGAATCATCCTCTCTTCAGCCATCACCGGAAGATCCCACCCAACAGCTCAGGAGAACGAATCCACTCCCAGCGAGTGGATCGGCCGGCAAGGCGTTGCAGTAACCGACCTTCGCCCGGTCGGGAGCGCCTTGTTTGGTGAAACGCGAATCGATGTGGTTTGCCAGGAGGGACATCTCCCCAAGGGAACGTCCGTCGTCGTTGTCCAAGATGATGTCTATCGGAAAGTCGTTCGACGCAAGGAAGAGGAGGCTGAAAGATGATCGGCTATATCGTGCTCGCGGCAGCCGTTCTCCTGCTGCTCTGGCTGTTTTTCTACTTCGTCCCCATGGGACTCTGGATCTCTGCACTAGCCGCCGGTGTTCCTGTCGGACCGATGACGTTGATCGGAATGCGGCTCAGAAAAGTCAATCCCCATCGCGTCATTCTTCCAATGATTGCAGCGTGGAAGGCGGGACTGCAACTGGCCATCTCTGATCTCGAAGCGCACTACCTTGCCGGCGGCAACGTAGAGCGCGTCGCCCGAGCACTGATCAGCGCGGACAAGGCGAACATCGCCCTCGACTTCCAGCGCGCAGCCGCGATCGATCTTGCTGGACGTGATGTACTTGACGCGGTCGCGATGTCGGTCAATCCGCGCGTCATCGAGACGCCAAAGGTCGGAGCGGTCGCCGCCAATGGAATCCAGTTGTTCGCCATCGCCAAAGTCACCGTGCGCGCAAACATCGATCGGCTGGTCGGCGGCGCCACCGAGGAAACCATTATCGCCCGAGTTGGTGAGGGAATCGTCTCGGCAATCGGATCAGCCGAATCGCACAAGGAAGTATTGGAGAACCCCGACAAGATCTCAACGCTGGTTCTGGACAAGGGACTCGATGCCGGGACCGCATTCGAGCTTCTGTCGATTGATATCGCGGACGTCGATGTCGGCAAGAACATCGGCGCACAATTGCAGACCGACCAGGCCGAGGCCGATCTGAAGGTTGCTCGTGCCAAGGCCGAGGAGCGCCGGGCCATGGCAGTCGCTCGCGAGCAAGAGATGACCGCCCTGGTGCAGGAGCGCCGGGCGGCAGTCGTCGAGGCAGAAGCCGAAATCCCACGCGCGATGGCCGAGGCATTCCGAGCCGGCAACTTTGGAGTGATGGACTACTACCGGATGAAGAACGTCCAGGCGGACACCAAGATGCGAGAAGGGTTCGCCAGCGATGATCAAGCATCATCGCGAGACCGGATCGAGGACGAATAGATGCCAAGCACCAGCTCCGCGAGAGAACAACTCCGGAAGCTCCTGCGCGATGACCCGCGCGCCGCCATCCTCCTTCGGGAGCTGCTGGGGCCGCCACCGGCACTGCGCGTACGCAAGGCAGAGGAGGATCCGTAGGCATGCTGAAACGAGCGCCTTCCGCCCCCTCCTCGGCGCCGGAAGGCGCTCAGATCGGTTTGGCGGGCAGCCTGTGTCCCACGTAGAATAGGTCTCCCATGCGACTGGCAATGCGGATCCCAGACTTCCTGACAATGTCCCGCGGCTTCATCGCCGCAGCAGTCTTGTCGCTTGGCTTCGCTGGTGAGGAGGCGCTCGAGGCGGTCATCCTGCTCACCATGCTTGGTTGGACAACCGATATCCTCGATGGCCGCCTGGCACGCAAGTACAACAAACCACCGACCTGGGTCGGAGAGAAGGAGTTCGCCTTCGATATGGCGATGGTCTTCGCCGGTCTCTGTTACCTCGTCTTGTCCGGATTCATTCCGTTCCTGCCAGCCGTGATCTACGTTATGGTCGCCGCCGCGTTCATCGCCTATTTCCGCTCCAAAATGGTGACCATGTCATTTGCCACGCCGGTTGTCGCCCTCCCCTTGGTCGTTGCCTATTTCAAGGCCCCTCACGCACTCATCTGGTATGTGATCTGGATTGCAGCGGCGCTGGCTTTCGATTGGCGCCGATTCGCTGGCGTCGTGCGGGAGTTCATCGAGAACGCCAGGAATCTCTCCGGGCGCTAGAACAACCGACCCGTTCCCTCTTGTCCAACGTAGGCCAGTCCGCGCTCTGTGGCAACACGACCTTGCGGTGTTCGTTGGATCAGCCCTTCCTGCAACAGGAACGGCTCGACAATGTCCGTAATCGTGTCCTTCTCCTCCGATAGCGCAGCTGAGAGCGTGTCTAATCCAACCGGTCCACCATTGAACGTCTCAACGAGTGCTGTAAGCACCGCACGATCAAGCTCGTCAAGACCTCGATCGTCGATCCGCAGCATCTCGAGTGCCCGTCGAGCGATGTCTGCGTCGATCGCTCCCTGCCCTTTGACTTCAGCATAGTCCCGCGTACGCCGCAGGAGCCGATTGGCGATTCGTGGTGTCCCACGAGCACGTTTGGCAAGCTCTGCCGCTCCCTCGCCGGTCACCTCAATACCGAGGATTTGCCCAGTCCGGATGACCACTGTCTTCAGATCCTCAACCGAGTAGAACCCCACGCGGAACGACACCTCGAATCGATCGCGCATCGGGGCCGAGATCAAGCCCGCCCTCGTGGTCGCGCCGACCAACGTGAACGGAGGGATGTCGATACGGAGAGACTGCGCGTTCGGCCCCTCCCCAAGAATGATATCGATCTTGTAGTCCTCCATTGCTGGATAGAGGATCTCCTCGACATTCCTCCGAAGCCGATGAATCTCGTCGATGAAGAACACGTCGTGTGGCTTGAGGTTCGTCAGGATGGCCGCAAGATCTCCGGCCTTGTCGATGGCCGGGCCAGAGCTGATTCGGATGTCGACTCCCATCTCGACCGCAATGATCTGCGCAAGCGTCGTCTTCCCGAGGCCGGGAGGGCCATGCAGCAACACGTGATCAAGCGACTCGCCTCGCTTCTTCGCTGCGGCGATGTAAATACGGAGCTTCTCCTTGATCTCTCGCTGGTTGATGTAGTCGTCGAGCGATGTCGGCCGAAGACTGAGAAAGGCAGCATCGTCCTCTCCGAACCCAGCCCCCGCAATCCTCTCCGACCTCATATCTCATCCATTGTACCGGTCGTCTGCAACCCACTCCAACCGGTTGCGCCCCTCTGTCTCGGTCGCGAGTGATCGGGTACCATTCGCGGCACGGTGACCATGAGCAATGCAGCAGTCGTCAGCATCGGCACGTTTGATGGAGTTCACGTTGGACATCAGGCGATCCTCAACGAAGTCAGGAGCCAAGCCAGCAAACGCCGGATCCCTGCCGTGGCGTATGCGTTCGCCCTCCCACCTCGAATGCAGGCTGCCCAGCACGCGGAGCGCGGATTGCTTTTGCCCAGATCAGTCAAGGACCAGCTGTTGCTTCGCACCATCGATCGCGTCGTTCATGCATCGCTTTCTGAAGTCCGCGATCTGTCTCCATCTCGGTTTGCCGAGGTAGTGCTTTCCGATCAACTCCATGCCGAATCCGTTGTCATCGGCGGATCGTTTCGCTTTGGAGCTCAGCGAGCAGGAGATACGGCGACGCTCCGGTCCCTCGGCAAGCAGCACGGTTTCTCGGTAACCGTTGTGCCGCCCATCCTCGTTGGTGGCACGCCAGCGAGTAGCACGCGCATCCGATCCCTCCTGTCCGCTGGCGATGTTCCCGGTGCCACGGCGCTTCTCGGAAGAGCCCCTGTTCTGATAGGCGACGTCGTGCGCGGCGATCAGATCGGGCAAACGCTTGGCTACGCAACAGCCAATCTTGCGCTCGATCCACGCGTGCTTCTCCCGCATTTCGGCGTCTATGTCGTTCATGCGTTCATCGGCGAGCAAACCGACTCAGCGGGCAAGCCAGCCCTTCTCTACATCGGGATGCGCCCGACACTCGGGACACAGGAAGGAGTGCCTCGTTGTGAGGTGCATCTTCTCTCTGAGTCCGATGTCGATCTGTATGGCCGACGCATCGAGATCCATATGCTGAAGCATCTACGTGGAGATCAGAGGTTTGCCACGCTCGCCGATTTGCGCCATCAGATTGACCAGGACGTAGAGAGAGCAAGCGCCTTCCTTTCGGGAACCCTCTGCCGCCCTGCACCGATCAGCGGTTGAAAAGCCAACTTGGCTCACCTACCATCTGTCCGGCATGTTGGCGTTGGGAGTCGACACATCTGAGCCGCTCGGCGGCGTCGCCCTCTACGATGGACTTGGGCTCGCAGACGAACGCTTGATGGAGCAACCACTCCAGCATGCCGAGCGGTTGTTTCCGTTGATTGAGGAGATCCTGGACGGGAACGACGTGGGGAAGGGACACATCGACTCGGTATGCGTCAACCGTGGTCCGGGCTCTTTCACAGGATTGCGGATCGGTGTCGCCGCGGCGAAGGGCTTCTGTCAGGCCACCGGCGCTGCACTGGTTGCCGTTGATGGAGCAGATGCATATCGGGCACGAGTGGCTGGCACGCAGCGCGTTTGCGTCATTCTAGCCAGTCGACGAGACCTGCACTACGTCCAGTTCTTCGCGGGTTCGAGGCCGAAAGGTGCAATGCGCTTGATGCGCCAGCCGGAACTGGTGGAGAGCTTGCGCAGTGAAGAGCGGCAGGTGACCGTTGTCGGCAGCGGTGCACGCCGTGTGGCGGATTCGCTGCAGGGGCACCCAATGGTGCGGATTGCCCCTGACGATGCGAACCGTCCTTCCCCGTTGTGGATTGCCAAGATGGGTTTGGACGAGCAACCGCTCGACCAGCTATATGAGGTCGAGCCACTCTACGTAGAGCCCCTCCTTTCATCAGGAGGCGCGTGCTGAGGTGACAGCAACATGTCAAGAGTTTGCGAAGTTTGCGGGAAGAGACCGGCTGCCGGCAACTCCGTCAGCCATTCGAATCGCCATACGCGGCGCGTGCGTGCGCCAAACCTTCAGCGTGTCCACGCTGTCGTTGGCGGAAGGAAACAGTGGATCCGCGCATGCACCCGGTGCATCAAGTCCGGTCGGGTCACCAAGGCAGCTTGATCCGTCAGGCGCAGTTGCACGAGGCGATGTAGTTCATCATGCACAAGGGCACTCAGAACACGGCCTCGAATTCGGAAGCGAAGCCCGCGCTTGTTGACGGCAAGGCAATTGGCGTTGAAGGAACTCGGATCCGCATACAGCTTGACTCGGGCGTGATTGGGTTCGTCGCCATGTCCGGTCAAGTGACAGAGGATACGATTCGCGTCGGCCAACGAGCCACATTTCGCATCGTCTCGCCGGGTGAGTCCAACGGGGCTCCGATCCTCGCATTCGCCGAGCATCCTGCCACCGCTCCCATTCCACAGGAGTCGTTCGATCGGGATATCGTCCGGCTGAGAAACGCGCTCGCCAACCATCATCCTTCTGCCCCAACCAACTCCGCTGGGCCTGTCGAACACATACGCCTCGGCGAGGAGCAGATTCGCAGCTGGATGGCCCGCGTCGAAACAGGCATGGACCGGCTGCGGAGAAACCGGGCCAAACGACTGGATGAGGAGTTCTACAACGGTTCATAGGGGAGGTCGACATGTCGAGAGGGACGGTGGTCATCGATGCAGAGCGATGCAAGGGATGCAAGCTGTGCATCACGGCGTGTCCTCACCAGGTCCTCGCATCTTCCGGCACGCTGAATAGGAGCGGATACAATGTAGTGCACATGGAGAATCCAGAGGCCTGTGTCGGGTGTGCGTTCTGCGCGATGACCTGTCCGGACATCGCAATCGAGGTCTACCGAGAAACGGTCACAACCTAAGGAGGGGCGATGGGTGAACGACTGCTATTGCGCGGAAACGAGGCCATCGCAGAAGCTGCGATTCGCGCGGGATGCGAATGCTACTTCGCGTATCCGATCACACCACAGGCTGAGTTGCTTGAGCATATGGCGAAACACATGCCTCGTCTCGGCCGCACGTTTGTCCAAGCGGAGAGCGAGGTCGGCGCAATCAACATGGTCTATGGGGCTGCGGCGGCGGGCGTTCGTGCCATGACTTCGTCGTCCTCTCCGGGGATCAGCCTGAAACAGGAAGGGATCTCCTATCTTGCGGGTGCCAACCTTCCTGCCGTCATTGTGAACATCGTTCGCGGAGGGCCGGGGCTTGGAAATATCGCCCCGTCACAATGCGACTACTTCCAGGCTACGCGAGGCGGAGGACACGGGGACTACCGGACCATCGTACTCGGTCCTTCCACCGTGCCCGAAGCGGGTGAGTTGACGATGCTGGCGTTCGACTTGGCCGACAAGTACCGCATTCCGGTAATGATCCTCGCCGATGGATTGCTTGGCCAGATGATGGAGCCGGTCGAGCTGCCCGATCCAGTCGATGTGCGTTCACTGCCGGAGAAGCCTTGGGCACTGACCGGCGCTGCCGGGAGAGAGCCAAATCTCGTGCACAGCTTCGACATGGATCCAGAGGGCCTGAGACAACTCAACCGCGACCTGCAGGCCAAGTATGAGCACATTGCCAAGGAAGAGACCCGCTACGAGCTCTTGGAGACAGCGGATGCCGACATGGTGATCGCCGCGTATGGCACGATTGCCCGGATTGCGAAGTCTGCCATCCGAATGGCGCGCGCTGAGGGAATCAAGGTCGGTCTGTTCCGCCCCATCTCGCTCTGGCCGTTCCCGTCCGAGCCGCTTCGCGATCTGACACAACATGCAAAGACAGTCCTAACCGTAGAGATGAGCGCTGGCCAGATGCACGAGGATGTCCGACTGGCCGTCGCAGAGCGGGCCGCGACACCCTTCTATGGGGAGACGGGTGGCGTCGTCCCCACACCCAGAGCGATCCTGAATGAGGTGAAGAAACATGTCCTCTAGCACGGCCAACATGACCAAGGTGTTCGGCCGTCCGTCAAGCATGACGGATGCGCAGTTCACCTACTGCCCCGGATGTAGTCACGGCGTGGTTGCACGGATCATTGGGCAAACGCTGGACGAACTTGAGATCGCGGAGCGAACCATTGCGATCGCTCCGGTGGGCTGTTCGGTGTTCTGCTATCTTTGGTACCGCTGCGATGCGATTCAGGTCGCTCATGGCCGCGCGTGTGCCGCGGCAACCGGCCTGAAGCGAGCACGTCCCGACCGGATCGTCTTCTCTTATCAGGGCGACGGCGACTTCGCGAGCATCGGAACGGCTGAGTCAATCCATGCCGCCAACCGCGGTGAGAACATCACGGTGATCTTCATCAACAACCAGATCTACGGAATGACCGGTGGAGAGATGGCACCCACAACGCTTGTCGATCAGAAGACAACGACAACACCGGATGGACGCAATCCCAAGCTGTTCGGCTACCCGATTCGTTTCTCGGAGATGATTGCGCAACTCGACGCCCCGGTGTACGTCACGCGCCAAGCTGTCTACGACACACGCCATATCATATCGACGACAGCAGCAATCAAGAAGGCGTTCCAGAACCAAGTCGACGGCAAGGGATACTCGCTCGTCGAGGTGCTCGCAACCTGCCCGACCAACTGGCGCATGACACCGCAGCAGGCAAATGAGCACGTGGCGAGTGTGGTCACAGAGGTCTTTCCACTCGGCGATCTCGTCGATAGGGGGTAGCTATGGAGCAGTCAGTCGTCATCGCCGGTTTTGGTGGTCAAGGTGTCATTCTCGCGGGGAAGATCCTCGCTCAGGCGGGAGTCGATCATGGGCTTGAGGTAACCTGGCTTCCATCCTACGGACCCGAGATGCGCGGCGGTACAGCCAACTGCACGGTCGTGCTTTCCGATGAGACCGTAGGTTCGCCAATCGTCGACGCGCCCACCGGTCTCATCGCGTTGAATCGTCCTTCGCTCGACAAGTTTGAAGCAGCTGTCGCCGACACAGGCGCCATCATTATCAACACGTCACTCATCGACCGAAAGGCGCAGAGAGAGGATGTACATGCCCACTATGTCCCAGTCAACGACATCGCAGTCCGAATCGGCAATCCGAGGACAATTAACATGGTGGCACTCGGCGCCTATGTCGCTGCAACTGAGGTTGTACCGCTCGATGCGGTGAACGCCGCAATGGCACGAATGATGGAAGAAGGCGGCAAGGCCAAGTTCGTAGATGCCAACACCGCAGCACTCAAGGAGGGCTATAACGCCATCTGATCCGGTTCGACTCATTGCGCACGAGACCGTATTCCATGGTCGTCTGCTCGATGTTCACGTCGATCGGATCGAGTCGCCAACCGGCGAACAGACAACCCGGGAAATCGTCACTCACCCCGGCGCCGCGGCCATCGTTCCTGTGTTGCCGAATGGCCGTGTCCTCCTGGTCCGCCAGTACCGCCACGCGGTTCGGTCACATCTCTGGGAGATCCCCGCCGGGAAGGTCGAGCCCGGCGAGAGTTCGATCTCCTGCGCACAGCGCGAGCTTCGCGAGGAGACAGGACACGTTGCCGATCGTTGGATCGAACTTGCATCGATCGTCACTTCACCCGGCTTCTCGGATGAGCGCATCACCGTGTTTCATGCATCCGACCTGCGTCAGATTGAACCACCGGGAGCTCACGAGATCGCTGAGCAGTCAGCGTTCACATTTGAGCGAATCGAGCAGATGATCCTCGACTGCGAGATCCAGGACGCAAAGACAATCCTTGCCATCGATTGGATCGTTCGACGCCCCCCACTGGGAAGGTGACCTCACGTGCCCCACAAACGCACCCATTACGGGAAGACGCCGCGTTCCCTCGCTTCGCGGTTCTTCCGATTCGGCCTGTCTCCCGATGGGACATACCAGTTCGACGGATCTGCTCTCCCGCTCCAAACGCATATGATCGGTTCCGGAGAGATCGGCGGAAAGGCCCGCGGACTGTTGTTCGCCATGAAGTCGATTCAGGACGGCGCGCAGATCACACGATTCCAGGAGCTCCTGCGATTCCCCGATTCGACAATACTCACATCGGAGCTGTTCGATGCGTTCATGGAGATGAACGACCTTCGGAGTGATGTGCGCGCAGGGTGCGAGGGAGCGGTTTCTCTTGAGGAACTCGAGGAGCGGATTGTCGCCGCCACATTCCCGTCGGAATGGACCGACGCCCTCGTGCCGTTCCTTGAGCATGAGACCCGCCCTCTTGCTGTTCGCTCCTCGTCGATCATGGAAGACGATCCCGAGCACTCCTTTGCCGGGATCTATCTCTCAGATTTCCTGCCCAATACAGGGCCGCTTGACGTCCGTCTCAATCAATTGACAACAGCGATCAAGCGTGTCTACGCATCCACGTTTGCTCCCAATGCCCGCGCGTACCGAAAGCGTCATGACCTCGATTGGCAACAGGAGAAGATGGCGATTCTCATCCAGAACATGATCGGGAGTCACTACAATCACGACCTGTTCTACCCGCTCATTGGGGGGGTTGCCTTCTCCCGCAACTACTATCCATGGACAGATCGACTCAAGCCGGAAGACGGCGTCGTCCGTCTCGTCGTCGGAACCGGAACGCGCGCCGTTGGTAGAGAGCATGCTCGCGTCTTCTCGCCCCGCCTGCCCGGCCTTCGGCCGGAAGGGTCAGATACCCCAACCATCATTCGCAGTTCGCAAGAGACCGTCGACGTGCTGGACATGTCTGCCGGCCATCTCGCACAGCGGAGGCTCGGCGAACTCGGGAACCCCATCCTGGCAACCATCTGCTCTCGCATCGATTCGGAAGGAGACCTGCAACCTCCCCTGTACGCAGTCCCGGCCACCGCGCCCAGCGAACGCCTGCTAGCCTCGTTCACTCGCCTGATCGAAACGAACAACATCATGCCGTTCACGCCGCTGATGCGTGAGCTTCTTGCAGCGCTGAACGGGCTACTGGAACTGCCAGTCGACATCGAATTCGCCATCGACTTCTCCGGCCCGGATGCAAAGGCGGCGCAGTCTCCGTTGTTCTACGTGCTTCAGGTTCGTCCCCTCGGCAGCCGTCCAGAACACCGCCGAATCCATGTGCCTCGCATCCGCGAGGACCAACTCATCCTTGAATGCCGCCAGGTCCTCGGCAACGGAAAGACTGACAGAATAAGACATCTCGTGCTTGTCGAGCCGACGGCATACCGCTGGGACAAGGCGTACGATATCGCCCGATCCGTAGGTCGGATCAACAGCCGCTTGTGCGAACAAGATGAGCCCTATGTCCTTGTTGGCCCCGGGCGCTGGGCATCGACCAATCCCCAGCTTGGCGTTCCGGCTCAGTACAGCGAGATCTCAGGCGCATCGGTGATCGTGGAGATGTCCACCGAGTCACTCGCACCTGAGCTCTCATATGGCACGCACTTCTACGCGGACATGGTCGCCAGCGACGTGCTGTACCTCGCGTTCCGGGAGGAATCGGGGGATCGACTGAACCGAACTCTGCTGACGGATCAACAGGTCGTCTACCGCGATGAGTTCGTGACGCACTTCACCTTTCCCCAAGGGCTTTGTGTGTTCGTCGACGGAGAGCATCAGCGAGGCGTCATCGCTTTGCGAAGCTCGCGTGGCAGCCGCGCCATTCGGCCACGGCGGAGAAAACACTAGCCGAGCTGCAGCTGCTGACTCGTTCTCGCCTACTCAAACAAGTCGACGAGATAGAGCAGCTCCTCATCAACCGGCCGCGGCGCAGCAAGTGCATCCCTCAGTGGAACGGGAACGATTCTCGTTCCCTGAATAGCTGTCATGACATCGAATCGTCCGTTCAGCGCAAACTCGATCGATGCAGCGCCAAACCGCGTGGCAAGGATCCGATCGAACGGCGACGGGCTGCCACCCCGCTGAAGGTAGGCTAGATTCGTGACACGCACGGGCATCTTCATTCGTTCCGACAGCCGATTCGCCACGTATTGCCCCACACCTCCAAGCCGCGCGTGGCCGAACGCATCCACTTCAGCTTCCTCGACGACTTGCCCTTCCTTACTCTTGGGCTGAGCACCCTCGGCGATAATGACAATGCTGAATCGCTTTCTCAATCCCGCCCGCCGCTCGATCTCCCGGAACACTGAGTCGACATCGAACCGCTGTTCCGGAATCAAGATCACATCGGCTCCGCCGGCGACGCCTCCCATCAGGCTTAGCCAGCCCGCGTCGCGTCCCATCACCTCGACAACCAACACGCGGTGATGGGACGCCGCCGTCGTGTGCAGTCGATCGAGTGCATCGGTGATGACGTCAAGCGCAGATGAGAACCCAAGCGTGTAGTCCGTCATCCCGATATCATTGTCGATCGTCTGTGGAATCCCGATCGCCTTCACCCCATGCTCCGCGAGCCGGTGCGCCACACCAAGTGTGTCATCGCCGCCGATCGCAATGAGGAAGTCAATGCCGCGATCCTCCAATGTTTTCACAACCTTCTCGGGGCCGTCGGGTATTCGGAAGGGATTCGTCCGCGAACTCCTCAGAATCGTCCCGCCAACGTGCAGGATCCCTGAAACGTCAGCTTGTGCCAGAGGGTGTACGAGCCCCTCGATAGGCCCTTTCCACCCCTCCTCGAATCCAATGACATCCACGCCCTGCTTGTCCCCAAAGCGAACGATCGAGCGCAGGGCCGCGTTGATCCCGGGAGAATCTCCTCCACCGGTCAGTACTCCGGCTCTCATGGTGTTCCCTCTCTCTCCATCAGCGTCTTCCCCGCACTGCCGGCTTGCTCGATCAACGCGTACGCGATGTCCCGAACGCGCTTCTGGATTTCCGTTCCCACGACACGCGGATCGAACATGCCCTTGTTTGGGCTCCAATCGCCGCTGGCAAACAGGTTCGCGATATCATCCTCCACGTCGGCCGGCGGTATGATCCCATTCTTGCTCTTCATGAAGAACTCGCACGCCGTTCGTCCGTAGACGTACTGGTAGTGCGTATCCTTATTTAGTTTGCATATCCCGTGCCCGATCATCTCTCGAATCTGCTCGGGGAGGACGCCCGACGTTCCGTGAAGGACAAGCGGCGGATTGAGGTTCTCCTCCGCCAATCGATCCCGGATCTTGGCTGTCAGATCGACCCGCAATTCCAGGTCGCGCCCCTTGGACACCCCATGCTGCGTTCCGACAGAGATTGCCAGCAGATCGGCACCAGCCCGCTGGACGAACTCTACCGCCTCATCTGGATCGGTGTACAACGCCTCATCCGATGAGATCTCATCCTCGACACCCTTGATCATCCCAAGCTCCGCCTCAACAAGAATCCCCGTTCCTTGGGCCATCTCCGCAACATGTCTGCTAATACGAACGTTCTCTTCAAACGCTTCCGTCGATGCATCGATCATGATCGACGAGACAAGGCGATCCGCGATCGCCTCCTCGATCAGATCCATCTCACGCACCGTGAAATGATCGAGATTGACGAACACCTGGATTGGGTACGACTCGGCAAGCTCTCGAACCATTGACGAGAGGCTTCTCAGTCCCGATCGCTTGTCTCCTCCGCCAGCGAATTTCGCCGCCCCGGCGCTTATCTGGACCAGCAAATCGGAATCCGCCTCAGCATAAGCCTTGAGAAGACCGATGAGAACATTCGGTTCGGCGATGTTGTTCGCCATGAATGCGAAGTGCCCAGCTTGCGCCCTTCGATACGTCTCGCGAAGCGCTGCTCCATCACGGAATGGCATGTTTGGCGCCTCCCTTGGCTGAATTGCCACCCTTGCCCGGTCCCTCTGTGTCGTTCCCTGCGTGGCTTCGGCTCCCTATCTGCTGGGATGCTAGGTCAGCCCGTCTTGCGGACCGCATACGAGACAACCGGAGCGGTATGTATACCGATTCCAAGCTGTCGTATCAAGACACGCGATGTCCATCTGGTCGCACATCGCGTCAATCGAGCGTTTCGATCGCTGCCAATCCCTTCGCGTCCGAGATGAGCAACTCCACGAGCCGCTCGACCGCACTCGCAACTTCCGTCGAGAGACCCTCTCCATACGAAAGATCCTTCGGCTCGACTCCAATAATCGCCGTCTCGCGTGCCGTGGACTCCAGTCGATCGAGGAAGAATCCCAATGGTAGGCCATGCGTGGATACGAGCATTTGCTCAGTCGCAGGTCGTGAGAGTCGACGCACCTCTCCTGGCGCCAGTTTCATGCACGCCGCGTCCACGATCACAAGCAAATCGGGCTGCTCTCGGCGGACGATCCCCGCCGCGTTCTCCAGCGCGAGCCCGCAATCAACGGCGATCCATTCGGAGCCGGCAAGCCCCTCTGCGACCATCGGTCCCGCTCCATCGTCACGAGATAGGCGATTCCCGACACCGAGGAGTACTCGCTTCATTCGTTGTCCGGCGAGTGGCGATACTGCCCGATTGCACGATAGCGCCGATACCGCTCCTCGACGAGCGTTTTCGGCTCCAACTCCTCCAGTGCGGTCAGGTGCTGGAGAAGCTCCTTCTTGAGAGCCACGACCGTGTGATCGAAGTCCTTGTGTGCTCCCCCTGGTGGCTCGGGAATCACGCCGTCGATCAATCCGAGATCGCGCAGATGGCCCGCGGTCAGATTGAGCGCCTCGGCTGCCTCCTGCATTCGCTCCTTGTCCTTCCACAGGATGACCGCGGCGCTCTCCGGGCTGATCACTGTGTATACAGCGTTCTCCAGCATCAGCAGGCGGTCAGCCAATCCAATGGCCAACGCCCCACCTGATCCACCCTCTCCGATGACGACTGCAATGATCGGCACGCGCAAGGCGGACATCGTGAGCAGGTTCTCGGCAATCGCTCCTCCGATGTTCGCCTCTTCCGCCTCGAGGCCCGGGTATGCACCCGGCGTGTCGATCAGTGTAATCACTGGGAATCCGAACTTCTCAGCTAGGAGCATCGCACGTCGGGCCTTCCGGTACCCCTGAGGGCGCGTCATCCCGAAAGAACGCTCCTTGTTCTCTTCAGTTGAACGCCCCTTCTGCTGTCCCAGGATGACGATCGAGCGACCGTCAAATCGCGCAAGTCCGGCAACCAAAGAGCGATCATCGCCGTCGATCCGATCTCCGTGGAGCTCATAGAACTCACTGCAGATCGCGTGGATGTAGTCCAGCGAATACGGCCGTTTGGGATGACGGGCAAGCTTCACACGCTCCCAGTCGGTCAGATTCGCATACAGCTCCTCACGAAGCTCCTCGAGCTTCGTCTCGAGCCGATGGATCTCCTTCGCTAGATCGATTCCGTCCGTCTCGTTCAGATGGCGCAACTCCTCGATCTTTGCCTCGAGAAGGTCGAGCGTTCGCTCGTCGCTCATGCCGCCTCCACGAAGAAGCTAAGTAGCAAGGAGAGCTCGTCACGCATCTCCTCGCGGCCAACCACGCGATCGATCGCGCCATGTTCAAATGCAAACGCGTCCGACTGGAAATGCGATGGGAGTTCTTGGGCCATTGCACTCTGGATCACACGCCGTCCGGCAAAGCCAATGAGCGCCCCGCGCTCGGCAATGATGACATCGCCCAGACTGGCAATGGACGCCTGTACACCTCCCGACGTTGGATATGCCATGACCGACACAAACGGGAGTCCATCTTCGGCCATCTTGCCGCGCACGGCAGATGTCTTGGCCATTTGAAGGAGAGAGAAGAGCCCTTCCTGGAGGCGGGCACCGCCGGACGATGAGATAAGCACAAACGGTCGTCGATCTTCAATCGCTATTTCCATTCCATGACAGATCTGCTCGCCCACAACGGAGCCCATGCTCCCTCCAATGAAGCGGAAATCCATCACACCCAGGATCACCGGGAGCCCCGCAATCGTGGCTCGTCCGACAAGAATCGCATCCTGCAGTCCAGTTTGTGCTTGTGCCTCGGTGACTCGTTCCGCATACGGTTTCCGGTCCGAGAATCCAAGTGGATCATCCGCGACAATCGCCTGTGTTACGTCTTCGAAACTCCCTTCATCGACCAGCAATCCGATCCGCTCACTCGCCGTAAGGAAGAAATACTCCCCGCAGCTCGGACAGATGTTGTTGTTCTCACGGACGCGGCGCTTGAACACAAGCTCGCCGCAGGATTTGCACTTCATCCATAGGCTCTCGTCCGGTCCCTTGCCAAGGTCGACTCGCAAGTAGTCTTTCTCTTTGAAAATTGGCATTCACTCACCTCACCGTGCGCTTGCGAAACGGGGAGAAACGCGGGCGCTTAGGCGTTCGGCACTCCTCTTCCGACATCTTCCGGAGACTGTCGGGAAGGACCGATCCGCTCGACACGACCATCGACAAAGCATCTTCCACCGGCATATCGATATACGTTACAAGGCGTTCCGGAATGATCAACATGTAGCCGGACAGCGGATTCGGCGCTGTCGGTGCATAGACAAGTAGGCATTTCTCGCCCGCGATGTCCCGGATAAGCCCAAGCTCCTCATTCGTCACCAAACCGAGCACGTTGATCCCGTCCTTCGGGTACTCGAACATCACAACCTTCTTGAATGACGTCGTCGCTTCCCGATTGAGCAGTGCACCGGTGAATTGCTTCAAGGTTCCGTACATCTTCCGAACACCTGGGAAAGAGAAGAAGATCCGCTCGAGGTAGTACTGCAGGGTCCGCCCGATCACACTTCGGATGATGACCCCGATGATGAACACAAGAAGAACCGTGATGATGATCCCGAGACCGGGAATCCATCTTCCCAGAACACGTTCAATGACCATTCCAAACGCGGTGTTCCTGCCCACCTGGCCATCGATTAGATTGTAGAGAGCCCAGACGATGAAGACCGTGGCTCCGACCGGAAGGATCGCCAGCAGACCGCTGATGAACGTCACCCGTAGCCAATCAAGAATTCTCTTCATTGTCTCTTCCCTATTGCGTGTGGATTCGTACTGACATGGAGTATAGACGATTCGACGTATGATAGAGGATCATGCGGCGAATCGCACCATCGTATCTCTGGACGGGCTCGTTATTCCTCATCGCCTTGCTCTGCTACGTGGGCCTCATCGGCATTCGCGTGCTGTATCCGATTGCCCACATGGAACAGCTCGTCGCATTCGCCGATGACTACTCGCTCGATCCTGCGCTTGTTGCAGCCATCGTGCGTTGCGAGAGCCGCTTCCGCGCTGATGCCGTGTCTCACCGTGGGGCGATTGGCCTGATGCAGATCATGCCCGATACTGGAGCGTGGATTGCTCAACAACTGGGCGCCCTCGGCTTTGAGATCGATCTCCTATACGACGCCAACCTCAACCTCCAGTTCGGCACATGGTACCTTCGCCACTTGCTCAACCGGTTCGGTGATCGTGCCGATGCACTCGCTGCCTACAATGCAGGTCCACGAAACGTTGAGCAGTGGCAAAGCGGCTCTGGGACCATCTTCCCGGAGACCGCCGCATACGTTGTGCGGGTCGTGAGAAGCACATGGATCTATCGTCTCTACTTCCGCGCTCCTTGGCTCTACCGCATCACCCCATCTCTCCTGCTTTAGCGTTGCGCCAGTGCACGTCATGGGCTAGACTTCGCCGCATCGTCAAAGCCACTTTTCAGCACTAGGAGGTTTCACGTGTCAGAGGGGATCCGTTGGGTCGAGAAAGACCCGGCCGAAGAGAACGTCTACTGGCCCACGCAGGCACTGAAGGAGCACGCGTGGATCGCTGACGAATCGATCTATGAGCAAGCCAAGTCAGATCCGCAGGCATTCTGGAGCAAGCATGCCGAGGATCTGACTTGGTTCAGAAAGTGGGACAGCGCATATGAGTTCGCACCCCACGCGTTCAAGTGGTTCGTCGGAGGGAAGATTAACCTCTCGTACAACTCCCTCGATCGTCATATCGAGGCCGGCAACGGCGATGCCGTCGCTCTCATTTGGGAGCCCGAGCCGATCGATGAGCCGGCTGTTCGCTTGACGTACAAGGAGCTGCACGAGCGGGTCTCGAAGTTTGCCAATGCGCTCAAGGGACTTGGTGTCGGCAAGGGCGATGCCGTCGGAATCTACCTTCCGATGATCCCCGAAGCGGTCATTGCCATGCAAGCGTGCGCGCGGATCGGTGCGCCGCACTCCGTCGTCTTCTCCGCGTTCAGTCCGGACTCGCTTCGCGACCGGATGGTCGACTGCGACGCAAAGGTCGTCATTACGGCCGACGGATACTATCGTCGCGGGAAGGCGATCAATCTGAAAAAGAATGCCGATGAGGGCATCGCCAATTCGCCGGTTGAGAAGCTCGTTGTCGTCAAGCGCACCGGTGGCGATGTAGAGATGCAGGCCGATCGAGATCTCTGGTACCACGATCTGATGGATGGAGCCGCGACGGAGTGTCCGGCCGAGGCGTTGGATTCCGAGGATCTCGCATTCCTGTTGTACACCTCTGGCACGACGGGCAAGCCCAAGGGGATCATGCACACCACCGGTGGATACGCTGTCCAAGCCTACACTACCGCGAAGTGGAATTTCGACATGCATCCCGGAGATGTCTACTGGTGCACCGCCGATGTCGGGTGGATCACAGGCCACACGTACATCAACTACGGTCCATTGATGAACGGCGTCACAACGCTCGTGTTTGAGGGATCGCCCGATTTCCCGGACTTCGGCCGCTTCTGGTCGATCATTGAGAAGCACAAGGTTACTCAGCTGTACACCGCGCCAACGGCCATTCGCATGTTCGTCAAGCAAGGTGACGAGTGGCCGGCGAAGTACGACCTGAGTTCGCTGCGTCTTCTCGGAACGGTTGGCGAGCCGATCAATGTCGATGCGTGGATGTGGTATTTCGAGAAGATCGGTGGGGGGCGTTGTCCGATCATCGACACGTGGTGGCAAACGGAGACTGGCGCCAACATGGTAAACAGCCTCCCAGGAATCGGCCCCTTCGTGCCGACAATCGCCGGGCGGACTTTCCCCGGGGTTATCGGAGATATCCTTGACTCCGGCGGCTCACCTCTTGGTCCGGGCGAAGGTGGATATCTTGCGATCTTCAGCCCATTCCCACCAGCGTTGACGCGCGGTATCTATGGCGATATGGACCGCTTCAAGGCCCAGTACTTCGCTGAATACGGTCCGGAACGCTACTTCACCAGTGATGGGGCCCGGAAGGATGAAATGGGCAACATCAGAATCACCGGGCGCGTCGATGACGTCATGAACGTTGCCGGGCACCGGCTCGCGACCGCCGAGGTAGAGAGCGCCTTGGCTCAGAACGACAAGGTTAGCGAGGTAGCGGTCGTTTCCCGACCGCACGACCTCAAGGGCGAGGTTCCGGTTGCGTTCGTTCTGCTTCGTGGCGGAATCGAACCTTCGGATGACATCCGCAAGGAGCTCATGACGACCGTGAATCAGGTCATCGGTCCGACAGGACGGCCCGATCAGATCATCTTCGCGAACGATGTTCCGAAGACTCGTAGCGGCAAGATCATGCGAAGGGTGCTCAAGGCACTCGTACGTCATGAACCCGTCGGAGACCTCACAACACTACAAAACCCCGAAAGCGTCGACCGCCTGAAAGAGCTGGTCGGCTAGAAAGGCACAAATGAGCGGACAAAACAACACATTGGCAAATGTCGGAGCATTGGGCTTGGGCGGTTTCGCCCTCTCAACGTTCGTGCTGAACATCGTCAACGCCGGTCTTGTTGATGCGGCGACCATCGGCATCGTCATGCCAATCGCGATGTTCTATGGAGGCTTGGCTCAGTTCATGGCGGGAATGTGGGACGTTCAGCGGGGCGACACATTCGGCGCCACATGCTTCTCGTCGTTTGGGGCATTCTGGATGGGGCTCGCCGTGTTCTTCTTCCTTCGATTGGCCGGCGTTCAGGGGTTCGTCAATGTCACCCCGGCGGGGATCGCAGTCATCCTTGTCGCGTGGGGTCTATTCACCGGCTACGCAACGATCGCTTCTCTGAAGAAGCCGAGGGGAATCACGTGGATCTTCATCACGCTGACGATCCTCTTCTTCCTCCTCGCCATTGGCGAGTTCATCCCGGTGGTCCATACGATCGCCGGTTATGAGGGGATCCTCTGCTCCTTGATCGCTTGGTACTGCTCGGCAGCGATTCTCATCAATGAGACGCACGGCCGTACAATCCTTCCTTTGGGAGAGCGCAAGTAACGACATACTCATCGCGGGGTCGGCCTCCAAGGCCGGCCCCGTGTCTTCATCTGTTCTCCACATCGTCACTCCACCCCGTTCCTGGCCCCTGCTGCCGAGGGAGGATATCCTCAAGTCGCTCGGGAAAGAGGCACCATGGCCAAAGACCGATACGCACTTGTCTGGATCGACCTCGAGACAACGGGGATCGACGATCGAACCTGTTCAATCCTTGAGATCGCGACAGTCGTAACTGACAGAAACCTAGACCCTATCGCAGAGGGGCCAAATCTCGTAATTCACCAACCCGATCAGGTCTTGGACACTATGGATCCATGGTGCTTGGATCAACACGGATCCTCAGGGCTCACCAATGCGTCAAGGCGGTCTGATATCTCGACAGCCGAGGCAGAAACGCAGACCCTTTCGTTTGTGCGAACGCATTGTCTGCGAGGCCGCGCCCCGCTCTGTGGTAACTCGATCGGATTCGATCGTCGCTTCATCATGCACCACATGCCCCACCTCAACGCATACCTCAGCTACCGGAATGTGGACGTCAGTACCTTGCAGGAGCTGATCGCCCGCTGGTATCCCGGAGGCACTCAAAACCGGGCGAAACGAACCACACATCGCGCACTACAAGACATCCGCGAGTCCATCGAGGAATTGCGCCGGTACCGCCGCGCGGTGTTTAAGGACGATTCATGAGCACCGTCACATGGGATGATATCCTCCAAGCCCGTAGACGGATCGCTCCACATGCACATCGAACACCTGTTCTCTCATCCAGCACGATCGATCGACTGTGTGGTGCCCACGTTCTATTCAAGTGCGAAAACCTCCAGAAGACCGGTTCGTTCAAGTTCCGTGGCGCGTTCAACGCCGTCGCGTCGCTCGCCCCGGAAGAGCGCGCTCGCGGGGTGTACGCACATTCCAGCGGCAACCATGCTCAGGCACTCGCCCTCGCCGCACAGCTTCACCGGATCCCGGCATACATCGTCATGCCTGACAACTCAAACGCCATCAAAGTCACCGCGACGGAAGGGTACGGCGCACGCGTTATTCCTTGCCCTCCGACCCATCAGGGCCGACGCGAGACCGCAGCACAAGTCGGAGAGGAGACCGGAGCAGCTTTCGTCCACCCCCACGATGATCCGCGAGTGATCGCCGGACAGGGGACGGCGGCCTGCGAGTTGATCGAGGACGCCGGCGGCCTCGATCTCATCGTGACGCCGCTCGGCGGCGGCGGCCTCCTGTCGGGGACGCTGATCGCCACCAAGCATCTCATTCCCGATGCGCGTGTTGTCGGGTGCGAGCCGGCCGGTGCCGACGACGCATTCCGCTCGCTGCGCGAGGGCCGCCGGATCACCGACTTCACGCCAAACACGATCGCCGACGGCCTGCGGACTCCGCTCGGTAGCAACACCTTCGCCATCGTTCGGGAGTACGTCGATCGGATCCTCCTTGTTTCAGAACACGAGATACTCCATGCGATGCGAACCATCTGGGATCGGATGAAGATCATCATCGAACCGTCGAGTGCCGTCGCCGTCGCCTCGCTGCTGAGTGGAGACACCGACATCAGAGGGGCGCGTGTTGGGGTGATTCTGAGCGGGGGAAACGTCGATCTCTCGATGTTCTTTGCATATCTTCGGGACCAGGTCACCCCGTCCGCTTGATGCGAGAACGGCCGATGGCTATAACATCAGTATGCCCAAAGACGAATGGCGTGCTTCGCTGCGTCCGCGGATCGAGGCTGCAAGAGCCGCTCTGAGCGGCCGTGATGCAGCCGATCTTGCGCGCTGTGGCGGCCTGGTCAGCAAGGGTGGCTCCTTGGAACTCGAGCTTCTCGGGCAAACGTACTCGATCGCGTGGCCGCAGCTGACCGTCTCGTTCTCCAACGGGAAGCGCTGTCCGGAAGAGCTTGCGATCCTTCTCCTTGACTATCTCAGTCGGGCGGACAGCTCAGTTCCAACTGGCGATTGGCTCGGTTTCCAAGAGCTGCCGGATGGCATGTTCTACCGCCAAGCGTTCCAAGGGTATTCCGGTGATCAACTCACGACAGATCTTCGCGGCGACATCGAGCGCTTCCGAGAGGCGGCACTCAAACTGGAAGGGGAGTCGCTGCCAATTGGGGATGCAGCGTATGCGTTCCGCGTGCTGCCGCATGTCTCACTTGCGGTCGTGTGGTGGGAGAGCGATGACGACTTGCCGGCAAACGCAACCGTCCTGTTCGACCGGGTTGCCTCCGCCTATCTTCCTACCGATGGCCTGGCAATCCTCGGGCGGATGCTCTGCCGTACGTTGGCCAAGGCTGGTGGAGCAGGATGAAACTAGCCGTTGCTGGGAAGGGCGGTGTGGGGAAGACTACCGTCGTCGCACTTCTCGCCCGCGCGGCTGCCGCGCGGCAGTATCGTGTTCTCGTCGTCGATGCCGATTCGGATCCGAATGTAGCAATAACGCTCGGCATCACCGACCCGATCCATCCTCTTGCAAATGAGGAAGAGCTCGTCGCCGAGCGGACCGGTACGGACGGGTTCATCCGCCTCAATCCAACGGTTGATGATATTCCCTCACGCTACATCGTAGAGAAAGACGGCATACGCCTTCTTGTTCTTGGTGGGATTCGAGGAGGCGGCACCGGATGCGCTTGCCCGGCAAATACGCTGCTGAGAGCGCTTCTTGCGCATCTGCTCGTCCAGCAGAACGATATGGTTCTTCTGGACATGGAGGCTGGCATCGAGCACCTCGGCCGAGGAACGGTCCGCAACATCGACGCACTGATCCTTCTGATCGGCCCGGATCGCAAGGCGCTTGAGACAGCCGAGCGAACCTTGAGCTTGGCTCAAGATCTCGGCATCGCTCAGATTCTCGCATTGGCCAATCGTGTCTACGACGATGTCGATTCGGCAGCCATTCGGGCTGGAATGCCGCCCGGGATTCCGCTCGTCGGATCCATTCCCTATGTCGATGCTCTTCGTACTGCTGCTCGAGACGGAGCCCTCCCCGAGAACTTGACTCATCCGTGCTTTGATGAACTGCTCGATACATTGGAGCAGCGTTACGCGGCCACGAGTCGATAACCAAGCGGCAGACCGTATCGTCATCTGCCAATCGCTTCCGTGTCACTTGCCAAGATGCTATCTCCCGTGATACCCTGTCGGCACGAGCGATACGGCAACGGACACTCCTCGGAATCGACACAAGCATCACGTTCGCTCGCATCTTCATGTGAGGATGCTAGTATCCGCTCTGAGGAGGTGGACGGATGTCGAGAATCATCGCCACAGCGGCAATCCGTGGGGCACACGGGTACGTTGAGCAGGCACGGTCCCAACTCACGGAAGCCATCGAAACCCACGGTCCCGAGAAGAGAGTCGAGTTCCCCGACACGGCCTACTATCTGCCCCTGACACTCGCACTGACCGGCC
This sequence comes from uncultured Thermotogae bacterium, assembly GCA_964582285.1. Classification (GTDB taxonomy): domain Bacteria; phylum Bipolaricaulota; class Bipolaricaulia; order UBA7950; family UBA9294; genus JANQEA01. The sequence goes on from CAZORQ010000012.1 coordinate 58,521, forward strand.
GAGAGGTCGATAGCCTCGCCAAAGCGCAAGCCGCCCTGGAGTGGGCGGCGTCTCTGCTGCCTCCGATCCCAAGCGAAAGCGGATGGCTCCCGTATCTTGGGCACGCTCTTGACGCCGGCATCGCCACACTGCTTGCCGAAGAAATCATCGAGGTGCTCAAACACGTGAACGGCTACGAACCGGAGGAACCGTGGCTCGGTTTCACCGGTGATGCGACGCTGCGCTTGCAGGGGATCAAGCTCGTTGATGGAAGGATGCCCGGCTTCGCGGCATGTGTCGGGGCCCTTCCGACCAATGAGGAGGCAGTCGAACTGGCCCGCTCTCTCCAAGAACGAAGCATCCTCGTCTTCATGGCCTCGAACAGCCAAGGGAAATCGATGGCCGAGCAGCTGGCCGAGGAGGGCATCGAGATGAGCTGGGATACATTCCTCGTCCCCTACGGCAAAGATACATCGGCCGCCGTCCTCGCACTAAATTTCGCGGCGCGCGCAGCCATGACATTCGGGGGCGTCAAGCCCGGCGATCTCGACGCAGCGCGCAAGATTCTCATGTACAACAAGCAGCGCGTTTTCGCGTTTGTACTCGCCCTGGGCTCGGACTATGAGCCGGATAAGAACGGAAATCAGCTCCTCACAGATGAGAAATATGCCACGGCGGCAGGAGCCATCAACTTCGGCTTCCCGGTGATCTCGGATGTCGAGATCCCGCAGGTCCTTCCTCGAGGCATCTGCACGTACGAGCACGTCGTTTCGGGCATTCCTAGAACCCAGATCGTGAACAAGGCGGTCGAGGTTCGTGGCCTGAAGTTGAAGATCAGCGAGATCCCGATCCCCGTTCCATACGGCGCCGGCTTCGAAGGCGAGCGGGTTCGCAAGGAGCAGATGCAGGTCCAGTTCGGCGGGAAGTACACCGAGGCGTTCGAGC
>CAZORQ010000013.1:0-57518 GCA_964582285.1 uncultured Thermotogae bacterium
CCGCTACCTGCCGAAGCTGATCGAGGAGGGGTACGTCTACATCGCGAAGCCGCCGCTGTATCAGATCAAGAACGGGAAGAAGACCGTTTACCTGCACTCCGACGACGAGCTGGAGGAGTATCGGGAGGGGCACAGCGGGAACCTGGCGGTGAAGCGGTTCAAGGGGCTCGGAGAGATGAATCCGAAGGAGCTGTGGGAGACGACGATGAATCCCGAGGATCGGATTCTGAAGCAAGTTGAGGTTCGGGATGCGCTGGAGGCGGACGAGATCTTCTCCACATTGATGGGGGCAGACGTGGCGCAACGACGGGACTTCATCTGGGAAAACAGCGACAAGATTACGACCCTCGATATCTAGCTGTTCCTCGTCGTGCGGGCCGCGGATTCATGAGGGGGCAACGATGAAGTGGGTAGGAATTACGCTGACAATCCTCCTAGCAGTGGCTCTGGTTGGAGTCGGACTACACGCAGTGAGTATCGGAGTCGGCGTTGGATACGAGATCTCCGGACTGATCCTTATCAGCGCTCTGACGGAAATGCCGATCAGTGAGACACTGGACGTTCGTGCGCAGCTTGGATTCGCCACGCCGGACATCGCGGGGTTGATGCTGGTTACGGTGGATATCCTGACGCATTGGCTCATGCCGCCGATTGATCCGTACGTTGGGCTGGGAATCGGTGTGGCGTTGACGCCACCGCCGTACTCAACCGGCTTGGTCGTCGAAGGGGTAGGGGGATTGCGCGTGGCCCCGATCGACGGTCTGCAGCTCTCGTTGCAGGTGCGCTACCTCCTTCGAAAGGCGGGCAACGGCTGGCATGCCGGTCCGGTCTTCGAGGGCGGTGTGCTCCTCCAGTTCTAGATGGCGTGGACAATCGGGATTGCTTTCGGGGCAATCAGCATCCTCTGGATCGCCTGGAATCTGACGCTCGATGCGCTGTGGCAACCCACCGATCGTATTACCGTGCGCCGCCTGCTGTTCCTCGCCGAAGTCTGCTCTGATGACCACGTTGTCGATCTTGGCTGTGGCGATGGGCGGATCGTCGTTGCCGCGGCCAGGGAATTTGGCGCTCGAGCAACAGGCTATGAGATCGATCCATTTCGTGTTCTTGTGGCGAATCTCTGGATACGTCTAACTCGCACAGCCGATCGCGCTTGTGTACGACGGGGGAACATGTACGCAACCGACGTGTCCGACGCGGATGTTGTGGTCCTGTTCCTTTCCGCCACATCGAACTTCCGACTTCAAGAACGGCTCCGCCGCCAGCTGCGGGAAGGTGCACGGGTGGTCTCGTACTACCATCCGATGTGGGGATGGCAGCCGGACGTCGTGGGAGAAGCGCGCGGAGGACACCCGATCTACGTCTACCGGATGGGAGAAGGGCTGGGCCGTGTGGCTCGCTGAGCTGTCGATCGCCATTGGCATGTCCCCACTGCCCGGTTGGAATCGGGTGGAGATTCGTGATGTCTGTGAGGATTCTCGCCGAGTCCGTCCCGGGGCTCTGTTCGTTGCAGTCTCCGGTGCAACGAACGACGGAGTTGCGTTCATCGATGAGGCGATCGCGAACGGGGCTGCGGCAGTCGTCTCAGAGCGTGTGCAACGGATTCCTGTTCCACTTCTTACCGTACCCGATGTGCGTCCTGCTCTTGCGCAGCTAGCGTCTGCATTCCATGGCCGACCGACCGAAGACTTGTTCACGGTTGGCGTGACCGGGACGAATGGGAAGACCACCGTCTGCCACTGGATCGCGCATCTGCTGCGAGACGATCGCGCGGTCGTGATCGGAACGCTGGCCAATGAGCGCCGCGGATTGGCGGCGGTGACAACCCCTTCAAGCACAGTCATTCAGCGGATTGCTGCCGAAAGCCGGGCGGGCGGAGCGGAGAGCCTGATCGTCGAGGCATCATCGATCGGTCTTGCGCAGCATCGGATCGATGCGGTTGATTTCGACGTTGGCGTGTTCACGAATCTGACTCGCGACCACCTCGACTGGCATCACTCGATGAAGGCGTACCTGGCGGCGAAGCGGATCCTATTTGCCGGACTGAAGCAAGCAGCATATGCCGTGATCAACGCTGAGGATCCAGCGTGCGAGGCGATTCTCGAAGGATGCGACGCGGAGACGTTTCGCTACGGGTTGACAGCGGGGGCCGATCTTCGGGGCGAGGATCTTCGCCTTGAGTCTCGTAGGACGAGGTGTTCGCTTGTTTGGGGGGTGGATCGGGTCTCAACTCACATCCCTCATCCGGGGAGACACAATCTGTTGAACGCGCTTGCCGCGGCAAGCGTTGCGCTCATTCACGGTGTGCCGCTGCGTGTCGTCGCCGATCGTCTGGCGTGTGTGCCGGCGCTCGAAGGCCGCTGTCAGTTCTTCGAGCGATCGGATGGAGTGATTGGCGTCATCGACTTCGCTCATACCCCCGACGCACTTCAGCGCGTGCTGGACGTCGTCCGCCCGCCTGTGGGGCGGTTGCACGTCGTCTTCGGATGCCCAGGACAAAGCGATCAGGGCAAGCGTCCGATCATGGGGAGAATCGCCGGCCAGCTTGCGGATCGGGCAATCCTGACCGCGGACAATCCGAAGCATGAGGATCCCGAAGCGATTCTGGACGGGATTGAGGAAGGCCTTCGGGGACAGAAAGCGCGCTGGGAACGCGTTGTCGATCGGACCGAGGCGATCGGCCATGCAGTCGACCAAGCCAAGCCGGGGGATGTTGTCCTGATTGCAGGGAAGGGGCACGAGCCGTATCAGATCATCAAGGACGCATTCGTGCCGTACTCGGATCGTGCCGTCCTGGAGCGGCTTGGCTTCGCGGAGGCGGGTTCTCCTCGGGACGGAGAGTGAGCAGACTACTGGTTCCCATCCCTACTCTGTGAGTTCGTCGACAACGCGCTCGAGTCCCAGAACTCTCGAGCCCTTGATGAGAACGTTCCCCTTGCTTGCCTGCAGGCACAAGCGTCGGGCAGTGCTCGCGACGTCATCTGGATGGACGATCAAGATGGCCTCAGATCGACGTAGACGGCACGCGGCGACAGCCTGCTCCCCGATCGGCAATATCGCATCGATCCCAAGTTCAAGGGCGAGATCGAGTATCTCGCGATGTGCCCGATCGCCGTCGGGTCCAAGATCTCGCATTTCACCGAACACGAAGATGCTAAGCGTCTGAGGAGGACCAAGCTGTGCGAGGGTCCGAATAGCTCCGGCCATCGATGCCGGGTTGGCGTTGTACGTGTCGTCGAGGATTGTCCCGAAGGACGCGGCGATCGGTTGCAGGCGATGCGGCTCGGGAGGGAACGATCCTACTCTCTGCTCGATCTCGACCGGAGAGACATTGAGATGATGCGCTACGGCCGCTGCGAGAAGGAGATTCGGGGCGTTGTGCAGCCCGAGGAGTGGGCAGACAAGCTGTAGCGGCGGACTGTCGACACGGACGACCAGTTGCGGCACATCTTGCTCGATGTGTCCGCGAATGGTGCCATAATCGATGCCGACGGACACGCAATGGCGCGGCGTTTTGTCGGCAAGATGTCGCAGTTCAGATGAATCGGCATTGATGAATGCGGTGCTGTCCTGCGGCAACTTCTCGATGAGTGTCCATTTCTCTTCAGCGACGCATTCGACCGAGCCAAACTGCCCCAAGTGGCTTGGTCCGACCGATGTGATGATACCGACCTGTGGGATGAGAATGTCCGCGAGCAGCGCGATGTCGCCGGGGCGTTCCGCGCCGAGTTCGAACAGCCCGATGGCCGCTTCCTCGGGCATGGCCAAGACGGCCAGCGGGAGGCCCACTTCCGTGTTGTAGTTCTCTGGTGCGCTGAAGATGGCGCAGTCTTCGGCGGACCGCCGCAGGAGTGTGGCAAGGAGAGCACGTGTTGTGGTCTTGCCATTGCTCCCGGTGACCCCAACGAACGTGGCATCGAGCGTCCGGCGCCATGCAGCGGCGAGGTCTTGTAGTGCTTCGAGTGGATCGTTGACGACAATCAGATTCGGCGCATCAATCGGCGCGGCAGATGGATCGGAGATCAGTGCGCCACAGGCTCCGCGAGCGAACGCTTCGGGCAGAAACGAATGGCCATCGGCACACTGCCCACGAAGTGCTACAAACAGGTCTCCCTCACGGATGCTGCGTGAATCATGGACGACCCTCCGCGGTGCCAATCGGGCGCCGCGGAGGAGGAGGCCGCCGCCGATCCTCGCGATCTCGTCGACTGTGTACATTGCCTACCACTTCGGCGCGGCCTGGCTCTTGTCTTCTTCCCCGGGAGGCGCGATCAATTCCTCCGGTGTGGTCAGCATCGCGGCAACTTCCCGCTCGCCGTAGATGACGTACCCCGGATAGTCGAACGTGGCCTCTGTCACACCGTAGAGTGCACCGCGGTAGGGGGAGGATGGGTCGATCGCAAACAGCTCAATGGTGAGTTGGCTGTAGCTCGGAAGCGACGCCACGGCATCAATCAGATTCGTGAGGTCGTCAAACGCTGGCGGAGATTCGCCTTGCTCAAGATACCGTGGGCCGCCATAGGCGCGGACGATCACATGGTTCGAATACAGGTTATCCGGGATGGTGATCTCCCCTGTTTCGATCCTCATCTCGCCCTGGTAGGTCTGCAGCTCAACCATGAATCGGATGGTGTCTCCCGGAGCGTACATCCAGCGATCGAGGTCGAGGTCGTTGATCTGAAGCCCCCTGATCTCCTCTGTGATCGACAGTGACGCGGAGATCTGGCGGATCTTCGGATCCGCGAACGCGTTGTACTGGAGGAATGAGACAATTCCTGCCAACTGCCATGGCGCGTAGGCTGCGATGTCGACGGAACTCAAGAAGGTGTCGGTCCGCGTGAGCGGCATCGGCATGCCGTCCCCGTCGATCGAATACGTTACCTCAACCGTCCCTTGACCGACGCGGTCGAGTGCCGTATCGGTCGCCTCGAAACCGGTGGACAGAAGGAGTTCGGGCATCAGATGTGGCTCATCGACGAGCTCGACCTGGTAGTCTTCCATGGTGTCCCGATCGAGATCGTGAACGTCCAAGGAGAGCGAGATTGTCTCGGCAAGCGGGCCGATGCGGCCGCCGATCGCGGCTGTCCGGTCCTCGAAAATCGTACCGATCGTGTCTCCGATTGTGCCAAGCTTGAACGATGCTTGGAAGGACTTCATCGTATCGATCACGGATACGGATGTCATCGGAAACCGCGATGAACCATTCGAGATGAATGGATGACCGAATCCGACGAGTGTTTCCTCATCGCGATAGGTCAGGGTTCCGAGTGCGCCAATCGTGATGTCGCCGCTTGCTAACGCGACGCCGATTGAACTGCCCGGCTCAAGAGCAGCGGGGTCGATGACAGCAGTCGACGGCTGCGCTGCGGCCATGGGAAGAAGCTCCAAATGCAGCGCCGATAGACCGTCGAATGCCGATCCGATATCGAGTGAAAAAAAGTCGCCGATCCATCCTGCCGGCGCATTGTGGATCGTGACCCCATTCATCAGTAGGTCGCGTGATCGGCCACTGAGACCGGCTGCAATCAGCGGTGTGTCGACCGGATAGGCGAAAATCGTGTTGGGTGAGGCGGCGACGAGCGATGGTTCCGCCGGGAGCAGAGCCTCGATGAGGGCGACATCGCGGAGAACCGACGCGGTAGGGGCAACTGCAAGACTCGCTGTGCTTGCGGCGTCCACGACCTGAAGCATCGGCTCGATTGGCGTTACGAGACCGATGGGCATGATCTCCTTCGACCAACCGGCCGCGCGGCTGAGTGCGCCAATGAGCTTGCCGTCCACGTAGACCGGGCTTCCGCTCATTCCTTGAGCAATACCACCGGCACGCCCGATCGTGTCCCCACTGACGCGGACTACGATGAAATCGGACAGCGTTCCTGGTTGATCGAGAACGCCAAGCACCTCGACGGCGAACGTATCGATGACGTCCTTGGCGATGATGGTCTTTCCGGTTCCGGTCATGCCGATCTCGATCTCATCGAGGAACAGGAACTCCGATCGGTCGTACGCCAAAGCGATGGAACATGCAGCGATCAACACAATGCTGCAAGCAAGTAGGCTTCTTCGAATCACGCGTCCTCCTTCTTTCCCGGTGTAGCTACCACGAAGTATAGCGCCGAGGTGTGGCAATTCTGTGTTCGTGTCGTGTGTGACACCAGCGCCACCTCCCCATTCCGCACGTGTCTCACCGCGCTACGTCCGGGGCTGCCTTGGAGTCGCGCAGTGACGTTCCTACCGCCCGCCTGGCGCCGTTGGGTGTGTTGGCCCGTCCTGCGAGGTGTGGGTTATACGCGTACCTCGCTGTCGCTGTTGCTGCGATGCCCGTCCTGCGAGGTGTGGGGATGTACCCACAGCTCGCCCTCGCTGCGATGCCCGTCCAGCGAGGTGTAGGGATGTACCCACAGCTCGCCCTCGCTGCGATGCTCGTCCAGCGAGGTGTGGGGATGTACCCACAGCTCGCCCTCGCTGCAAAGCAGCGAAAAGGCTACTGCACGCCGCGGAACAGCGCGCGTGCAAGCATTAGCACAGGGATGATCTCCAGCCGTCCGATCCACATGTTGAAGCAAAGCGTGAGCTTGCTGGCAAGAGACATGGCGGGTTGTGTGATACCCACTGATAGGCCGACGTTTCCCTGCGCACTTGCGACCTCGAATACGACATCGGACAGCGTGTAGTCGCGGGAGACTGTGTGCAACAGGATAACGATCCCCAATCCGAGGAAGATCAGCCACAGAAACGTGATCAACGAAGCGTCTTCCAGCCTCTGTCCGACCTCGGATTCGTCGATCGTGGAGACACCGAACCGAAACGGAACGATTGCCTGACGCGGCGATACGATCTTGCGGAACCGCCATTGGACGCCCTTGAGCAGGATCAGCATCCGCATGATCTTGATTCCTCCCGCTGTTGATCCGGCTGCTCCGCCGACGAACATTGCCGCAGCGAGGAGCAGCTTGCCGGTGGGGCTCCACAGACCGAGGTCGACCGATTGGAACCCTGTACAGGTGACGGCCGAAACCAGTTGGAATGCGGAATGACGGACGGCTTCCGTGCCGCCGATGACGAGCAGGTTCTCGAGTGTCAGGCAGGCGATGCCGATCAGCACAATGGCGAGGAACCAACGCGTCTGGAAATCCTCCCAGAGAATCCGTCCCTTGCCGCGGATCATCTCATAGTGGACAGCAAAACTGATCGCTCCGAGAAGCATGATCGGAATCAGCACAAGCTCGATGGCGATGCTGTTGTATGTCGCAATGCTGTTGTCCGTAACGCTGAATCCGCCCGTGGAGACACCGGTCATCGCATGGTTGATCGACTCCCAGATCGGCATTCCGGCGCCCCACAGCGCGACGACGCTGATGAACGTGTACAGTAGGAAGATCCACCACATTGTCCTTAGAGTCGACGTGATGCTCGGATGGATTTTCTCGCCACGCGCCTCGGCATAGTACAGGCTGTGCCGTGCTGCTCCGGGGCGGGGACCGGCGAGGATTGCGAGCATGAGCACGATAACACCCATTCCGCCGATCCACTCCGTGAAGCTACGCCACCACTGCAGCGTCTTGGGCAGCAGATCGGCTCGTGCGGCCATCGTAAGACCGGTTCCTGTGTAGCCTGAAATGGCCTCAAAGAATGCATTCGCCGGGTTCTTGAAATGGAGAAGCGTCTCGGACGCTCCATGGGCCTCCGCGAACAGAGCGGTGAGCACAAACGGAAGCGACCCGAGCGCCGCGACGAGCAGCCAACCGAGCGCGGCAATGATCATCCCGTGTTTCAGTTCGGCTTCACCGGCGTTTCGGAAAGGGAAGTAGAGCGCTGCGCCAAGCGCGAACGAAATGCCGGCAGTGATTGCCAGGGGTGCGAATGCGAAGCGTTCTCCGAAGGCGAGTGGGACGAGCAGAGAAATCGTCGCCATGATCCCAACGACGGGGATGAGAAGCCCCAGATCCCGCAGAATGATGTACAGATCCTGCCTCGCGCGAAAGATGGACGGGCTCATCCGGTCAGCTTCTCGATCAACTCATCACTGACCGGCTCGAGCGAGAAGAAGGTGAGAACGTCGTTCTCCTCGACAATCGTATCATCCGAAGGGATCGATTGCTCTCCATCTCGCGCAATCGCAAGGATTCGCATCGAAGCGGGGATGATCTCTCGCTTGACCGCATCGGACACCGACCGATTGATCAGCGGCGATTCCGCGGCCACCTGAAGACGGAAGATCTGAGCGTCCTGTGGGAGCATCGCGAAGTCCTGAACGCTGGGCCGTTTCACAGTGTTGTACAGGTGGTGAGCAACGATGTCCTCCGGGTTCTCCATGATGCTTGCACCCAGCTTGCGAAAAAAGTCGGCGTGGTCCGCATCATTGACGATTGACACGATGGAGGAGATTCCCAAATCGACGGCGATCGAAACGACCATGAGATTCACGGCGTCGTCGCTTGTGGTTACGATGAGCGCATCTGCCCGCTCCGATCCGGCCTCACGAAGCGTTTCCGCAGACGTTGCGTTTCCGGTCAGTACGGTGACATCGTATTTCGAGCTGATCTCACGCCCTGTCTGTGGATTGGAGTCGATGACCACGACGTTGTTCTTCTCTTTGACAGACAGATCGATGAGGCTCGTCCCAATGCTTCCCGCCCCCACGATGATCATGTACATGTGAGCCCCCCTTGCGCAGGAACGATGGTAGCACAGACGAAATCCCGGGTCAAAGGGCGACGACACGAGAATCTGCATCGGGAGAGGCTTTCTGTTGAGTGAGGTGCATGGAAGGACTACAATCGCTCGTTGCCATGATGAGGGGAATGACAAGACGAATAGGCGTCGCAATGATTGCGCTCGGACTCGGGCTTCTCATCATGCTTGGAGGCTGCGAGTTGCTTCGGCAGAATCGAGCGCCCGCTGCGGCATTCACGATCCTGCCGGACGGAGGGTATAGCCCGCTGGAGGTTTCGCTCGACGCATCCGCGTCCAGCGACCCGGATGGAGATACGCTGACCTACGCCTGGTCGTTTGGAGACGGCACAAACGGTGATGGTGCACAGACAACGCACACCTACGGCGATACAGGAAACTACAGTGTGGTCCTTCGTGTGATCGATTCAGAAGGACTGGATGATGCTGCCATCCAGACATTCGATGTTCTCGCCGTTCCGGAGGGAAGCGTGATCCTACGGCTTGGATGGACATGGGACGGGCTGCCCCAGCAGATGGAATTTGCCGTCTCATGGGAGCTGTATCAAGCGTATCGCGCACGGCTTCGGACGCCACTAGTTGACAACTACGAGTATGGTGCGTTCGTGGAAGACCCGCTCGACGATCCGACCCTGGAGGACCTTGCGGACATGCTGTGGGAGCAAAGCGGTGGGGATGCGGTCTCCTATGCGGAATACGTGCTCCGCTTCGTTCAGGGCAGCATCACCTACACTGCCGATCCGCCAAGCATGGAATGGCCGCGCTATCCTCTGGAGACGCTCGTGGATGGCGAGGGAGACTGCGAAGACACGGCGATTCTGTTTGTGAGCCTCCTGAAGGCACAGGGGATCGCCTGCCGATTGGCGTTTGTCGACACCGACGAAGATGCTTTCCCTGATCATGTCCTTGTGTTGGTCGAGGTTCCGGGAGTGTCTGCGTTGCCGCCGAGCGCGCGGCTGTTCGAGCTTGATGGGGCGCTGTATGCTGTGGCCGAAACGGCATCAGGGATGACCGGTCTTGGCATTGACCCATGGGGGCTTGAAGCCGTGGACCTGATTGAGCTGTGGACGTTCTAGTGACGCCGATGGCCCGGAGGGAGCGACGATGTCGAAGTACTGCCTGATCGATCCAACACCACTGCTCGAATTCGACTTCGGAGCGCAGCATCCGTTCAAGATCCACCGGCTCGGGCTGACCTACGAGTTGATCCGTGCCTATGGACTCATCGATCGTCCGGATGTCTATGTTCTTCTACCGCGTGAAGCGACCGAAGAGGAGGCCATGGGATTCCATTCCCAGGGCTACCTCGAAACTCTCCGGGTTGCCAGCGACGGGATGTGGGTGCCCAACCTCTTTGCGCATGGACTTGGCACATCGGACAACCCGGTCTTCCCCGACGTATACAGCTGGGGAATGCATGTAGCTGGAGCGTCTATCCTATGTGCTGAGGAACTGCTCTCCGGTCGTACGAGTCGCGCATTCAACATGTCTGGCGGCCTCCACCACGCCATGCCGTCGCGGGCGTCGGGCTTCTGTCATATCAATGACGGTGTTCTCGCGATCCAGAGGATGGTGGATGACGGGAAGAGGGTTGCCTACGTAGACATCGACGCCCACCACGGGGACGGTGTGCAACACGCGTTTTACACGGCATCGGATGTGCTGACGGTTTCGATCCACCAGACCGGCTACACGATCTTCCCGGGAACAGGATTCGTCGAAGAGATCGGACAAGGACCTGGAGAGGGAACATCCATCAATGTGCCGCTGCAACCCGGAGCGGGGGACGAGGCGTACCAGCAAGCGTTTGACGCGGTCATCCTCCCAGCACTTCGAGCGTATCGACCGGACATTCTGGTGACTCAGCTTGGCTCGGATGCGGTGGTTGGAGATGTCGTTGCGAATCTTCGGATGAGCCTCAGACAGTTTGAACGCAATGCGCGTGCGTTCTCCGATCTGGGGATCCCCTGGTTGGCTCTTGGCGGCGGCGGATACGACATAAGCAATGTTGTGCGCGCATGGACGCTTGCATGGTCAGTGATGACCGACATCGATCTCCCTGAGCAGATCCCGGGGGAATGGCTCACGCAGGCTGCACGGTACGGCATGGCGATCTCCAAGCTTCACGGAAACGTGGAGCAAACGCCGACCGATGATGCAGTCCTCGAGGATCTCCATAAGACAATCGATACGTTGCGAGCAAGCGTCTTTCCGATTCTTGGCGTGACGGAGTAGACTACCTTCCCCTGTGCACATGTTCGTGCATGGCGAGAGCTGCCCAAAGGGACGTAACGATGAGTCAACCACCGAGTGTCGTGCATGAAGCAGAGCTTCGCGCGACGGTTCAGATCAAGCTCCCCGACACGCGCGTGTACGAGATTGCTCGCTATGCCTCACTGGCAGAGGTCTTTCGTGTTGCGTACCCGGACGAGGAGAATCCGGCCGTCGCGGCGATCGTCGATGGCGAGCTGCGCGAGCTCGCGTGGCCGATCGAGCGGGATGCCGAGGTCGCTCCCGTGTTTCTCTCGGATTCCGATGGGCTGCAGATCTACAGCCGAAGCCTGTCGTTCCTGCTGGTTGTCGTCGCCACCCAGCTGTTCCCGGATGCCGGGGTTCGGATTGACTACTCCGTTCCTCACGGAGGTTATTTCTGTCTTGTCGAGGGACGGAAACCGTTCACCGCTCGTGAGCTGACTCGGATTAAGAATCGCATGCTCGAACTCGTTCGCGAGGATCACCCGATTGTCCGAACTCGCTGCACGCTCGAAGAGGCGAAGAAGATCTTCACTGACCGAGGGGAGTTGGGGAAGGTTCGATTGTTCGAGGCGCGGAAGGTGGATCATCTCCATCTGTATGTCCTGGACGGGATCTCCGACTACTTCTATGGGTACATGGTACCGTCGACGCGCTTCTTGAAGCTGTTCGGATTGGAGCCGTTCGCCGACGGTTTCATCCTTCGATTCCCACGACGGGAGGACCCGACGAAGCTTCTTCCGCCCCGCAACTTCAAGGCGCTCCGCGAGGTGTTCGATGAGTACGGCAAACGGCTCGCATTGCTCGGCATGCGCAACGTCGTCTCGCTCAACGAGGCGATCCGTTCGGGCCGCATCGAGCAGATCGTCCTTGTCTCCGAAGCCCTGCATGAGAAAAGAATCGCCGAGATTGCCTCGCAGATCGCCGCACGTCATGACAAGGGCGTGCGGTTGGTGTTCATCGCTGGTCCATCGGCATCGGGGAAGACCACCTTCTCCAAGAGGCTCGCAATCCAGTTGTTGGCCAACGGTTTGCATCCGTATCCATTGGCGATGGACAACTACTTCCACCCCCGAAGGATCCTGATTGAGCGGTATGGGGATGATATCGATGTGGACTCTCTTGATGCGGTCGATCTGACGCAGTTTCAGGAGGACCTACGCCGACTTGTTGCGGGAGAGGATGTCGTGCTTCCCCGATTCGATTTCCGCACCGGTTTGCGGGAGCAGGGGCCGACCGTTCGGATCTCGCCGAGCCAGGTTCTCTTGGTGGAAGGAATTCACGGCATGAACCCGAGGCTGCTTGAGGACAGCCCGCTGACCAGCTGTTTTAGGATCTTCATCAGCGCACTGACTCAGATCAATCTCGATCAGCACAATCGCGTATCCACGACGGACACGCGGTTGATTCGCAGGATCGTCCGCGATGCGCACTACCGGGGGTACTCGGCCACAGAGACACTGACGCTGTGGGAGAACGTTCGCCGGGGAGAGAAACGGAACATCTTCCCCTATCAAGAACAGGCTGACGTGATGTTCAACTCGGCGCTTGGCTACGAGCTCGCTGTGCTTAAACCGCTGGTTGAACCTCTTCTTCTTCAGGTCAGGGAGCCGAAGCTTCGCATTGAGGCGGAACGACTGCTTGCGCTCCTTTGGTGGTTCGATCCGTATGCCGCCAAGAGCATCCCCGGCAACTCGATTCTGCGGGAGTTCGTCGGCGGCTCCAGCCTGCAGGACCTCACGCCGGTTCCACACGGATTATGGGGTACGTCGAGCCACGAGGACCGGGCCGGGGTGTCCGAAGGGGAATCGTGAATACCGAGCAGTTGATGGAACTGGCGCTGGACATGGCCGGGTTCGAGGACATTCCAGGAGACAGCGCAATCCACGTTCCTGGAGATGAGATCGAGCGAATCCTGTTCGGGATCGATCTGCGCACGCCGGAGCTGCTGCTTGCGGCGGCCGAAGGATACGACTGCGCCATCTCGCACCATCCGGTCGGAGGATCCGCGACGCTTCGCTTCCATGAAGTCCTGGAGCGACACGTTGATCAGATGGTCGCCGTAGGTGTGCCCTTGCATGCTGCCGAGCACACGATGCGTGAGACGATCCAGGATCGGCGGATCCTCAACGCGATAACCAACTATGACCATGACCCGTCGGTCGCGGCGCTCCTCGGAGTCCCGTATCTGAATATCCATACACCGCTTGACGAGATTGGCCGCCGACGAATGGCAGAGACAGCCGCCGCAATGGGAACGGATGCAACGATTGCCGAAATGATCGATCGGTTCTACGAGACGTTCGGCGAATTCCGCCATGCGGCCACGGAGATTGAGGTTCGCGTCGGGAGGCCCGAGAACCGGGTGGGAAAACTCGTTATCTCGCACGGTGCGGGAACGAACGGCGGGTATCCAGTGGCTAAGTCATACTTCGATCACGACATCGACACCGTCGTCTATATCCACTGTCGTCCGGGGGATACACGCCGATTGATCGACGAATACGGTGAATCAAGGACCTTGATCGTTACCGGACACATCGCCAGCGACTCGATCGGGATCAACCCGTACATCGACCGACTGCGTGCCGAGGGGCTTGAGGTGACCACGTTCTCCGGGATCATCCCGGGCTAGCACTCTGTGTGAGAACCCAGACCGCAGCCCCTTCCCCCCTCTGGATGGGATGCGGATCAGGAGAAGCGCCGAAGACCAAGCTTCTCCCCAAGGAACGCGAAGCGTACCCGGTTGGGAGGTGAGGATCGAATCGAGCCAAGAGACAACGTGTGCCATCCGATCCGCTTTGCAGTGCCGCAGATCGTGAAGGAGAAAACTCTCGATCGTTTTCAGACTCCCATTCATGAGTCGTATGGGCACGCAGGGGCTATTCACACAGACTGCTAGGTCAACACCAAAGGAGCGCGAAGCAGACATGTCCTTCACCATTGCCACATGGAACGTGAACTCGATCCGCTCTCGGCTGCATGTGCTACTCCCATGGATGGAGAAGGTTAGGCCGGATGCGGTCTGCCTTCAGGAGACAAAGGCGCAGGATCACGACTTCCCGATTGGCCCAATCGAGGATGCGGGATACCACGCGGCCTACCGCGGTGAGAAGTCGTACAACGGCGTCGCCATTCTGTCGAAGACTCCGATCGAGGCCGCCAGCCACGGTTTCGAGGATGATGGCCCGGCCGACGAAGCACGGCTGATCGTCGGCACTGTGGCGGGGATCACGATCGTCAACACGTATGTCCCCCAGGGGCGCGACCCGGAACACGAGATGTACGGGTACAAGCTCCAATGGTTCGAGCGCTTGCAAGCATACTTCGAGTCTCACTTTGCACCCGATGACATGCTGATCTGGGCTGGCGACCTGAATGTCGCTCCCGATCCGATCGACGTCCACGACCCGAACCGCCTGATGGGCCATGTTTGCTTCAACCCGCAGGTCTCCGAAGCGCTGGCGAAGGTCATGTTGTGGGGGTTCGTGGATCTGTTCCGGAAGCATGTCCCCGATCCGGGCCAGTACACGTACTACGACTACCGTGCCAAGAACGGCATCGCCAACGGACGCGGTTGGCGGATTGATCACATTCTGGCGACGCGTCCTCTGGCAGAGCGATGCGTTGGTGCTTGGATCGATCTCGAGCCACGGATGGGGGAGAAGCCGTCGGACCACACGCCGTTGTTGGCGGAGATTGGATAGCCGTTCCCAACGCGGCGAGTTCATGTCATAATCAAGGCTCCATCCGAAGTAGGGAGGTCCGCATGGACTACCAGGCACGCAGGCGGCGGTTGCTAGAGGGGAAGGCGATCGATGGATTCCTGATCTTCGACTTGGATCGGACGATGCCTTCCCACATGGATCTATCGAATATGCAGTACTTGTCGGGCTACACCGGCGAAGCGGCGTTGCTCGTCACGCACGATGAGACAGTGATTCTCACCGACTCCCGCTACCTAGAGCAGGCGGGGAAACAGGTTCCGGAGCTTCCGCTCATCCACGCAGAGCTGAAGTACTACGAGGAACTCGCGCAGGCGATCGCCGGGCGGGGGTTGAAACGAATCGGCTATGCATCGTGGCGCACAACGGACTACGTTCTCGGTCGGCTGCGCGAGATTCCTGATACCGCATGGATCCCATTCCAGGATCCGGTAACGCAGCTCCGTGCGGTGAAGGACGCTGACGAGATTGTGACTCTTCGCGAGGCGATCCGCCTTGCCGAAGCGGCGCTCGACCACCTGCGGGATACCGTCCGGGTCGGGATGAACGAAGTTGATATCGCGGACACGCTCTCGTCGACGCTCCGCGAGCTTGGATCGGAGCGAGTCGCATTCGGCCCGACCGTCGCGTCCGGCCCGAATGCGGCGCTTCCGCACTACCGGCCGTCACTCAATCCGCGAGATCTCCAGCGAGGCGATCTCCTGTTGATCGATTTCGGTGCGATCGTCGACGGCTACGCCTCCGACATCACGCGGACCTTCGCTGTCGGCGAAGCGGATGAGAAGCAGCAGGAGATCTACGCTTTCGTTCTCGAGTCGATGCGCGCAGGGATCGAGTCGATACGCGCCGGTATCGCTGGCGATGTTCCGCACGAGGCGGCGAAGCAGGTCATCCTCGACTCGCCGTATGCGAAGGACATCTTCCTTTCCCCAGTTGGGCACGGTGTCGGCCTCGAGGTGCACGAACTGCCGAAGATGGGCCTCAACAAGGGAGAGATCCTCGAGTCAGGGATGGTTGTCACGGTCGAGCCGGGTATCTACATTCCCGGCTATGGTGGCGTGCGGATCGAGGATACCGTTCTCGTCACGGAGACGGGTTGCGAGGTGTTGACGACCTTCCCGAATGAGACGCTGATTGAGGTTGGCTGTCGCTGACGATCCAGCCGCCGCTGGCTGCGCATTACCCTAAGATTCCGAGGAGCACGGAAATCGTCGCGACGCTGCCCAGTGTGGATAGCATCAGCACACTCGCGACAAGGTCAGGGCGCGCATCGAACTGGCGGGCGAGAAGCAGGCCGTTCACTGCTGTTGGCGTTGCGCATTGAATGATAAGGACGTCCCGAACAAGGCCATCGATACGAAGCGCAGCAACCAGCCCGAACGCCAGCAATGGCGGGAGCAGCAGCTTCACTGCAGCAAGGAGGCTGGCCTTGCGCCAAACATGAGCAATCCGGATTCGGACGAGCTCCATGCCTAACAGAATCAGCATAAGCGGGATCCACATATCTCCGAGCAGCTCGATCGGGCGGGCGATCGAAGCGGGAAGCACAAATGATGGGCCAACCGCTCGAAGGAGGAACGCAAGCCCGACGGCGTAGATGTAGGGAAACCGAAAGGAGCCCAACAGCCTGCGCCACCATGAGCCGTCCCTGTGCCACGCGGCGATCGATAGCCCGACCGTCATGTGAGTCACGGTGTGCGTGATCATGAACAGCGTCCCGATGATCAAGCCTTCCTCCCCGAAGGCGTAGAGGATGATCGGGAGACCGTAGTTGGCGCAGTTCGTGGATGCTACAGCGAGCACAGATGCGCGTCGCTCCGCCGAGTCCCACCGGCCGATCGCACTGAGAACGAAACTGACAATGATGAGGATCACGTACATGATCAGCGCGACCAATGCAGGCTCGCCGAGACGCTCGAGGCTCAGTTCGGTTCGATGAAGCGCGACGAAGATCATCGCCGGTCCAGCGATGCTGAAGGTGAATACGTGCAAGGACCTGCGAATGGCTGCGCTTAGTGTATCGGCGGGTCGGTCTCCGGACTCGGCCGGCACGCTGGATCCCTGTCGGGTACGTCTGGCGGCGATCCGATCGACCACGAACCGGCCAAACAGCGCGCCGACACCTGCCACGAGGAACACTGGAAGAATTACATCGACAATCTGAAGGATTCCGCCACCCATGATCTGTGGACTGTAGCCAACATGGCGGAGAGGATCCAATTCCCGTGACTGGCCGGCCCTAGTCGCCCGGTTGGTCGTCGGGCATGCCCGGCAACCTTGGTGTCTTTCGAATCTCGCTTGTCTCCGGGAGTTCATCGCTCGACGCGGAGAGGTCTCTCATCCGATGGAGCGCCGGGAACAGCCGGTGCTCGAGCGATCCGACAGCCTGATCGTAGGCCTCGACGGCGCGGCCGAGATGAGTTCCGGCATCGCGGAATGGCTTGAGGACGTTGACCACGCGTGCATATAGCTCTCGTCCCTCATCGGCGATCTGGCGAGCGTTCTCGGCGATCTGCTGTTGCTGCCAACCGAACGCGACCGCCCGCAACAAGGCAAGCAACGTAACCGGCGATGCGACGAGGATATGCTGTCGGATTCCGTATTCGAGGAGATCGGGGTCCGACTCGAACGCGGCGGACAGCGCCGACTCGAACGGGACAAACATGACAACGAGTTCGGGAGCCCGCTCGAACTGTGCCCAGTACTGCTTGCGCGAAAGCTCTTGAATTCGTGAGCGCATGGCGCGGGCATGCTCGCCGAGCTTGTTTGTGCGCCGGTCGCCTTCGGATTGCATGGCATCGAGGTATGCTGTCGCCGAGGCCTTAGCGTCCACTGGAAGCACCCCGCCGCTCGGGAGACGAACGATCATGTCCGGTCGTCCTTCATCGGTGGTTGTCTGCTCATCGAAGTCGACATGGGACACCATCCCGGCCAGCTCGACGACGCGGCGCAGTTGAAGTTCGCCCCATCGGCCCCGGGCAGTCGGAGATTTCAGCGCCTGCTCAAGCGAGACGGCCGTTCGTTGGAGCTGAGACTGTGCTTCGCCCAATGACCGCAGTTGCTCGCCCAGTTTGCTGTACGCCCCCTCTCGCTTTGTCTCCAGGGTGCGGACCTGCTGGTCCATGGTATCGAGCTTCTGCGCGAGTGGATCAACGAGTGTCTTCAGCTCCCTCTGCGCGCTGCTGAGGAACTGCTGCGCATTGGTCGACAGCGACTGACTTGCCAAAGCAGTGAATGCATCACGGAGTTTCTGCTCGGCCGTTTCCGTCCACTGGAGCTTCTCCTGCTCGGCATGCAGCCTTTGCTCAAGCTGCGCATTGACAACTCGCAGATCTGCGGCATGCTGCCCGGCGCGAAGGCGAAACAGTATCCATCCGAGCAGGAGCCCTACTGCCAGTCCGATTAATAAGTAGACCCACTCCATGAGACCCGCCTCCCGAGTTGCTCCTTGGCTACTACCCGGTCAAACGTGTAGATCCCGGCGACTGTGTCACAGCTGGGCCGGAAGCTTCACGGACCTATCGTACTGCCAGAATTGGGATGGACTCAAGCGGTCGAGAGCGGGGATAGATCAACCGCGCCTGTCTCGCCCGTGGATCCCCGCAGGTAGTGACCGCGCACGCCATCGATGCGAAGAAGCACGTAGTCGGGATCGGCTGGTCCTTCCGGCCAATCATCGCGCCATTCATCCTGCCAGAGCGTCTGCTCTCTCTCGGTGTCGACTACGACGTGTGCGCTTCCATGAATCGACGCGTAATTGAACCGGGTGGAGTCGACGAACAGGACGGTCACACGCGGGTTCTCGTCGATTTGCGCGACCTTCCGGGACGCGCGCGATGTGGCAAACCAGAGGCGATTTACACTCCGTTCAACAAGGCGCATTGGCCGCGACTGAGGGTATCCATCCTGACACACGGTGACGAGGAGAGGAAACGGAAGCGAGTCGACGATCTCCCAGAACGTCTGGATTCCTGCGGGGCCCGCAACGCTTGTAGCAAGTGCATCCTGTACATCGAAGCGTACTGGCTCCTCAATGGCGAACACGCGGATCACGTCATCAACGAGTTCGTCGCGTACCAAGAGGATCGGCACAACCTGCCGCGGTGAGGCAAGCACATGGCGGACTGACGAAGCGTGCCCTCGATCACTGAGCTCGAGCCTTCCAACTTCGTCGATGAAGATCACGAGCGTTTCGCGAAGCGCCGACGCGAGCATGTGATCGGCGGACGAGAGGCTCTCCTCCGAGATGAAGAAACGGCCGACTGGGATGTCATCTGGGACAAGGCTTGCGAATGGGTGCGTTGCGTTGGTGGTCACGTCGATCAGCGAGTAGCCAACCGTTTCATCTTCCTCCATGATCCGGGGAGCGAGGAACCCGCCGGGGGCAACCCCTGATTGACGCAACAGGGATAGAAGGCGCAGTCCAGTCGATGTCTTCCCTGAGCCGATGCCGCCGACCAAGAGGATCGGTTGAACAGGCTGCCGACCGGCCACCATCATGAGGATGCGGTCACACAGGGCCTTCAACGGGGAGGTTCGGCGTGGCTCCATCGCGTCAACTGGCGAGCTCATCGAGGAGGCCGACTTGCTCATTGAATGCCACGATGAGTTCGTCGATCTGTGGGACGAGTGAATGGACCCGATCCCAATAGCCGGGGAAGTCGACCCATTGCTCGTCGAGCTCCTCGGCAGAGCGCCCCATCTGCTCGATCCACGTGTAGTACTTCAGGTTGTGAATCCGCTTTCGCTCCTGGTAGCCCAGTTCGAGCATCGCATCGGTTCTCATGCCCAGTAGATGGGCATGGTAGTCGACAGCCGCATCGATTCTGTCGTACGGGCCGTGGGCGGCGTGAAGTTCCTCAAGGCGACTCTCGTAGAGCTCCATCGAATCGGTGAGAACGGTGAGCACAATGTCGCTTGACGTCATCTCGTAGTACCTGGCGAATTTGATCGCCGAAAGGAGATTGGCAATGCTCGAAATTCCAAGCAAGTCAAGCTGTTCGACGAGATGTGCTCCAACGCCACGAGACTCCAAGTATGTTCGGCCGGCGTCCTCGTTGAACAGCCGAACGAGGCTCATCGTATCCTCATCGTCGATGGCGATCACCATGTCGGTGTTTCGCACGTTGTGGATCCATGGGACATGCTTGTCACCTATTCCCTCGATCCGATGTCCCCCGAACCCGTTCTCGAGCAGTGTCGGGCATTGAAGCGCTTCGGAGACCACGAGCTTGCTGCATGGGAAACGTTCCTTCAGATAGTCGCCGCATCCCATCGTTCCGGACGAACCGGAGGTCAGCACTACCCCCGCGTAGCTGCCGTTGCCCAGCTCGGCCCGGAGGACCTCCTCCATCGCGTGGCCGGTCACATCGTAGTGCCATAGATGATTGCCGAACTCATCGAACTGATTGAACACCATGATATTGTCACGTGTTTCCTGGAGTTCCTTGCACTTTTGAAAGATCTCCCAGACATTGGACTCGCAGCCCGGCGTGGCGATGACCTCGCCGGCGACCTTCTCCAACCACTCGAACCGCTCGCGTGACATCTCCTCAGGAAGGATGGCGATTGACTCACAGGCAAGCAGATGCGCATCGTACGCTCCGCCGCGGCAGTAGTTGCCGGTGGACGGCCATACGGCCTTGTGGAACGTCGGATCGAACTGCCCAGTCACCAGCCGAGGGACCAGGCAGCCGAATGTGGCGCCAACCTTGTGTGCTCCGGTGGGAAACCACTTGCCAACGAGGGCGATGATCCGTGCGGGGACACCGGTCAGCTCGGGAGGAAACTCGATGTAGTTCACCCCCCCGAAGCCGCCGCCGTGCGCGGTTGGTTCGTTCTTCCACGTGATACGAAACAGGTTGAGCGGGTGAAGATCCCAAAGGCCGATCTCAGACAGTTGGTGGACGATGGGAGAGGGAATGGTTGATGGATCGCGCATTTGAGCGAATGTCGGAACGATGATCCCCCGTTCGCGAGCTCGTTCTGCGGTGTGTCGAAATCGTTGTTCGTTGCGTGTCAGATCGATCATGGAGCCTCCTGCGCTGCGGCATGGATTGTGCAGCAGCGCGCGCAATGCTATCATGCAGCTTGGCCGATATGCAAGAAGGCCGTTCAGAAGGGAGATCTGTCGATTCCAATGCACGATCTTGTCATCCGAGGCGGAACTATCGTCACGCCGTGGTCGGTGACGTCTGGTGATGTCGGGATCGATGGTGGTGTAATCAGCGTCATTGCACTCGGGCTAGAAGGCAGGAGCGTGATCGATGCCGGCGGGATGCTTGTCCTGCCAGGCGTCATCGATGCGCACACGCACATGGCGCTTCCGGTGGCTGGGGAGACATCGAGCGACGACTTCCATTCGGGGACGATTGCCGGTGCATGCGGCGGTGTGACAACGATCATAGACTTCACTGTCGGGACGCCGGACAGCTCGATTCCCGACGAAATCGAATGCCGACTTGAAGAGGTGTCCAACGCGGTTGTCGACGTTGCGCTGCACGGCGAGGTCATCGGCTGGGAGCCGGGAGCGGAGGCCGAGTTTGCCGAGGGTATCCGTCGCGGAGTGACAAGCTACAAATTCTACACTGCCTATGAGGAATCAGGACGGCGCACCTCGCCATCCGTCATGAAACGGGCATTTGAGGTCCTCGCCGAACTCCACGCCGTGGCCTTGGTCCACTGTGAGGACGAAGGATTGATTCGATCGATCGCCGACAGCCTGACGCCCAAGGAGTTCGCCGACATGGCGACGCTTGCCGTTGCTCGACCCGATCTCTGTGAGGGGGCGGCGATTACGCAAGTTGGCCGGATTGCCGAGGAGACCGGCTGCCTGACGCATATCGTGCATGTAAGTTCGGCGCTTGGTCTTGCAGCTGTTCGCGAGGCAAGAGGGCGTGGAGCGCGACTGACAGCGGAAACCTGTCCGCAGTACCTCATGCTTGCCGCGGACAGTTACGATCGGATGGATGGGCACCTGTTCTCCGCCAGCCCTGCGCTGCGGACTGATGCCGATCAGCGGGCACTATGGAAGGGGTTGCGAAGACAGGAACTAGACCTTGTCGCGACCGACCATTGTCCATTTAGCCGTGGGCAGAAGACATGGCGTGGGTCGTTTGCGGATCTTCCATATGGGTTGCCCGGCGTGGAAACGCTGCTCCCACTCGTCTACTCTGAGGGTGTCGGCAGAGGGTTGCTACACCTTCCCGACATTCCGCGGCTGCTGAGCGAAGGACCGTCCAGGGTCTATGGTCTCTATCCTCGTAAGGGGGCCATTGAGGTGGGCTCCGACGCGGATCTGGTCATCTTCGATCCGGACGAGACATGGGAGATCACGGCAGGCGAACTTCACATGAACACCGATTTCTCTCCGTATGAGGGGTGGAAAGTGTCCGGGCGCGTCATTCACACGATTTCTCGCGGGGAGATCATCGTCTCCCACGGCGACGTTCGTGCGGAGCGCGGGCGGGGGCGAT
Organism: uncultured Thermotogae bacterium; assembly: GCA_964582285.1. Classification (GTDB taxonomy): domain Bacteria; phylum Bipolaricaulota; class Bipolaricaulia; order UBA7950; family UBA9294; genus JANQEA01. The sequence continues at coordinate 22,148 of CAZORQ010000013.1, forward strand.
TCTTGTTCCGTGAACCGGGAGCAAGCGGTGATTGAGGGATTGCGGCCGACAATTGGTCTAGCTATCATACAGGTTGGCCGGACGACATGGAGAGGGAGGAACGATGCCGTTTGAGAAAGTGCGGCCGCGCAAGGTCACGGCAATTGCTGCGGAGCAGATCGTCGAGGCGATCCAGCGAGGCGACTACCCGCTTGGGAGCAAACTGCCGTCGGAATTCGAGTTGGCCGAGCAGATGGGAGTCAGTCGACCGTCAATTCGCGAGGCACTCAGCGCATTGCAGGCGATGTCGATCATCGAATCGAGACCTGGAAGCGGCAACTACGTCGTGAGGCTTCCTTCGTCGGCCGAAGAAGAAGATACGGTCTGCCTTATCGAGAGCGAAACCGGCTGCCATGAGGTGATGGATGCTCGCGAGGCGCTTGAACCTCCGGTTGCCGCGCTTGTGGCTGCCAAGCGCAGCTCGGAGGTGCTACTCAAACTAGATGAAATCCTTGATCGGATGCGCAAGTATGCATCGCACGACGAGTTCGAGACCTACCTCGATGCAGACAAGGAATTTCACGTTGCTCTTGCTGAGGCGGCGGGGAACTGTCTTGTGGTCGCCGCGCTCTCTCCTCTTCTCAACTCGATGGATCAGCGAGTCTATCGGGAATTCACGCGGCAGTACTACTTGAAGAACGTCGATGATTTGAAGACTGTTGTCGCCCTGCATAGCGACGTTCTCGATGCGATCAAGCGTCAAGATGGGGACACGGCGTTCGCAAAGATGGTTGAGCATTGGACACGGATGCGGGAGATCTGGGAAGCCTAAGTGCGACGGGTGCGCATCTGATGCGATGCTGGCTCTCGAAAAACGGCCTAGAGGCCAGTCATTACGGTGATCCGAGCAGAGAGCCGTAGGCATCGAGTGCGATGGCTGCGTGTCCAGCAACCGAAAGTTGACAACGGAAGGTGGTCGGATGACAGGTGAAAAGCAGCTGGTTGTCGTTGCCCTAGGGGGCAACGCGATTCTCCAACCCGGGCAGCGAGGCACGTTCGAGGAGCAGATGCACAACGTCCATGTTACGTGCGAGCAACTGGCGGGGATGGTGCTGTCGGGCAGGTACAAGATTGTTGTGACGCACGGGAATGGGCCTCAAGTGGGGAACATCCTCCTCCAAAATGAAACCGCCAAGACGGAGGCTGCGCCCATGCCGCTGTTTGTCTGCGGAGCTCAAAGCCAGGGGATGATCGGATTCATGATCCAGCAGAAGCTTGGCGCGCTGTTTGCGCACAACGATCGTGCCGACATTCCGATTGCCACGGTCGTGACGCAAGTGGTCGTGGACAAGAACGATCCAGCATTCGCCAATCCGACCAAGCCGGTGGGACCGTTCTACTGTGAAGATGAGGCGAAGGCGCTCGAGCGTGACAAGGGCTACGACGTGCGCGAAGACGCCGGGCGTGGATGGCGTCGCGTGGTGCCTTCCCCCGATCCCATTTCTGTGTTCGAGAAGGATGCCATCCGACAGCTGCTGGACGCAAGGACGATCGTCATCGCGTCGGGCGGCGGAGGAATCCCGGTGATTCGTGAAAACGGCGAGTTGCAGGGCGTCGATGCGGTCATCGACAAGGACCTCGCTGGCGAGCGCTTGGCGGTCGATGTTGGCGCGTCGATTTTCATGATCCTTACCGATGTCGACAGCGTTCGACTCAACTACAAGACAGCGGAGGAGGAGGTTCTGTCGCAGCTGACGATCGAGGAAGCGAAGCGCTATCAAGCCGAAGGGCAATTCGCCAAGGGCTCGATGGAACCCAAAGTGCGCGCAGCGATTCGGTTCGTCGAAGCGGGCGGAGAAAGGGCGATCATCACGTCTCTCGACCGCGCGATGGCTGCGCTCGAGGGCGGGGCAGGTACGACCATCACTCAGGGATAGAGAACAAGGAGGAACCGATGTCCAGCACCACGCTCCGAGGGCGTGACTTCATTACATGGCTTGACTTCTCTCGAGATGAGGTCGAGGCGATGCTCGATGCAGCGCACGACCTGAAACGCAAATTCATCCGCCGCGAGGCACACCGAGTGCTCGACGGCTTGACACTGCACATGCTGTTCTATAACACGAGCCTGCGAACGCGTAATTCGTTTGAGGCGGGGATGACGCAACTTGGCGGGCACGCGCACTTCCTCCAACCAGGGGCGGTTTACACACCGGCCCTGAAGGGCGAGGAAGTTGCGTACTCGACCGAGCGGATCAGTGACGTCGCGCGCGTCCTGGCCGAAATGGGAGATGCCATTGCGATTCGCATCTACGGAAAGCCGACCGGCTGGGAGTATGGCAAGGGGGATCGGATCGTACGCGAGTTTGCCGAGTGGTCCAAGGTGCCTGTCATCAACATGGAAGACGACATGTACCACCCCTGTCAGGCGCTGGCAGATGTGATGACGATGCAAGAGAAGCTTGGACACAATCTGCAGGGGAAGAAGTTCGTCATGAGCTGGGCTTACTCCGGCTCTGTGGCAAAGCCGTTGGCTGTGCCTCAGAGTGCCATCCTCTCCGCCGCGATGATGGGGATGGACGTAACCCTCGCTCATCCCAAGGGACTCGATCTCGATCCGACGATTCTTGCCGCGACGAAAGCTTCGGCGAAGAAGAACGGTGGCGGATTCCGCATCAGTCATGACATGGACGAGTCGTTCGACGGCGCGCATGTCGTCTATCCAAAGGCGTGGACGGTACAGCCAACGGACGGTTCGGGCCTGATGGATGAGGCGAAGGCCAAGCCGGTCTTCGAGGCGAATAAGGATTGGATCTGCACCCGTGACAAGATGGCGCTGACTGATGATGCGATCTATATGCACTGCCTGCCGGCCGATCGCGACATGGAAGTCACCGATGAGGTTATCGACGGTCCGAATTCGGTGATCATCGAGGAGGCAGCCAATCGCCTGCACGCGCAGAAGGGTATGATGGCCCTGATCATGGCGTAAGGAGGAACGATGAGTTGGTTCGATCTTGCCGGTCGGAGCTTGATCAGTGAGGTGGACTGGTCACGCGAGGAGTACGATATCGCGATGAAGGTCACCGATTGGCTGAAGAGTGCCTACTACAGCCGCTTGCCGCACCACACGCTACAAGACAAGACATTCGCCATGCTCTTCTTCGCGGGCTCGACGCGGACTCGAATGTCATTCGAGTCCGGGATGACACAACTGGGTGGACACGCTCAGTTCCTCAATCCGTCGACGATGCGCATGTCTCTTGAGGACAAGCCTGGCGCCGGCGAGACGGTCAAAGACACCGCAAAGGCGATGGCTCGATTCTGCGACGGAATTGGGATTCGTTTGCTCGATGACGCGATCGATCGCTATGGATTCGGCGATGAGGTGATGCAGAAGTTCGCTGAGCATGCGGAGGTTCCTGTCATCAACATGGCATCGGACATCAATCACCCGTGTCAGTCGCTGACCGATATCTACACGATGCACGAGAAGCTGGAAGGGAACGTCAAGGGCAAGAAGATCGTCGTTATGTGGGCGTACACGCCGTGGATCCGTGGTTTGTGCTCCGTTCAAGGCACAGCGCTGATCTCGGCGATGTACGGAATGGATGTCGTCGTCGCGCATCCTCCAGAGTACGATATGGATCCGGATGTCATGCAGCAGTGTCGCGATCTGGCTGCGAGCTCCGACGGGCGATTCACCGTCGAGACTGATCTCGACAAGGCGCTCCAAGGCGCGGCGGTCGTCTTCCCGCGCAACTGGTTCACCAAGGATCGCTATCAGATCGGCAAGGAGAAGGAACACGAGATCGCGCTAAAGCATAAGGATTGGTGCTACACAGCACAGAAGCAAGCCTTGACCGATCCAGGATATCTGCTTCAGTGCATGCCGGTCGATCGGGGACATGAAGCGATGCCCGATGTCTGCGACAACGAGCTCTCCTGGATCTACGATCAGGCGGAGAATCGATTGCACACGCAGAAGGCGATCATGACGCTGACCATGGGAGGCCGGTTGTAGTGTGAGTACGGCCCGTGGGGACACACGTATTGGATCTTCGGTCCCGCGCCTCGATGCAGGTGACAAGGTTCGGGGCGAGGCGAGATTCGTTGACGACCTGGCCTTCCCCGGAATGCTCCACGGCGCGGTTGTACGCAGCCCGTACCCGCACGCAAGAATCCTTCACATTGATCCATCCGATGCGTTGGATGATCCAGACGTTGCATGCGTCGTCACCCACGCCGACGTTCCCGGGGACAACGTTGTACACGTCATCTACGACGACCAGCCGGCCCTTGCCTCGGACACCGTGCGATACATCGGCGAGGCGGTCGTGCTGCTCGCCGCGACGTCGCGGCGAGCAGCCAAGCGGGCTGTCCAGAAGGTTCACGTCGCGTATGAGCAGCTTCCGGCGGTGACCAATCCGATGGCGGCTCTTGCCGCGGACGCTCCAACGATCGTTGCGGGCAACGCCGGCGCCGAGGGCGACGGGAACGTGTTTAACACGATGATCCTCCGCAAGGGAGATGTCGAGCGGGGGTTCGCCGACGCGGCAACGATCGTCGAAGCGGAATACGAGACCGGCTATCAGGAACACGCCTACATCGAACCCCAGGGAGCGATTGCTGTTCCCGACGCGCTCGGATCGATCACGATCTACGCATCGTTGCAGTGCCCATTCTATGTGCAACACGCCGTCTCCAAGGTGATGGGGCTTCCGCTGTCGAAGGTTCGTGTTGTGCAAGCGGCTACCGGTGGCGCATTCGGCGGGAAGGAGGATGTTCCGTCGCTGATCGGGTCGCTCGCGGCGCTGCTGGCGCACAAGACGCGCCGCCCGGTCAAACTTGTGCTTGATCGCGATGAGGACGTGCTGACGACGAGCAAACGGCATCCGTCAAGAGTGAGGTATCGGAGCGGTGCTGCATCAGACGGAACAGTGACTGCGATCGAGGTCGACATCCTCTTCGACGCGGGGGCGTATCAGACGCTTTCATCGGCGGTGCTCTGGCGGAGCCTATGCACTGCTGCAGGGCCGTACCGCATTCCTCATGTCAAGATCAACGCACGGTCGGTTGCCACAAACACGGTGCCGAACGGCGCATTCCGGGGGTTCGGTGGCCCTCAGGTGATTCTCCCACACGAATCGCAGATGGATCTGCTCGCGGAGCGGTTGGATATCGATCGCATGGAGATCCGACGTCGGAATGTCCTCCAATCTGGGGACGCGACATCAACTGATCAGGTAGTCGATGAGAGTGTCGGTGCCCTGGAGACACTTGAGCGAGCGGCGCAGATAGGCGAGTGGTCAGAGCGCTTGGCGCGTGTGGCGCAGTTCAACCGTGAAAGCACAGAGCGTTGTCGAGGTGTTGGCATGGCGTGCGTGATGTACGGCGTGGGGCTCGGAGGGAAGGCTCCGTTCCTCGATAAGGCCGGGGCGACGATGAAGATCGAGGCAGATGGATCGATCGCTGTCGCGGTCGGAACGGTTGAGATGGGGCAGGGATTGCTCACGGCCCTCGTTCAGCTGGCAGCCGAAGCGCTCGATGTCCCGATCGAGCGGATCCAGCTTGCGCCGGTCGACACAAGCCGTGTGCCCGACAGCGGCCCGACGGTCGCGTCCCGTGGAACCATGATGAGCGGGTTGGCGGTTCTCGACGCGGCGCGGAAGCTTCGCAAGAGGATCGATGTCGTCGCAGCGGAGATCGGGATTCCACACGAACAGATCCCGAACCAGTTGGATGAGATCGCGGGTGCCTTCTGGCATGGGAACGTCGATCCAGCTGTGGAAGGATGGGCCAGTACCGAGCCCGTTGGCTGGGATCCGGACACCGGACTCGGAGATGCCTACTCGGTCTATGCCTTCGCAACGCACATCGCCGAGGTCGAGATCGACCGTGCAACAGGCGAAACAGGTGTGGTCGACTACATTGCCGTCCACGACTCGGGACGGATCCTCAATCAGACGTTGGCAACAGGGCAGGTTCACGGAGGTGTGGCGCAGGGGATTGGTTTCGCGCTGATGGAGGAGATCCCCCAACGCGATGGGCACTTGATTGTCAACGGTCTGACGACGTATCGGCTCCCGACGGTTCGAGACGTAGCGCCGGATATTCGGGTCGACTTCGTCGAGGCCGAATTCCCCGCCGGCCCGTTCGGCGCGAAGGGCATCGGCGAGGTTCCGCTGATGGCTGCCCACGCAGCGGTTGCACGTGCCATTTCACATGCTACGGAGCAGCCGGTCAACAAGTATCCGCTCGATCCATCGCGAGTTTCTACTCTTCTCCAAGCGGATGGCCCAAGCGAAGCTTCGTAGAGGAAATCTGGCGTTCAGGAGAAGCAACACGGGGAGGCCGAAACCTCCCCGTGCGTTGTGAATGCTTGGCATTGCTCGGCGTGATTACAAGCCGAGGATGTTGAACAGAGAAGAGAAGTTGATCCCGCCCTCAAGGACACCCTCCAGAGTGGTCACTCCGAGCATCCCCACGATGGTATTGAAGAAATTCTCAATCCCCTCCGGTGGCGATGTCATGATGATAGGCATCAGCGAATCCGCGAGATTCATCCCAAGGGACTCGGACAGGCCGGCGAGATACTCGGCATTGTCGAGGAAGAACTGCTCGAATGCAGCCGCCAATCCGACCGGATCGGCCTCTCGGAGGTGCGCAATCCCCTGACCGAAAAGGTACCCAAGCTTCGCAACCGATGTGAAGTACGGCTTGCCGACTGGCTGTTGTCCCGACAACCAAATGGCGTACGTCGGGACAGCGGTGGCCGGTTGCCAGTCCAACTGAATGGCACCATACTTCACCAGTTCGCCGACGAATGTGAAAGCGCTTCCCGTCAGCCCTTCAAGCGGTGCTACGGCACCGCCGAATTCCAGCTTGTTGACGATTGTCACGTCCTGATCGAACTCAATCTGAATTCCGGTAACATCCATACCTGTGGTGTTGTTGAAGAACCACACGGCCGTGTCGCCGGCGATGTATGGAACGAGCCACGATTCTTGCGCCCACGCCGCAAACGACAAGATCGTCACCAGTCCCAATACCAGCCCTACGGTCTTGCATCGCATCATGCCAGCCTCCTTGGCGAAAAGAATGTGTGCATTCTAGCCGGATCAGAACAGTCAGGCAAAGCGTCGGAGCCGGTCAAGCAGTTCGCGGAGCGAAGTGCACAGCAAACGCTTCGGCCCAGCGGAGATCCTCTGGATACGTGATCTTCAGATTCGAGATCTCTCCATCCACAGTGAATACGGCGTCACCGTGAGCAGCCACAGCGGATGCATCGTCTGTGATCGTGGGATCTGCTGACTCGAGGCACTCGAGGATAAGGGAACGGCGGAAACCCTGAGGTGTCTGCGCACGGGCGATCGTTGTGCGATCGAGCACCGCTTGGATGCGGCGATCTCCGCCATCGCCGCTGACCCGATAAAGCGTTTCGATGGACGGGAGAACGGGGACCGCGGCACGGTGCTGCAGCGTTTGATCGAGAACCTGATTGATCAGATCTGGACTAGCGAACGGGCGGCACGCATCGTGAATCAGAACAATCTCCCCACGGGCGGCGCGGACTCCGGCAAGCGATGATTCGCGACGCGTTGATCCGCCAACCACAATGTTCGCGTTGTGGATGAGTCCGGATGTAGCATCGCGGGCCGCGTCAACGTCATTGGAGTGCACGACGACGATGATCTCCTCGACGCGAGGAATGTGAAGGAACGTCTCGGCGGCATGCATGAACAGCGGCCTTCCCGCGAGTTCGAGGAATCCCTTGCGAGCATCCGCAGCCATCCGCGTGCCGCGTCCCGCGGCGACGAGCACAGCGCTGGCAATCATGATGCCGGTGGCGCGGCCGCTTGGGTGATCTTCACCAGCGATTGACCATCTGGATCGATCGCATAGATCTCCCATGCACCTGAGCGGTTCGAGTTGAAGTAGATACGATCGTCGCTCCCCCAATCGGGATTGATGTCATCCTTCTCGTGTGTCGTCAGCCGTGCAATGCTCAGATCCGCGAGATCGAGGATGTAGATATCGACATTCTTGTCGCGACTCGATGCGAATGCGACGCGATCCCCGGAGGGTGCCCATGTGGGAGCCCAATCAGGATCCTCGTTTTGCGTTAGGCGTTGCTCTTCGCCTGTTTCCAGCCTTCGAAGAAACAGCTCCAGGCTCTCGTCCGCCTCGGACTCGTACACGAGCACCTGCCCATCGGGCGACAGCTCAGGCTCCCAGTACGTGTAGTCCGTCTTGTCTCCTCCAAAGAACGAACATCCGGAAACAAGCCCGAGGAGCACAGCGCACACAACCATTACGATGGTGAGGACTCTCACGATCTCCTTCCTTTCTATCGATGCAATCAATGTGCCTCTCGGGTCGGCTCGACAAACAGCATCCTACCCGCTTCGGTCTGCAGCGTGCTCTTGACGATTGCCTTGATGGTTCGGCCGATGTGGCGACGCCCGTTCTCCACGACAACCATCGTTCCGTCATCGAGATAACCAATCCCTTGATTGATTTCCTCACCGCGATCGATGATTTCAATCGTGATGCCTTCGCCGGGGATGAACCGAGGCTTGACGGCATTGGCGAGCTCGTTCACGTTCAGGATCGGGACGCCCTCGACCTGCGCGACGCGATTCAAGTTGAAGTCGGTCGTCACCAGCGTTGCGGCTTCATCTTTGGCCAGGTGGATCAGCTTCCTGTCGACTTCGCGGATTGAAGGGTAATCCGCGGTGAGAACCCGAATCGACACCGTCTCATCGTGCATCAGTTCATTCAGAATATCGAGGCCGCGTCTTCCTTTCTTGCGCCTCAAACTGTTGGACGAGTCTGCGATATTCTGGAGTTCGGTCAGCACAAACTCCGGAACGAGGATGTCCCCCTCGATGAAACCGGTGGAAAGAAGGCCCGCGATCCGGCCGTCGATGATAATGCTGGTGTCCAGAAGCTTCCGTCCCGATGATTGCTGCTGGCGGCTCCGTGCCCTCGGTTGCGCTGCCGACACGGCTTGCCAGACCGGATTCCGGAGTGAGAAACCGATGCGCAGACCGATCAACGTGCTCCCCAGAAGTGTGAACCCTTGCATCGTGCGGGCTGCCTCGTTGGCAGGGAAAGCAATAGCGATGGCGACCTGGCATACGATTCCGATCAGGGTTGCTCCGATGGCGACAATGAGACCGTTCACAAGACGGATCGCTGCATCCTCCTCGCGCCACATCGGAGAGAAGCGCCTCCAAAGCCAGCGCAGACAAGCGGCCAATACTCCGCCGACGATCGCTCCGAGAATCAAGCTGGATACAGGCGCCGGAAGACCGATCAACGGGGGGAACAGCTGCTTGGCTCTGGACACGAGCGCAGCTAAGAAAATCAAAAAGGAGAAGAAGAGAATAGATGAGACCACAATACCATGCCTCCTCGAAACCGCGCAAGCAGGCTTCCTATCAAGATCCTGCTTCGCTTTCGTGAAGATGGCCCATTATACGAAGCGCTTGTATTGACAGCAAGATTTCGCTATTGTATTGGGCAAATGAGGGCTGTCGGCCTTCGTGGATGGGGGGGACGACACTGAGTACCGAGTGGACCATCCGCGAGGTTCTCAATTGGACTCGTGGTTATCTCGAGGCGGCCGGGGTTGTTCAGCCTCGCTTGGAGGCTGAGATTCTTCTTGCGCACGCACTCGATGTCGAACGGCTCAATCTCTACATCTCTCCAGACCAACCCCTTACGATCGACGAGCGGGCCCGCTATCGCACGGTTGTGAAACAGCGGCGAGAGGGCACACCGCTCCAGCATCTGATTGGCGAAGTCCAATTCTTCGGACTTCGCTTTCGAGTGGGGCGGGATGCGCTAATCCCGCGACCGGAGACGGAAGAGCTTCTCGATCACATCCTCAAGCTCGTCCCGCGGGATCGCGACATTCGATGTCTCGACCTGGGAACGGGGACGGGCGTAATAGCCATCTGTCTTGCAAGGTACTTCCCTCAAGCGGCGGTGACTGCGGTGGACATCTCGGCGAGCGCACTTGAGATCGCACGAGGCAACGCCTTGCTGAATGGCGTAGAGGACAGGGTCGCATTCATTGAGAGCGATTGGTTCGAGCGCATCGAAGGGACATACGATCTTATTGCATCGAATCCGCCGTACATCGCCGAAGACGAGCTGCACACGCTTCCAACCGAAGTGAGGGATCACGAGCCTCGTCTCGCACTTGACGGAGGTGCCGGCGGACTGGCTGAGATGGGCAGACTGATCACGGCGCTTCCGGTGCACATGAACGCCGATGCGCTACTGTTCCTCGAGATTGGACACCAGCAAGACGGTGAGGTGGCAAAAATGCTGACCGAGGGGGGCTTCGCCGATGTTCGAGTGGAGCTGGACATGTCCGGGAAGAAGCGGTATGCGGTGGCGCGATGGCCGTGATGATCCAGGTTTCTGAACTGCACTTCTCTGCTGAAGATGGGATCAAGGTTCTCGAGGACATCCACCTCCGCGTCGAGCAGGGAGAGCTACTCTATGTCTTGGGGCCGGCGTCATCCGGCAAGTCGCTCCTCCTTGGGTTACTCGGAGGGCAGCTTCCTCCCCAGCGAGGGCAGATTCTTGTCCAAGGACGGAATGTCGGTCGCCTGAGTGCCCAGAAAAGACTCGAGCTTCGCAAGCGGATCGGCTATATGTGCCAAGGATTTGCGCCATTGGAACGGACGGTGCATGAGAATGTACTCTTCAAGCTGCGATCGCTTGGGAATTTCCGCGAGCAAGCAGAGGAGAAGGCACTTCTTGCGCTCGAGGCGACGGGACTGATCCGGCAACAGGGTGTCGAGGCGGCGGAGCTCTCATCACTCGATCGTGTTCGTCTCGGACTGGCACTGGCTGTCTGTGACGATCCGCTTCTTCTGCTAGTCGACGAGCCGCTCGAAGGATTGGATGCCGATGCCCGCGGTGAGGCTTGTCTTCTGATCGATCGGCTCCACACGGGGCATCTGACCGTTGTTGCAGCGAGCCGCGGTCCACTTCCAAATGCGACACGAGGACAGCGGATAGTGCATCTTGTGGATGGGGCGGTGAGCGAATCGTGAATCCGTTCTTGTTTCTCTTCCGGCAGCTGCTTGGGGCGATCCGTGCTCGGAGCGCGTTGTACTTCGCTCTAACAGGGCTTCTCCTGTTCCTCTTCTTGGCGGTGATTGGCGCATTCTTCCTCGTGCCCTCCTCGTCTCCCGCCGAGGACGGCGACGATGCGTCTCTTCCCATTGAGGCGATTCAGGTCCACCTTTCTCCCCGGCTGTCGTCCGCGACGGTCGACAACATGTACTTAGACATTCGCGCGCAAGAGGATGTCAAGCGCGTGGTGTTCCGCTTCTCTCAGGAACTCGATCCCGACATTTCGGGCGGCGTGTTCGTTGTACATCCGGCATCAGCGAACGTGGCACCGGAGCTGGCTATCGATCTGCGACTTCTCAACGGAGTGGTTGATGTCATCGAGCGAAGACGTCAAGTTGAGCCGGATGGATCGCCACTATCTACGGCGACGCGGATCGGACTGCTGGCATCTCTCGTCTTGACCATCGCGCTGAGTCTTCTGTTTGCCCGCAACGGCTACCGCGAACTCCTACGCAGTTTCGCCGGGGAGATCCGATTGCTGCGGCTGTCGGGCGTATCGGAACGGATGGTGATCCCGATGACCGTCGGGATAGGAGCTCTGATCGGAACTCTCGCGGGCTTGCTGTTGCTGGTCATTCTCTATGTACTTCACTACATTGTGGTGTCTCAAGGGACGCCAGCGCCGATGCTCGAGGGCCTTACGGATGGCGTGAGGATCCTCGGTATCAGTCTGATCAACCTTCTCCTCGGGTTGGTGCTGGGCGGATTGATCGGATTGTACGGTGCAAGCCTTCTCAGTTCCCGGGATTTCCATCCACTTCGGTAGCCATACCGCCTTCGTGCCACGCATCGTCACCGGACGCACTCACTTCGCAGGACGGTGCTTGCTCCCGATCCGCGCAATCCCGCGTTGTGCAAGATAGTAAAGACCGAGCACGACAAGGATCGACTCCGCGAACTTGAACATCAGCGAGAACGCGACAGCGCCGTGGCTCGAAACCGACGGTGCCACAAGATGGAAGATGCCGATGATTGCTGCTTCTCCTGTGCCGATTCCTCCCGGTGTGACCCACAAGAAGAACGACAGGAGGATCACCGTGAGTGTAAACAGGAGCGCCAATTGCGGAAACGTGAACAGCTGACCGGACGAGAAGTAGAAGAAGACCTGTGGGCGGGTGAAGACGAAGAAGGTCGCGGCAACCTGTACGACAAAGGCAAGTGTTGTTCCCTTCCAGTGCTCGGTGAACGCAAGATGGATCTCTTCTTCGGTCTCCGAAATCTTGTCCGCAGCTCGGCCGAGTGGATCTTTCCATCGACGGAGCAGTCTGCCGAGAAGGCGGATTGCCTGGCTGATCCACTTGAAGTCCCATGCAAAATTGACCAAGCCGACAAGGATCCAGAACGTGATGAACCCAACGCCGGAGATGAGTAGACGCTTCTCAGGCCAGGCGAGGGCCGGAGAGCTAATGGCGAAGAAACTGCCGATGAGGATGAATAGAATCATGCTCAGGCCGCCGAGAAACCGCTCGAGGAAGACGGTGGCGAAAACCCGCGTTGTGGGGGCATCAGTCTTCCCTGTAACCATCAACGCACGAACTGGCTCTCCTCCGAAGTAGAGCGTTGGGGTGATGTAGCTGATCGCATAACCGCTGAGCCTTGCGCCAATCACCTGCCCAAGCGGCAGTCGGATTCCGTATGAACGCAGGATGATCCACCAAGAGAGCGTCCACGCAGCCATCGCGAGCAAGACGCTTCCGATGACTCCGAGGATCCCAGGCACGCCGAGCGCGGACATCTCGGCGAAGATCCGGCGCCAGCCGACGTAGTAGAGGACGCCCCCAAGGAGTCCGAGGCCGGCAACGATCGAGAGAACGTACTTCCAGGACGTCCGAACAGGAGCCTTCATTTGCGGATGCTAGCACAAGCTCCGCAAGGCGATCAAGGACAGATGGCTCTGATTCAGCGTTGCCTACAAATCGGCTTCGGTCTCGGGGCTGACCTCGACGGCTTCCATTCCGTGACCTTCGTCGGCACGGTCCGGCTTGTCAGAAGCCTCACTTCCCGGGCTTGCGAACCTGCTACGATGTGCAGCAGCCCTGTAACGTGCGGTGCCAACGCCGATATCCCAGACTGGATGCGGGTGCCTCTCATTGGACTGGCGATTGTGCTGATGGTTTGCATCAACTCCCGGCCACACACTCAAGGCCCATCTCCAACGCAGCATTGATGGCTTGCTGGCGGACGTTCTCACGATCTCCCTCGAACATGAACCGCTCGGTTCGAGTGGCGGCTGGAGTTGAGGCGGCAATGAACACTGTACCGACCGGTTTTTCGATGGTTCCCCCGCCGGGCCCTGCGATCCCGGTGATGGCGAGACAGAGATTGGAGCCGAAGCGCGATCTCCCACCTTCTGCCATCGCCGCCGCGGTCTCTTGGCTGACGGCGCCGTAGCGAACGAAGATCTCCTCCGGAACCCCGGCCCATGTTGTCTTCACGCGGTTGTCATACGCTACAAGCCCCCCGAAGAAGTATGCTGAAGCGCCGGGCATCTCCGTGATCCGATACGCAAGTCCCCCGGCGGTGCAGGACTCAACGGTCGAAACCGTCCAGTTCCGCTCCTGCAGAGCCCGCCCGAGACGCTCCTCGAACGTCAAGTCAGACCTCCTTGTGCGGCCGAGGACGCTGCATCCTCTCCGGCCTTGTTGCACCTATCGCGTATTGGACACTCCGAGCAGCTCGGAGTGCGAGGATGGCAGATCTCACGTCCGAGGCGAATGACCAGCAGATGAAGCGTGCTCATCAGTGCAGCGTCGTCCGGCAGGAGCGTGTTTGCCTGCTCGTGGGGATCACCCTTGGGCTTGACCAGTCCAAACCGGGTGAACACGCGTCGGATATGTGTGTCGACTGGGAAATACGGCTTGCCAAACGAGAAGAGCATGATGATCCCAGCGGTCTTCTTCCCAACGCCGGGAGAAGCGAGCAGCCACCTCATCGCGGCGTCGAGGTCCCATTGTCCGAGGAAGGAGAGATCCAACCCGCCGCGCTCGCTGTGAATCCGATGGAGTGCCCTGTGGATTGCATCGGCTTTTTGCCGATGCAACCCGCCGACACGTATGGATTCTGCGATGGCGTCGATGGGCGCAGTACGGATGGCGTCGAACGTTTTGAACGTCGCGAGGAGAGAGCCGTACGCTCGATCTCGGTTGGTATCGTTGGTGTTCTGGGACAAGATGGTCAACACAAGCGTCTCGACGGGATCGGAGCGGGAGATCTTCGGCATGCCGAAGTGGTCGACGAGCCGATCAGCGAGCCAGGCAGCCTTGTCTAGCAGGTCCATATTCCGAGGATAGGGGGCGATCTGTAGGAGCGCAACTGGTCCCCAATGACGGAAGCCGATACGATGAACCTGGGATGATTGTGGCAAGAACGGAACACGAAGCGATCGTGCGGATGGCCGATGGCGAGGATTTGCTTGGTGAGCTGATGAAACTGCCTATTGGGTCAGGGATCATCATCTGCGGGATCGGGATGCTGCGAGATATCGAGCTTGGCTATTGGACCGGGAGATGCTACGAGAAGCATCGACTCGATACGCCCGTTGAGCTTGTCTCACTTCAAGGGAACCTCGCGCAGCTCGGGAAAGAACGTATCGCCCATCTCCACGCTTGTGTTGCGAAACGTGACGGATCTGCATTGGGTGGGCACCTATTCTGTGGGACGGTTCACAACACAGCGGAGATTGCCATCCAGCTTCCCAGTGGCATCGTCCTGGAACGCAGAGAAGAAAAGCCCGGCCAAAACAGTCTGCGCCCACGTCTCAAACCACAACTTGAGGACGCGAGCTAGCGAAGAACCGCCGGGCCTCGGAGGCCGTGCAGGAACTCTGCACCGCTGGTTCGGGGTCTTCCCTCCCGCTGAATCTCGCGGATCTCGATGAGCAGGTCTCCTGTTCCGACAAGGAGACGATCGGTCTCTCGGAGGCCGATCTCTCCCGGGGAGATCGGTCCAGTAGCGATGTTGGTTAGCAAGGTGCTATGAACCTTAACCCGCTCATCATCGAGCAACGCCCAGGCTCCTGGCCAAGGGTTCAACCCCCGCGCCAGATTGTGAATGTGCTGGGCCGGAGACCCCCACTGGATGTGGCCGTCATCTCGCGACAACCTTGGGGCGATGGAGGCGTGTTCGGACGGTTGTGGTTGTGGGATCAACGTGCGGGCCTGAAGACCTTCCATCGTCTCGACGATCGCGGAAGCCCCGAGATCTGCCAACCGCTCGATGAGGTCGCCCGCCGTTTCGTTGGGGGCAATGTCAAGCGATCGCTTCAGCAGCAGGTCGCCAGTGTCCATTCCTTCGTCGATCAGAAATGTCGTGATCCCGGTCGACATCTCGCCGCGGATGATCGCCCAGTGGACCGGCGCAGCGCCACGATACGCCGGCAGAAGCGACGCGTGGATATTCACAGTTCCCAACGGAGCGAGCGTGAACACATCCGGCTTCAGCAACTGGCCGTAGGCCGCAACCACGAGGGCGTCGGGCTCGGCTTCACGGAGCCGAGCGAGCGATGTGTCACGGTTGATTCTTTCAGGCTGGAAGACCGGCAAGCCGAGACGGAAGGCCTCCTCCTTGACCGGCGGCGGCCGAAGCGCTGCATGCCGTCCGACCGGTCGATCTGGCTGAGTTACGACGAGCGGGATCTCGTACCGCTTGCTCAAGGCGGTGAGTGCTGGGCAGGCAAATGACGAGGTGCCGACGAAGATGAGCCTCACGGCGAGTCCTCACGTTGATGCCGCTGATACTCCTTGAGAAGACTTTTTCGGCGGGCAGGACTGAGGCGATCGAAGAACAGATTCCCGTTTAGGTGATCCATCTCATGTTGCATCGCTCGAGCAAGGAGCCCCGTACCCTCGATCCGAACGCGCTTGCCTTCCAACGTCGTCCCTTCGATGATCGCTTTCGTGGCTCGCTCTACGGGGGCATCGACACCCGGAACGCTGAGGCACCCTTCTGTGATCTGCTCCGTCTCCCCAGAGACTTCAATCAGATCCGGATTGAGCAGAATGTGGAATTCGCCGTCGACATCGAGCACGATAATCTGTTTGGAGATCCCGATTTGAGGCGCGGCGAGGCCGGCGCCATTGGCGCGGAGCATCGTCTCCACCATTCGCTCGCAGATCGACCGAATCTCATCGTCGATCACATCGACCGGCTCGGCACGCCGTCGCAGCGACGGGTCTCCATAGGTACGAATTTCCATGACTCTCCTCTTGCGCGTTGAGACGCCGCATTATAAAGTGGACGTCGATATGCCACAAGAGAACAGCGATTGGGCGCATCGTCTCCAGAAGATCCTGCACTTGGAGCGCTCAACGGGATACAAGGATGAAGCAGTCACTCACGGTCTGGAGGCGTTCGTTGCAACGAATCTCCCGGAGATGTCCTCGATCGTCAAGGGGTATCGGCATATGGATGCATCGGGGCGAAGGAGGATTGTGGAAAGGCTGCTCTCGCGCGTCAACGGCCGGAATTCCATCGAGCAAATGCCCGCCGACAACTCAACCTTGGGGATTCCCATCACCCACGCGGACGGTATCGGGCCGAAGCGTGCTGCCCTGCTTGCCAAACTGGGCATCGAGACAATGGAAGACCTGCTGCTCTACTTTCCACGACGGTTGGAGGATCGCTCTGACGTTCTGCCCATCGGCACGGTGCTCCCCGGTCAGGAGGCGTGCATTCGGGGAGAGGTCTGTGCGATCAGTCGCCGCCGCGCCGGCCGCGGAATGACTCTATTCAAGGCGGCCATTGGGGATGGGACCGGATTCCTCCATGCGATTTGGTTCAACCAACCGTGGATTGCCGAGCAACTGAAGCGTGGCGATCGCATCGATCTGTACGGGAAGGTGGAACGGCGATATGGTGAGCTTCAGATGCAATCTCCGACGTGGGAAGCGGAAGGTGCGGGGATCGAGACCGGGCGTTGGGTTCCCGTCTACCCGGCGACAGAAGGGCTTTCGGATCGGTATCTCCGATTACTGATCCACCGGAACTTGGATGGGTACCTCCCATCGATTGACGATGTACTTCCCGAGCCGATTCGACGGCGACAGGGATTGCTGCGCAAACGGACGGCCGTCGAGATGATTCACCGACCAGCGAATCCGCAGGCGTTCGAGCGCGCGCGCCGCACGTTGGCATTTGAGGAGCTTCTTCTGCTTCAGGTCGGACTATCGGGGACAAGGCGTGCTGTCCCCGGCAGGGCAATGTGTCCGACGCGAGGTCTGCTTGACTCGTTCTTTGCGGGGCTTGCGTTTCAGTTGACTGAGTCGCAGAGACGTGCGCTCACGGAGATCGTGTCGGATCTGAAACGACCGGTTCGAATGATGCGGTTGCTTCAAGGCGATGTCGGCTCCGGGAAGACGCTCGTGGCGGTGGCGGCAGCACTCATTGCGATCGATGCTGGTCGTCAAGTCGCACTCATGGCGCCGACCGAGATTCTCACCGAGCAACACGCGCTCAACATCCGACGCCTTCTTGCCGATCTACCAATTACTGTCGAAGTGCTGACTGGAGCAGTCCGAGACAAGGCGCCGATCCAAGCAGCTGCTGAGACGGGAAGCGCGGATCTGGTCATCGGGACCCATGCGTTGATCCAAGAAGGTGTAGCATTTCGCGATCTTGGGCTGGTGATCGTCGACGAGCAACACCGCTTTGGAGTTGTCCAGCGATCGCAGATCGAAGAGAAGGGAGCGGATGTCGACGTCTTGGTGATGAGCGCAACGCCGATTCCACGAACGATCACGCTGACGCTGTACGGGGAGTTCGATGTCTCGACACTCGACGAACTACCGATGGGGCCACGAGCAATCGCGACACACTGGGTTCCCGAAGCGAAACGGGACGCTGTGTATGAAGACGTGGGACGGTTTCTCGATCAAGGGCGAAAGGGGTACATCGTACTGCCGCTTGTTGAGGAGTCCGAGAAGGTGACCGCGAAGGCGGCTGTACAGGTCGCTGAGGAGATGACCCACCGATTTCCAAGCGCGGGGGTCGGTCTCGTCCACGGGAGGCTGCCGTCATCTGAGAAAGTGGAGGCGATGGATCGGTTCCAAGCAGGGGACGACCGCCTGCTCGTGGCGACGACTGTGATCGAGGTGGGCATCGATGTGCTGGATGCTGACTTCATGATTATCGAGCACGCGGATCGTTTTGGCCTATCCCAGCTCCATCAGCTGCGAGGACGGATCGGACGTTCCGGACAAGCGGCCGATTGCTATGCCGTCTCTGATGCGATCACGGAGGAGGCGAAAGAGAGACTGGCTGCATTTTCAGAGCACTCCGATGGATTTGCGATCGCAGAGGAGGATCTGCGAATCCGCGGCCCGGGGGACCTGCTTGGCACACAACAGCATGGCTTCTTCAACAAGCTGCGCGCTGTGGACCTATTCAGCGATCTTGATCTGATGCGACAAGCACGTGACATCGCGAACGGCCTGCGAAAGGACGGCATCGCAGAGGAAATGATCGATGCCGCACATCGGAGATTTGGCGACGAACTCAAGTGGGTGCGCGTCTGAGAGCCGAGCGAGCTGCATGCTGTCCGCGCAGCGAAGAAACCATCCGGTGAAGGCTTGCTGCCGCACGGCATGCGCTGCGCGGAATTCTGCTGGCGTGCATCCCGTGAAGTTCAGGAGTGAATGCGTGTTCCCACGCGCTTGCCTGCGGCGATGCTCTCTAGGGCGCTTGGCCCGTTGAGGTCGAACACTTCGATCGGGAGCTCATGTTCCCGACAGATTTCCACAGCCACTTGATCCATCACACCGTAGCGGTTTGCCAAGAATTCGCTGTACGTGAGATCTTCAATCAGCTGTGCATCCTCCTTCTCGGATGGATCCGCGCTGTAGACACCGGCTACATTGGACCCCTTGGCAAGCAGATCGGCTCCAATCGATACACCTCGAATTGCTGCAGCCGTATCTGTCGTGACCAATGGGCTGCCTGTTCCGCCGGCGAACACGACGACGGTGCCATTCTTCAACGCGCTTATCGCCGCGCGCGGTGAGATGGGGGTGGTCAACTCGGTATCGATCGCCGATTGCACGAGCACGTCACGCCCCCGTCCCTCCAAGTAGCTGCGAAGCACGAGCGCGTTGAGCACGGTTGCCAGCATGCCGAGCGTGTCGGCCTCGATGCGGTCGAGCCAAGGACTCTGCACGCCGCGGATCACATTGCCCCCGCCTACGACGACCGCCGTTTCGACCGCGGAGAGAGACGCGATGTCCGTCGCGATGTGTTGGAGTGTGTCGGGGGAGAATGCGCCTTCGGGACCCTTGAACGCTTCGCCGCTGAGCTTTAGGAGGACTCGAGTAGGGGGTCCGAACATCCTGCAACCTCGATCGCAAATCGCGCGAACCGCTTGACGTAGATGTTCTCGCCGGTCTTGGTTCGAAGGTCGGCGAGCAGGCCCTCGATCGTAACGTCGGGATTTTTGATGAATACCTGCTTCGTCAGGCAGTTGTCCTGATAGAAGCGGACGAGGCGTCCTTCGACTGCCTTTTCGACGATTTCGGCCGGCTTGCCCTGTTCCTCCAGCTGCTGACGGAACGCTGCTTGCTCCGTTTCGATGTCCTCGGCAGGGACATCCTCTGGAGAGACGTAGCGCGGATTCTCAGCAGCAATATGCATCGCTACATCATTGGCGAACTGAATGAACTCGCCACTCTTGGCAGCGAAGTCAGTGTTGCATGCGATCTCTACCAGGACGCCTACCTTCCCGGTGTGATGAACATACGAGACCACGCGGCCTTCCTCGGCCTCGCGTCCGATCTGCTCCATCAACTCCAGTCCTTGGTCGCGAAGAATCTCCTTTGCTCGTTCGATATCGCCGTCGGCCTCGGTGATCGCCCGCTTGCAGTCCATCATTCCGATGCCGGTCTCTTCGCGCAGTTGCTTGATCGCTTCGATGCTAATCGTTGCCATCTTCTTCCTCTTCCTTGGCCTCTTCCTCGCCTTCTTCGTCCGTAGCTCCTTGCGCTTCTTCGTCCTCCGGTAGCTGCTCTGCTTCGGCGGGCTGTTCTTCCTCGGTAGGCGGTTCAGGCGATTCGCTTTCGATGATCTCGGCCTCTGCTGGAGTTGCTTCCGTCTCTGCAACGGGGTCCTCGGCAGCGGGCTCAGTTGTTCCCGCGGGAGCTTCTTCCGTGTCTGCCTCGGCCGCCTGCTCGACATCTTCGCCGACTGCCGCCGCCTCAACGGCAGGCTCTTCCGCGTCCTGTCGTCCCTCCCGTCCCTCGAGGACCGCATCGGCAATGCGGGCAGTGATCAGCTTCGTCGCCTTGATGGCGTCGTCGTTGCCGGGGATCAGGAAGTCGATTGGGTCGGGGTCGCAGTTCGTGTCCACAATCGCGATCACCGGAATGCCGGTGAGATTTGCCTCGTGCACCACGTTTGCTTCGACATCGGGATCGATCACGAACAGGACATCGGGCTTGCGCTGAAGATTGCGCAGTCCATTCAGGTTTCGTTGCAGCTTGGCGAGCTGTCGACGTAGACGGCTCGCTTCCTTGTTTGGCATGTGGTCGACTGTGCCGTCTTCGATCATCATCTCGAGCTTCTTCATGCGCTCAATACTGTTCTTGATTGTGCCGAAATTGGTCAACGTTCCGCCGAGCCAACGGCGATTGACGTAATGCGCTCCGCAGCGCTGAGCCTCCTCGACAATGGTGGATTGGACCTGCTTCTTCGTGCCGACAAACAGGATCTCACCACCCGCGGCGGCGCGGTCGCGAACAAAGTAGTATGCCTTCTTGAACAGGTCGACCGTTTGCTCGAGGTCGATAATGTGGATCCCCTTGCGCTCGGTGAAGATGTAGCGCGCCATCTTGGGGTTCCACTTGCGTGTTCGATGCCCGAAGTGTACACCGGTTTCGAGCAGCTCTTTCATTGTTAGAACTTCCACATCATCCTCCCACTGAAGTCACGGTTACATGTGTCGCCGGAGTATAGCGAACGACCGTGGAAACCGCAATCCAGGCTCTTGGAGGCAAGCAGCGTGGTTGTCTGTCTTCCCCCTTCGGGGCGATAATCGACCAGAAGGTGAGACGATGACACGCACGGAGGCATCACAAGTCGATCGCGATCATGTCCGCGAGCTTCCGAAAAACATCGAAGCAGAGCAGGTCGTCCTTGGGTCGGCGATCCTCGAGCCAGAGGGGACGATCCCGATTCTCGTCGAGAAGCTTGCTCCGGAGTACTTCTATCAGCGGCGCCACCGGGTCATCTTTCGAGCGATCCGAGAGCTGTTCGACCGTGGCGAGCCGTCCGACATTGTCTCGCTGGCCAACCGCCTTGAGGAACGAGGGGAAATGGAACGGGCCGGCGGACGGATGTATCTCAACGAGTTGATCGATCGTGTGGCCACAACGGCCAGTCTAGAGTACTACGCCGAGATCGTAAAGAAGAAAGCCACCCTTCGATCGCTGATCGAGGCTGGAGGAAGGATCGCCGAATTCGGCTACGATGAGGTCAGCGAGACCGACGAGGTCATGGATCGAGCCGAGTCCTTGATCTTCGACATCTCCAGCCGCGACTCGGCTGGCTCCTACTGCCTCGTTAGTGACTTCCTGTATGAGCACATCGACACACTTGAGGAGCTGCACCGCGATCCGAACAAGCATACGGTCACGGGGTTCTCGTCAGGATTTCCTCGGCTCGACGAGATGACGTCCGGATTGCAGCGTTCCGATCTCATCATCGTGGCAGGGCGCCCGGGCACCGGGAAGACAAGCTTCGCGCTGGCCCTCGCCCGACACATCGCGATCCGTGAGAAGGCTGGCATTGGCATCTTCTCGCTTGAAATGGCAAAGGAACAGCTGCTCGAGCGCCTCCTTTGCGGAGAGGGGAAGGTTAGCCTGCATCGACTTCGAGGTGGGTATATCCCGAGCGCGAAATGGCGCGATCTGGCAATGGCGGCGAGCAAACTCCAGAAGGCGACAATCGTTATCGATGATACGCCGGGTGCCTCGATCCTGGAAATCCGTGCCAAGGCTCGCCGAATGGCGTCTCAACACAAGATTGACATGATCATCGTGGACTATCTCCAGCTTGTGGAAGGAGCGGCGCGTTCGGATGTTCGCGAGCAAGAGATCGCACACATCTCGCGATCGCTGAAGAAACTAGCGAGGGAGCTGAACGTCCCGGTGATTGCTGTCTCGCAGCTCAACCGAGCCGTCGAGCAACGGGAGAAGAAATACCCTCGCTTGGCCGATCTGCGTGAGAGCGGTGCGATCGAGCAGGATGCGGATGTCGTCATGTTCATCTACCGAGAGGACTACTACCGTCAGCCGGACGAGGAGTCTGCTCAGAAGGGGGCCGCCTCGGAAGCGGAACTCATCATCGCCAAACAGCGCAACGGCCCATTGGGTCGGGTGACGATGAACTTCCACAAGGCCTATGCGAGCTTTTATCCGATGGCATGGGATGACGGACCGTCTCCGCCGCCGTAGATCGTTCTCATCCAGGGAAACGCGGGGACTCTTCGGTATAATCGGCGGCGAATCCTCGGAGAACTTTAGGAGGGGAAATGGCTTACCCGGTCGAATACCGCTACACGAAGGAACATGAATGGATCGCTGTGGACGGGAATCGTGCTCGTATCGGCATTACCGATCACGCCCAGAGCGAACTTGGCGACATCGTCTTCGTCGAGCTTCCGTCCGTCGGGAGTTCCATCAGCGCTGGGAGCATCCTCGCGACAGTGGAATCGGTGAAGGCCGTCGGCGATGTCTCGGCTCCGTTTGATGGCACGGTCATTGAAGTGAACGAGGCGCTTGAGTCCGCTCCGGAGACGATCAACGGATCACCGCATGAAGATGGTTGGATTGTCGTGATCGAATTCGGCGATCCAGAGGCGATTAACGCGCTGCTCGATGCGGCGACCTACGAGCGCTTCCTCGACGAAGGGTAGCCGCAGATGCGCTACCTCCATCACCAAACGGCCGACCGGCGCGACATGCTTGCGTCGATCGGTCGCTCTTCGATTGATGAGCTGTTCAGCGACATACCCAAGGCAGTCACGGACGCTTTCCGACCGCTGGGCCTACCAGCACGAAGTGAGCAGGAGATCGTCGCAGAGGTAACGAGTCTGGCGGCTTCAAACGCGGCAACTGAGAAGAGCTGCTTCGTTGGCGGTGGCATCTACGATCACTACATCCCGAGCCTTGTGAACCACATGCTGCTGCGTACTGAGTTCTATACGGCCTACACCCCGTATCAGCCGGAGATCAGTCAAGGTACGCTGACAGCGATGTTCGAGTTCCAGACGCTCGTTTGCGAATTGACGGGGATGGATGTTGCCAATGCGTCCCTTTACGATGGGGCAACGGCAGTCGCGGAGGCTGCATTGATGGCTGAACGGATACGACCCAAAGGAAAGGTTGCCGTGGCTCGGTCGTTGTTCGCCAATGTGCGGCGGGTTTTGGACACGTATTGCTGGGCAAGCGAGATTGAAGTCGTCGAGCTTCCGTATCTCCCCTCCGGGCAGTGCGATCTCTCCAATACTCCGCCCGATGCCTCTGCGGTCATCCTGCAGTCTCCCAACGCGTTCGGTGTGATTGAAGATCTCTCTGGTGTGAAGGAGCGTGTCGGTGACGCGCTCCTAATCGTTGCGGCTCACCCGATATCTCTAGGTATCCTTGCACCTCCCGGCGAGTTCGATGTGGACATTGTGGTTGGAGAGGGGCAATCGTTGGGACTGCCAATGTCGTATGGCGGACCATTGCTCGGGCTGTTTGCCGCCAAGAGGGAATACCTCCGCCAGATGCCCGGAAGGGTCTCGGGACAGACCATCGACGCAGACGGACATGGCGGGTTCACCATGGCTGCCCAGACACGTGAGCAGCACATCCGCCGGGAACGAGCGACGTCGAACATCTGCACGAACTCAGCGCTGTGTGCCCTCGCTGCGACAGTCTACTTGGCGACCGTCGGAGGGAACGGATTCCGTAGACTTGCGGAACTGAACACTGAGAAGGCGCACTACTTGGCGGACCGGATCACATCCATTGACGGATATGCGCTGGCTTTTTCCGGATCGTTCTTCAATGAATTCGTCGTACGCGTTCCCGGCGATGCATGCGCTCTTCATCAGAAGCTACTCGACGAGGGAATCCAAACGGAGCCACCTGAGCCGCTTCGAACGCATGGCTTGGAGAACGCTCTTCGGATTGCCGTGACCGAGAAGCGAACCCAAAGCGAACTCGATCGGTTTGTCGAAGTGCTGGAAACATCGGGAGGTGCGCGATGAGAACGATCTTCGATTGTCCGCAGCATGATGGCAGCGACGGTCTGTTCCCGACGCTCGATGTTCCGAGAGAAGGTGTCGACCGACTGATCGATCAAGCACTCCTCCGCTCGAACCCTCCGCGGATTCCCAACGTGTGCGAGCCGACCGTAGCAAGACACTACACCGCGCTCTCGAAGCTCAACTACGGCATCGATGACGGGCTCTATCCTCTTGGCAGTTGCACGATGAAGTACAACCCGAAGGTCAACGAGGATCTTGCTCGGCTACCGGGCCTAGCGGGCGTTCATCCGTTGAGTGATGCTGCACTTGCCCAAGGGACGTTAAGGTTCCTGCATGAGTTGACCGAGCTGCTATGTGGCATTGCTGGTTTGCCTGGTGTCACACTTCAACCAGTCGCTGGAGCTCATGGAGAGCTGACGGGGTTGTTCCTGTTCAAGCGCTACTTCGAAGATCGAGGGGATCTGAAGCGTCGGCGGATTCTCCTCCCGGATTCGGCTCATGGAACCAATCCGGCGTCCGCGGCGGTTGCCGGATTCAGCGTGACGGAGATTACATCGAACGACGAGGGGATGCTCGACCTTGACGCACTCGATGCCGAACTTGATGAAACCGTTGCCGGGATCATGCTGACGGTTCCGAATACGCTTGGCATCTTCGAGAAGGGAATCCTCGAGATTACCGAGCGAGTTCATGCGGTGGGAGGGCTCTGCTACTTCGATGGAGCGAACCTGAACTCGTTCCTCGGCCGGGCGCGCGCGGGGGACATGGGGGCCGACGTTTTTCACTTCAATCTACACAAGACGCTCTCAACTCCCCACGGAGGCGGTGGGCCTGGGTCCGGACCGATCGCGGTTTCCGAGCCACTGGTGGACTTCCTTCCGGTACCGCGGATCGAGCAGAGGGACGACGGCTTTGGCCTCGATTGGGAGCAGCCTCGATCAATCGGAAGCGTCCACTCGTTCTATGGGAATGTCCTCGTCGCGGTGAGGGCCTACGCATACATCCTTCAGCTGGGAGACGAAGGGCTCCGCGAGGTCAGCGGGGACGCCGTGCTGAACGCGAACTACCTCCAGGAGAGGCTGAAGGAGACCTACTCCCTTTCTCACGATGGGCTGTGCAAACATGAGTTTGTGCTCTCAGGGAGAGGATTGGCGGAGGGAATCAGCACATTGGACATCGCCAAGCGGCTCATCGACTACGGTATCCATCCTCCAACGATCTACTTCCCGCTCATCGTGCGCGAGGCGATGATGATCGAGCCGACCGAGACGGAAGGGAAGGAAAGCCTTGATCGATTCATCGAGGTCATGGAGCGGATCGCCAAAGAGGCACGAGAGAACCCGGAGCTTCTCCATCAAGCGCCCCAGCAGGCCTCGATCCGACGTCTCGATCAGACACGTGCGGCGAGGGATCCCATACTGCGCTATCAGTTCCCGGAAGGCATGTAGCTGCAGAACACACGGGGCAGGGCGATTGCGGACGGATCGGACTTGGCCGATTCGCCCATCCTTCTAGGGCTTGGCATCTTCTAGCGCGCGCTCGAGTGCGTCTGCGATTCGAAGACACGTCGCTTCATCGTCTGCTTCGACAAGAATGCGAACGAGCGGCTGGGTTCCCGAAGCCCGCAGGAGAACCTGACCTCGCTTGCCAAGCTCGGTCTTCGCGGCGTCAACAGCGCTCTGGACGCGGTCGTCTGCCACAAGCTCTCCGGGAGATGCGGACGGAACGTTCCGAAGAATCTGAGGGTAGAGTGGGATGGAGCGAGCGAGCGCTCCGAGATCCACGCCCTTTCGATGGGCCATCTCAAGGAGCTTCACAGCGGTGAGGATGCCATCTCCGGTGGGTGAGTGTTCCGAGAAGATCACATGCCCCGAAGGCTCTCCGCCGACCCATGCGGACATCTCGTGCATCCTCTTCGACACATGTCGATCCCCAACGGGAGTTCGGACGACTTCGATCCCATGTGCTTCAAGATGGGTTTCGAGGCCGATGTTGCTCATCACGGTGGTCACGACGATTGAAGGAGAGAGTGTCTTCTCTTCCGCCATGCAGAGCGCTGCGATGCCGATCATCCGATCCCCATCGATCGTCTCGCCATCCCGGTCCACGAGAAGGACCCGGTCTCCATCACCATCAAATGCCACGCCGAGATCGGCTCGGTTGCTGCGCACGGCGTGTCGCAAGGGATCGAGACACGTGGACCCGCAGTTCTGGTTGATTCGATCCCCATCGAGATCGTCGTGCAACGCGACAACCTGAGCGCCGATGTGACGCAGAACATGGGGAGCAATCTTTGCCGTGGCGCCGTAGGCACAGTCTGCGACGATGGTCAGCTCGGAGAGATCGATGTGCTCGACGTCGATCACTCCCGCGAGAAACGCAGCATATCTTGTTGCAGCGGCCTCAAGCGGCACAATCTTCCCGCTATGGATGCCCGGTTGAAGGACATCACCAATCGCTGCTTCGATGGCGGCTTCCTGGTCGACATCGAGCTTCATCCCGCGGCGGCTGAAAAACTTGATGCCGTTGTCCTCGGGTGGATTGTGCGAAGCTGAGATCACCGCGCCGAGATCGGCACGTTCGTCCTTGATGAGAAACGAGATGGCAGGTGTCGGGATAATCCCGGCGAGGTAGACGTCAACGCCCGCTGCCGCAAACCCGGATGCAAGCGCGGCCTCAAGCATCGAACCGCTGTTCCGGGTGTCACGACCAATGATCATGCGCCCACCCTCTGGAAGGAGTTGCCCTGCCGTGGCTCGAGCAAGGGCAACGGCGAGTTCAGGGGTCAGCAGCTTGTTGGCTGGGCCGCGCACACCGTCTGTACCGAAGAGGGCGGTCATCGAAACGACCACGCTCCCGACACAGCGAGCATCGGCACGGGAAAGGCAATCGGGTAGATCAACTCACTTGTCAACCCGAACGCGAGTGGCTGCGCAGCCGAGGTCAAGACAGAGACGCCGCCGCCGAAGACGATCGACGGAAAGCGCTGCCCCGGGTCGAAGTAGGAGAGCCCCGTTGTCACTCGCAGCGATGCGCTTGTCTCGTCTAGGTCTTCTGCAAGCGCGATATCCGCGCTCCCGAGCAAGAGCGTTCCACCCTGTGGAGACAGAAATAACGAAATGGAAAGGCCTCCGAATGGCATGTCGGTCACGATCTCGGCCCCCAACAGGAGAGGTATCCCGGTGAACGGAAGGATCAAGCGAATCCCGACTGATTGGATCTCAGCGAGAATTGGGAGACAAGAACTGACAAGCACGACGAGAACCACAACAGCGAGAGCAGTTCTTCGATTCATCTTGACCGAGTCTATCGAATCCACACGAGGAATGCGAGCCTACCGAATGCTACGGATGACATCCCCAATCGCCGGAGCGAAGCTGTCGATCATGGTGGCGTAGGAGACCTGCTCTCGGACCTCAGTGATGCGGACTTTTCCCTTTGTGGAGACGATATCGTAGGAGACGATCGCGCTTGTCTCCGCGTCTAGGACAAGATTCTCCACCTCGAGCACTTCAAACACATCCCCTTCGGTCGTCCCGGACGACGCTCCGAGGTTGATGGTAAGTCTACCGTCAGGAAGGATCGCTGCGATCTGCCCCACCTGGGATTCCATCATCATTCCTGCTGCGGGACCGAGAGGTGCCTCCCGATCGAGTGTCTGAGACGCCGCGTCTTCCAGGGAGAGAAGCAGAGCGGAGGTCAGTTGGCCGACCGCATGGTTCATCGCCTTCCCGACCGCTGTTGTGTCGAACTGCTGGCTCCCCGCGGTGACTTCTTCTGCCCCTGGAGTGGAGAGACTGATGCCCGGTCGGATCTGGAATCCAGCGGAATCGATGTGCGATGTTCCATTCCATAGCTTGGCTGTGTAGATGCCCGGTCCTGTCGAAACGCTGGCTGCGGTCCGTTGATCCCAGGACCATGTTCCGCAGGAATCCGTATCAACGTATTGCCACCCAAGCCACTTGAGAAACGCGCCTGTCGACGAGTAGATTTCCACACCGAACCACCCGGCCCCCCCAGCGTTGCGGTAGCCGATCAAGACGGTTTGCCCGGGATTGTGCCAGGCACGATCGACCTGCAGTCCCCCGGAGCAGATCTCGGAAGCTCCGGCTGTGAGGAACGAGAGAAGCTGACCGAGGTCGATCGAGAAGCCGGTGGTTCCTTCGTGGTGTCCCTCTGCCGACGCGAAAGCCAGGGGGAGCGAGCTGTAGACATCGAGAACCTGAGCAGACAGAGCAACATCAACGGAGGCGCTGTCCAGGCGAAGGAATCCCAGGTTGAGGGATGAGTCCTGTACGTTCACATTGACGACCGATCCAAGGATAAGGAGATCTGCGCCGATCAGGCGACCTGCGGTGGCTACATCGGAGGGCACCGTAGGATTCAATCCGTTCTCTTGCATAAGCGCATCCAACTCGACCCGATCAACGACTCGCAGCCCACTTGCGGTGAACCGCTCCGCAAGTTTGTCGGCGACACCCTGACCCACATTGACAAACCCCGTGTTGCCGGCTTCGTCGAATCGGGCGACGGCGATCTTGAGAGGAGATAGGAGAGCCATAGCTTCCTCATCAAGCCGCACGTCCACGTGGACGGACTGGCTGTTGTTGAGTTCGTCGGTCTCCTCCACACGATCAAGAGGGCCGTCGACCTCAACAAGCAGAATGTGCGGTCCAGCCGTGGCCGTCCATGTTGTGGTCAGCTTCTTGGTGCGGCCGCTACCCAAAGAGCTCAGCGGGATGAGATCTATCTCGTGAGCGTCCATGCTGAATCGAACGAAGAAAGGTCCTGCATTGCTGCTCCGGCTAGTGTTCTCAATGGTTGCGACGATGGTGACCAGACTGCCGCTTGTTGGTGTGGTCGGCGAGAGATCGAGCTGTGTGATGACAAGATCCGGAAGCGCAAGCCCGATCTGTGCGAGACATCCTACCGCCAGGGCAACACACACAAGAATTCGTTTTGTCATCATCTGCTCCGAGCAACCATCGCTACCACGTACACCCGATCCTCCACCCAGGTTTCGCAGCGACACATTCTACAAGGAGTGTCGAACAGGAGACGGCGGGCACGTCTGGCACCCTCCACCAGCTGTGGGGCATCATTGCATCACTAGATCTGGCTCCAATCGCGTCCCGTCTTAACCTTGACGGACAGCGGAACACTCAAGGGGAGCACCCCTTCCATCTTATCCGTGATCATCGCTGTTGAATCGACCAGGGCGTGATCCTCGATCTCGAATACGAGTTCGTCATGGATCTGGAGGATCATCTTGACAGGGAGGTGCTCTTCTTCGATCCAACGATCGATCTCGATCATCGCTAGCTTGATGAGGTCGGCCGCACTCCCCTGGATCGGAGTATTGATTGCATTCCGCTTGTCGTAGTTCCGCCGAGCCACGTTTCGGGACGTCAAGTGTGGGAGTGGCCTGCGGCGGCCGAGGACTGTCTCTGCATAGCCTGCCTCGGTTGCGCGTTCGATCATCCGATCGATGTACTCCCGCGCTCTTGGATAGGCCGAGAAGAAACGCTCGATGTACCCCCTGGCTTCGGACTGCGTGATCCCAAGTTCTCTTGCGAGGCCGAAAGGACTGATCCCGTAGAGGATTCCGAAGTTGATCCGTTTGGCCGCATCTCGTAGGCCATCCGGGATCTGCTCCTCGGGAAGGCCGAACACGGCACTTGCCGTCAGCCGGTGGAGATCGAGATCGGAGGCGAACGCTTCGATCAGATGCTCGTCCTCCGAGAAATGCGCGAGCAAACGGAGCTCAATCTGCGAGTAGTCTGCCGCGACGAGAGAGGAGCCCGGTGGGGCGACGAATGCAGCACGGATTCGTCCGCCGATATCGGTTCGCGTCGGGATATTCTGAAGATTGGGGTCGGATGAAGAGAGACGGCCCGTTGCCGTTGCAGTTTGGTGGTAGCTCGTGTGGATCCGTCCGGTGGACGGATGGATCGACTTCGGAAGTTGGTCGACATACGTCGTCAGTAGCTTTCGCAGCTCTCGATGGGCAAGAAGCTTCCCTGGAAACGGATGCTGCTCGGCCAGGATGGCGAGGACTCGGGCACTCGTTGAAGGACCCGTCTTCGTTCGATCGATAACCGGCAGGCCGAAACGTTCGAACAGAATCTCACCGACCTGTTTCGGCGAGTTTGGATTGAACGGTCCGCCTGCAAGATCCATCAGATCTGCTTCGACAATCTGCAGTTCTGTGCGGAGCTCATCGCCCTGCATTGCGAGAACATCGCTGTCGACGAGAATGCCGTGCTCTTCCATTCGAGCAAGAACCGGAACCAGGGGGACCTCGACGTCACGGAACAGCTTCGTGAGGCCTCCTTGCTCGAGATCGTGCATCAGTGGGGTGTAGAGACGTCGGACGATCTCGGCGTCCTCGGCAGCGTATTCGGTGGCTCGATCAACGGGCACCGCAGCAAACGAGCCGTCCTTCCCTGCGACCTCATCGTAGGTGAGCATCGAGTGGCCGAGGTATGTTGTAGCGATCTGCTCAAGGTTGTGTCGACGTTCCTCAGGGTGGACCAGGTGTGAGGCGATCATGGCATCGAACCGAAGACCTCGTGCGGGCATCCCGTGACGGTGAAGGACGATCAGATCGTACTTCAGATTCTGTCCGATCAGCCGAGAGGGCTCCTCCTCAAGCGCCGGGCGGAGGACATCGAGAACCGTTGCGAGCGGGAGCTGCTCCGGAACGCCGAGCCCTTCATGTCCGACTGGGATGTAGTAGCCGGTGTACGGTTCGAGGGAGAGCGCGACGCCGACAATGCTTGCATCGACCGGATCCAGCCCGGTTGTCTCTAGATCGAGCGAGACAAGCTCGGCCTGCTGCAGCGGCTCGGAGAGAGCCAGAAGGTCTTCCTGCTTGACGATGGTCTTATACGACACGGGGTGCGCCGGCGCGGCCGGCACGTGACTGGGAAGGTCAGCCGGCTCCAGATCCAGCATGCTCAGAGCGCTGGAGAACTCGAGCTCGGTAAGGGCCCGTACGAGTCCGTCCTGGTTGATCCCCTGGAGGCGGCACAAGGATGTGATCTCTTCGAGTTCGATATCAGATCGAAGGCGGATCAGCCGACGGGCAAGCTCGGCAGCCTCGCGGTGGTTCGCCAGCCCCGAGGCGACCCGACGGTTCTTCACCTTGTCGGCGGACTCCAATGCGATATCGAGCGAGCCGAATCGGTGAAGAAGCTGTGGTGCCGTCTTGCTCCCGACACCAGGAACGCCGGGTATGTTGTCTGATGCGTCCCCAATGAGGGAGAGCAGATCTACAATCTGCTCGGGAGGAACACCATACTTCGCCTGGACACCTTCTGGATCGAGGAGCTTCTGTTTGGCGTCAACGCCGCGACCGCCGGGTCGGAGAAGGCTTACACGATCTGAGACGACCTGCGCCATATCCTTGTCCGATGTGGCAATCAGACACGTGAGATCACGCTTCTCTGCCTGTTGGGAGATCGACGCGAGTACGTCATCTGCTTCCACACCGGGAATGGAGACCGTCGCGATACCCAGCGTGGCGAGAAGATGCTCGATCAAGGGGAACTGACCTGCCAACTCTTCGGGCATCGGCTTTCGATTGGCCTTGTAGTCAGGGTAGATCGTATGGCGGAATGTCTTGCCTCCGGCATCGAAGACGACGGCAACGTATGCCGACGGGTAGTCGCGCAATACGCGCAGGAGAATCAGCCAGAATCCGTACACGGCATTCACCGGCTGTCCGCCGCGCGTTGTCAGCTCCGGGATTCCGTAGAACGCCCGGTAGGCATGGGAGTGGCCGTCAAACAGCAACACTCGATTCTCGTCGAGCGTCTCCGAGATGCGCAGGATCTCCTCATAGGTAGACATCGTTGGCTAGGTCTACTCCTTGTCGGTCAAGCAGGTAGCAAAGCGCGAGGGCCAGGCCATCGGCCATGTCGTCCGGCTTCGGGATCTGTGGAAGAGACAGGAGGCGCTTGACCATCGATTGAACTTGTGATTTCGGAGCCTTCCCATAACCGGTGATACGCTTCTTGAGCTGGAGAGGCGTGTACCCCCTGACGGCAAGATCTGCGGCTGCCATCAGCAGAACCCCACGGGCTTCCGCAGTACGCATGGCGGTCTGAGCGTTTGTCGCCAGGAAAATCTCCTCAATGGCTACCCCATCGGGCTGGTACGTTTCGATCAAAGCACGCGCTTCTTGATAGATCGTGTGTAATCGGTCCGCACGAGAGATCCCTTTCTCGGTCTTGATGACGCCGCCGGCGATCGCTTCCCAACTGCTGCGAGTGCCTCGAACGATCCCATAGCCTGTGGTCGCCAGACCGGGATCGAAACCGAGTGCGACGAAGTCGCTGATCATGCCAGGAAATCCCTCAGAGTCCTCTTTTCGGCCCGATCGAGTTCGCATTTGTGGTCGGGGTGCCGATTGAGATTGATGCCGCAGGCAGGGCAGAGACCGAGACAATCAGGCTTGCAGAGAACGTTCGGTTCACGGGAAGAAAGGACAAGGCGGAGGACGATCGGCAGAAGATCAATGGACTCAGAGCCGGGCGGAACCTGCACCTCGAACGATTCATCGATCTCCAACGTTGACTCAACCGGTGCAAGACAACGGCGACAGGGCTGGACGAGTCTCGCGCGGAGGGTTACCTCGAAGTACATTGTCGAGAGCTGGGCGAACCCTTCGCCGTCGAGTTCGATCGATTCGACCATGCAGAGGGTTTCGGGATCGTGCTTCCCCTGCAGCGTAGATGCGACGGGGAGTCGCCGGCCAGGACTTGCCAGAAACTCAGCGATTCGGAATGACATGGTGTCGAAGGCGGGCCGCGACATCAGCCGTTCGCCTTCCCTCCTTTGCGTCATGGACACGGATAATCGATGCTCCGTGGAGGATCGCGACTGTATTCGCTGCGATGGTCCCCTCGATTCGCTCTTCCTGCGGCAGGTCGAGGATTGCCCCAAGGAAGGATTTCCGGGACAGCCCGACAAGAAGCGGTCGCCCGAGAGCGGTGAGCTGGGGGAGGTTCCGGAGAATCGTGAGGTTGTGTTCGAGATTTTTGCCGAAACCGATTCCCGGGTCAACGATGATTCGGTCTTCAGCGATCCCGGCTGCGATGGCGGCGTCGACCCGCTCGGACAGGAACGAGTGAATCTCACGGAGAACGTCAGCATAGGATGGGCGGTGCTGCATCGTTGCTGGATCACCTTGCATGTGCATCAGAATAACGAACGCGTCGGTGCGTGCTGCGACACTGGGCATTCGCTCATCGAAGCGCAACGCACTGATATCGTTGATGATCCCGGCGCCGTGGTCAAGCGCTTCTTCGGCGACCTGCGCTTTGGTCGTGTCGATCGAGATGGGAACAGCACTTCGCTTGCGGATTCCTTTGACGACGGGGATCACGCGATCTGCCTCGGCCTCGGCGGAGATCGATTGAGAACCCGGGCGCGTCGATTCACCGCCCACATCAATGATATCCGCACCCTCGTCGACCATCCGAAGTCCGTGTTCGATGGCGTCTTTGTGCCGGAAGAAACGGTAGCCATCGTAGAAAGAGTCCGGTGTCACGTTTACGATTCCCATGACCAGGACGCGATCTCGATGTCTCATCCATTCATTGAGCTCAATCATCGGCCACAGTATACCATCGGGCTGTTGCCGCGGCAGAGGCCTGGTTTGACGAAGAGATGCGGGCTTTCTACAATCACTCGGTATTGAGAGACAGGGGTGATTACGATCGCTAAGGTATTGCTTACTACAACTGTCGACCGGCTGGGCCACGTCGGGGAGGTTGTCGACGTGGCCGATGGCTATGCACGGAACTACCTGGTCCCTCGCGGGCTTGCCGTCTTGCCGACCGAACACAATATTGCCCGCTTCGCGAAGCAGAAGACAGCGCACGAAGCAGAGCTTCTCCAACGCGAGGAGAAGGCAAGATACCTGCGTGACAAACTGGCGGACCAGACGCTCCGCTTCGAGCGCAAGGCGCATGATGATGATCGTCTGTATGGCTCAGTGCGGGCGGAGGACATCGCCGAGCAGATCAAACAGCTCCTCGGTGAGCATCTCGAGACATCGCGAGTCCAGCTTGATCATGCGATCGAGTCACTCGGTCCGCATGCCGTAACGATCAACCTATACAAGGACATCTCCGTCGAGGTTCGGGTTCAGGTGGATGAGGAGGGCACAAAGGAGGAGTAGCCCTCAATGAAACACAGGGTGGTCAGGGGGATTGCAGTCTGGCTGCTGTCTGCTGTTTCGTGGTCGATTTGCACCTTCGGCATCACGATCTACGTGAACGGCATGCTCTTCGAACCGGACGCTCCGATCCTTGTGGAAAGTGAGTCGATTCTTGTCCCGATCGTGGAGTTTGGTCGGAGCATTGGCATTGAGACCACTGTCGATGGCGACAGGCTCGTCCTCCGCTGGAACAGCAGGTGGCGACGTCTCACCGAGGATCAGTATGCGCTTCGTGCAGGAGTTCCCTATGCGATGCTCAACTGGATGGTCGGGATCATCGGTGGCGAGGCCCATCGTGTAGGTGAGTCGTGGTATGTGGAGACAGTGGCATCCATACTGACGGATGTCGAAGCGACCTCGGCGCGCATCGTGTTTCGTTTTGATGGGTTCACTCCCATTGTCATGGAATCCTCGAAGGATGAAACCGAGCTCCTTCTCACGATTTACAACTGCGTCTTGGGCCTTCAGCCGCAGCTCATTATGCTTGGCGAAGAGAAGATCGCCAGCGTTCGCATCCCATCTGACGCACCGGGCTGCGTATCGGTGAGAATCACACTTCAGAACGGTACAACATTGCGAACGGAGACGTACGAGTCCTCCGACTTCTACTCATTCGTCCTTGAGGTCGCAGCCGTCCCCGACCGGAAGACGACAATCCAGCTTGAGGAAGGGCTGGTGCTGCGTCAGATGACAGCCGGTAGCTCTACGACGACGACGCGGATCGATTGGCTCTACGTCGACGCGTGGCGGGATCGGTATCGATTGACGCC
>CAZORQ010000014.1:0-55435 GCA_964582285.1 uncultured Thermotogae bacterium
GGAGGCGACCAAGGACAATGACCAGTTCCTTGAGTTGATGAGCAGTGACTAGCTACGGGAACCGCTACCAGGCACAGAAACCGATCCGCAAGGACCGTGTTGCGATTGCGGTCGTATTCGTCCTGGCGGTTATCCTTGTACCGATTCTGCTCCGTTCCGGGTGCTCAAGGCGTGATGACGGGCTGACGATCATCGACGACGGGGGGGCAATCGCTCAAGACGATACGACACCCGTTTCAACGGACGATATTCCTCTGGATGTCTTCCCGATCACCACGGACGATGTGGTAACGTCAGCGGCTTCGGCGATACACGGCAGCATTCTCCAGCACAGCGTGTCGGACGGTGAGAGCGTTAGCGATATCGCGGGAGAGCTGGGAGTTAGCGTGTCCAATGTGCTGGCAAGCAATCGCCTGGTTGGAGATGGACAGCTGCAACCCGGGCAAGTCTTGTACGCTTCGCAGGAAGGCGTTGTGCACACGGTTCAGCCGGGTCAGACGTTGACTGACATCTCACTTACGTACGCTGTCCCGATTGAGGCGCTGACATCTGCGAACGAGATCGCAACGTCATCGACGATCTATGCAGGAGATCGTCTCCTGATCCCAGATGCTACAACGACGTTCTGGGACGATGTTGTTCGCCTATCGAAAGGGGTACCGTCTCGGTTTGTCTGGCCGTTGGATGGTGAGGTTGTGTCAACGTTTGGCTGGCGTGTTCACCCTGTGCTTGGAAACCGTCACCACCACGACGGAATCGACATCGATGTCCCGGAAGGAACGAGCGTTCACGCCGGTGCTGCCGGCGAGGTCTTCTTCTATGGTGAGCAACCGGGATACGGAAACGTGCTTGTTCTTGAGCACACGGACGGGTACTACTCGATGTACGGCCATCTGTCGAGCGCGCTTGTTGCCGCGGGCCGGTACGTTGAGATCGGCCAGGAGATCGCGCTCTCGGGGAACACCGGGATCTCGTCTGGTCCACATCTGCATTTCGAGATTCGCAACGGCGAATTCCCAATCGATCCACTCCGGTATCTTCCCTAACTGATGGAGTCGCTTCGTATCGAAGGAGGCGTTCCGCTCTCGGGAACGATTCGTGTCGAAGGCGCGAAGAATGCGGCGCTTCCCGCCTGCATCGCGGCGTTGTTGACCGATGAGCCGGTCATTCTACACCGAGTTCCGCAGCTCCGGGATGTGAGCACAATCCTGTACACGCTGGGCGCACTCGGGGCGCGTGTCATCCGCCACGGAGAGCATGTCTCGATTGTGGGAAGCGGACAGTTGTCGACAGAAGCGGACGCGTACTCGGTCCGGCAGATGCGAGCTTCATTCCTTGTCCTGGCGCCGCTACTCGCTCGCAGGGGGAGGGCGGTTGTTCCGCTCCCCGGGGGGTGTGCGATTGGGCGCCGGCCCATCGACTTACATCTGGATGGGCTTCGGGCTCTTGGAGCCCATGTCCACGAGGAGGAAGGTGTTGTAACGGTCTCAGCCGACCGGCTGATCGGCGCGCGGATCGTGTTGCCCTACCCGTCCGTCGGCGCGACCGAGCAGATCTTGATGGCTGCATCACTGGCATCGGGGGAGACGGTGATCGAGAACGGTGCAACGGAGCCCGAGGTTGCAGAGCTGGCTGCGCTGCTGCGAAAGATGGGAGGCGACGTCGCAATCGCTGGTCGCACGTATCGGATCAGAGGGCAGACGTCACTCCACGGAGCTGAGCACACGTTGATGCCCGACCGCATGGAAGCGGGGACATTTCTTCTCGCAGCCGCCGCAACGGGTGGGGCGGTGACAGTAGAGGGGGCTCAGAGGGAGCAACTCGGGGCGTTTCTGCAGTCTCTTGACGCAAGCGGCGCTGTCGTCACGATAGATCGAGATGCAGTGGCGGTCGAAGGAACGACACGGCCCTTGCCAACGGATGTTGTCACGGCGCCACATCCTGGATTTCCAACCGATCTCCATCCCCCGTTTGTCGCCTATCAAGCGAGGGTCGCCGGGGTAGGAAGGCTTGTAGAGACAGTCTTCGAAGACCGCTTCGCGTATGTCGAAGCGCTGCGGAGAATGGGCGCGTTGATCGCCCGAGATGGCTCGACACTGACCGTCACCGGAGTCGAACGACTCCGGGGGCAAGCGGTGGCTGCGACAGACATCCGAGCTGGCGCGGCGCTGGTTCTCGCTGGTTTGGCGGCAGGAGGGGTCACTACAGTGACCCGACTAGAGCACATCGATCGAGGATACTCGTGTTTCGATGAGAAGCTCAGGCACCTAGGAGCCCACATTGAACGATGCGATGAGTAGTGGAAATCACGAACGGCTGATTGAGGACCGGTTGGGAACACGAGCCCGAGTCTACGGGACGGAGCAGGCGATCTTGGTTGGGATTGCCGATGGCTCGGCAGACATGGAGACGTTCCGTGAGCTTGAACTGCTTGCCCACACAGCAGGAATTCAGACTCTGGCGACTGTTGTGCAGAAGCGGCATCGTCCCGCTCCGGCAACGTTTGTCGGGCGGGGAAAGGTCGAGGAAGTCAAGGCGGCTGCGATGGAACTTGATGCCGATGCAGTCCTATTCGACAGCGAGCTGTCACCGGCACAGGCTCGGAATCTTGAAGAGGCGATCGGGCGGAAGGTCATCGATCGATCGCAGCTGATCCTCGATATTTTCGCTCAGCGAGCGGCAACGAAGGAGGCCAGGTTGCAGGTCGAGTTGGCGCAGCTTCGCTACCTTCTCCCACGACTGCGGGGGTGGGGGATGTCGCTAACACGCGCCGGAGGTCGCGCTGTGGGCGGCGTTGGGACCCGTGGACCGGGTGAAACGCAGCTAGAGCTCGACCGAAACAAGATCAACCGACGGATCCACACGCTGGAGAAGCGGCTCGTGAAGGCGACGGCCGAACGGGCTGTTCGACGCAAGAAGAGGATGAAGAGCGTCATTCCGCGGATCGCACTGGTTGGGTACACCAATAGTGGCAAGTCAACACTTCTGAATCGGCTATGTGAAGTGGATGCATTCGTGGAGGATAAGCTCTTTGCCACACTTGATTCGGTGGTTCGACGGGGTGCTGTCGCACCGGGAAGGCGCGCGCTGTTCGCGGACACGGTTGGGTTCATCCGTGAATTGCCTCATCATCTGGTGCCGGCATTTGCGGCGACGCTGGAGGCGGCTCAGTACGCGGACTTGCTGATTCACGTCATCGATGTTTCAAAGCCGACATGGAGAGACGATCACCGCGTCGTGCTGGAGATCTTGGAGCAGGAAGTGTTCCACGGACACGAGCGGCGTCCAGAGACACTCAACGTACTGAACAAGATCGACTTGCTTCCAGATGGTGTGCCGAGTGGCGTCGAAGGAATAGCGATCTCCGCATTGGAAGGACAGCAAATCGAGGAGCTGAAAGCGAAGATTGCGTCACTCGTGTTCCCCAGGGATCGGGCGATCATGTTCAGCTTCCCTCTGGGTGCGCTGCACAAGCTTTCGCCACTCACGACATCGGGGCGAGCGCGGATTGTTGAGTACACGGGCGAGGCAGCGCATGTGAAGGCTTCCGTATCAGCTGTGGAATGGGAGGCACTGGAGCGTGATGGCGGGTGCCTTATCTCTTGCGGCGCTTCCCCGGCTGAAGAACCGTGATCTCCGCTCTGTTGACCTCCACGCGTTCTCGATCATTGGTGAGGACGGTCACGGTATCGCGGAAGATGCTGTGAGAAATGATTTTGCCCTTTCTATCCCCCCAAGCAACGTGAGCGCCGAGTTCCGGAAGCTCGGCCAGTGCGCGCTTGTAGGTCTCGTGCTCGTATGCAAGGCAGCACATCAAACGGCCACAGCATCCGGTAATCCGTTCCGGGGACACAAACAGCTCTTGATCGTAGGCCATCTCCATTGGAACTGGATTTGGCTCATGGAGAAACCGATGACAGCAGATCTCCAGCCCGCACCGGCCGATCCCCCCTTTGATGCGTGCCTCGTCTCTTGCCCCCATCTGGCGAAGCTCGATGCGCGTCCCGTATCGGCCGGCAAGATCGCGCAGAAGGCCACGGAAATCCACACGATGCGGCGCGGTGAAGTAGATGCGCAAGTGCTTCCTGTCGAGCGTGTACTCAGCGGCGACGAGGTGCATCGGAAGCTTGTGTCGTGCAACGACTTCACGAGTGGAGAAGAGGATCCTTTCCGCGTCCGCCTGGTTGTAGTGATGTGTGTCAATGTCGCGTTGTGACGCGATCCGCACGACGCGGTCGAGCTGCTCGCTTAGGCCGACCCCCGCCTCGAGTTCGTTGAGCATCACGGCAAGTCTCAACCCGTTGTGATCAACGACGCAGGACTGACCGGGCTGGATGGGAACGGAACCCGCGCTCAAGCAGGTGGTCTCGCGATCGAGATTGTGAATCCGAACCAATACAACGCGGTCACTCGCCATCGGTATCCTCTTCCGCTGTGAGCATCAGCGACAGGAGCACCGCTTCGGGGGCGGTGTAGACGGAGATGGATTGATGGGCGTCATCGATCGCGAGGCAAATCTTTCGGATTCCCTGTGTCCCGAGCTGGCCAATGATGTCATTCAGCGCTCCGGGAGCCGTTC
Organism: uncultured Thermotogae bacterium; assembly: GCA_964582285.1. GTDB lineage: Bacteria > Bipolaricaulota > Bipolaricaulia > UBA7950 > UBA9294 > JANQEA01. The sequence continues at coordinate 4,580 of CAZORQ010000014.1, forward strand.
CGCCACCATGAGAGGCGTGGACAAGCCCGAAGCAGGTCGCGTGCAGCTCTTGAAGACATCGCGCGAGTGTGTCCCGATCCTGCGAAGCAAGTACACGAATGCCGGCGGTCAAGAGAATAGGATCCCGCTGGCCGATTCGAAGGAGAAGGGACAGAAGCGCTTCGTGCCGCGGGATCGGCCGATCACCGATTGCGATCGACACCAGATCGGCGATTGTCCCGTCTCGCAGCTCTGTCAATGCGGCGTCACGTGCCGCAGCAACGTCGAGATGAGCATCCTTCAGGCGGTCAGTATCACCGTCCCGTAACGGAATACGAGCGAGCCAATCCGCATCGGCCTTTGAGTAGCCTGCGTCGACTAGATGACGAACGAACACGGCTCGGGCAATTGGAGGAATGCGGAGGATCCGGCAGCGCGACACAATCGTTGGGAGCAGGTCGCTTGGATGCTCGGCGAGAATGACGAACATCAGATTACGTGGAGGTTCCTCCATGATCTTGAGAAGAGCGTTGGCTGCAGGAGGAGTGAGAGCCTCAGATCGCGGGATGAGACAGACCTTCCGTTTCGCCTGGACTGGTGAGAACTGCCCAACACGAATCACATCGCGGACTTGATCGATTCCGATCCGTTCCTTCTTCTCTGGCGGCACCAGTTCGATGAGATCGGGATGACAGCCACGTTCGGCTCTGCGCGTGGCAGCGTCAGAGTCGCCAAGCAGCGGAGCCGCCAGCTTCCGTCCTTCAAGAAGGCGATCGAGCGAGCGGGATACCAGGTAGAGCGTTGCGGCGGCATGGCCCGCAATCGTCGCGGGGCTTGTAGCGGAAGCGCTGTTCATCACAGAATGAGAGTACCACAGGCCTGACGGAGACGCAATCACGAACTCCTAGAAAAGCGTGGACTCGATGAGATCCGAGATCCCGGACAGATCGCTTGGTCTAAGCATGATTGCTTCATCTGGCATCGCGATCCGGTCATCCGTCACGACGGCAAGAACATCGATCGTGCCGGCAAGCGGCTCGCGAGCGATGTCACGGCCGCGGCGGAACACCTCGATCTTCGGAAGCGGCCCGCGCTTGAAGCCTTCGACGAGGACGATATCGCAGCCCGCGAAGAGCTTGTCGATCAGTACGCTGAGCGGCTCCTCCTTGGTGAGGGTCCATGTGAGGACAGCCTCCGATGGCCCGAGCAGAAGGACCGGCTCAGCGCCGGCAGCGCCGAGCGTTGCACTATCTGTTGCTTGGGAGGCCGGCGTGACGGCGTGTGGAGCGTGCTTGACCGCGCCGACGCGGAAGCCGCGTTCTGCAAGATAGGGAATGAGTCTGCAAATGAGATGTGTCTTGCCGCTGTTGTGATGGCCGACAAACGATATGGCGGGAATCATTGCCTCTCCTTGCGTTGTGCGCTCCACCGATGAGCATATCCAGCGAGGATCGCGATTCTACGGTAGCGGCTCATGTGAGACCAGTTTGCGGACGGTTTGGCCCTTCCAGATAATCACCGCACATCCAAGCCACGGAGAGGTGGGTTCATGAGAACACTGTCCCAAGTCCTTCATGACACGACTGAGCGGTTCCCGAAGAAGAACGCCATCCTGGATCCAAGCGGCACGATGTTCACGTACGAGGAATTGGACGCGCAAGTCGACCGATTGGCGCGCGGAATGCTCGATTGCGGTGTTGGGAAGGGTGAGAAGGTAGGTTTGTGGATGCCCAACATCCCTGAGTGGGTCATCGCTTACTTCGCGATTGCCCGGATCGGGGCGGTTGTTGTGCCAATGAACACGCGCTACAAGACGCACGAGGTGGAGTATATCCTCGATGATTCCGAGGCGACGACGCTGTTCGCTGTAGGGTCCTTTGTGGGAATCGACTACGTGCCGATGATCGAAGAGATTCGGGGGGGGCTGCCGAATCTGAAACACATCATCGTTGTAGGAGGAACCGCCGGACCGGAGATGAAACGGTTCGAAGATGTCATGTCCTGTGGGGCGGACAAACTGTCCGATGGCGAAGTGGGGGCGCGAGAAGCGCAGTGCGATCCAAAGGACAACGTCTTCATTCTGTACACATCTGGGACGACCGGCAATCCCAAAGGCGCCATGCTGTCTCACCACAACATCGCGAAGAACGCCGAGCAGGTCACCGAGGTGCTGCATACATCGGAAGAGGATGTCTTCTTGTTGGCTGTGCCGTTCTTCCATTGCTTCGGCTGCGTGATGGGAATTGCCGGATCGATCACGTGGGGTGCGGCCATGGTGCCGATGCAGGTGTTCAAGCCACGGGAGGCCCTCGAGTTGGTCGAACGGTTTGGCGTGTCGGTGCTCTACGGCGTGCCGACGATGTTCGTGCTTGAACTGGAGGAGAATCGCAAAGGGAAGGACGATGGCTCTTCCTATGACGTGTCGACGCTGCGAACGGGGATCATGGCGGGCGCGCCGTGTCCGATCGAGGTGATGAAGGGGACAATGGAAGAGCTGCACTGTAACGTCTCGATCGCCTATGGTCTCACCGAAGCGTCGCCGGTTATCACGATGACGCGGTTCGATGACTCGATCGAAAGACGTGTCGAGACGGTGGGCCGGGCCTTGGATGGAATCGAAGTGAAGATCGCGGATGAGGACCACGAACCGGTTCCTACCGATGAGATGGGAGAGCTTGCCTGCCGTGGCTACAACGTGATGATGGGATACTACCAGATGCCCGACAAGACAGCCGAATCGATCGATGCCGAGGGGTGGCTGTACTCAGGGGATCTCGCGACGATGGACGCAGAAGGGTACGTCAAGATCGTCGGTCGAAAGAAGGATATGCTGATCTGTGGTGGGTTCAACGTCTATCCGGCGGAGATCGAGGAGTATCTGTTCACGCACCCCAAGGTGCAGAATGTCTCAGTCATCGGAATGCCGGACGACGTCTTCGGTGAAGTTGCGGCAGCGTACATCATTCCTCGTGAAGGTGTAACCATCGATCCGCAGGAGATCGTCGACTACTGCGTGGGTGAGATCGCCAACTTCAAGGTTCCGCGGTACGTTGAGATTTTGGACGAGTTCCCGATGACGCAATCGGGGAAGATCCAGAAATTCCGGCTGCGCGAGATCGCCAAGGACGCAGCCGCGGCGGGACGGATGAAAACGCTGTCTCCGTCGAAAAGATGACTGCCGAGCGGCCGGATGTTCTTGAGCTAGCGAAGCAGCTCATCGCGATCGAGAGCCACAAGCTGTACGGAGGAAGAGAGGCGGCGGTCGGGAGGTTCCTCACGGACTGGTTCCAGGAACGCGGAGTCGAAGCGGAGCTACAGTTCGTGGAAGACGAGCGTTCCAACGTCATCGCGAGGATTCCAGGTGAGGACGACGGTCCGAGTTTGATGCTCTGCGGACATCTGGACACGGTTCCTGCCGGAGACATGCTCGATGCGTTCACTCCTTGCGTTACCCATGGCGCGCTGTGGGGACGTGGCGCGTGCGACATGAAGGGCGCTGTCGCCGCTATGGCGTGTGTCATGGCAGATGTGGCACGGGATTGCGCTCTGTCGCGCTCCGGTGGGCTGCAAGGAGATCTTGTGTTCCTGGGTACGGTCGATGAGGAGACCGGGGGGCTTGGGGTGAAGGCCGCGATCGATGCAGGGGTCCGCGCCGATTACGCCATTGTCGGGGAGCCGACCGATCTGCGAGTGGCGCTTGCACACAAGGGCGCTTGTTTCGTCCGCATCATCCTGAGTGGGCGGGGGGCACATGGGAGCTGCCCTGAAGAGGGTGTCTCTGCTGTCTCCTACGCGGCGAGGCTTGTGTGCGCGATCGAAGGGGCGTTGCGCAAAAAACTCAGCGACCGCACCCATCCTCTGCTCGGATGCTCAACCGTTAACGTCGGGGCCCTCCGTGGGGGGACCCAGCCCAACATTGTTGCCGAGCGGTGTGAGATCGAGATCGACCGCCGGATGGTCCCCGGCGACGATGATCCGCTTGCCGAACTGCGCGTGCTTGCTGAGACGGTTTGCGGCGGTGTGGATGGACTGAGCGTCGATGTCGAGGAGAGCCGAATGAGCTCGGTGGTTCCACACAAGGCGCTTGAGACGCTCCCCGACTCGCAGATCGCACGTGCGGCGCTGGAGGCTTGCCGCGAGACCGCACTGCCTCAGGAGACGATCGGTGTGACGTACTGGTCGGATGGTGGGCACTTGGCTGCCCATGGGGTAGAGACGATCGTGTTCGGCCCCGGGAGGATCGTCGATGCGCACAGCAGTCAGGATCGCGTGGCCATTGCGGACCTCGACACGGCCGCCACGTGGTATCTCTGGATGATTCGTGAGCTTCTTGGTGTCAGTGCGCCGAACACGTAGCATGGCCGCCTACCGCGAAAGAGTGAAAGCCTGGCGTCGATCGAGACGCGCAACCAAGGACTAGTGGGGGAACGTGACTTCGCCGGCCTTCATGATCGCGAGCTTCGCTGTGAGCGGTCCAATCAGCTCGTGGACGACCGTTGCACCGATGATGACATGAAGTAGGATGTGGCTCAAGGATGCCAACGCCGCCTCCTGTTGGACGAGGAGAGCCAGGCCGATGACGATTCCGCCTTGCGGTATCAGTCCCCATCCCGCGTACCGGCGGACGGCAAGCGATGCTCCGCCGAGCCTTGCCCCCAGGTAGGTTCCACCAAGTTTGCCGATCGATCGGAAGAGGACGAACACGAGCACCACGGGCAAGTACTGCCAGAGCACAACTACGTCGAGCAGCATACCGCTGACCGTGAAGAAGACGATGAACACGAGAGGCTCCACGGACTCCTCAAACAGGCGGAAGATATTATGTCGTTCTTTTCTGCGTGCGGTGTTAACGACAACGATACCCATGGCCATCGTGGCAAGTAGTTGGTCGAGCCCGAGAAACGTTCCGATCCCGTAGCATGTGGCAAGTAGTCCGAGGAGGAGGGCTATTTGCAGTCCATCGCTTTCGCCGCGGAGCCACTTCGGAGCGAACCGGAACGCCAAACCCGAAACTGCGCCAAGAGCCAGCGCTCCCCCCACAGAGACCAGCGGATCGAGAATCGTGCCGATCCCCTCCACACGATGCGCCACAAGAATCAGCGCGATGCCGACGCCTAGGCTGAAGTTGAAGATGCCAAGGGCATCGTCGAGCGCAGCAGACGCCATGATGCTGAACGTCACCATGCCCTTTGCGCGGTACTGACGGACGACCGCGAGCGTTGCGGAGGGATCCGTCGGCGATGCAAGGGCTCCCAGCAGAATGGCGAGAGGGGCGATGGTCGAAACGAAGCTGTTGTCCCCCGGCAGGAGAAACGGGAGGGTTGCGAGACAGCCTGCTGTCACGAGCAGGGCCGAGAGCTGTGCCTCCCCAAATGCGATGAACAGAAGCTTCTTGCCGAGCTCTCTCAGTGGACCGAAGGCAAGTGTCCCACCGATGGAGAACGTGAGAATGGCCAGAGACAAGCTGGTCGTTGTGTCCATCGATTGAACGAATGATTCAGACACGAATCCTGTGATCTGTGGATTGAGGATGAGGCCGGCGATGATGTATCCGCTTACGCGTGGGAGGCCAAGCTTCCGTACGAGTTCCCCGAGGACGTAGCCCAGTGTGATGGCCAAGCCTGTTGCCAACAATCCGGTCATGTAGTGCTCCCTCCGCCGCTTGAGGGCGGTGTCCGCCTGAGCGGGGAATCCCGAAGGATATGTCTCGAGAACGGGACATGCAAACCGGACCGATGCGATGGAGGCGTCAGTCGACCGCTGTTGGATGTACACAATGCCGCCACAACTTGCAGACAATGAATTCACGGACGTGAGGCAACATTCCGATGATCTAGTGAGAGCACCCACCAAACGCACCAACCTCCAGAGGCCCGGGCCCAGCCCGCCCGGGCCTCAAGCCCTGCTGAGATAGGACGAACCGCGTGCGCATGTGCTCCCATGACATGAAGCACTTCCAAATCCCGACACGATCCGCTAGACTGGGTGTATTCTTGGATGCTGTGCTCGCTGACAGCAATCGCAGCGCAGGGAGGTGGGTGCTGTGCGGAAGAAAGCGCTTGGAGTTCTCGTCGGTTTTCTCGTAGTTGTCGGACTCAGCTCGGCGATCTATCTGTGGAGCGACCAGGCAGGAAGCGGGATTGGCGATGTCGAATGGAGCCCGCTATACACATCTCGGGAGCGGAATGCACTTGCTCCGGTTACGTCCCAAGTGGCCTATGGAGCGGCTCAGTCGCTAGCGGCACCCTGCAGCACGCTTGTTGGCATGGTCACGTGTGACAAGACATGCCCATCCACCTGCGATGGCTTGACGTGCGAAGGGACGTGCGGCGGATATACATGTGGCAAGACATGCGCTGCGACATGCGGAGTGACCTGCGCAGCGACCTGCGACGGCCGCACGTGCGAAGGGACGTGCGACGGGAGCACATGCGAAGGGACGTGTGACGGGCCCACGTGCCAAGCGACGTGTGACGGGAACACGTGCGAAGGGACGTGCGGCGGGTACACATGCGAAACGACGTGCGATAACACGTGCCAAGCGACGTGTGACGGATACACATGCGAGATGACGTGCGATAGCACGTGCGAAGGGACATGCGACGGATACACATGCGAGGAGACGTGCGATGGCACGTGCGACGGATACACATGCGAGGAGACGTGCGATGGCACGTGCGAAGGGATGACGTGTGACACGACCTGCGATGGGTGGACGTGTGACGAGACTTGCGATGGAATGACGTGCGAGGAGACGTGTGACCGCACGTGCGAAGGGATGACGTGTGACACGACCTGCGATGGGTGGACGTGTGACGAGACCTGCGATGGGTGGACGTGCGAGGAGACGTGCGACGGCTGGACGTGCGAGGAGACGTGTGAGGATTCGACGTGCGATGGCGGTACATGCGAAGGGGCGACCTGCCCCGTCCCGACATGTGCTGACCGCACATGCGTTGGCCCGACGTGCGCAGGATTCCGTACGTGCGATGCAACGTGCGATGGCGACTGCGAACGACCGACATTGGATTTTCGTACATGTGCAGGGCCCACATGTGACGGGATCTCCTGTGGCGATCGCACATGCGATCCGTGGGCGTGCGACTTCCCAACGTTCGACGGCCCAACATGTACCCACCCGACCTGCGAGGGTCCGACGTGCGATGGACCGACCTGCGAGGGGCAGACATGCCTTGCCGCTGAGTGCGAGCTGTGGGACTTCGCGGATGCGCCGGATCGCTCTGTATCTGCGAGGTATCGATACTTGACGCGATTGCAGGATGATGGTGCCCGGCATCGCGTGGACGGGATCTACTATCTGGGAATGCGAATTGACGAGGAGCCTGACGGACAGCCAGACGACATTGCGTACGGCGACGATATCCGTCCGTGGTCGGTTCGTGATGATGAAGATGGCGTCTGGTTCCCTACGTCCCTGATTCCCGGAAGACAGGCAATACTCATCACGGATGCATCAGAGGAGGGGTTCCTCCACGGGTGGATCGACTACGATGAGAACGGCGACTGGAAGGGGCGAGAGCCGGTGGAGCGGTTGTTTGATCCATCGCTTCCACTGCAGAAAGGGTTCAACTGGATCGCTTTCGAGATTCCGGCGGAGGCCAATGCGCCAGAGACCTCCTATGCCCGATTCCGATTCGGGACACAGGAAGTGCTGCAGAGCGCAGGTGCGGCTCGCAATGGTGAGGTCGAGGACTATCACACGGCGCTATGTCCTACCTACGATGTTTGGATCATGACCGACGACATCGTCTATCATCCGGGAGACGAGGTGTCGCTGAGCTTCTACGCGAACAGCGTGTCGCAGGTCGAGATCATCCGGCATCAAGCAGATGGGACATCCTTCCTGCTCTGGGCGGGAACGGTTGAGTCTGGACGGCACGAGATCCGTGACTATGGAGGGGCTTTGCGTGCGCTGCCGGCATTCGGGACCGAGACGATTGAGATGATTGCCACCTCGGTCACGACGGGTTGCTCCACATGGGTTACGACACCGTTCGTTGTTGCAGAGCGGTAATGGGTTGCCATAGGGTGTATGGGTAGTCGGTACTTGCGCGTGACGCGGAGCGCGATGCGATCGGCATGCCGCATCGCGCTCCAGCTTGTTTGGCGTTCACTGCGCGGTCTGGGTCACCGATCTCCCGATCTGATTTACCTCTCGTGTCTTGTGATGTTGAGCGGCACACTGGGTGAACCGATGCCCGACATCGCCCGCATCATCGCGATGTGTGCGCTGATTGCAGCTTCTCTTTTCGCGATGGGACGGCGCTGGAAAGCCGGCGCAATTCGTGACTGTGCGCCGTATCTTCTGTTGATCATCGTCGGTGCAGTTGGGGCATTCACTCTGATGGGCGCCGCACTGCTGTTCGCATCCGTGTGGGTCGTCGGAATGATGGGCCTGGATCGCCATGCAGCGAATCTGGACACGAGGGCGCGGTGCGTCGTCATGGTCGGAGTCATCGGCACGGTTCTGACCGCGGCACCCGGGCTATGGAATGCAGTGAACCTGGCGTCCGTTTGGCTGACGACGACCCTGTTCTCCTGGGCAGGGGGAGGAGGGCTCGGCGCCAGTGCAAGCGGGCTGTCGCTGCTCATCGTTGTGAGTCCGCTGCTTATTTCCGCTGCCATACGATCCCAGCAAGGTCATCGTGTCATCTTCCCGCTTGCCGGAATCGGCCTGTTTGTCGCCCACGCCGCTGCGGCCTCCATCGGTGGCCTTGTGCCGGAGGTTCGATTCGCGGTCGAACTGAGCTACGCTGCACTGCTCATCAGCATCTGCGTCCTCGCTATCTCACTGGGAGATGGCGTCCCCCCCCTCCCGCGTCGTCGTCGCGTGTGGGCCATGGCGTCTGGACTGGTCATGGTGGCCGGCCTTGCATGGACGCTGGTCGCACTCCCTGTCATCGCCCCCGGACGGGACTGCGATGAGTCTCGACATGTGCTGTTCGTCGACCACACGCTGCTTGGGAGTTGGAGCACGCCGTCCGATGCTGCACCTGGCAACGCGTTCACAGGGGCGACGTTCGGGCAGTTCCTCGAGTACGTCGAAGCAGGGGGGCACCGCACGAGCTTGACTGACGAGATCACGGACGATGTCCTGAGTGATGTCGATCTGGTGGTCGTCATCAACCCGGGCGAGCCGTTCGCGGCGCACGAGAAGGAGAGCCTGTTCTCCTTTGTGCGAGCCGGCGGCGGATTGCTGGTTCTCGGCGACCACACAAACATCGGCGGGATCATGGATACGGTCAATGATCTCACGTTGCCGTTGGGGTTCTCACTTGCGTTTGACTCGGCAGCAAGCGAGGATCCCGGGTGGTCCCGCACCATCCGAATGCTCTCCCCGTTCTCCGCGCAAGTCCAAGCGGTCGAAATCCCCGTGAGTATCGGCGCTTCGGTTTGCACGACGCTCCATCCGATGGTCTGTCCGATTCTCGTCGGGCGACGGGCATACAGTGACCCGGGTGATCCAGAGAATACGGGACGTGCGCTGCTTGGGAATCTGGAGTTCGACCGAGGAGAACGCTACGGGGATCTCGTGCTTGCCGCTGTGCGCCATCTGGGCCGAGGCAAGGCGGTGCTGTTCGGGGATACCTCCTCGTTTCAGAACTCCGCTCTGGCGCTGTCGCACCAATTCACGGACATGCTTGTACGATGGCTGACGGACAAGACGGGAAGCTGGCGCGCTCCGGGGAGCAGTCTCGCTGCATTGGTCCTTGTGGTTGTCGGGGCGGCCGCCCTGCGACGTTCCCGCGTGAGTATGGCCGGCGCGATCGCTCTCGCGGCGGCGATTGGGATCATGGGAGGACACATGATCCCAATCTCTTCGGTGACCACGGAGGCTCCCGTGGGTCGAATCGGCGTGATCGATAGCGCGCATGGAAATCTGGTTCGGTTCGAGCCGCTTCATGACGGCGGTGTGGAGGGTTTGGGGATAGGATTGGCCCGCGCCGGCTTCTTGCCGTTCATCTACCTTGAAACGCCATTCGAGTCTCTGCCCTCGCCGCAGTCTGCCATCCTCTCCATCGCGCCGACACGTGGGTACTCCTCTCGCGAGGCGGAGAGCCTGCTGGAATGGCTCTCGCAGGGAGGACGGCTGATCATCTCGACAGGGTGGCCGCAGTCCATCGCAATGGATGAGTTTCTGTTGCCGCTTGGCGTACGGGTCTCAGCGATTCCTCTGGGCTCCATTCGTCCAGATGTCGCTTCGCTCGAAGTTGCACCGCAACTCCCTTCCGCGTGGCCGCTCGAGATTTCATCGGAGTGGGTTGTGCTGGGCAGTGTCGGCTGGGATGGTACCGAGTACGTCGTGATTGCCGAGAGGGCAATCGGCCTTGGGTCGATCATCGTTGTTGGCGACCACGGCGTCTTCTTGAATGCGAACCTTGAGGGGAAGGGGTTCGCGTTCATGGAGAATCTTGACCTTCTTGCGGAGCTGATGCTGCGTACAAGAGGGGGCGAGGACCCGTCATGATCGAGCGCGGAACATTGTGGTGGATCTCGCTTGCCGCTTGTACGTCCGGTGGCATTGTGCTTTTACCGCTGTACTACGAGCTACCGTCCTGGATTGGGATGGCGCTGTTGGGAGTAGCCGCGTTGGTTGGAGTCGGTGCGGTCCGATGTGAATCCGAACCGATGTCGCTTGGAGTAAGTTGGAGGACGGCCGTGTTTCTTGCGCTGCCAGCGGGGTTCGCGGCGTACTACGCAGCCGGGGGCGTGCGCGCGGCTCTGTTCCTGCTTGTGTGTGGTGTCGCCACAGCGGCGCTTGCGCCTCGACGGCGCATGGCGCAACGGTTGGCCGGAGGAGCTGTGGTCGTCGGCACGATGGCGATCGCCCAGGCAGCAGCAGCACACCTGTATGGGATCCTCTTGGGAGATGCCCATGGGACGACGTTGCTGGCATCTCTCGATCGATGGCTGTTTCGCGCAGTAGGAAGAGCCACAACTGTCATTGGACGGACGGTGTACATCGAAACGGCCACGGGACCGATCGCTGTTGTCCCTAGTTGGGATCAACTTGGACTTGTGTGCGGACTGATCGCGCTGGCCGGGTTCGCTGTCCTTGTGCTCGGTTCCGCCGGGGTTACACATCGGATTCGGGCGCTGCTGAGAGGGACGGGCATCATCGCCGCGTTCCTGCTGATTCGTCGCGTGATTCTTGTGTTGATCGCACTCGAAACAGGCTCGCCGCGGTTGTTCTGGAACCCCGCCACTCTTGTTGTGTCGATGCTTCCACTGATCGTCTTGCTCGCACTCTTCTCTGGTGTCCATCCTCGTGGTGTCGGGCCACGGCTCCGGGCGGCGTTCGTTCCGGGACGCGGAGGCATTGTGCTGGCCGTTGGAGGCGCTGCATTTGCGGCAACATGGCTTGTTCTCGCTGCGTTGTATCTCGTGCCTGCGGGGCCACGCAACGAGGGAACGATTCTGTTCGATGAGGCACACGGCGATTGGGAGAGCACGCGGATTGCAATGGATACGGAAACGTACGGGTTGGCAACCACGTACAATTACGCATCGCTGTACGATTGGCTGGCGTACTACTACCCTGTCAATCATCTCACGGAGCCGATCCGAGGGGACTTGCTGGATGGGTGCAGCACCCTTGTGCTGAAAACGCCGTCCTCCCCGTATTCCGCGGAAGAGATCGAAACGATTGGAGCCTTCGTTCGCGCCGGCGGCGGGTTGTTCGTTATTGGGGACCATACGAACGTCTTTGGAACAACGACGGTGCTGAATCCTGTGTTGGAGCAGTTCGGACTCGCGCTCAACTTCGACTCCACATACCGGCTGAACACGGGGTCGTTCACCATCTACAAGCCGGGGCACTCGTGCTACGACCCGATCATGCAGCACGTGGCCCGATTCGACTTCCTAACGTCGTGTTCGATCCGTGCTCCGCTTCACGCCTATCGCACGATTGCAGACAACCGTATCCTTGCGAACCAGGCTGATTACGGGACACGCGACTTCTTCCCCAAGGATCGCTACACCCTCCGATCGGAGTTCGGTCGTTTCGTACAGACAGCGGCTGTGCTGCACGGAGCGGGGCGTGTCGTGCTGTTCGCCGACAGCACATGCTTCTCCAATTTCTCCGTGTTTATGGACGGATATCCGTCTTTTCTGCTCGGAACGTTTGGATTTCTCTCGCATCGGAACGTAGGAGGATCGCTGCGCATCCTGTTCCTTGTTGCTGCAGGACTTGCGATAGCAACGCTCGGCCTGGTGCGGTGGCGGCGCTGCGGCGGCGGGGCGGTAGCACTCGTGTGCGGCGTGCTTCTTGGTTGGGCGGTTTTCTGTCTTTCGGCGGGGATTCTGCATCGATCGATGTATCCGTTGCAGGAACCATCCGATGGCATCCCCCTCGTGTACTTCGACATCGAGCATTCCGACATCGAGATCGAGCCGCAGCCAGCCTCCTCAAAGACCTACGATCGCACGCGGCAGTACGACACGTTCTTCGTGTGGAGCCAGCGGGTCGCGAAGATCCCGCAGCTCACGGATTCGGCGTCTCGCGACGAGGTATTGCCGCAGCGGCCATACGTCATCATCAATCCAGATGACAACATGGACTCCGTGTTCCTGTCGTGGGTTCATGAGTATGTGGCATCCGGTGGCGCGCTGATCGTCCTCGATCGTTGCGGACGTGACCCGCGCGGTGCTGATCAGCTGCTGGCGCAGTTTGAACTGTCGATCGAGGAAGGGTGTGGCAGTGATCGCGTCATTCGAGGCACAACGGTCACCGAGCGCGAAATCAGTCCATCGCTGACGCTGAGCGTCTCCATCGTTTCAGTTGGCGATGGAAGTGTTGTTCTTGTCTCCGACTCGTCCCCGTTCTCGAACCTGTCACTTGGCGGCGCATTTGTGGTTCCATCGCCCATCCAGCAGGCGCTGTATGACACGGTCTTCTGGCTGTTCGAGGACGCCATCTCGGCAGCTGGTCCTTGAGGGGGGGGGGATGGACCACCCGATCTGACGGGGGACAGAGCTTCGGGGGAGCAGCTTCTGTGAAGACGAAGGCGGAAATCGAGCGAGGTTTGCGGGCTCAATGGTCGCCGACATCAGGAGCTGGTTGCGCGGCGATCACACGCCCCCTAGAATCCAGTCCTCCGGAGGGGTGGGAGAGCGGCCGAATCCGCCAGTTTGGAGAACTGGTGTACCCTCGTGGTACCGCGGGTTCAAATCCCGCCCCCTCCGCCACCGCCTGTGCTAGGTGGGGGGCTAGCGGTCCCCTGTATCCACAACCCGCTCACGTGGGGCCGAAGGGCTCCCGGAGGGGGAAGGCGTGAGGGTCCGTCCTCGGGCAAGCGGCGTGGACGGCCGAGCCCTCTGCGGCGCACGTCGGTGAACCCCGTGAGGCCCGGAAGGGAGCAGCGGTAAGCCGATCTCTGCGGGTGTTAGAGGATCCCTTGGCCCGAGCTGGCTACTCGTGAAGCGCCTTGTTTCTTCCTTCGATGGGGCCGTGCACAGGCGCTTCTCGTTCAGCGCGAACCAAGTTCAGTGTTGGCGAGTTGGTGCAACGCACGCACCACGTGCATCGAGGTCGAACCGCTGATGCCATCGACGCCAAAGGCGGCCGTTTTGAGCAGACCATCACGGCAGCCACGCACTGCGGCGACGTTGAGAAGCCGCCGCTCCTCCTCGGGGTGAAGGAGTAGAGAAGGATCCTTCAAGGCGATGGCAAGTCCAGCACACACCCCGTAGGCTCCCCAGTTGGACACGGCGGCGGGGTAGAGGAGCGTCGCTGGCGTAATCGCTGCAACGCCGCCTCCACAGCCGCACGAGCAGCGCCCGGCGGATGGAATGAGCGCGAGTATCTCGTCGTGAATTGCGCCGAATCCGATCTCGTTTCCCCGATCTCCAATTGCGATCGTCAACCTCCCCAAGACACTCAGCTCCACGAACAGGGCGTCGATGGAGATAGACCCTGCTTCGATTCGCCGACCGCTCCAATCATGCATGTACCCGGCCGAATTCATGCCTGGTTTCTCGATGGCGATCGCCACATCGATAGAGGCGGCGATCCCCTCCGGAGGCACGTCGGGAATCGGCGACACGGAGACATCCGCCCCAATTTCGGCGGCGAGCCATGTCATGTGGTCGACAACTTGCGGATCGGCATGGATTTCGACGGCGAAGCCGCATCGGCTCAGTGCGCGCGCCAGCGCGGCGGCGCCCAGCGGACCATCGGTCTCTCCGATGGGAAACGTCTCGGGCACGACGAAGCCCGTGAAGAGGGCAACGCGTGGCCCAGCGAGGCGAAGCGGAAGGAGTGCCGAGACAATCGCCGAGCACAGCGAGTCGGCAGGCAGACGGTCCTTCACGGCTGCCTGTAATGCACAGCTGCGCGTGGCGGTCTCGGTGGGGACGAAAGCAGAGCCACACACGAGGCGATCAATCTCGATATACGGATCCGATGGGGCGACGCTATTCATCAGAATGCGGAAGGATATCCATGTCCGGACTGCCCTGGGCAAGCATCTCGGCAACCCACGCGCGGCGCTTCCATAGTGCGCATTGACCATCGGTCTCATCCAGTGTGACGCCGCTGTTCAGGATCCCCTGCAACAGTGGCGAGCCGAGCGACTCCAGGAGCGACATCTTGGCAAGATTGACGTCTGAATACGGCGAGAAGGGGCACGGTTCGACATCACCGTACGCATTGATGTGGAGAAACCCACGCCCGGCAGCAAGGCAACCTCCCAGCGCGACTTCATCGTGAGGGAACGCAATGAAGATGGCGGGAAGGGTCCTGCGCAATGTCGCAAGCCGCCGTTCCAGATCGTGAACCTGATCGGACGTAAGCTGCAGATGCTCGGTTCCAGGTTGCACTGGGACGTAGTTGATCGAGTAGAACAGGCCGCAGCCGCGGTGGATCAGTTGGCGCAAGTAGGACTCATCCAGGTGGAGGTCGAAGTTGTGGTGTGTCAGCGTCGTGGATGTGCCGAAGAAGACGTTGCCGTTTTGGAGACGGGTCATCGCATTCATCACGTGACGGTAGGTTCCACTGCCGCGGCGATTATCGGTCAATGTTTCATCGCCTTCGATGCTGAGGACAGGAACAACGTGACGGAGTCGACGAAGTTGAGCAATGGCCGTATCGTCGAGAAGTGAGCCGTTGGTGAAGACGAGGAACAGAATCTCCGGGAACCCTGCGATCAGGGATAGCAGATCCTTCCGAAGCAACGGTTCGCCGCCTGCAAGGAGCATGATGGACACGCCAAGATCCCGTGCCTCCTCCAACAGTTGACGAACGCGATCGTCTCCGAGCTCTTGTCTGTCGGCAGATCGGTGAAGCAACTTGTCGTAGCAGCCCTCGCAGTCGAGGTTGCAGCGATCGGTGATGCTGTAGATGAGGAATGGAGGTACGTGGACTCCTGCTGCTTCGTGGTGCGCGCGGCGTTTCTTGGCACGGCGCTGCTGGTCGAGAAGCCGCAGCGCGCGGGCGGCAATCCGCGGATGGCGGCGAATCATCCGCAAACCGATGCGAAGTGTGTCGAAGATGGTCGCTTCGAAAGCCGTGCTCGTTCCATTCCGTGTCCGCACATGAACCTCCCGGATTGGCATGTCTGGCGGATTGTAGAGAAGACAGAAGCGAATGCAATGCAAACGGTGCGCGAGATCGGGCTGTCCGCGACAGAGGTCTATCTCCTGCGAAGGACTTGTGAAACATCCGGGAGGCAGACAGGAGGGCGAGGGACGTTCGTCTCACATCGGAATGTGACGTACTCGGGAACCGCGACAGCATGCCTACTGCGGGAATCCCGAAGGAGCGTGGCGGGTTTCAACGGGCGGATCATGCTGCGTATGATGGAGGAGGGTTCTGAGTTCCGGCCATGCTCGATCCATCAGCGAGACCGGAGTTCGTGCTAGGCGGAAGCGAAAATCTGAAGCTGGGCGTCGTTGGGGCAGAGCGGGTCCGCCAAAGGGAGGGGAAGTGAGGGGGCAGCGTACGATGATTCTCTTCGAAGGAAATATCGCAGCCGGTAAGAGCACGATCGGTCGACGCTTGCACGAGTCGGGACTGTTTGGGTTCCTGGAGGAACCGGTCGGCGCATGGCAGAAGGACTTCGCGACGAACCTGCTGGGGATGTTCTACGACGATCCGAAGCGGTGGGCATTCACGTTTCAGCTGGCTGCGTTTACCACACGAGCCAAGACCTGGACCGAGGTGCTGGCGATGATCGATCACAGCACGGTCGTGCTCGAGCGATCGATCTACTGCGATCGCTACGTGTTTGCGAAGAACTGCTATCAGGCGGGACTGATGTCGGAAACTGAATGGCAGGTCTACTGCCGCATGTGGGATTGGCTGCAAACGAACTGGTGTGCCGAGCCGGACAAGATTGTTTACCTTCGAACGCCAGCTGAGGTTTGCCATGAGCGGATCGATCAACGGGGACGCGATGAGGAGAACAAGATACCGCTTGAGTACTTGCGGGATCTTGAGGTGCTTCACGACGAATGGCTTCTCGATAGCCCGCAAACCGTTGTGATCGATGGGTGTCGGCAGTGGAACGCCGAGGATATCTATGATCTGCTCACGCGAGAAGGGGTTCTCCTGGCGAGTCGAGAGGAGATTCTCGCGACGAAGACTGAGTAGCGAGCAGCCAAGTGGATGGAAGGCACTGGGGGCGCGGTCGATAGGCCGCGCCCCCAGTCTTGCTTTCGCTGCCGGAGGAATGGGCTATAATGGCCGTGGAATGGCTGTTCTGAATAGGATCGGGAAGATAAGGAAGCGAAGCCACGCGCTGGTGACATTCGATCAGGAGCGCATCTTCCGTGCCTTGCGACGCGCTGCAGAGTCGGTGGGAGGATTCGGGCAGGACTACCTCCCCGGTGTCAATGATCGTATCTTCGCTGCCGGTGGGACCGACGATGGAATTGCCGAGATGCTCTCGGACCTGGTCGTGGTCTGTCTCAATGCTGATGCGCGCCATCTCGTGACGAACTTCCCGCCGACGGTTGAAGAGATTCAGGACGCGGTACTACACGTGCTGACGAGCAACGGGTTCACAACCGTCGCGGACTCCTACACATGTTTCCGATGGGGGCATCACTGGGTTCGTCAGGGAGCGATCCGTGAGGAGCAGTTCGCCGGGAACGGATACCCGGCAGAGCACATGGAGCCTCTTCTCGCCTGGAATCGCGAACGCGAGTGTGACACGGTTGAGGGACTGAACGAGATTGTTCGAGATGGTCGCCTGGGGGCGCTGATCGAAGCGTCTCTCGAGCGCTTCGAGTCATGGCTTGATCGAGCCGCGGCCGATGTCATTGCCCGGATGAACGGCGGCGACGAAATTCGGATGATCTGGATCAGCGGGCCATCGTCCTCAGGGAAGACGACGGCAACGGTGAAGCTGACCGAACGACTGAGGCGTGAGGGGTTGCGGTTTCAGATGCTCAATCTCGATGACTACTTCTGGTCGTTGATCGAGCATCCAACGGATTGGATCGATGATCGCAACTACGAGACCCCCGAAGCGCTGGACATTCAGCTGATCAATGAGCACCTTCGCGCGCTGCTGGAAGGGGATACTGTCCAGAAGCCAGTCTACAACTTCAAGACCGGACGTAGGGACGGCACCGCGCCCGTGAAGCTTGCGGCGAATGAGGTTCTTCTTCTCGATTGCCTTCACGGATTCTATCCGCCTATCACCGAGGGCATCGATGCGTCGCTGATGTTCAGAGTGTACATCGAGGCGATGAATCCACTGTATGAACCAACGCCGATGATCCCGCTCTACCAAGGGGATCGGTTCGGACGGCGGCTGACGCGTTACGAGGATGTTCGCTTGATGCGCCGGAGCCTGCGTGATGCTAAGCATCGCAACCATCCGCCGCTGGCGACGATCCTTCACTGGCACTACGTCCGTTCAGGGGAGATGTTCTCGATCATTCCGCTCAAGGGCCTTGCGGATTGCGTGATCAATGGCGGGATGCCGTTCGATCTCCCCGTGTTGAAACCGTTCTTCGATGGTGATGATGGGATTTGGCCCGACGAAGAGGATCTGAAGCTGTACCCGTCGTACCTTGATGCCTACATCAGGCATCGCCGAAGCCGCACACTGCTCGATTCCATAGCAGGGATCTCGATCGAGCAAGTGGACGACCATCATCTCATTCCCGGGGACGCTGTCGTTCGTGAGTTTATCGGGGGAAGCACGCTGACAATCCCGCACAACGAGTAGTGCCCCGATTGCGGCTGCGGGCGAGCTTGTTTACCCTACTCTGTGAGGGGAATGAGACGATGCCTGCAAACCTAACAGCCGACTTCATCAAGGCCCGCAAGCGATTCCGTCAGGCGCGGGATGCCGACGAGAAGCTCGCTGCATTGGAAGAAATGCTGGCGACAATCCCCAAGCACAAGGGGACCGACAAGATGCAGGCCGATATCAAGCGGCGCATCGCCAAGCTTCGGGACTCCCAATCGCATGGGAAGGGTGGTGCGAAATCCTCCGGATACGATCATATCCCACCCGAGGGGGCCGGACAGGTTGCGCTGATCGGTCCACCGAACACAGGGAAATCCAGCCTGCTTGCAGCGCTAAGCAATGCGAAACCGGAGGTCGCCGAGTACCCGTTCTCGACGCTCATGCCGATTCCCGGAATGATGCGGTTCGAGGATATTGCTATTCAGTTGCTCGATCTGCCGCCGATCACGCCCGAATACACGGAATCATGGGTCTACAATCTGATACGCGGGTGTGATCTTGGGCTGGTCGTGCTCGATGCGAGCGATGGGGACCTGATTCACGACGAGATCGAGGAGCTTCGGGGGTTGCTCGAAGGACGGCATCTTCAACTGGTGAACGAACGAGGAAGCGGAGTCGAAGAGCGGATTGTCGAGCTCCCCACACGGATTGTCCTCAACAAGATCGGATTGGTTCTCGACGGCGAGACGGAAGAGATGAGTCGGCAAATGCCGTTCCCGGCACTGCGCGTAGACGCATCCACGGGACGCGGCATGGATGACCTACGACGAGCTGTGTTCGATGCGCTACACATCGTGAGGATCTACACGAAGCTACCAGGGAAGAAGCCGGATATGACCGAGCCGTACACCCTTCTGCACGGGAGCACTGCACTCGATGCCGTCAAGACGGTTCATCGGGACTTCGTCGAACGGCTGAAGTACGTGCGAATCTGGGGGTCGGGACGGTTCGAGGGGCAGCAAGTTCAGGCGGACCATGTGCTGGAGGACGGCGATATCGTTGAGATCCACCTCCGGTAGGTGGGCGTTGCAATCGTACGTCGACTTGCGCGTCCGGCAACCTCATCAGTACGCTCCACTGCATGTCGACGGCAACACCGGGATGGAGTGGATGTGTGGCAATGATCCGAATTAGACGGAGACTGAGCGGCGCGAAAGCGATCGTCGATTCCACGGCGCTCGAGGATCCGAACCTCTCATTCAGGGCAAAGGGGCTGTTCGCATACCTTCAGTCTCATCCCGTTGGGTTCATTGCGGACGTCAAGAGCCTGGAGCGTGCGTCAGCTGAAGGATGCGCTGCAATCGAAACAGCAATCAAGGAGCTGATCGAGTGCGGGTACGCTGAGCGGGTTGATCCATCGGGCGTCAAGGTGCCGACAGCCGATCCAGATGCCTTGGCGTTTCGCAAGGGGCTCATGGATAGCATGTTCGATCAGTTGCCTCCGATACCAAGCTCTCGAGCGGGCACTGCCGAAGGGAAACAGCGCAACCGCTCGAGCACACCCAAGGAAGAGACACGCGAGCGGATTGAGCGCATTATCGACCGCTTGAACCTGCTTCGAGAACGGAGCTGGGATTGGGCTCGGTACACGGCATTGTCGGCAAAGCATGCGAAGAACGTCGAGCACATCAGTGGGCGTCTTCGGGAAGGGTACACTATGGAGGATCTGATGCTCGTGCTCGACTACTTCGCAACGACAGATGGTGGCAAAGAAGAATCTCGCCGCTACTTCAACTGCGTGACGCCATTCAACACGAAGAACTTCGAGAGGAATCTTGCGATGGCAAGGGACTGGGAGGCAAGAGGGCGACGGAGTCCGGGCCGCAAGCCGCCGGGGACCAGCCGCGGGAAGGACTACTACTTGGGAGAGGGGGACGAATGATCCGGGGGATGAGCTTCGGAAAGATGTTCGCCGATGCGACATTCGACAGCTTCGAAGCATCGCGATTCAATCGACCAGCGCTCGAGGCATGCCAGAAGCTTGCGCGCCTCGAAATCGGAGGTGTCGTCCTAATCGGGCCAGGCGGGGTCGGCAAGACGCACCTGCTTCATGCACTTGCCACGGAGTTCGATCGATTGTATTCCTCCCTCCCTGAAGCGGTGCGAGAAGAGGAGTTGCTCGTGATTCCGTCGGCGGGCGAGCTTGTGCGCAGCGCAGATCCCCAGCTCACTGATGACGCAGCAGCACCGACACTGTCGGCCGATGAGATGGAGCACACGGCCGTCATCGACTACTGGCCAATGCTCGATCTTGCAGGCAAGCTGCGCGTCGCTGCCCGCCAGGGTGATACGGAGATCGCGGAGGAGTGTTGCAGTTGTGATCTGCTCATCCTGGATGACCTCGGGCACGAGAAGACGAGTGACTTCATCCTGCAGGAATTCCGACGAATCATCGACTGGCGATACCGCGAGATGCTGCCGATTGCGATCGCCACGAACCTCACCAAGGCGGACATTCTGGAGAAGTACGAGGAGCACACCTACTCACGATGGCTTGGCTCCTGCGAGATTATCGAGGTGGGAGGAGCGGACTACCGCCGGGATCGCGGCCCCAAACGGCAATAGATGAGCGCCTTGGCACTTGCCTCCGGCACCGCGGCGCCGGAGCAGAAACCGCTTGGGATGCTATGACCCTAGAACCATCCGAGGCGAACAGCGACAAGGATGGCGACTGTCCCCAGACCACAACTCGCAATCGCAACGAACGACCCACTGGCCAACCAGCGACGGAAGGTCAGCTTCTCTCCTAGCGATTCCGACATCGAGACGATGACCACATTGGCTGCCGAGCCGAGCGGCGTGAGATTTGCGCCGAACCCGACGCCGATTGCCAAAGCCCACCAAAGCGGAGCGACGTCGAGCCCTTGTGCCGCAAGACCCTTGAAGATCGGGAGCATCACGATCGTGAACGGCACGTTGCTGATAACTCCCGAAGCGAACGCGCCGCCCCAGAGGACAACGAGAATTGCGAGATAGAGTCCCTGTTCGGCGAGTGCCGCAATGCCGCGGCCAAGGTAGCCGATTGCACCGCTCGCTTCGAGACCGCCGACGATGATGAATAACGAGATGAAGAAGATCAGGACATCCCAATGAATGTCCTTCAGAATCCGATCGAAATCCGGCCGGACCCACAACAGTCCGACACATGCGCCGATGAGTGCGACAAGTCCAGGGTCGAGACCGATCAGCTCATGCACGAAGAATAGCATGATCGTCACCGACAGGGTGATCAGCATCCGCCGTGTCGTGATCGGATCGACAATAGCCCGCCGCTCGTCCATCGACAGAAGGCGTTCCACGTTTGACGAACGTTGCGTGAGCTCTCGGCGGAACAGGAGGAGGAGGACAGCTTGGGCGGCGGCCCAAACCACGATGACGATTGGCATCATGTGTGAAAGGAAGTCGAGAAACCCGAACCCGGCTGCGGATCCGATCAGAATGTTTGGAGGATCGCCGATCAGCGTTGCGACACCGCCGATGTTCGACAGGAGAACCTCCCCCATAAGGAACGGAAGCGGCGAGATTCCAAGGATGTCCGCAACGGAGACCGTCACCGGGACGATGATGATGATCGTAGTAACGTTGTCGAGCACCATCGAGACAGCGGACGTCACCAGTCCGAGGTAGACGAGGAGCAGCCACGGGCGTCCCCGTGCGAGTTTTGCCGCACGGATGGCAAGGTACTGGAAGAAGCCGGTCTCCTGAAATAGGCCGACGACGATCATCATGCCCATCAGGAGCGTGATGGTGTCGTAATCGATTGAAAGCATGGCATCGTGTGCGGTGTAGAACGAGAACCATGTTCCCAGGGCAATCATCAGCGCTGCGCCGGAAAGCGCGATGATTGCTCGATGCACGCGCTCGAGGAAAATGCCGACATAGGTGAGCACAAAGGCGGCGAGCGACAATACCAGCGGAGTGATTGCGACAGGATCCATCCGTCGACCATCTCGGGTTCAGAGGATGCACGATCCTACTGGCTATGCTGTGGGCATGCAATAGGGGTTGCTGCCCAGCAGTGAGCGTGCTTGACGTCCACCGCAGCGCGTGAGGGTGATGTGCCTCCGGATAGGTGTGCGCCCTGAGCGCTGCACTCCGCGAACGCAGCTGGGTTCAGGTCGACGTTGCGAGGAGGAAGCCCGCGAGTGCATGTCTTGATCGTGAGGGCGGATTCCGGAGAATGGCTGTATGCATCAGGACCTCATGTCGCTCTTTCATCCCGCAACGGCTCGATGGTTCGGCGAGAGTTTCGCCGAACCGACACCCGCGCAGGCCGCAGGATGGCCTGCGATCGCGGCGGGGCAAAGCACGCTGATCCTGGCGCCCACGGGATCAGGGAAGACGCTTGCGGCATTCCTCTATGCCATCGACGAGTTGTTCCGTCACCGCTTGGACCATCCAGAGGATGCAACGGGCGTTCACACATTGTATCTGTCACCGATGAAAGCGCTGGCAAATGACAT
The DNA here is from genome assembly GCA_964582285.1 of uncultured Thermotogae bacterium. Lineage (GTDB taxonomy): Bacteria > Bipolaricaulota > Bipolaricaulia > UBA7950 > UBA9294 > JANQEA01. The sequence goes on from CAZORQ010000014.1 coordinate 27,249, forward strand.
CGAGCGCAATCTGGAGCCTCCACTGCGTGGGATCCGATCCTCGGCAGAGCATCTTGGGACTGTGCTTCCAGAAATTCGTGTGGGTCTTCGAACCGGGGACACGCCATCAAGCGAGAGACAACGCATGGTCCGGCAACCTCCGGATCTTCTTGTCACGACGCCCGAATCGCTTCATCTCTTGCTGACATCAACGAAGGCACGCGACATGCTTCGCACGGTTCGGTATGTCATTGTGGATGAGATTCACGCTGTGTGCCCAAACAAGCGTGGCACGTTCCTCACGCTCTTGCTCGAGCGACTTGAGGCATTGATCTCTGCTCCGATGGTTCGAGTCGGTCTCTCGGCGACGCAGCGACCATTAGATGATGTGGCGAGATTTCTTGGGGGATACGACCGGAATGGAGACGTGCGTCCGGTTGCAATTGTCGACGCAGGCATGCGGAAGAACCTCGACCTTGCCGTCATCACGTCCGTTGACGACATGACGAAGTTGCCGCAAGCGGAGAAGGGGGCGCCAAGCATCTGGCCGTCGATCTACGCGAAGCTCCTGGAGCTCGTAGAGCGACATACATCCACGCTGATCTTCGGAAACAGCAGGCGAGCCGTGGAGAGGATCGCCGCCGAGATGAACAGGCTTGCCGGCGAACCGCTCGTTCGAGCGCATCACGGGAGTGTCTCAAAAGAGGAGAGACTTCGGATCGAAGAAGAACTGAAACGGGGACAACTCCCCGCGCTGGCGGCGACGGCCTCCATGGAGCTAGGTATTGACGTCGGGGCGATCGACCTAGTCTGCCAGGTCGAGACACCCTTCTCCGTGGCGAGTGGCCTGCAACGCGTTGGGAGGGCCGGACATCTGATCCGCACCACGAGTGTCGGGCGGATGATCCCCAAGACGCGCAGCGATCTGGTGACAATGGCTGCCATGTCTCGGGAAATGCTCCGTAGCGACATCTCGACGATACACGTGCCTCGAAACCCTCTGGACATCCTCGCACAGCAGATCGTGGCAATGGTTTCGATGGATGAATGGACTGTGGACGAGCTCTATGAGAGGATTCGCTGTGCCGCTCCATACCGGGAGCTTCCTCGAGAGACCTATCACGGCGTTCTTGAGATGGTGTCAGGACGATACCGCACGGCTGCGGCTTCAGCGCTGCGCCCGAGGATCTCCTGGGACCGTGCAACCGGACGTCTGTACCCGCTTCCCGGCAGCCGCCAAGCGGCGATCCTGAATGGCGGAGCGATCCCGGATTCCGGCCAGTACGCGATGGTGCTCGATGACGGGAAGACGCGAATCGGCGAGCTGGACGAGGAGTTCGTGTTCGAGCGACGGCTTGGGGAAACATTCATTCTGGGAACGGGATGCTGGCGGATTCTGGACGTGACGCACGATCGAGTCATCGTTACAGCGGCCGACGAAGAGGAAGGGATGATGCCGTTCTGGAAAGGGGAGGGACCCGGACGCGATGCCGAGTTTGGCGCAAGACTCGGAGCGTTCCTCCGCGAATGTGAGACTCGGTTGGACAGCAGCTGCATCGAGACGTGGCTTGAAGCCGAGTGTGCCATGGAGCGATCGGCTGCGAAGAACCTCGGCGCATACCTTGTGGAGCAGAAGCGGCGTGGCAGAGCCATTCCGAACGATCGTCGGATCCTGATCGACGCATTCCGAAACGAGGCTGGCGACCCGAGGGTGGCGGTGATCTCGCCGTTCGGGCGGGCGTTCCATCTGGCGCTTGTGCTGTGCGTCCAGAAGGCTCTTCGAGACCTCGAGTGTGATCCGCCTGACGCCATCTTCGCGGATGAGGGGATCCTCATTCGCCCGGGAAAGATCCCCATCGACCGACTGATCGGTGCGATTCAGGGACTCTCTGCGAATCGTGTTGTCGATGACATCATCGACGAGTTGGGAAGCACGCCGTTTTTCGCGCTGCGATTCCGACGGAATGCCGGTCGGGCGCTCCTCCTTCCACGAACGCGACCCGGCCAACGCACGCCGCTTTGGCTCCAACGGCTACGAGCGCATGATCTCCTCGCTGTCGCCGGACAGCATGCGCGGTTCCCAATTGTGGCGGAGACGTACCGGGAGATTCTCGAGGATGAACTTCCGCTTCGAACGTTGCAGGAATTCCTCCGGAACGTCGAGGATGGGGCGGCTGGGTTCATCGTGCGTCGTGATAGGACACCATCACCGTTCGCTGGCTCGTTGCTGCTGACGTTCATCGGCAAATACCTCTACGAGGAGGATAGGCCACTTGCGGCTGGAATGGCTCATCCTCGGGAGATGCGAAGAGAGATTGCCCGGCTGCTCGAGGACGATGACGAGCACAAGACACTCTTCGATACGGATGCTATCCGGACGGTGGACGAGCGCCTGCAGGGGCTCGCGGCATACCACCATGCGCGAGACGGAGTCGAGCTGGTTGAACTGCTTCGGAGAATCGGAGATCTGAGCGAGGTTGAAATGGCAGCCCGCTGTGAGCCTGCAGCCCTATCGGCTGTCTCGGATCTGATCGAAGACGGAAGGATTGCGCGGATCAATATCGTTGACGCATCGGATCCGGACAGAGTGATCAACGCGGAAGATGTCGAGCGATACGAGCGGATGGACGACGAGGATCTTCGTGGGATCGTGAGACGATACGTTGCCTCTCGTGCTGTGGTGGGGCGCGACGAGATCGTCAAGCGCTATCCGGCAGCGGACGGCATGATCGATGCGCTGAGCCTCAAAGAGGCCTGGATTAGCGTTTCGAGGTCGGATGGGACGATGGGCTGGTCCGAGCCCAATGTGGCGGCCGGAATCAGGCGACTTACTCTTGGGAGACGCCGGCGGCGTATTGCACCGGTGGTGCCGGAAACGTACTCGCGACAGCTGCTCATGCGAAGCCACAGTATCGCACCGGTGGGGGAGGGCGACCTGCCGGACGTGATGGCGCAGCTGGCCGGGTGCTCGCTCCCTATCAGCACGTGGGACGATATCCTTGCTACTCGTGTTCAGGATTACAATCGCGCGATGCTCGACCGGCTCGTCCACGCCGGCGAGCTTGCGTGGCGAGGAAGCGTATCGGCTGGCGGACGGCGCTGTCTCTGCTTCGCGCCACGGGGATGGGAAGCGGTCGTGGGAGACGGAAGCGGGCCGAACGGCATCCAAGAGGAGCTTCCACGACGCGTGTTGGAACACCTGTCTGAGCATGGCGCGCTGTTTCTCCATCAGATTGCCGCCGTGGCGGACTGCCCACCATCCCAAGTTGCCGGCGCGCTCTGGACGTTGCTGTGGAGTGGATGGGTGGTGAACGACTCACTGCGTGTTGCGTGGGGATCAAAGCCGGATCCCAGCCGGTGGGAAGGTCGCCGAGGGACAACGTGGGCCGTCGGGCGCTGGTCCACGACGCAGCTTGTTGGCGCGACGGAAGCGAATGATGTTCAAGCGCGGATCGACGTTCTCCTACACCGTTATGGCATTCTGAATCGGGACATCGTGCGTCGTGACGAGCTTGGGCTGCGATGGGCGGAGATCTACCCCATGTTGACGCGGCGTGAGTGGATCGGTGAGCTCGAACGAGGGCTGTTCGTGTCGAGGTTGGCGGCTCCGCAGTTTGCCATTCGCACTGCGATCAACTGGCCGACGGAAGGGCAAGAGGACGACGCACCGATTCTGGTGAGTGTCCTTGATCCGGCAAGCATCTACGGCGAGCTCGTCCCAATTGAGCTGCCACATGGCGGACGCTACGCCGTTCGGCATCATCCATCCAACTACCTGATCTACAGTGCCGGGAGACCGATCCTAGCAGTCGAGAACCGAGGAGAGCGACTTGTGCCCCTCGTGGATCTTGCTCCTGCGGATCGCCGCGACGCGCTCGCGTTGTTGCGCGGATTGGTCGGCGGACGGCATCGGCCGGTCTCGGTGCGGGTGCGAATGTGGGATGGCCGGCCGATTCTGGATACGATCGCAGCCGATGAACTGAAGCGGCTCGGATTCACTGGGGAGGATCGTTCGATGATCGCATATCGGGAGTATGGAGCAGGAGGATCTGCGTGAATCCAGACTACAGAGACGAACACCTGGAGATCGGCCGCGCGATTCTAGGCAGTGGAGCGATCTGCAACGAGTGTCTTGGACGACCATTCGCGCGGGTTGGGCGTGGAATGACGAACGAAGAGCGCGGGCAGGCGATTCGGGCGCTGCTCCGGGAAGACGGGAAGGCAGGCACATGCTGGGTCTGCGGCAACGTATTCGAGCGCTCAGGCGCTTGGGCGGATCGTGCGGTCCGAGCCGTGAGAGGCGTGGAGTTTCACACCTACCTGTTTGGCGTACGCCTTACTCCGCGGCTGGAGGAAACGGACGCGCTCTTTGTGAAGAGGTTTCCCAGTGAGCAGACGGAATCAATGAAGCATGCGTTCAATCGTGTTGTTGGCAAAGCGTTCGAGGCACGCCTGGAGAGAGCAGCGACGGTCGAGTTCAGTGCGCCGGATGTCTCGTTTGTGGTCGACCTCGCCGAGGACAGGTTGCTGGTCCACATCGCATCGCTCTATGCCTCCGGCCGATATCGGAAACTTGCCCGAGGGATCCCGCAGACGAAGTGGCCGTGTCGGCGCTGCAGAGGGCGTGGGTGTTCCTCGTGTGGATTCACTGGCAAGCAGTATCCCGAGTCAGTCGAAGAATGGATCGCGGCGCCGCTCCTTGAAGCAGCGGGCGCAGAGGTCGCCCACCTGCACGGCGCCGGGCGCGAGGATATCGATGCAAGGATGCTCGGCAGCGGACGGCCGTTTGTGCTTGAGATTGCGGCGCCTCGGAAGCGAACGCTTGATCTGAGCATGCTTGCCAATACGGTGAACGAGCATGCGGCAGGGAGAGTGGAGATCTCTCCACTGGCATGGGCGACCCGCGGGATGGTTGCGCGTTTGAAGGAGGAGCATGCCACGAAGCGGTATCGTGCACGCGTGGAGTTCGAGATGCCGGTGTCCCCTGTGAAACTGGACAATGCACTCCAGAGCCTCTGCGGACAGATTGAGCAACGCACGCCACAACGGGTGTCGCATCGACGGGCTGACCGGGTTCGCCGGCGCCGGTTGCTCTCGGCCGCGGGGTTCGCGAAGGGGCCGAAAGAAGCGGTCATAGAGGTCGAAGGTGAGGGCGGTCTCTACATCAAGGAGCTGATCTCGGGGGACGATGGAAGAACGAATCCGAGCTTGACCGGGCGACTGGGCATCCGGGCTGTCGTGCGTGCGCTGGACGTGATGGACGTGCGTTCGGTCGTGCTTCCGGGGAAAATGGATTCCGTGGACAAGGAGACGGCGCTTCCGTAAAGTTAGCGATGATCGATCATGGAGAGCGAGCGAAACACCACACAGGAACAGCAATGGACGTTGCCATCCTTGCTGGATATCTACTTCCGTGAGATCGGACGGTTCCCGCTCCTTACAGCCGAGGAAGAACGCAGGTTGGCGCGGCAGATGGCTATCGGCGTGGAGGGCGCAAGGGAGCGGCTGATCGTGAGCAATCTGCGGCTTGTGGTGAAGATCGCTCAGGAGTACACCGATGTCGCGCTTCCGCTGATCGATCTCATCCAGGAAGGGAATATCGGCCTCATGGACGCGATCGATCGGTTTGATCCGGAGCGAGGATACCGCTTGAGCACCTACTCATCCTGGTGGATCCGGCGCTCGATCCTGCTGGCGATCAACAATCACTCTCGAATGATTCGGATTCCTGACTACCTGTTTCGCGCTGTCCGCCGATTGGCGCAGATGCGGGCGATGGCCGATGGGGAGACACTCACGGAAGCGGAAATCACTGAGACAATCGGGATATCGGCAGATCGGCTTCGTCGCGTCGAGGCACAAGTGAGCGAGATCGCCTCGCTGGATCAGGTGATCGGCATCGAGGGGGATGAGACGCTGGGAGAACGGATCGTGGATGAGAGCGGACTGTCGCCGGAGGAAGAGGCGCTTCGGCTTCTGTTCCGCGATGAGTTGGAGAAGGTGTTGGACGAGATGCCGGCTCGACAGGCATTGGCGATCCGCCTCCACTACGGCATCGAGGATGGCTGCCCGTACAACTTCGCCGAGGTCGGACGGATCATGAAGGTCAGCAGAGAACGCGTCCGGCAGCTTGTCCGCGAGGGAATGAAGACTGTTTCAGAGAGCTGGGACGAACAGGCATTCGAGACGTACCGAAGCCTGCTGAGTCGCTAGGCGTCCTGTGTGTGGGACCCGCCGTGCGTCTCCTCCAGGGCCCTTGCGCGCAGCTGACCACAACCTGCTTCGATCTCAATGCCACGGCGGACACGAACCGTGACCGGGATCCCCGCTTTCCTGAGGATGTCAGAGAATTGGGCGACGGTCTCGCTTGGACTCCGGTTCCAGGGGAGGCCGGCAATAGGATTGAACGGGATTAGGTTCACATGACAGAGCAGGCCGCGCAACCGTTCTACCGTCTCGTGAGCACAGGTCAGGGAGTCGTTGACACCAGCAACGAGGGCGATCTCAAACGTGATCCGGCGGTTCGTCCGAGCGATGTAGGTTTCGCAGGCGCTAAGTAGCGTGGCAAGCGGATAGGTCTCATTGATCGGAACGAGACGGGTTCGCAGCTCATCATTGGCGGCGTGGAGTGAAACGGCGAGGTTGACCTGAAACATCTCCTCGGCGAACCGCTCGATCCCTGGAACGATACCGACCGTGGAAACGGTGAACGATCTTGCGCCCAGGCCGAATCCCCTTGCGTCATTCAGGGCACGAATGGATTGGATTGTGGCGTCGTAGTTTGCAAATGGCTCGCCCATTCCCATGTAAACTACATGGGTCAGCCGTTGCCCGTCTTCTTCGCAGATGCGTGCTGCGTGAAGGACCTGTCCTACGATCTCGCCGACCGACAGGTTTCGTCTGAATCCACTTCGGCCTGTAGCACAGATGCGGCAGTTCATTGCACATCCAGCTTGCGTGGAGATGCAGGCCGTCCGCCGATTGTCATAGTCCATGGAGACGACTTCGATGGCCTCATCATCGGCAAGGCGAAGTAGCAGCTTGCGCGTGCGATGGTCTGAGCTTTGCTGGGATCGCTCAACGATAGGAAGGCCCATCGGCAGAAGCTCAGCCATCTGGATCCGAAGGTGGATGGGAAGCGTGGACATCTCCTCATAGGAGCTGGTCAAGTCTCGATAGACGGCCTGCCATACCTGCTGCGCACGGTACGTCGGCTGCCCCAGTGAGACCATTCGATCACGGAGGACGTCAAACGGGAGATCGAGCAGGGTTGGATCAGTCATGACGTTCGAGAAGGGAGAGGAACTCCGCTTCCTCTAGTTGTGAAACACCTAGCGCTCGGGCCTTATCGGCCTTGGATCCCGGATTCTCTCCAACCACGACGACGTCGGTTGCCTTCGAAACAGTGGATGAGACGGACGCTCCAAGTGATTTCACAGCCCGGATGGCCTGAGCTCGCGTCATCGACGTCAGGGTACCGGTGAACACGAATCGCTTCCCGCAGAGCGGACCGGAGGATCTATCCTCCGCTACATAGCTGCTTTGCAAGCCGACACTGCGAAGGTCCCTTATCAACGTCTGGTTGGCCTCGTTGCGGAAGAATCCGACGATCGCGTCAGCGGTTCTCGGCCCGATCTCCTGCAGGCCCGTAAGGGCTTCCGCATCAGCCGTCATGATCGGATCCAGTGAACCGAAGGCGTTGGCGAGGATCCCAGCCGCGTTCTCACCGACTCCCGGGATGCCGAGTCCAAACAGGAGACGGTCGAGTGGGACGCGCTTCGCGGCATCCAGCGCCGCGAGAAGTCGATCGGCGGATGTCGGCCCGAGTCGATCCAGCTGGATGAGTGGCTCTCGTTCGAGGCGGAACAGGTCGGCGAGCGATGTCACCAACTCCGTGTCAATCAGTTGACCTACGATCTTGTTGCCAAGTCCCTCGATATCAAGCCCGGCTTTGCTGACGAAATGCAGAACCGATTGCCGGAATCTCGCCGGGCAGGCTACGTTCAGACAACGGTGAGCGACCATACCGTCGAGACGAACGACCTCCGAACCGCATGCAGGACAGGTCTTCGGCATGGTGAAGCGGCGTTCGTTCCCGGTCCGCTGTTGCGCCAGCGGTTTGAGAATCTGGGGAATCACGTCGCCGGCTCTCTGCACAATCACCGTATCGCCAATGAGGATGTCCTTGCGCCTGATCTCATCTTCGTTGTGGAGGGTGGCACTCGTGATCTCCACGCCGTGAACGCGAACTCGGTCGAGCACGGCAATTGGCGTGAGGATTCCCGTTCGGCCGACGGAAACTGTGATATCCACAAGTCGTGTGGCCTCCTGTTGCGCTGGGAACTTCCCTGCGATCGCCCAGCGAGGGCTTCGACTGATCGTACCGGCAGTGCGTCGGGCTGCGAAGTCATCGAGCTTCACGACAACGCCATCTGTCTCGTAGGGCAGCTCGTACCGCTTCTCCAAGAGGGCATGGTAGAACGCGATGGCCTCCTCAATCCCGGCACACCTGGCATACAGCGGATTGGCGCGTAGCCCGAGGAGCGGGAGCGTGGACAGTAGGTCGGTCTGAGACTCAATCCGAAGTCCGTCGATCTGTCCGATATCGTAGCAGTAGAGCTTCAGAGGACGCTGTGCTGTCACCAGCGGGTCGAGTTGACGAAGTGATCCCGCGGCAAGGTTTCTTGGGTTTGCGAACGGAGCAAGACCTTCCTCGGCTCGTCGGTCGTTCAGCTCAAGCAGATCATTCTTTTCGATGTAGACCTCGCCGCGAACCTCCAGTAGGCTCGGAATGTCGGAGTCCACGTCGCGAAGTCGGAGCGGAACGGATGCAATGGTGCGAAGATTTGCCGTGACGTCCTCTCCGCTGCGACCATCCCCGCGCGTAGATCCCTGCACAAGCATTCCGCCACGGTATACGAGCTCCACTGCCACACCATCAAGCTTTGGTTCGGCGACATACGCCATCGCACTCGTATGAAGAAGTGCACGCGTACGACGATCGAAGTCACGCAGACCATCTTCATCGAACGCGTTTGCCAGACTGAGCATCGGTACAGAGTGCTCTACGGTTGCGAATCCATCTGCTGGGGGCGAGCCTACACGTTGCGTTGGGGAGTCAGGGGCTAGGAGGTCTGGGTGTCTGGATTCCAGGTGGGAGAGCCGCCGGAACAGCGCATCGTACTCCCCGTCTGTGATCTGCGGGGAATCAAGCACGTGATACAGGTAGTTGTGGTGCTCGATCTCGCGCCGCAGGCGCTCGATTTCCCCTCTCACATTGGCAGACATCACGCAGAAAGAGTCTTTGAGATTCAGTCGGCTGTCAAGATTAGCTGTCGTGTGACCCCAGCGACATGCGATCCAGAGAAGGCATTAGTCGGATGCGTTCGTGCCATGCACGAGACTGGAGGCGAGCTGCTCAAGGTCCGATCGTTCGACGTCCACTCCGATGAGGAACCAGAAGACACCGTCATGCTCCCAGCAGAGCTCGCGCGGGGCCTGCGATGAGTCAGCTTGGGGCGCATGTTCTTCCCACACACTGCGTCGGTCGAGATACCATGCAGATACCTCATGGATCTCGATTTTCTCTCCAGCTTCCGCTGCGGTCACCCTTCGTCGTGCCATGTTGCGGTTCATGTAGTTGCCCGCTCGCAGGGTGATGTACTGAGATGGCTCCTTGCTGTCCGCTGGCGTGCGAAGTAAGAGAATCTTAAAGTAGGCGCGGGCATGCTCGGCATCGCGTGCAAGGAGCGCGCGATCATCCATCGGGCTGAATCCGGCGTCATGAAGCGGAGCAAGAGGCAGAGTGAATGGAAGAGATCCGGGCAGTTCATCGACGGGGATCTGATCCTCGTGGAGGATGCGGGTTCCCTCTGGTGGCGAGAACGGTGAAGCTGTAGCAGATGGGAGACGGACGTTGCTGTACCGGATGCTGATCTGCCCATGAGGCCCAAGCAAGAGAGAGGCCTGTGTGGACGGCGCTGGCGAGAAGACCAGACGAGATGGGAAGAGACTCTTCACATCAATGGCCACAGACAGCTTCGTTGCCAGAAACGCAATCAACTTTGCGACATGCACCCGATGCATCTTCTTGGGCTTGAGCGACAGAACACGAGTCTCTCGACCGTCTATCGTTTCCGGATCCAGCTCTCGAAGCAAGTAGTCGTGAGGCAGATCTCGCAGGTGCTGAATGTCGCCCATCAGGCTCAGCTCGTGAAACGGCTCAAACACGAAGCGGGACGTCTTCACGATGCAGACGTCCGTTGAAGGGTCATGGAGCCAGGTCTGTTGACCATCGAAATGCAGGGACAATCCGACGATCTCGTCTGGCACGTACTCAGCATCGCCTGTCAGCTGCTGTTCAAGTTCGAGAAGCGGATGTTCATAGGTTTGGAAGGCCACGTCCAGATGACCGGACCGATAGACCGCAACATGTGCCTCGACATGAATGGGTCCAGCGTCAACCGCTTCCGTTGCCTCAAACCCTGACAGCCTACGGCACCAGTCGCTGATCGCATGTGCCAAGTCCTGGAGTGATTGATCGGCATACTCAGTCATGGGCAAGGCATAGTATACCGGGATCCGGGTGTGTTCCCGAATCCGATGACAGTCGGGAGCGCGCGAGGAGAGGTCTATATGTCCGCTCCCAGAAGCGGTCAGATGGGGAGGTGACGAACGTCCACCCAGCACGGGAAACGGCCTTCGATTGAGTACTCGGTGCAGTGGGGTATGGGCTGGGAATCGCGGAAACAGAGTGGGGGTTCATGTTTGCGGCACATCGTGGACAACCGGCGAAGAAGCCTGCGTACGCTTGACGGAGCGGACCGAGTTCCGGTATGTATGTGTGGAGGGGGTTCCGCAGGGAGGGAACCGGATGCAACTCGAGGACGGCAAAGTCCTGGATACCGTCATGTTGGAGAGTTTGGCCGTGATCGCGGCAGCGAATGAGCGTTCTCTTGTTGAAGAACTCAATCGTGCTGTCCGGACCTATGTCTTGGGCGAGCTGGCTGAGCACGGTGAGCACAACCTCCTCGAACAAGCACTCGCCGAGTAGCCAATCACGGCGCATCTAGCGCGGTCGCATGTCTGCCTGGTACCACACCTGATGCTGTTGTGTCCGCGTTGCCGAAGGATACACTGAAGGGAATCCGCATTGGAGGGGGATCATGAAGAACATCGGAATCTGGCTTGCTATTGGGCTGGCTGGAGCCGCGCTTGTGTCGTTGGTCTTCTTCGGCGGGATGGATTCCGAGCCGGAGATTGCGCCGGACTTCACGCTGCGCAGCCTTGATGATGCCGACGTGTCTCTCGTGGAGCTTCGCGGCAGTGTGGTCATTCTCGATTTCTGGGCGACATGGTGCAAACCGTGCACAAAGACGTTCCCCGATTTGCACGCTCTTCAGCAGGATTACGTTGACCGAGGCGTCGTGCTGCTTGTCGTCAGTCTGGATAAGAGCGCGCAGCGTGCACGTGACTACCTCGTCGACGCTGGCTTCGCCACCGACAATGTCCTGTGGGGATCGCTAGAAGAAGCGAGAGCTGTCAAGTCCCTTTATGGTGTCGGCGGGATCCCGCGTACATTCCTGATCGATCGAGCCGGCTTCATACGATTCTCGGGCTATCCGACACGATTGACCTCTGAGGAGATCGAATCCTGGCTGTAGCGGCTGTGCCAGCACGGCCGTGCCTCATCGTCCCTTCCTCCCATCCCTGACGATCACACATCCGAGTGTTCCCACTCCATCTTTGTGCTCTGGAGCGAATTGAACCGCGAAGCGATGGCCGACGACACACCTATTGACAGGGAGGTGTGAACATGGGATGGACCGGAAGAGTAGAGCATGATCTGGCCCTGTTATCGTATGATGAAAAACTGGTGGCGAGGTTGCGCTCGGTCGACCGCCCCCATCGAGTGCTGTCGAATCGAGGGGATGGTTGTCGCTCGGTCAGACGGAAGAGCGGATGCCTTCCGGCGACAAGGAAGGTATCCGGTGTTCAAGCGTAGGGAGGTGCGGTGGCTTCCGATCGGGATCTCATCGCAGACGTGGCCAAAGGGAATGAAGAAGCGTTTCGGCAGCTCTACGATCGATTCGCCGATCGTGTCTTCCGTTACGCGTGCACGATTTTGCACGAAGGGCATTTGGCTGAAGAAGTCGCCCAGGAGACGATGATCGCCGTGTGGAAAGGTGCAGAGAAGTATGCAGGACGCTCCAAGGTGTCGACATGGATCCTTGGGATCGCTCGGAACCAAGCGTATAGCTTGATCCGAAAAGAGACGCGGACCGAGACAGTTCCGGATCTATCCCTTGTGGAGCCCGATCCTGCACCTGGGATCCATCGACAGGAGCAGGTATCGAAGGCGCTACAAGGCCTGTCCAAGGATCATCGCGAAGTCGTATTCCTAACGTTCTACGAGGGGCTCTCGTATGGGGAGATCTCCTCGATGTTGGGGATCCCGACAGGTACCGTGAAGTCACGGATGTTCCATGCGAAGCAGCAGCTTGGGGAGGCGTTGGCATGAATGAATGCACGAGAATCCAGGAGCTGATTCCGTGGTATATCGAGGGTGTGCTCTCCGAGCAAGAGGAGCGCGACGTCGCGGAGCACCTCTATCAGTGTGAACAGTGCCGTGATGACCTGGTGCTTACCATGAGAATCAGGCTGGATGTGCGTGGTGCGCTGAGCAGCGAGCCCAGTCTGCCGGACCGCTTGAGAGATCGAGTGACGCAGAAGGCGTTCGGCAGGAGGCTGGCCCAAGTCGATGTCGGGTCGTTCTTCCTGGGGTTCTCGCTTGGTGCGAGGTTGCGAAAAGGAGCACTGCCTGTTCATGGCGATCTAAGTGTTATGGGACGAAGAATCCGCTTGTTCAACACGGAACGCAAAGGAGGCACAAAGTGAGTGGCGACGATCTTGTCAATAGCGTAGAAGACCTGCGCGAGGTTCTGACAGTTGTTTCAGAGCAAGTTCCCGATTTGCTTCGGGGACTCAGGAACATCATCTACTCGAAAGAGGCTGCCGAGAACATGGCAGACGCCGTATCGACATTCTACACGAAGCTCGTGGCTGCAGGAGTCCCCAAGGATGAAGCGTTGGATATGGCCCGCGGCTATGTCCTCAATCTGCGGGAGATCCTCGGTGGCAAAGGCGGCCTGAATATGAACATCGGCGATATTGCGCGATCCAAGAGCAAAGGAGAGGACGACTGAAACTCGTAGTTCGACTTGTTCTCGGAGTCTCGATTGCGCTTCTGATTCTCTGGCTTGTCGGAGAGCTTCTCGGTGTGGGGATCGGGTTGCTGTGGGCGAGGCGACGGTCACGGCATTATTTCCGCCGCCGACTTCGCCGCAACGGGCTCTCCGAAGACGCGACGGAGGCGATTGCAGCGCAGTACCATCGCCCGGGCCTAGTTCGTGGCATCATTCGAGAGATCCTCAAGTAGCGAAGCTAGGATCGACTCGAAACGCAGTCGGTTTGTCACGGTACGCTGTGGTGGATACCATGAGGAATCTCGGGACGTGGCGCAGCCTGGTAGCGTGCTTGCATGGGGCGCAAGAGGTCCCCGGTTCAAATCCGGGCGTCCCGACCAGTAGGGAGGAGTAGCTTCCTATGCTAGTCCTCCGATTGCCCGGATAGGCGCAACAGCACCGAGTCGATCGATTGCCCGGTCGGCGCAAGGTGGATGAGGTCGTTGAGTATCGATGCCACCGGAATGGCCTCAAGCAGTAGGCTGTCATCAGCAAGAGTGCAACGGACATAATGGAGCATCCCGTAGCGTCGCGACACGGTTCCGGGTGCTGTGCGATCCGGTGCATCAATCAACGGCGCCCCCCCGCCTCCAGTATTGACGTAGTGGATTCCTCCGCGGTAGATGTGTTCGTAGCAGGTCTCGGAGGCGCTGAACACCACATCGACACCGTAGTAGCGAAACAAGGATTCCCAGGCGGAACACAGGGAATCATCGGCTCCAGCCGAGTGCGACGCGCTGTACAACGCATCGTGCGAGAAGACGATGATCAGCTTGCCGACAACCTGCGTCAGATCATCCTCGAGCCACGAGGTCTGAGCGTGCATCGCGCCGGTGTCCGTCTCCGCGATGGTGGAGTCAAGCCCGATGAAATGGATGTTCCCGTAGTCGAAGGACCACCACTGTTCGTCCTCGTATCCGCCTCCCGCTGGCAGGGCAAGGTAGTCGAAGTAGAGGGAGCCTACGGCATCTCGCTCTCCAACGACTGAGATGAATGGGCGGGATCGCGCGAGGTCGCCGATGGCCCAGAAGCAGTTATCGAAATGCTCCGCTGTGGGCGTGTCCACCAACCCCCCTGCGTGGAAGACCAGCGAGGCCGTCGCATCTCTCGCGATGGCATCGGCGACCAGCTTGTGTCGGTCCGGGAACGAGCGCGTGGCACCGTAGATTGCGAACGAGAAGGAGCGTGCGCGCTGCTCGAGTGTGGTGAATCCGCCGACCTCGGTTGGATAAACAGCATCGCCTTCATAGAAAATCAGCTGATACCGATAGGTAGATCCCGGCAGAAGATCTTGAAGCCAGATTTCGGCTACGCCTTCGTGTTTCTCAAACGTCAGAGTCTCCTCCCACTGTCCGGTTGCGTCGTACACCTGAGCCAGACTGTATCGGAGGTCGAAACCGACAGCGCGATTGGTCATCCATGTAATTGCGATGAACGTCTCTCCAACCGAGCCAAGCACCGGTCCCCATGACCAGGGTGCGGACAACTGGCCGACGCACGTTACCATTGGGATCCCAACCAACACGAGAGCGACGAACAGACAACACGATATCCTGACGGACATTGCGCCTCACCTCCAACCCGGTGAACCATGGTGCCGCTTCGCAATCATTCTTGCAAGAAACAAGTATCGGGCCGTTGTAGTCGACCGAACGCCCAAGCTTGCGGCACGGGTCTACGGACTGGTTGCATCATGGAAGTCCATCTCGGTGATTCTGGCGCCCACGATGCTCGCTGCGTAAGACTGTGTCGTGCGGGCACGGATGCGGACAATGGTGACTTCCGCCGGGGCGAACGAGATCTGCTTCCACTCCTGTTCGTTGATGGCACCTTCGAAAACGTCTATCCATTCCTCGTCTTGATAGACATCCACATCCCACAGCAGTGCGTTCCCGGTGGGGAACGAGTCATAGGAGAACAGTCGGACACCATCACACAGGGGGGTGGGATCCGGAGCATACGCGTAGAGGAAATCCGAGTATTCCGGATACCGGATGCCGTACGATCTCGTGAACGAGGACATGTCGCGATCGTGCGTGTTCTCCGTATCGAACCACTTGTCGTTGTTGGTTCGAACCGAAGCGGGAGAGATCCAACCGACATCCGCGAGTGAGCCGACAGAGACGGTGTGGACCGTCGCATTCGTTGCCCCATCGTTGTCGGTAACGGTCAGGTGCACAGCGTACGACCCTTCGGTTGTGAAGGTGTGGCTGACCGCGGAACCGGATGCACTTGTGCCGTCGCCGAAATCCCACGTGTAGGAGACGATCGAACCGTCAGGATCCGAAGAGGTTGCACCATCGAAGCTCACGGGTGTCCCCGCGCCCGGTGATGCCGGAGAGAAGGAGAACATGGCAGACGGTGGCTGATTGGCGGGCAACGAGACAGAGATCGAAGAGCTTGTTGTATCGGATGCCCCATGGTTGTCGATGACGGTCAACTGAACGATGTATGTGCCGGGAGCGGCATACGTGTGTGTCGTGGTCGGACCGGAGGCGGAGCCTCCATCGCCAAAGCTCCAGGTGTAGGAAACGATCGAGCCGTCGGGATCGGTGGAGGTCGTAGCATTGAAATTGACGGATGTTCCTACGACCGGCGGCGCCGGGGACAACGAGAACATGGCAGACGGTGGCTGATTGGCGGGCGACGAGACAGAGATCGAAGAGCTTGTTGTATCGGATGCCCCATGGTTGTCGGTGACGGTCAATTGAACGATGTATGTGCCGGGCGATGCGTACGTGTGATTGACGATCGGGCCGGACGCCGTTGCGCTGTCACCGAAGCTCCAGCTGTACATGACGATACTGCCATCCGGATCGTACGCGCTGGTTGCGTTGAACGTTATCGGTGTTCCGGTAGTCGGGCTGGGTGGGGTGTAAATGTAGTCGGCGACGGGGGGCACATTGACGGCGCTTGGCGCGAGCATCACATTTACGGTGGCTGTTTGCCCCGCAGACACAACCACTTGGCGCGTTTCCGATGTGTGGCCTGCAAGCGAGAGCTGAACGGTGTGAATCCCGGGAGCGACGGACTGTCTCAGAAGTGGCGTGATTCCAATGCCCTGTCCATCGAGGTGTACGGTTGCGCCTGATGGGGAAGAAGACACTTGCAGCGCACCGGTTGTAGGTGGGGGGGAGATCACTTGGAACGACAGCGTATCATACGCCCATTCTCCGCTTGGAAGCTGCGCTTGCATCGTTCCGAGGACCGAGCTGCGGAACGATGTGGGATTGGTGCTTAGGAGAGGGAACCCGGCGCCGAACGATGTCGGGAAGTGCGGCAGCGGGCTTGTCGCTGCAAAGAGATACAACGTCTCCGTGCCGATGGGTTCGGTAATGCGCAATGTATAGCCCCCTCCGGGAACATGATGCACTCCGCCGGGGAGTGGGTTGCCGGACTCGAGCCAATTTGGGCGCATCAGCGTGACTCGACCGTCAGCCGACACGTCACACAGATAAACATATGCCGTTCGATTCGTTGTGAACGAGACGGCGAACGCCTCTCCAACTTCATACGACGACTTCGGAAGAGAGAGTTGGACTGCCAACGGAGGATTGGCCGCGGAGACTACCGCCTGTGTTGAATCGGTCGATTGCTGTCCGTTCGATCCGAAGACGGTCAGGGTCACCGTATAGGTTCCGGGAAGCGAGTATGCGTGTGCTACAGTTATCCCCTGCCCGGTGGCGCCGTCGCCGAATGACCACAGATACGTTGTGATCGAACCGGTAGATCCCGATCCACTGAATGAGATGGAGGAGCCGGCGATGCCGGTGTACGGCCCGCCTGCATCGGCGAGCACTGGCGGGGCGGCGGAGATGACCGTTGTACTTCGTGTGTTATTGATCTCATCTTGTTCTGTAACTTGGTGAAGATCGTCTGCATTGGCGACAAATGTCTCGGCGGTGGCGGTGAGCGGGAGCACGAGTTCGAGATCCCGACTGCCGCCCGCGGGAAGCTGGGACACGTAGCCGTATGTCGACACGGCCGTGCTGGCAAGACGGACACGGAACGGGCCTGCCGCGGCTGTCCCGCTATTCCGAACCGTCACAGTGAACGCCACACTCTGCCCGACGAGCGGCGTCTGAGGCGTGTGAGAGATCGAGATGACCGTCAGGTCGGGGAGCCCCGCGGATTGCACAAGAAGGGCGCGTATCTCGGTATCGGATGCCCCACCGTTGTCGGTGACGGTCAGCTGAGCGGTGTATGTGCCGGGCGATGCATACGTGTGTGTCGTGGTTGGACCGGAGCCGGATCCACCGTCGCCAAAGCTCCAGATGTAGGAAACGATCGAGCCGTCGGGATCGGCAGAGGCTGCGGCATCGAAACTTACGGGGGCTCCTGCAACTGGCGACGTCGGAGACAGGGAGAACGCGGCCGTTGGCGGCTGATTGGCGGGCGACGAAACAGAGACCGACGAGGTCGTCGTATCGGATGCCCCATCGTTGTCGGTGACGGTCAGCTGAGCGGTGTACGTGCCGTGCGATGCATACGTGTGTGTCGTGGTTGGGCCGGAGCCGGATCCGCCATCGCCGAAGCTCCAGGTGTAGGAAACGATCGAGCCGTCGGGATCGGCAGAGGCTGCGGCATCGAAACTCACGGGAGCTCCTGCAACTGGCGACGTTGGGGACAGGGAGAACGCGGCAATCGGTGATTGGTTCGCGGCGGTCGGCGGTTGGAGGTACAAGCGACCGTTTCCGTAGATGTTGGGACTTCCCATGGGGACAACCTGCGATATCAGTTGGGATCGCAGCGCGGCCTCAGTCAGGCTGGGGGTTCGCTGAAGAAGTAGCGTCGCGGCCGCGGCGACGTGAGGAGCAGCCCCAGACGTGCCAAAGAACGTGGTGTACGGAGATGTCCCTGTGGAAACGCGGTCCGGTGCACACAAGTCCGGTTTGGCGCGGCCGTCGTTGGTCGGACCCTGGGAGCTGTACGACTCCTGAGGACCGGTGGTGTAGTTTGCGTGGTCAATGGCTCCGACGGTGACAGCTTCGGATACGTTGCCCGGGGCAAGGATCGAACTCGAGGCTACGACCGGCGCGACGGCGTGAGAAAGACTGAATAGCTCCAGGGATTTGTAACCACTCCCTTGGATGCGGACGGTGTATGTGCCGCTTATGGGAGCCAGCGCCTGGATGAACTCGGTTGGCTCCTCTGAGCCTGTCTGATACTTGGTGGATGATGCGATAAGAGTGCTTGATGGATCGTACAGGTAGAGATCGTAGTCCGAGGAGGCCTGAGGCCAGTCATTCCACGTGAGAAACAAGACGATCGTCTCGCCGGAGCTTACCGGTAGTGTGATCTCGCGGTCAAGCCAGCCATCGGAGTTGGCGTCGGAGAAGATTCCCTCCCAGTGGCTCTCGGCCTCGTTGCCTGCGGCGTTGACCCACAGGATCCCTCCCGATATCGCACGGCGTGCCGCATCGGCGATTGTGCCGGTTCCGTCATAGAAGTTCGTGTTGTACCAGCCAAGGGAGTGATTGATGACGTCAATTCCCTGGGTTAGGCAGTACGTGACTGCGGCATCAAGATCGACTTCATCGGCGATCTTGAGGAGATGGAGCTCGGCAGCGGGGGCAATGTCATGAATGATCTCTGCAACGGCTGTCCCATGCGTAATGCCGCTGGTCAGCCCCGTTCCCGTGAAATCGTTCTGCTGCAGGGCGTAGGGGAGATCGCCGCTGGCCTGCGCCTGCGACAGCCCCGCGAAGCCCAGATCGATCACGGCAATCTTGACGCCTGCACCATCGAAACCTGCGGCATGGAACGCATCGGCGCCGATTGCTGCGACCCCCTGAGTTGCGGTTCCCAATGGGAACGGCGTGTAGGGCGGTCGAATGTACGCAATACCGCGGAGTCCGGTTGCCAAATCCGACAGCTGATCCAATGACACGGTCGCCTTGATCAGGGTCGAGGTCATCTCGATCGCAGATCGCGAAACGCCGAGCGCCGCCAAACCGGCGGCTGTCGAGGCAGGGCTCTGCCCGGCGCGCGTCTCAAGAACGACAGTGACCGTGCCCACGGACGATGAGAACGGGACGCCGTACTGAGATGCAAGATTGGCGATCGCGGATCGGGCAACAGATGTGGCCATGGCAAGCGCCGAGTGCGCCTTGTCGGAAGCACGGGAGGCGCCGAGGAGAACCTCGAGTGCCCCATCGAGCAGCGGGTTGTGGTCTGCTGCCGGCAGCTTCTGCTTGGCGAAAGCTGCCGCGGCGGCTTCCGGGGTCGAAGCAATCTCGACAGGGATCGTGGCCTGTGATGGCGCGGCATTGGCGGTTCCCGCATGGACAAGGAAGTCCATGGCATGCTGTCGTGTTTCGGGCCATGCGAGGACGGACAGGAACCAATCCGATGTGAACGGAAGAGGAATGCCTATGGGTTGACCACCAACGTAGATTGGCTCGATGCCGTGGGATTCCAGCTCCGGTACATCCTCTGACAAGTCTACGAGGAATCGAGCGAGCGATGAGCCCCAGCTGGATGGGACCATTACCAGATGGATCTGGCCTGAACGACGATACGCTTGGAAGATGATCTGCTGGGCGATGGTCGCTTTGGGATAGGGGCGGAGCTGAACCGACACACCGGTCTGCGCCTCGAACGAGGCGACCGTCGTCTCCCATTCAGCCGCTGTTCCCTGATCGATTCCGACAACAAGACCATCCCGCGCCTCGACACAGAGCGCAGCAAGGCCCAGCAACAGCATGATAAGGATGGTCCGCTTCATCAGTATCTCCTTTCTAGGGAACCGAGGGGTGGTAAGGGGTTCGCAGGTAGCCTACGGCGTTCGAGCGCGCCAGTGCCAAGAGCCGGTCGATCGGGAGAGAGAGCTTGACAAGCCCGTCGGTCTGCTCGACGACATACGGGAGGAACAGCTCTTCAAGAGAGGCGTCTGTCACCATCTCCGCCACAACCTCTACACGCAGCCCAACCAAGGTGAGCTGCTTCGTGACAGCGTACTCAAACCAGTCGCGTGCGATCGTCAAGCTGTACAACGTGGACTCAAGCGCTGCGTCGTCGGGGGGGGTAGGTCCCTTGAGATCGTCCTTTGCGTAGGCTTGGATGCTGAGGCTCACTTCGTTTCCCAGAATGCCCAATGACTGCATAGAGCCAAGAACTGATCCTAGGGCATCGGCGATCTGTTGGTCCTGATGCGGATCGATCACAAGCTCGTATGATCCATCGGACGGCCGCACGGTGAATGTGAAGTGCTCGCCGATCTCACGCAAGAGAAAACGATCGCCGTCGATCACGAGAAGCTGAGGGTCCGACAGCGCGGTCTCAACATCCGAAGCCGCTGTCGAGTCACCCCGAAACGCTTGCGCCAGATCGCCGTCATATACGATCACAGAAAGGCCGGCAGTTTGGGCCGCCTGACGGAGCGAATCCATGTCGACCGACATCGGGCCGAGCGGCAGTATGTAGTAGTGGGTCTGCAAGAAAGCTGTCGTCGCGTCCGCGGCAGTGAGAGACAGTGAAGCGAAGGCAAGAACAGCAGCAACGACGGCCGTGCCTACTCTTAGGGTCATGTGTTCCTCCTCATTCCTCTGTTGGTGTCCTACGTACACAGGATGATCAGCGAAGTTCCGATCCGAGCGACGGCATGGCTCGTCGGTGCCGCTTTGCTCTGCTGGGCGTGCTACTGGGCCAGAACACTTTGGTATGCCGACTCGTAGGCAGGCACAAGCGTCCTATGATCGAATTGGGCCTCGGCACGGGCCCGCGCAGCGGCGGAGAAGGCTCGATGTCTCCCATCATCCTCAAGTAACGAGATGGCATAGTTGGCCATCTGCGTGACATCGCCGACCGGCGCAAGATACCCGCATACACCATGCTTGATGACTTCCGGAATGCCTCCTACGTCGCTTGCAATCACCGGGACGCCGCTGGCCATCGCCTCGAGAGCGACAAGACCGAAACTTTCCGTCGAGCTGGGAAGCAGGAGGATGTCCGCCGCGGAGAGAAGCGGCGCAACGCGATCGACGACACCAACGAACGTCAGTCGGTCAAGAACACCGAGTTTATCGGCCAACTCGCGAGCGACCGGTGCATCCGGGCCGTCCCCAACGAGGATCAACCGGCAGTCGACAGTGGACGACACCTTGGCGAAGATTTCCACGACGTCCCGAATACGCTTGACGGGGCGGAAGTTGGATATATGCATCAGCGTCTTCTGGGAACGGCATGAGCGGCTTGGGATGCAGTGACAGATCTCGGTCCGGTGTCGCTCCGTATCGACGAAGTTGTGCACGACGGAGATCTCGCGCTTAACCGGAAACTGCCGCAGTGTCTCATCTCTCAACCAATTCGAGACCGCCGTGACGGCGTCGGCGCGCTGGATTGTCAGTGTGGTGACCGGTTTGAACGATGCGTTGTTCCCGACCAACGTGATGTCGGTTCCATGAAGTGTGAGTACGACCTTCAGGTCGCGATCGGTCACGATCTGCTTGGCCAGTAGAGCCGCCGCGCCAAACGGGATCGCATAGTGGGCATGAAGCACATCGAGCTTCTTCACGCAGGCAATCTCAGCCATTTTGGACGCAAGCGCAAGCGTGTAGGGGAAGTGCTTCAGCAGCGGGTACTGCTCGATCTCAACCTCATGAAAACTCACGCGGGGAGGCAGTTCACCGAGGCGGAGGGGGGTTGCGTAGCTGATGAATGCAACCTCGTGGTTACGTTCAGCTAGGTGCTTCCCAAGCTCCGTTGCGACAACTCCGCTGCCGCCATGGGTTGGGTAGCAGCAGATTCCAATGCGCATGTACCCCTCCGTATCTAGAACGAGTGGAAATCAAGCTCCAGCGGGTCTTCCACCGCGAGGTGTCCGCGAATGAGAAACGCCTCGGCGTGTTTCACCTTGATGCGTGAGCCATAGTAGGCCATTCGGCTTCGAATAAGCCAATCTGTACTCGGGGAGGTTAGAGCGGTCAGCGGATCGGCTGAACCGTCGGGCCGAAACTGAGTGTCGTACGCGTAGATGGCCGCCATCTTCCGCTCGAATTGGCCCGTGATGTCGACAGTGAATGTCGGGTCGAACTCGTACCATCCCATGTAGTAGATCAAGCGCGTTGGGCGGTGTGCCGGCTGTCCAGTGTCGAAGCGTGCCAGGCCAGCGAGAAACGTCCCTTCGTAGACCAGGCGCGAGGCGTGCGAGTGGTCCGGATGACGATCTTCCCAATAGGGAAGGAAGATTGTCTCGGGCCGCCAGCGGCGGACAACCTCTGCAACTCGCCGCCGCCCTTCTGTCGTAACCTGGATGTGGCCGTCCTCCAGTTGGAGGTTTTCACGCGCTGCAACACCAAGGATCTCCGAGGCCTTCTGCGATTCACGGGCTCGGGTTTCAGTGTTCCCGCGTGTCCCCATCTCACCCCGCACGAGATCAGCGAGCACAACATGGCGGCCGCCGTCGGTGAGCTTGATGATCGTGCCGCCGCAGCCGATCTCGATGTCATCTGGATGAGCGCCGAAAGCCATGACATCCGTGCTACACATTCGATTCACCCACCTTCGCTATGTTATGAGCATAGTCTCCCGGGGGCGAGATCGGGTCAAGCGCGGAAATCCAGGACAGACCGTGCTGAGCGGCGATGTGTAGCAGGGAGAGAACACGCTCCTGAGGTTTGCCAGTGGGAAGGATCTCCGCGGCCAGTCGGCGAAGCTCGCGAACGGAAATGCCACGGCGAGCCAGTTCAGTGCGCATGGCACGCTGCTGTAGTTGAGCAAGTTGCTGATCGACCCGATCGGTGGTCTGTCGCAACCGGGTTGGTAGACCCGGATCCAGTTCGCTAAGTGGCTCTGCAAGAAGAGCCAGTTCGCTCTCCACGGCAGTTCTTCGCTCGGCGAACAGCTCGAGCAGCGCCGGCGACGCAAGCGCCTCAGCTACGGCTGCGGGATCGAATCGATCGGAGAGGACATCCGAGATGCCCACGTTGCATCGCTCGAGAAGCGCGCCCTGGCGAGCTGTGATGAGCGTGTACCCATGGCGGGGATACAGGAGAGGTTGTGAAACCCCGAATAGCCTATACAGGGGTCGGAGCATAGCGTGATAGGCGATTTCGCTAGGCCCGAGGATGCTGGCGATCGTCGGGAACAGGGAATCGGCAAGAAGCGGCCGAAGCAGCGCGTCAGGGGAGTAGCTGTGCGGTTGGGCGCCAGCCCGGCCAATGTGATCGGAAGGATCGACGACTCGCGTACGACGCCCGTTCTCGGAGAAGACGAACAGCCGTCCCGCCACGGTTGGGCCTAGTGGGACAGGATACCGAGCTGCTTCGAGGTCGCGTGTGCTCTGTGCTAGAAGGGCCGCAATCTGTTCAGCTTCGGCCAGTGCCCGCGTGAAGAACGGTCCGGCCATCTGGCGAATGGCTCTCGGCTCGACAAGGACGAGCCCCTGCTCGCCGAACAGGCGACTCCAGATTCGCGCGTGCCAGGAGGCGTAGTCATCGGAGGGATCCGGGAGGAAGAGCTTGCGGACCATGGCTTGCGTCTCGGGAATGATCGCGAGCGCTTCGTCCATTGCGCGACGAATGTCGGATGTGATCGGAAGGTCCTCAATGGGGCATCCGCGATCGTCCCAATCGAAGGAGATTGTGCGGAGGTCGCCGGATTCGTCCAGGATGCGAACTCGGTTGATCTCGGTGAAATCGTGATCCTCGCTGGCCAGCCAGAAGATCGGAATGACGGAGGTTTGCAGTCGATCCGAAAGCGACGAGGCGGCGCGAAGAACCGAGAGGATCTTGTAGACCGTGAGCAACGGCCCGCCGAGGAAGCCTGCCTGTTGTCCGCCGATGACACAGAGAGTGGACGGATCCAACATCCGGTCGATATTCATCAGTGTCGCTTCAGACGGATGGAGGCGAGTGTTGTACTGACGGAGATGGGAAACAAGATCCGCTCGAGGGTAGTCGGAGGACAGGCGCGCGTCGCGGGCGGCCTCGATGGCTGACGGGACGTGCTCGAAGAAACGAAGCGCTGCGGGGTTCGCTGCCACGTAGTCAAGGAAGAAGTCGTTGCCAGGGTGCAGCAATCGAGGGGGAACGCGCTCTATCATCGGGGGCCTTGCGCGCTCGGCCTGTGCGCGATCGCAATGGTGCGAGGGCTCATGGCGTCATGGGGGCGGCCATCGAGCGCACCGTAGAAGCGGAGGTCCGTGAATCCCGCGTGCCCAAGCATCGCGCGCAGGTCGTCCGTCTCGTACATCCGCACAGACTCCCGATAGGTTCTGGGTTGTCCATGGATTGGCTCGATGCGGGTGTCCTTCTCGACACGGAGCCCATCGGGTGAAATGGTGCGGGTCATCGAGACGACGTTCCCGTCGATGACATCCTTCGTGCGTGGAGCAAGATGTGCGATCGTCCATGCCCGATTCAGCGTATCCATCAGAAACGTTCCGCCCGGGCGGAGAGCGCTGTAGGCGGCGGTGAGGACGCATTGATCCTCCGCTGTGTCTCCAAAGTAGCCGAACGACGTGAACAGAGAGAGAATCGTACAGAACTCCTCTCGAAACGGTATGTCTCGCATGTCCGAGCGAACCAACCGAACATGCGTTGTCCGCTGGGAATCGAGCTGTTTCTGTGCGACGTCGAGAAGTGTCTGCGAAAGATCGATGCCCGTCAGATCGGAGAACCCGGCTTCGAGGAGGGCGAAGAGATGCCTTCCCGCACCGCAACACAGGTCCAGGAGAGGCTCCTGCCTCGGAGGCTCAAGCAGGCGTATGATGGCGGAGACATCCGCGCGAGCCTCCTCGGAATTGCGATGAGGGTAGAGCGCAAGGTAGTCCTCACCAAATGATGCTTCGTACCACTGGGTCACTCGATACCATGCTCCTTCTTGTATGCGGCCCAATTGCGCTTCAGATCGACGAAGGATTCGAGATCCGAACGTAGCAGGAACGGGTTTGTCCTGCGCTCATGTCCAATGGTCGATTCCGGCGTGACGCCGACATCGTGCCCGGGGAAGACCCGCGTGGTGTCGGGAAGCGCAAGCAACTTCTCGTGAAGCGATGCGTATTGGGTCTCGGCGCCGGAACCGAGGTCCGTGCCCCCCACCTTCCCGACGAACAACGTGTCTCCGGTGAAGAGAGCGTCTCCGGCGAGAAGGCAGATCGAATCCGGCGTATGGCCGGGCGTATGGATGACGCAGATCGTGCTTTCGCCGAGCACGTAGGTGATGCCGTCGGAGACGCGCTGGCCCGTGCGTGGATCGGTGTCACCGAAAAGCAGCGGTCGGATACCGGTGAGTCGCTCAAACTCCTGGTTGCCATTGGTGTGGTCGTGGTGATCGTGCGTGCAAAACGCGCGATGGACAATCAGATCAGTGTCGTGCGCGATGCGAACGACCTCCTGTGGCGTGTAGGACGGATCGACGACGACTGCGAGCCGAGTGGATGCGTCTGCAACGAGATAGGCGAAGTTGCGATCTCCGCCGGTGGGAATCTGGGTGACAAGCACGGTTCTCCTTTCCACGTTCGATCGAGGTAAGCGCAGAGTTATCTTACGTTCCGCGGGAACGTGCGCAACGGCGTAAGATTGCCTAAGAGCTGTGAATATAGTACCATCACCTCTCTGACAGAGCAGGACAGGATAGGACAAGGAGGTACGAAGATGGCGGAACGAAAAGTATGGATCGCGTGCGTCGCAGCGCTTGTGGCACTTCTGGGATCGACGATGTGTGTTGGATCCAGTGTCGTGATCAACGAGGTCGCCTGGAGTGGCACGGCAGCGAGCTCAAGCGACGAGTGGATCGAACTGCACAATCCCACCGAAGCTGCAATCGATCTCATGGGGTGGACTGTCGTATTTGGAAACGCTGTGATTCATCTTGGTGTGGTCGATGGGGCGACGGTCGAGCTTCGCCGAACGGTAATTGAGGCCGGTGGCTACGTACTTCTGGAGCGGACCGATGACGACACACTGTCGGATGCTCCCGCAGATGTCTTGTACGCGGGAGCGCTGGGGAACGACGGCATCGTCATCGAGCTGCGCAACGCGGCAGGAGATGCGATTGATGTTGTGGAGCTTGCTGAAACCGGATGGCCGGCCGGCACGGGAAGTGGCGGGGAGCCTGCGTATGCGTCCATGGAGCGCGTAGATCCTGCGGGGAATCCGGAGTGGAAGAGCAATGATGGCGTGCTTCGGAACGGGCTGGACAAGGAAGGCAATCCGCTCAATGGTACGCCGGGTCGCGAGAACAGCGCCCTGGTTCTCGCCCGCACAGCGCCACAGGTTGATTTCCTGTCTGCTGTCGCAGAGGGTGACGTCCTGTCAGGGGTCATCTTCCTCCAATGGTCGGCGACCGATCCCGACGGTTCGCCCGGAGCATTGCGCATTGCGATTGAGCTGTCCATAGATGGCGGCGAAACGTGGACGGCATTGGCAGCAAACCTTGCCAACAGCGGAAGCTACGCCTGGGATACGGTGACGCAAGCGAACACGGACGAAGTGCGCGTGCGGATCGTTGCCGAAGATAGTGACGGGCGAAGAGGGAGCGCGATGAGTCCGGCGTTCACCATTCGCAATCAAGCGGACTCGCCGTAGCTGCACGGGCATCGAGGATACCCCGAATGTCATCCAGGTGGTCCCGGACAACCTGTTCGCCCGCCTGGATGGCATCGGCCGTGTGCTCGAATTCGAACATCTTGATCCACCCCACATCCGGGCGGAGCACGAGGATCTGGTTGTCGAGGCACTCCTTGGCACGCGAGAGCTGCAAATCCGTCAGATGCTTCGATGTTGCCCGTTGCGACTGCAGGATCGCATCGAGGCAGGTTTCGATTCGTCGGGTGAGCGGAGCGCCGGTGTCGATGGCAAGAACGGCTTCAGCGCCCATCTCGACGACCACGTCGACAGGCACCTTTTCCAGGATTCCCCCGTCAATAAGGTAGCGGTTCCCCATAGCGACGGGAGAGAACACACCAGGAACCGCCGTACTGGCTGCAATTGCGGGAGCCAGCTTCCCCTTGCGAAGTACGACGCGTTCCCCCGTCTCGAGATCGGCAGCAACTGCAGCGAATGGGATATCAGTATCCCCGAAGCTCTTATTGGCGGTGAGTACGGAGAACAGTTCACAGAGTCGAGCGAGATCATGGGGCGCCGTTCCCTCCTCTCGCCAAGGGGATGAACCGCGCACGTACTCCAATAGGCTTCGACCAATGATCTTCTGCAGCTCCCGGAGTGTGCTGTCTGTGACCTGAAGGAGATCATTGAGGTCGACAGCTTCGAGAACCCTTCTGATCATTCGCAGATCAGCAGCGATCGCCTTGGTCGCGCCCATGGCTGCTCCCATGCTCGTACCGGCGATCAGAGCGACAGGGATATCCGCTTCCTCGAGAGCGAGAAGCACGCCAAGATGTGCCAACCCGCGTGCGCCGCCGCCACCAAGAGCCAAGCCAAGCTTCCGCGCCATCATATCAAAGCAAACCCCTTCCGCCCGATCATAGTCGAGCGGAAGGGGTCGTCCAACCCTGTGTTGTCAGGCGGTTCTAGTACGGCATACCGCCCGGCATCGGAGGTGCGGCCGGGACCGCCTCGTCTTCCTTGATCTCCGCGACGAGTGCATCGGTCGTCAGCAGCATCCCAGCGATCGACACCGCATTTTGCAGCGCCGATCGTGTGACCTTCGTCGGATCGATAATTCCCGCGTCGAACATGTCGCGGTACTCCTCTGTTGCGACATCGAATCCGATGCCGTTCTCCTGCTCGCGAACCTTCTCGACGACGATTGCGCCTTCGAATCCGGCGTTGAACGCCAGCTGGCGGAGTGGCGCCTCGAGCGATCGCTTCAGGATGGCCATGCCGACGGCCTCATCGCCCTTGAGCTTCTTGCTCTCGAGTGCCTTCGACGCGTTGAGCAATGCGACACCGCCGCCAGGGAGGATTCCCTCATCGACGGCAGCCTTGGTTGCCTCGAGCGCGTCTTCCATCCGGTGCTTCTTCTCGGACAGCTCGGTCTCGGTCGGGGCGCCGACCTTGA
>CAZORQ010000015.1:0-53339 GCA_964582285.1 uncultured Thermotogae bacterium
CCTACGGGGGTTCGAATCCCTCCCCCTCCAGTTGTTGTGGGAACAGGGTTTCGGTTACACTCCGTGCTTGTGATCGGAGCGCCCGTGTAGCTCAGGAGGTAGAGCACCCCCTTGGTAAGGGGGAGGTCATCGGTTCGACTCCGATCGCGGGCTGGAGGCTCGCGAGGGAAACCATCCCATTGAAGTGAGTACATAAGCCAGATCGAGACAGCATGGAGCGTCTCAAGGAGGTTTAGGCGATGGCGAAAGAAGCGTTTGTGAGGGATAAGCCTCACCTGAACATCGGCACGATCGGACACATCGACCACGGAAAGACGACGTTGACCTCGGCGATCACGAAGGTTCTCGCGACCCAGGGGAAAGCGGCCGCGATGGCGTTCGAAGATATCGATAACGCGCCTGAGGAGAAGGCACGTGGCATTACGATCAACGTCCGACACGTCGAGTACCAGACGGAGACGCGCCACTACGCGCACATCGATTGTCCCGGACATGCCGACTACATCAAGAATATGATCACCGGTGCGGCGCAGATGGATGGAGCGATCCTGGTCGTCGCGGCGGATGACGGACCCATGCCGCAAACGCGTGAGCACGTCCTTCTCGCCAAGCAGGTGAACGTGCCGGCGATGGTCGTCTTCTTGAACAAGGTGGACATGGTCGATGATCCCGAACTGGTGGACCTGATCGAAATGGAAATCCGTGAGCTCCTCACGGAGCACGAATTCCCGGGCGATGAGATCCCAATCATCCGAGGTTCGGCCCTCAAGGCGATGGAGAGCGGTGACGAGGTTGGGCATGCCGACGCCGAGTGCATCATAGAGCTCATGAACTCGGTCGATGAGTACATCCCTCTGCCGGATCGCGAAGAGGACAAGCCGTTCCTGATGCCGATCGAGGACATTTTCTCAATCAAGGGACGCGGCACGGTTGCGACCGGCCGAGTGGAACGCGGGAAGATTACGCCTGGTATGGAGATCGAGATCGTCGGCGTGCATGACGAGATCCAGAAGACCGTCGCTACGAGTCTTGAGATGTTCAACAAGATCCTTGACTACGCGATCGCCGGTGATAACGTGGGGATTCTGCTTCGTGGGATCGACAAGGATGAGATCGAGCGTGGACAGGTTATCGCTGCGCCTAAGTCCATCACTCCCCACACGAAGTTCGAAGGGGAGATTTACGTGCTGACCAAGGATGAAGGCGGCAGGCACAAGCCGTTCTTCACCGGATACAAGCCGCAGTTCTTCTTCCGAACGACCGACATTACCGGAACGATGATGCTGCCTGAAGGCGTCGAGATGGTCATGCCTGGCGATCATGTCAAGATCAATGGAGATCTGATCCACCCCATTGCCATGGACGAGGGACTTCGGTTCGCCGTCCGTGAGGGCGGAAAGACGATTGCGTCCGGCGTTGTGACCAAGATCCTCGAGTAGGAGAGACGGACATGGCCAAGAAGGGCGAAGCGGTCATCCATATTGCACTCGCGTGCAGCGAATGCGGGCGCCGCAACTACCACACGCAGCGGAACAAGAACAACACCCGCGGCAAACTGGAGTTGAGGAAATACTGCAAGTGGGACCGGAAGCATACGCTGCACAAAGAGGTCTAGTCGCAATCCGGACTGGACGTCACAGGCCCTTAGCTCAACTGGAAGAGCGTCCGACTCCAAATCGGAAGGCTGGGGGTTCGAGTCCTCCAGGGCCTGCAACAACAGACTGAGCAAGGAGCAGACGGATGATCGAGCGGATCGGAAGTTACTTCAAGGGTGTCCGTGCGGAATTCTCCCGAGTGAGCTGGCCGACGCGGAACGAAGTCATCATGCTGACTGCGTTGATTCTGCTGCTGGTCGTCATTGTCACGATCTACATCTGGGGCGTTGACGGGATTATCGGGACTCTTCTTAGGCTCTTTGTGCGGTAGGGGATCAGATACGCATGCGATTGAAGAAGTGGTACGCCATTCAGACCTACGCGGGATCCGAGCTGAAGGTCAAAGAGGACCTCAACGAGCGGATCCGGAAACGTGCGTGGGAGAAGGCGGTTGAGCAGTTCAGCATCGATGGCGAATCGACGTATTTTCTCGTCCCTGTAGAGGAAGTCATTACGTCGAGAAGCCGGCGCGGGGCTGGGACGGAATACCGAATCCCGTACGACTATGACCTTGTGGCGAAGCCCAACGAGCGGATCCACCGCGGTGATGTTCTCGCACGCAAGCCTCCTCGGCATATGGAGGAAGACGCCAAGGTGATCGATGTAGAAGCAATGCAGCGCGTCATCGTGGAGATGACAAATCGCAATGAAGAAGTTTATCTCATCCCGGCGGACAAGCGGATTCGTCGTGACATCCGGATTGGAGAGAAGATCCGAAACGGAGTCCCGCTGACGTCGGACAGTGACGAGCAGTACGTCGTGGTCAACCGCGGGGCGATTGTCGGTCGGGACAAGATCCGGCGTGTGACGTTCCGCTACGGGGACGGGAAAGAGAAGAGCCGGATCATCCCCGAGAAGTACATCGTGAAAATTCGCAAGGGAATCAACCTGTCGGCCGGAGATCAGGTCGAGTCGGAGGACCAAATTGTCAGTCGGGCCTCCGGACTTCTGAAGGTGAAAGAATACAAGGACAAGCGGATTGTGACCATCCAGCGGATCGAGAAGCGACGTCTGTTCCCAGGCTACGTATTCGGCCGAATCGGGCTCGACGAAGAGGAAATGATGGAGCTGATCGACGGTGTCAAGGGCGCGGTTCGCTACGTCGGATCCAGGTACAAGCCGATGCCAATCGAAGGGCCGGAAATGAAGCTGATCAAACGAAAGGCCGGACTGCTCGCAGTCCCGGTCGCCGCTGCGGCCGCGACAGCCGAGGCTTCATCTGAGCCGCGGCTTGAGATCGATTTCACCGTTGGCGAAGTGGTCGAGATTATCGAAGGACCGTTTGCCGACTTCACCGGATCGATCAAGGAGATTGACAAAGATGCCGAAGAGGTAACCGTCATGGTGAAGATCTTCGGGCGAGAGACCCCGGTGCGGCTCGGTTTCGAGGGCATCGAGAAGCTCTAAAAACACCTAGAAAGGGGGAGGAGGCAGTCATGGCGAAGAACATTGTGGCAAAGATCAATCTGCACATCCCTGCCGGTCAAGCGACGCCAGCGCCTCCGGTTGGACCCGCACTCGGCGAGCACAAAGTGAACATCATGGACTTCTGCAAGAAGTTCAATGACGCGACAAAGGGGGAGACCCCTGGAACGATCATCCCTGTTGTGATCTCAGTTGACATCAGGGGATCGTTTGACTTCATCCTCAAGCAGCCGCCTGCAGCAGAGCTGGTCAAGATGGCAGCAGGCATTCAGTCCGGCTCACCAGAGCCGAATCGGATGAAAGTCGCTCGGATTACGCGAGAGCAGGTCCGCCGGATTGCCGAACGCAAGCTACCCGATCTGAACACGTACAAGATGGACTCCGCAATGCGCATCATCGAAGGGACGGCGCGCAACATGGGGGTCGAGGTGGTGGAAGAGTGAAGCGGAGCAGACGATACCAAGGGGTTGCGACGCTTGTCCCCCAGGAAGCCGCGCTTGGCTTCGATGAGGCGATTGAGAAGCTTAGAGCTGGGGCGACGGCGAAATTCGATGAGACCGCTGAGATCACGATTTCACTCGGGATACGAGCATCTCAGGTCGTCGTGCGGGGAACATGCAATCTCCCACACGGCACAGGGAAAAGCGTGCGGATCCTAGCATTCGCCAAAGGCGACAAGTCTGCCGAAGCGGAACAGGCGGGCGCGGACTTCGTCGGCGGCGAGGATTTGGCGACGAAGATCCAGGGAGGCTGGTTCGAGTTCGACAAGGTCGTGGCGACACCTGACATGATGCCTGTCGTTGGCAAGCTGGGGAAGGTTCTTGGACCTCGCGGCTTGATGCCGAGTCCGAAGACGGGCACGGTGACCAAGGACGTCGGACAGGTGATCGGCGAGCTGAAACGGGGAATGGTCGAGTTCCGGACGGATAGATTCGGTGTGATTCATACGGTATTCGGGAAAGCGTCTTTCGAGCCAAGCGCGTTGAAGGAGAACCTCCTTGCCGTGATCGAGAGCGTCGTGGAACGGAAGCCGGACGAAGGACTCAAGGGGCGATACATCAAGAGGGTGAACATCGCTTCGACCATGGGGCCGGGGATCACTCTCGATCCTGCGGAAGTCCAATCCGTCATGGATTCGGCGAGCTAGGAGAGCGCGATGCCGACACAGACAAAGATTGACGAAGTAGCGCGTCTGAAAGAGAAGCTGGAAAAATCCATCTCGCTCGTGCTTGCCGACTATCGTGGGCTAACGGCCAATGAGATGGTCGAGTTGCGTGAGAAGTTCAGCAAGCAAGGACTTGAGTACCGCGTCGTCAAAGATACGCTGGCCAAACTTGCCGCGAAAGATGCCGGGCCTGAAGGGCTCTCCGAGCTGTTTGAGGGGCCGATCAGCATCGCCTTCGGGTATGAGGAGCCGGCGATCGCATTCAAGTTGAGCGAGGAATGCCGGAAGACGTACGCGCCGCGCTATGAGTTGAAGGGTGGCGTGTTCGAAGGCGTGCTTGTCCTGGAGGACCAGGTTCAGAGATACGCGACGCTCCCATCCCGTGAAGAGCTGTTGGCGAAGTTGGTTCTGCTGCTTTCAAGTCCGATGCGAGCCATGGCGTTCATGCTGCAGGCCAAGATACGCGAATTGGCCATTCTCCTGTCCGAGGTTGCCAAGAAGCGCGAGAAGGACGCTCCAGCTGACGAGGCGGAACCGAAGGCGCAAGAGCAAGCGGAACCGAATACGCAGGCGGAGCCAGACGCGCAAGAAGAAGAGGATCAGCCAGAGGATCCGGAGAAGGACTCTCTGCAGGAGAACCAGGAAGCGCCGGAAGAACCATCCCAAGAGGAAGATCAGGAAACGCAAGAAGAGGAGGAGTAGCGAATGGCCAAGGAAGACATCCTTCAGCAGATAGAGGAGATGTCGGTGAGGGATCTCGCCGACCTCGTCGAGATGATCGAAGAGCGGTTCAACGTCTCGGCGGCAATGGCGGCCCCGGTGGCTGTCGCCGCAGCACCGGCAGCCGGTGCTGAAGGCGACGCGGGCGGCGCAGCGGACACACTCAAGGTCGTCATGACCGGTGCCGGGCAGAAGAAGATCCAGGTGATCAAGGAGATCAAGGAGATCACCGGCAAGGGACTCAAGGAGTGCAAGGAGCTGGCAGACAATCTCCCAGCCACGATCAAAGAAGACGTGGGTCCTGACGAAGCGGCAAGTGTTAAGGAGAAGCTGGAGGCGGCTGGAGCTGAGATCGAACTGCAGTAACCACCGGAATGAGCGTTTAGCCGGGGAGCATGCTGCTGTTGTACGCCTGCCTTAGGGTGGCTGAGGCCGCCTTGAGGCAGAGCGTCGTTTTCAAGGGGAGATCATGAGATACCGCGAACGAAGATTCTACGGGCAGATTCAAGAGATCCTTCCCCCACCGTACTTCCTTGCGGATGTGCGCAGCTCCTTCAACGACTTCGTCGAGAACGGAATCACAAGGGCCTTTGCTGACATCACACCGATCGAGGGACACGGCAAGGACGGGTTGGTCCTGGAGTTCGTCGACCCGTATCTCGGGGAGGCGCGCAACTCCGAGCCGGAGTGCAAGGACAAAGATCTGACATACGCGCGGCCGCTTCGCGTCACCGCGCGACTGCTTCAGGAGGGGAAGCTGCTGCAGGAGACCGAACTGTACATCGGCGACTTCCCAATGATGACTGACCGCGGGACATTCATCATCAATGGCTCCGAGAACGCATTGGTGAACGAACTGACTCGTGCTCCGGGCGCCTACTTCACGCGTGAAGATGTCCAACAGTACAAGGGGCACATTCTCCCCGAGCTCGGTGCGTGGCTGGAGATTCTCCTCGACACGAGGCGGATGACATTGCGCGCGAACCTTGACCGGAAAGGCAAAGTTAGCGTTGCAACGCTTCTCAAGGCGCTTGGCTTCGACGAGGATCGGATCCGTCGGTACTACGCATTCGAAATATCGCCGGTTACTGCCGAAAGGCTGGAGCCGTATGTCGGCTATCTCTCTGCTGAAGATGTGTTGCCGAAGAAGACGTCGGAGGAGCCGATCTTGCTCGCCGGTCAGACGCTTCAGGAAGAGCATCTCGCAGAGCTCGAGGCGACGAAGCGTTCGGGGATACGTCTGGTGAACCAGTACGTTCAGAAGGCGATCGAGGAGGATCAGACAACGACCCAAGAGGAAGCTCTTCGGGCCGTTTACCGCCGTCTGCGCCCGTCGGATCGGGCATCACCGGTCCAGATGGGCGAGTATCTGGAGAATCTCTATTTCCATCCCACCAGCTATCAGCTCTCCGAGGTCGGTCGGTTCAAGGTGAATCGGAAGCTCGGAATGGAGCTGAAACAGCCGGTCCTGTATCTTGCGGACATTGTACGGACGATCAAGCAGCTGATCGAAGTGCCGTTCAACGATGCGCTGCTCGACGAGAAGGACCACCTGGCCAACAAGCGGGTTCGCCTTCCGGGAGAGCTGGCCGAAAACGCTGTCAGGACGGGTTTGGTCCGGATGGCTCGAATCGCACGGGACAAGCTGTCGAAGTACGCCCTTGATGAGAAGGATACTATCCGACGACTCATCTCGACACGGACGGTGCAGGGGGCCATCAACCAGCTGTTCTACACAGGGCGGTTCTCGCAGTTTCTTGAGCAGACAAACCCACTGACCGAACTAACGCACAAACGTCGATTGAACGCCCTCGGCGGGGGACTGACGAAACGGCGCGCGAAGATCGAAGTCCGTGATGTCCACTCGTCCCACTACGCGCGGATCTGCCCGATCGAAACGCCGGAAGGGCAGAACATCGGGCTGATCACGTCTCTGGCATGCTATGCGAGCGTCAATGAATATGGCTTCCTCATCGCGCCGTACCGAAAGGTTGTCAGCGGCAAGGTCACTGATGAGATCGTCTACTTGATGGCGGACGATGAAGAACGGTACATGATCGCGCCGGCCACGGCGCCGGTCGGGAAGACCGGACGACTGCTCGGCGAACGGATTGAGGTCAGGACAGGTCGAGAGGAAGTCCGCCTCGTCCCGCCGAAGGAAGTGGACTTCATTGGCGTCTCTCCCAAGGCGCTCGTTGGCGTATCCTCGGCACTGATTCCGTTCCTTGAGCATGACGACTCAAACCGTGCCCTGATGGGGGCGAACATGCAGCGACAGTCGGTCCCACTTCTGCGTCCTGAGGCGCCGGTTGTCGGGACCGGATTGGAGCGGCAGGCGGCGATGGACTCGGGGATGCTTGTCGTTGCGCAGAAGGAAGGAACGGTCGAAGAGGTCGATGCGCAGCAGATCGTTCTGAAGAAGGGGAAGAAGCGGGAGATCTACCCACTGGTCAATTTCGATCGATCGAACCAGGACACGATCCTCCATCAGCGGCCCATGGTAGTCGAGGGCGACAAAGTGAGCCCGGGAGATCTCCTTGCCGATGGCCCGTCGAGTGAATTCGGAGAGCTCGCGTTGGGAAGAAACCTGCTGGTCGCGATCATGCCGTACGAGGGGTACAACTACGAGGACGCGATCGTCATCAGTGACCGTCTCGTGCGCGAGAATCTCCTTGATTCGATCCACATCGAGGAATTCGAGGTCAAGGCCGAAGAGACGAAGCTTGGACCGGAGGAGATCACTGCGGACATCCCGAACATCTCCAAGGAGGATCTGAAGAACCTCGACGAAGATGGAATCGTTCGCGAAGGCACGGTCGTCCGCACAGGAGACATTCTCGTGGGCAAGATCACGCCGCGCGGGGAATCCGAGCCAACACCGGAAGAGAAGATCTTCAGGTCGATCTTCGGCGAACGCGCGAGAAATGTGAGAAACACGTCGCTCCGAATGCGTCCCGTTGCCGGGACAGCCAAGGTGATCCGGGTCAAGAAGTTCTCCCGCGATCAGGGAGATGAACTCGATGCTGGCGTTAACGAACTGGTGAAGGTTTTCGTGGCGCAGAGAAAGACGATCGGCATTGGAGACAAGCTTGCTGGCCGACACGGGAACAAAGGCGTGATCTCAACGGTGCGCCCGATGGCTGAGATGCCCTTCCTTCCTGATGGAACGCCTGTCGATATCGTGTTGAACCCGATGGGTGTGCCTTCTCGCATGAACCTTGGACAGATCTTCGAGGCGAATCTAGGGTGGCTGGCCCATCTGCGGGATGAACTGGTGGCAACGCCGATCTTCGACGGTGCGCAGGAGCAGGAGATCCTTAGCGAGCTGAGAGAGGAGCGGAACAAGGCTGGTCTTGGAGAAGGTGATGACTACGATGGCAAGGTCATCCTTCGGGATGGCAGAACCGGTCTTCCGTTTGAGCGTCCAATCACCGTGGGCTACATGTACATCCTCAAGCTCGAACACATTGCTGATGAGAAGATTCACGCTCGATCGACTGGTCCGTATGCACTGATTACGCAGCAGCCGTTGGGCGGGAAAGCCCAGTTTGGCGGCCAGCGACTCGGAGAGATGGAAGTCTGGGCGCTGGAGGCATACGGAGCCTCCGCATTGCTGCAGGAGATGTTGACAGTGAAATCGGACGATACGCGTGGAAGGATCCAGCTCTACAAAGCGATCCTGAAGGGAGAGGAATTCCCCGAACCGGGCCTGCCGGAGTCATTCCGCGTGCTGCTACGGGAGCTGCGGAGTCTTGGCCTCTACCCACGTGTCTACGATCGAAACGACCATGAAGTCGACATCGCCTAACGAGAGCAATGCAGAGGAGGGCGAAGAGAGATCGGCAGGTTTCGTCCTTTCCCGCTGTCAGGGAGGGCAACGGGTGTACCTTCTGGTCAAGCACAGCGATGGTGGGCACTGGGCTTTTCCGAAAGGGCACATCGAGGCGGGGGAGGACGAGCTAGCTGCGGCTCGTCGGGAGATTGCAGAAGAGACTGGGATTGACGGACTGGACCCCGTGGCAGGGTTCCGGGCGATCAGTCGTTATTGCTACGCGCGCGACGGACGATCTATCTCGAAGACCGTGACCTACTTCCTTGCGGAGACGGAGACGAAGTGTGTTTGCCTATCCAACGAGCACACGGACGCAGTCTGGCTCGCTCAGGAAGACGCACGGTGCCGGCTAAGCCACGCAGACAGCTGGAGAATCCTCGATGAGGCGGAGACGTTCCTGGAGCGAAGCGACAGAAAGGGACACAGTGGAGCGAGCTAGCGAATTCGCAGAGAGACGCAACCGACTGAACGAGCTGGTCTTGGAACACGCCAATCTTCCTGTCAAGCGGTTCTTCGCGCTCGATCACACGGTTTACGAGGATGGGGCGCTGCCGAAAGCGACGAAAGAGCTGCTGGGGCTGGTGGGATCCACGGTGCTACGGTGCAACGACTGCATTGCGTATCATTTGTCGGAGGCGGCAGCGGCCGGTGTTCGCGAACCAGAGATCACGGAGGCGCTGGCGATCGCACTGATCGTGGGGGGATCGATCACGATCCCGCACCTTCGGTACGCATTTGAGTACCTCGAATCGATGCATCTGAGAGAGTAAAGTCTTCCGCGCGGCACTGGGGTATCGTGATGGGAGAACCCCAGTAGCGTCTAGGGAACGGGCAGAGCAAGTGAGGAGGACCTCCAATGGGAAAACAGGCGTTCATTGACCAAGCGTTGGCCGACCTGCGGGAGAAGGGGTTGTACAACACGATCCGTACGATCGAGAGCGCATCGGATGCGTGGGTAACGATCGACGGGCGGCGCATGCTGAACATGTGTTCGAATAACTACCTCGGCTTCGCCAACGACGAGCGGCTCCGCATGGCGGCGAAGAAGGCGATCGATGAGTATGGAGTCGGTCCCGGGGCGGTGCGCTCGATTGCCGGAACGATGAGTCTCCATATCCAGCTGGAGAAGAGAATTGCCGAATTCAAGGGAACCGAAGCGGCGCTTTCGGTCCAGTCGGGATTGAACACGAATCTGGCGACCATTCCTTTGCTCATGGGCAAAGAGGACGTAATCTTCACCGATGAGCTGAACCATGCATCGATTATCGACGGCGTTCGACTGACCAAGGCTCAGCGCGTGATCTTCCCGCATCGTGATGCCGGTGGCCTCGCTGAAAAACTGGAGGAGCACAAGGGGATTGCGAAGAAGCTGATCATCACAGACGGCGTCTTCTCAATGGATGGGGATTTGGCGCCCCTTCCAGCGATCGTCGAGCTTGCCGAGACGTACGATGCGATGGTGATGGTTGACGATGCCCACGGAGAAGGGGTTGTTGGGAGCCATGGGCGCGGGATTGTCGATCACTTCGGACTGCACGGTCGTGTCGACATCGAGTGTGGCACAATGTCCAAGGCATTCGGCGTGATGGGCGGCTACATTGCCGGGAGTGCGAAGTTGGTCGAATACCTTCGACAACGAGCACGACCGTTCCTGTTCTCGTCCGCGGCAACACCGCCGGACGTTGCTGCGTGCATTGCGGCGATTGACATCTTGGACGAGGATGACACACCCGTGCGCACTCTCTGGGAGAACGCGAAGTACTTCAAGACGGCCCTCGAGGAGCTTGGATTCGACACCGGAGCGAGCGAAACACCAATTACGCCGGTCATGCTTGGCGAAGCGGAGACGGCTTGGGACTTCTCCAAGCGGCTCTTCGATGAAGACGTGTTCGGGACGGCGATTGCATTTCCCACTGTACCGCGCGGGAAAGCACGCATTCGCGTGATGCTGTCTGCGGCGCACAGCCGAGACGATCTCGATTTCGCGATTGAGAAATTTGCCAAGGTTGGGCGCCAGATCGGCGCGATCGAGTAGATGACAATCGAGGCGATTCGCACTGTGGATGCACCTGCAGCACTCGGTTCCTACTCACAGGGAACGAGTGTTGCAGGCTGGGTGTTCACATCTGGTCAGATTCCGTTGACTCCGGCAGGAGAGCTGATAGATGACTGTGCGGCGAATGCCGCCCGGCAAGCGCTTGACAACATCAGCGTGATTCTCGAGACGGCAGGTGCATCCATGGCCGATGTCGTCAAAGTGACGCTCTACCTTCGGGACCTGGCGGACTTCCCCGCGGTCAACGACGTCTATGCGGAGTACTTCCTCGGAGTACTTCCAGCGCGCAGCTGCGTCGCGGTCTCAAGGCTCCCGAGGGATGCGCTCCTGGAGATCGATGCAGTGGCGAGGAGAACGCAGTGAACGAGATGGCAAGCTCACCGTACGGGCTGTTTGATGCACATTGCGATACCGTGATGAAAGTCCTGGATGATGGCGTGGATTTCTCGAGGGAAGACGGCGAAGCACACATCACGTTCCCGGCGATGAAGCATGTCGGGATGCGAGCACAGATTTTCGCTTGCTTCGTTCTCAGCGAACAGCATCCGGGAGAAGAGGCACAACGCGCTGAGACCATGATCCGCACGGTCAAGGAGATGGCCGAGGCGACCGAGGGCGAAATGCGCATCGTCCGCACGAGAGGAGAACTCAAGGCGGCATTCAGCAATGGACCGATCGCAGCGATTCTGGGACTTGAGGGAGCCGACCCTCTCGAGGGAGATGCTGAACGGATTCGGCACTTCTTCAAGCTTGGCGTACGTGACGTGATCTTTGCCTGGGATGACAACCCCTTCAGCGGAACCGCATTCGGACGAAACGAGCCGCTGACAGTGCAGGGCGAGAGGCTCCTTTCACTGTGTGAAGAGCTTGGCATCATGGTGGATGTATCGCATCTCTCCGATCTTGCGTTCGACGATGTCTGCCGTATGTCGACCAGGCCGTTTATCGCAAGCCACTCTAACTGTCGGTCGCTTTGCCCAAGCCTACGAAACTTGACCGACGAGATGATTCGACAGCTGGCAGATCGGGGTGGAGTCATGGGGATCAATCTTGCCCCCGCGTTTCTTGATCCTGAATACTACAAGCATGTGACACCGTTGTTCAGCGCGTCGCGCCAGCCGGGGGTGACGGAGGAGGAGAAGCGACGGTTGCGATTCGAAGCCGATGCGGCACCACGGCCGAGCTATGAGTGGGTTGCTCGACACGTCGTGCACGCGGTCGACATCGGAGGCGAGGATTGCATTGGACTTGGGGGGGATCTAGATGGGATCGGGCAGACGCCCAAAGGAATCGAGAGCGTCGCGGATTATCGGTTGCTCGTACCGCTGCTTCGCAGTGCAGGGCTCAATGAGACACAGATTGAGAAAGTCTGCTACCGCAATTTCCTCCGGGTCTTTGAGGAGATACTCCCTCAGGACTGACCACGTCGCCACGCCGCGTACAGCGGATTCAGAGCCCTTGCGTACCGATCACTGAGTACGGCAGGGTCGATTGTCTCAGGTTCATTGCTCATCGTTGCATAGGGAACGGGGATTCCTTGAACCAGGACCGTTCCGAACGACTCGCCGGCAAGCGCGCCCCAATCATCGACGCCGTAGGTCTTCTCCATCTCCTCTCGCGGGACGGAGTGCGTGAGGATCCCGTGGCGGCGTTTCTCGTCGTAGCGCGCGATATTCCGACGCCAGGATTCCTCAAATGAGACCGACACATAGAGGATTGCTGCGCGCTCAAGGATTGAAGGGGAGAGGCGCTCAAGCGCCTCGGCATACCCAGCCGATCCTCCGCGCGAAAACTCGACAATCAGCGTGTTGCGATCAAGCTGGGCGGGCTTGCTGACAACCTCGTCGACACGTTGATTGATCTTCTCGATCAGGAACCCCCAGAGCGCATTGTCAGTCACTGCGTAGTTCCCGTCACAGCGCTTCGAGTGGAACCGCCCCCGGCCGAGCTGCTCCCAGAGATCATCCTCCTCAAACGTCTCCCAGAGAATCGGGAAGTCGTCGATGACG
This sequence comes from uncultured Thermotogae bacterium, assembly GCA_964582285.1. Classification (GTDB taxonomy): domain Bacteria; phylum Bipolaricaulota; class Bipolaricaulia; order UBA7950; family UBA9294; genus JANQEA01. The sequence goes on from CAZORQ010000015.1 coordinate 12,863, forward strand.
TCAAACGGCCCGATATGGAAGAGGGCCGCACGCTTGCCGGAAGCGGAGCGACTCATGTGATCAATGAGTTCGCTCTTGCCGCTGGCTGGACGTCCGAGAAGAAGGATGATATCGAACGTATCGTGGAGCGATTCGCGCGGAGCCCCGTACGAGAGATGTAGCGCTTCGGCAAGATCTTCGACGGCCAGATGCGCTGGGCGATCGGCGTGGATCCGGATCAATCGAGATGTCTGATCGGCGTGCCAGCGGTCGAGTTCAAGCAGCATCCGATCCAGGACAGCGTCATCGACATCGAACGTCGGCGTGCCGCGGGCACGTTGTCTTTCCAGAGAGCGTGCCAGCGGGATCTCCAATCGAACGAATGCGTCGGGCATCGGGAGCATGTCACGAAGCTCCGCGTAGGCATCGACAAAACCAGTGTCTCCCAGGGCAAGAGAGTACGCAAGATGGACGGCCAAGTGGGACTCCTCCAGGCATAGGAAGCCTTGACGACGCAACGCATCAATTTGCGCCTTGCGGTCCGGGAGTGCTGCGGCAATCGCCGCTGTAAGCCTGTCTCGGTCCCGGAACAGATCAAGCCCTCTGGTCTCGACAGCCTGCTTCACGAGCTCCGGAAGGACGCGGACACTCTCCGGATAGAAGCGCTCAAGAAGCGCGAGCATCTCACTCTTGCCCACAGCGGGGAGCCCCTCGATGATGACGTGATCCATGTCTCTCCTCCGTACTGATATTGTACGTTTCGTGCACGGCAGTGCCGAATGCCCTGACCGGCGGCGGACATCGGTGCCCTCGAAATCGTGGGGTGCTTCTGTATAATGGGCCACTTCGAAAGGAGCCTGTAGGATTGAAAAAGCTGATCATTGTCGAATCGCCGACCAAGGCTCGTACGATCGGGCAGTACCTTGGCAAAGGATACGAGGTTCTATCGTCCCAGGGACACGTACGGGATCTTCCGAAGAGCGACCTCGGTGTGGATGTGGAGAAAGGCTTCTCCGCCAAGTTCGAGACCAAGCGGAGCAAGGTCGTTTCCCAACTGCGTAGCGCGGCCAAGGATGCCGACTGTGTCTACCTTGCGACGGATCACGATCGCGAAGGTGAGGCCATTGCCTTCGACCTGTTCACGATTCTGAACCGCGTGGTGAAGAACGAGGACGCGTTTGCTCGCCCAGTGTTTAACGAGATCACGAAGCCGGTCATCCTGGAAGCGCTGGAATCACCCGGAGCGATCGATCAAGACAGAGTGGAAGCGCAACGAACACGCCGCATCCTGGATCGACTGATGGGGTACCTTGTGAGCCCCCTTCTATCGCGCACGATCGCGGGCAACCGGTTTGCCGGCCTGTCCGCGGGGAGAGTGCAATCCGTCGCGCTTCGCTTCCTCTGCGATCGGGAGGCGGAGATCACGGCATTCGCGCCGGAGGAGTATTGGGAGATCGATGCGCACCTGGCAAATGGCGAACCGTTCGTCGCATCCGTAACGAAGCATAGCGGAGAGAAGCTCTCCATTGCGGATGAGGCACAAGCAGAAGCAGCTGCGGCGGAGATCCGCGCAGCCGATAAAGTTTTCGTTGCTGAGGTAGAGGAGAAGCAGCGAAAGCGCAATCCTTCGGCCCCGTTCATCACGAGCACGCTCCAGCAGGCGGCATCGTCTCGACTGGGGTTCACGCCGAAACGAACGATGAGGATTGCCCAGGAGCTGTATGAGGGCATCGCATTGCCCGAGGGAACCGAGGGACTGATTAGCTACATGCGTACGGACTCGGTGCGCGTGTCCGAAGCAGCGATCGAACAGGCCCGCGAGGTGATCGAATCGAGCTACGGGAAGGAGTACTTGTTTCCCAAGGTGCGGACATTCAAGAACAAGCGCCGCTCTCAGGATGCGCACGAAGCGATTCGCCCGACGGACGAGAAGCGGACTCCTGAGATGATTGCGTCCTACCTCTCTCCTGATCAGCAGAAGCTCTATGCGCTGATCTATGGTCGGTTCCTTGCCACACAGATGGCGCCAGCAGTCTATCGGCAGCGGAAGATCATCTTGAGTGCTGGAACATACACGCTGGAGGCATCCGGAAGCGTTCTTGAGTTCGATGGATTCCTGCGTGTCATGCCTGAGCAACGAGCCAAGGAAACACCGATTCCTTCGACCGTCAAGGAGGGGGATCGTGTGTGCCTGGAGGATCTTGAGATGCGGCAGAAATTCACCGAGCCGCCGCGTCGCTACAGTGAGGCCGGTCTGATCAACTTGCTGGAGAAGGAAGGGATCGGCCGACCGAGCACATACGCTTCGATTGTCTCGGTCATACAAGATCGCGGATATGCATACAAAGACGGCGGTAGCCTGCGACCTGCGCTGCTCGGCCAGATGGTCGTCGATTTCCTGCGGCGCCACTTCGAAGAGACGGTGAATCCTCGCTTTACGGCGCACTTGGAGGAGGATCTCGACGATATCGAAGAAGGCGACATGTCTCGGCTGGACGCGCTCAACGAATTCTATGGTCCATTCTCCGAGCGGCTTGTGGCGCTGGAAGAAGAGATCGAAGCGGGCGCAAATCGGGTCTTCCAAGTGCCGTCGGATGTGACGTGTGAGCTGTGCGGATCGCCGATGGAGCTCCGCTATTGGAAGGGATCCTTCTTTCTGGGCTGCACCAAGTACCCTGAGTGTAGACACACCGTCAACCTTCCTCCCAACCTGCCCGTTCGATACGAGGCGGATGGTATCAAGGTAAGAGATGCGCTTGCGGCTGTGGAGGAGGAGGAGGAGGAGGCAGAGCGAATCCCGTGCGCCTCATGTGGCGGGGAGATGGAACTCAAGACCGGCCGCTTCGGCCGCTACTACAAGTGCACAAATGCCGAGTGTGGCAAGACGGCATCCGTGTCCACTGGCGTGCCCTGTCCAAGTTGTGGTGAGGGGGAGCTTGTGGAGAAGTACTCGGCGAAACGGCGCAGAACGTTCTACAGTTGCAATCGCTACCCAGATTGCCGCTACGCAGTCAGCGAACGGCCGGTCAAGACATGCCCTGCTTGTGGGACTGGCGTGCTTGTCGAAAAGAAGGACGGTGAACTGCACTGCACGAACAAGACGTGCGGCCACCAAGAGCCGCTGCCAGACGCTACGCCGCCTCAGACAGAAGCTTGAACCACTCGAGCCGCCGCTTGAGTGACGAGTCTTGCAGCTTGGCGAGCGCCTCTTTCTGTATCTGACGTACCCGCTCGCGGCTGATCCCAAACTCGATTCCCACTTCATCCAGTGTTTTGGGTTGGTAATCCTTCAAGCCGTAGCGCAGCTCGAGGATGCGCCGCTCGCGGTCCGTGAGCCGCTCATCGAGTGCTCGTTCGAGCTCCTGGACGAGAAGATGCTCGAAGGTCTCGCGTTCCGGAGATTCGACCGAGGCGTCTTCGATGAAGTCTCCAAGCACCGAGCCATCATCATCGTGGCCGATCGGCATATCGAGCGAGGTCATGCTTTGCGCCGTCTTTTTTGCCTTGATGATGTTCTCGATCGTTGTGTCCAACTCGGTGGCGAGATTCTCGGGCGTGGGAAGCTCACCGGTTTCCTTGAGGTAGTTTCTCTCGACTTGGTAGATCTTTCGGATCAACTCGTTGATGTGCGTGGGCACACGAATCGTCCGCGAACGGTTGGTGATCGCCCGGAGAATTGCTTGACGTATCCACCACGTTGCATACGTGGAGAACTTGTACCCTTTGGTGTAGTCGAACTTCTCGATGGCCTTCATCAATCCGAGATTGCCTTCTTGGATCAGGTCGAGGAATGGCAAACCACATCCGCGATACTTCTTGGCGATGGACACAACAAGACGGAGATTGGCTTCGGCCAGCTCCTCCTTTGCCTGCTTGTCGCCGCGCTCAATGCGCTTCGATAAGCGAACCTCATCCTCGCGTGTCAGCAGAGGTACACGACTGATCTCGCCGAAGTAGGTCCGGATCGGGTTGTCCGACCGCGAAGAGCGTGCGGCAGTCTTGCGATCCTCTTCCGGCTTCGTGCTAAGGTTCTTGCTCAGGTTAACTGTTGCCCTCGGCTTCTTCATCAACTCTCCTGAAGGCGCATAGGCGCCCGATAATCAGACAGGATCGGACGCCGCTCGGGCCTCCGATCCTCTATTGATCTCACGTAGTTACCTTCGGTTCGCGCTTCTACGTGCAGAGTATCCGCGCGGAAATTCAGTATAGCACAAGTCTTCGACCAAGGGAAGAGGACATCGGGGGGCAAGCAAAGCTGTCGTCTTGTCAGATCCTTGGGACGAAGGCGATGAGCGCAGCAACGCCGAGACCGACGAGGATCCACAGTGTTGGACCATCGGCGAACAGCGTCGACGGTCGAGCACGCCCGAGCGCAACGGTTAGCCCAAGGGAGATCTCAGGTGTGAGTATCCAACTTGCAGGCAGTGTCTCCAGTGTGCGCGCTTGGAGTGTAATGGCGAGGGAATCGAGAACCCAAGCTTGAAAGCCGGCTTTCAGATTCAGGTGAGGAACGGCAACCCAGGTCGAGCCGACGTGATGCCATCGGGCCGAGAGGCCTCCTCCTCCATAGAAGCAGCCTGCGCCAAGCCAGCCCTTCACGAGAAGCGATGCGCTCCCCTCGTACAGATCAGGGAACGATGCAGGATAGGTGCCGATATCGAACGCGACGGTCAGATTGCGGGACAGAAACGCTTCCGCCGTAAGCAAGGAGAACGATCCCGACCAGTCAATCGGGTATTGGTACGGTACGCCCACCGCGAAGCCCACGGCGAACGGGGCCTGCCCGAGCTCGGCGACGCAAGGCGTGGCTACTGCAACTGCGAGGAGAGCCCCCACAAGCAAGATACGGATCTTCATGCAATCGCCCACCTTCCCACCGCTAGGATGCTACGCGCCGAGACGGCACCTGAGGGAGGTCGTTCGACCCGTGAGGAGGGGAGGCGTGTCCCCCCGGGGCAAGCGATGATCTTGCACTGAGCGCTTCATGCGGTACCCTGTCTTTGTTCCTAGACATCCGTGGATACCGAGGAGACCACATGAAGATCCGTCGACTCAAGCCGGAGGAGTATGCGGAGCTGGTTGACCTCTGGGAGAACGCGGGACTCCCGTATCGTCCCCGGGGGCGAGACAGCCAAGATCGGATTGCCTGTGAAGCCGAGAGCGACTGCACGTTCTTTCTTGTCGCGGAGGAGACGGGAACGCTGATCGGCAGTGTGTTGGGGACGCACGATGGCCGAAAGGGATGGATCAACCGTCTGGCTGTCCGGCCGGGATTTCGCAACCAAGGGATCGCGCGCGCATTGGTAGCCGAAGTCGAAGCGAGGCTGCTCGATCGGGGAATCGAGATTGTGTGCTGTCTGATTGAGGGCTGGAACGAAGGGTCGATGGCATTTTTCGAGCGGATCGGCTACCTAGGACACGAAAACGTCACGTACTACTCGAAGAGACGGTCAGAGGACACCTAGGCTACAGCGTGGTCGATTACGGAGTGGGTGCGACCGGCAGGCTTGGCAGGACGATCGTTTGCGTCATTCCCGTCTCCGACGTCTTCCCCGTTTCGTCACGGACGAATAGCTCAGCTGTGAACTGTCCCTCGGTGGGATACCGCACGCGGAGCACCGGGACCGTGACATACTTCGTGTGCTCCAGTGGCGTAATGATGTCCACATCGTCTCCGAACGTCCACATGTACGCGACGATGGCATCATCGTCAGGGTCGCTGGAGGACGACGCATCGAGGTCGACGACAAGGAGATCATCCGTCACGTTGTATTTCACGACGAACGAGGCAACTGGCGGTCGATCGAAGAGGAAACACCCTGCCACAACATATAGCGTCATGAGAAGCAAGACCATGCCGACGATCCATCTCACTCTGTTCATGTTGACCTCCCTGTGCTTCAGGATACCGGATCGGTGCAAAGATTGTCGAGGTCTCTCCAATGTGAGTATCACGCCTTGTGGGGGCGTGTCCTCGGGAATCTGAGATGTTCGTGTGGGCTGCGTAGCGGCGGATGAGAACGCTTCGGCTTGAAACATCCTTGTGACCGCGACATTGAGGATCAAGGATTGATTGCCTGCAGCGCTCTCGTGATCAGCTCGCCGACGACATGCTGTCGGTACGCTGCTGTCGCTCGAATGTCGGTGATGGGCGAGACTGATTGAATCGCACGCCGCGCTGTTTCAGTTATGGCTTTTGCCGTAAGAGCAGATCCCCGGAGAGACGCCTCGGCCGACAGCAGTCGAATGGGTGTTGGGGCGACGGAGCCGGCGGCGATGCGGATGTCTACGATATGGTCCGTGTCGGCATGGAGCAGCAGCCCGACCGATGCAATCGCGATGGTCAGCGCACGGCGCCTTCCCACCTTGTGATAGAACGGATGGTACTGCTGCGGTGGGAGCGGAACCTTGATGGTGCGAACGAACTCGCCATGATCGAGTGCGGTCATCCCTGGACCGAGAAGAAACTGGTCTAACGGGAGGGTCCGCTCGCCTCGAGGCCCTACGAGGTCGAGCTGCGCATTGTAAAGCAGAAGCGGAACGGCGCTGTCTGCAGCAGGAGATGCATTAACGAGGTTCCCGCCCAGTGTCCCGCGATGACGGATCTGCGCCGAGCCGAGGCTGGAGAGCACTGTCGAGAGGAGCGGAAGATGCTCCTTGACGATCGGAGAGGCGAGAATGCTGCTTAGGCGGACGGCCGATCCAATCTCGATTACGTCTTCGGCTCTGCGTATTCCGAGAAGCGTCGGTATCCGGCTGATATCGAGCAGTGCGGCAGGATGTGCAAGCCCGGCTCGGATCTTGACCAGAAGGTCGGTCCCACCGGAGAGGATCGCTGTGCCATGGTCGGATAACGCATCAAGAAGCTCGGCTTCGTTGACTAGGCGTCGATAACGCATCGATGCCCCCCTTCCCACGCAGCGATGTCTGCCGGGCGATCAATGTCGTGGATACAGCCGGGATCGGCGACCGCAACCGGCACAAGATTCTTGAGATGTGCCTCGATGTACGTTTGCCCACCGGTGTCTCCGGACAACGTTCCGATGACGTTGGCAAGGCATGCGCGATGAAAGAAGACAGGGAAGCCACGCGTCTCACGATAAACCGGAGCAGCGATCATCGCTCCGCTGTCCGCGGCGCGGAGCACAGCCAGGATCGTGTCGAGTGCGATATATGGCATGTCAGCATGGAAAACGAGCACTCCGACGGCGGGTTCGGACACAGCTTCAAGGCCGAGCCGAAGCGAACGGCTCATCCCCTCTGCGGGGGCGTGGTTGATGATCACATGAGTGGAGTCCAGATGGACAGTTGCCTCGATGCGACGTGCGGACGGTGAGCCGAGGACGACGATCGGACGGACAATACCCACGGCGGCGATACGCTGGAGGATCCGTTCGAGCGACGGTACGCCGTCGATAGATGCGAGAGGCTTGATCCCGCCCATCCGAGTGGCCAGGCCGGCTGCAAGGACGATCGCTTCGATCATCGAGCCTCCCTCATTCGAGCAGCCGCACATCGTACAGCCTCGATAATCGTGGCGTACCCCGTGCAGCGACAGAGATTGCCTTCGAGGGCAGTTTTGATCTCTTCGTCGGTCGGATCGGGTGTGTGAAGCAACAGCGCGTAGGCCGACATGATGAACCCTGGGGTGCAGAAACCGCACTGGACGGCGCCGGTGTCGACAAATGCCTGTTGAATCGGGTGAAGATGCTCTCCATCTGCCAGGCCCTCGATTGTCACAACGTCTGCTCCATCCGTCTGAACGGCGAGGACAAGACAGGAGTTGACCGGGAGACCGTCAATGAGCACGGTGCATGCGCCGCACTCCCCTTCGCCGCATCCTTCCTTCGTTCCAGTAAGGTGAAGCTCCTCTCGCAGAAGATCGAGCAGCCGTGTCTCAGCATCGATATCGCACTCGAATGGCTTTCCGTTGACTGTCAGATGAATTTGCATAGGTGTTCCTTGACCTGGTCAAGAGAGGGTTCGATGCGTATTGGATCGTCGACTGCTCGCCTTGCTGCGCCGACATCCTTCAATCCGCTTCCAGTGATCACTACAGCGGCCGACTTGCGCTTCAAGTCACCCGAAGCCGCCAGGTGTTGAACACCAGCAAAAGCTGCTGCAGCGGCCGGCTCGGCAAAAACGCCGGTCCGACCGGCGAGAAACGCTATCGCATCAAGGATTGCACGATCCGAAACTGTGATGATCCGTCCCCCGTTCGAGTGTACATACGTCACCGCCTTGACGATATCGCGTGCAGCTCCCACGCAGATGCTATCGGCGATGGTGGATGCTTCGATGTCCTCGATGGTGACGTCTCCCCCCTCGTAGTGGGCGAAAGCTGCCGCGATCGGCGCGGCGCCTTCGGCCTGAACCCCGACAACCTGTGGAGATTGGGCAATGAGACCGATCCGCTGCAATTCGGCGAATCCCTTGCAGAGCCCGCTGATGACCGATCCGTCCCCCACGGAGACGAACACAGCATCCGGCAGAGACCATTCGAGTTGCTCAGCAAGCTCGAGTGCACCGGTCTTCTTTCCCTCAACGAGATACGGGTTCACGGCAGCTGAGCGGTTGTACCAGTCGAACGACTCAGCGGCTTCCGATGCGAGATCATACGCTTGATCGTAGGAGCCCTTGACGAGGAAAACACGCGCGCCGTAGATGAGAAGTTGTGTCACCTTGGCTTCGGGAGCGGTCTCCGGGACGAAAATGACAGTCTTCAGGGATGTTGAAGCGGCGAATCCCGCAAGCGAGCTGGCCGCGTTTCCCGTCGACGCACACGTGATCACCGATCGCCCCTTCTCCTGTGCCTTGATCACAGCCACTGCACTGGCCCGGTCCTTGTACGATGCAGTCGGATTCTGTCCGTCGTCCTTGAGGATCAGCTCTGAAAGCCCCAGCTCGGCTGCAAGCCCCGGAAACCGATAGGTTGGAGTCCATCCGACGCGCAGCGGCTGGATATGAGCTTTGCCCTCAATCGGAAGCAACGGCATGTAGCGCCACATCGACGGCGATCTGCTCTGCGCGAACGATTCGCGCGTTAGATCCCGTCGCAATCGATCGTAGTTGTAGAGGACTTCCAGCGTTCCGCGCCGTGCGCCGCACGCCGGACAGGTGTAGTCGATCGTGTTCGGAGCGTATTCCGATCCGCAGCTTATGCAGCGAAGCGTTCTGATCTGCCCCATCAGCGCGCGCCCTCTTCCGGTCCGATCGCTATCGGCAGATAGGAGGCTGTTCGAGCGATTCCGTCTAGGAGGATTGCCATCTCAATTGCCGGTCGAAGCGAGACCGATCCAGTAAATGGAGTTCTCAGATCGAGCGTCTCGATCGCATAGTCCAGCGACAGTTGGGCTTGAATCCCCGGGTCAGAGTAGGTGAACCCCGATGGGGTCCGATCCAGACGGAGATTCTGTCCATTCTTGCGTTGGAGGAGCGACTGGCCTTCGACGAACAGCGCGTTGTCGCTCTCGGCATCATACGTCGTGCGATCCAGGAACAGCCGCGGCTTGTCGGCATACGGGCGGCCACCTGCGTGTGTGCAGAACGTGGCACAGTTGCCGCACTCGTTGCAGAGATCATCGATGTGGAGGATCTGGCGCTGCTGAACGATTGCGATCCGCTCTTCGCCGACCGTCGTGAGAGTTCCGTTTTGACAAGCAACAATAGGGGCAAGAGCATCGACGGTGGAAACGCGGATTGCGATGTTGGCTCGGTTTGGACACACTTCAACACATCGATCGCAGAGGATCTGGCATTGCAGGCAACGCTTGGCTTCCTCGCGCACCGCGCTTGCGGACAGCGTGCCCTCGACTATCTCAAATCCAGATCGTGCCGCGATTGGAAGGACGTCGGGCCGATGCTGCAACGACCGATGAGCTCTGGCAACCTTCAATCGACGGACGTCCTCGTCCGAGGTGGATCGATCGGGCACGGACGCCGTGGCGAATGGAACCCCAAGTTGAGCGCAGATCGCTTCGGCGGCGCGTCGCCCATCTGCACAGGCTTCGATGATGATTGCCGGCCCCCGCACGATGTCTCCGCCAGCGTAGACCCGTTCGGCGGTAGTTCTCCCGGTGGCTTGATCGACCTGGATCCGCTTGCCCTCATCCACAACGATACGACTCCGATCGAGAAACGGAAGGCTGGCCTGCTGGCCGGTGGCAAGGAGGATCGCAGTGGCGGGAAGATGGACGTCGCTGCCGGCGATCGGCACGGGGCGCCTTCGCCCGTCTTCGCCGCACTCGCCCAGCTCGGTTCGGACGCAATCAAGACCGGCGATCGATCCGCCGGCAGTGGTGACGCGAATCGGCGAAACGAGTTCGAGAAGATGATTGCCCTCGAGGAGGAGATCGTCGATTTCCTCCTTCTCTGCTGGCATCTCCGGCCGGCTGCGTCGGTAGACCACTGTCGAAGGATGGCCAGTGAGCCGGCAGGCCGTTCTCGCAGCATCCATGGCCGTGTTTCCACCGCCGATGACAAGAACCTGGCTACCGAGCTTCGGTGCGTCTCCGTGCGCGACACGGTCAAGAAACTCCAGCGCGCCGTAGACGCCATCGACGCCCGCGCCCTCGATCGGAGGGACAGCATCGCGGGAGAAGCCGCAAGCGATGTAGACGGCGTCGAACCCCTCTTCGAGAAGCTGCTCCGGGGGGGCATGGATCGGACGATTGCGCTCGATCCGCACGCCCAAGCGCTCGATTCGCTCGACATCCGCTTGGACGATCGATTGGGGGAGACGGAACGAGGGGGCAATTGCGAGCATTCCACCGGCCTGGTCTCGCGCCTCGAAGACGGTCACTCGGATGCCGTTTGTGGCGAGGAAGAAGGCTGCGGCAAGGCCTGATGGGCCGCTTCCGACCACGGCGACATCCCGAGAGGCGGAAGGAGTTGACGCAACAGACACACTGCCATTCTCCGCTGCGAATCGCTTCAGCCGGCGGATCGCCACCGGTTCGTCGTAGGCATTGCGGGTGCAGCGCGTCTGGCAAAGATGGGTGCACACATACCCGGTAACGCCGGGAAGCGGGTTGCGGCGCAGGATCGCGTCGAGTGCGCGGTCGGCGTCTCCGCGAGCGAGCCAGTGTGCATAGTCCGGGACATCCTGGCAGACGGCGCAACGCGCCACGCACGGAGCCTCGACACAGTCAAACGCTTCGAGCGGTGACGTGACGGTCGGCAGGCCGTGAGGATGATACGACGTCCCGTATCGTGGATCGGCGAGCGATGCACGGGCGGTCCGAGTCAACGTGCTCCGGCGATCGGTCGTCAGGTCCTCAAGGCTGCACGCTCCTTGCCGTTCCATCTGTGCCCCAAGGTGCTCGATGTACTGAGAGAATCTGCCGTATCCTCCGGGCTTGAGCAGGTCCGAGGCGACCGTGACCGGTCGGGCCCCGGCGGCAAGAATGTCCGGGAGATTCAGCGCATCAGCACCGGCGGAGTAGGAGACGTTCAACTCACCGTCGAACTCCTCGATCAGCTGGTGGAAGAGATTCATCGTGATCGGATAGAGCGCCCGACCGGACATGTACATCTCCTTGCCGGGGAGGACCTCTCGATGATTCGCCATGGCCAGTGTGTTGCTCAGCTTGACGCCGAATGTGACGCCGCGCCTGCTTGCAGCCGTTTTGAGAGATCGAATCAGCCGGATTGCTCGCTCATATTGCAGGTCCTGGTCAAACACGCTCGCGGGGATCCTGATCTGGTCATATCCAAGGTCATCGTGGAGGATGCGCAGCACGGTCTCTCGGCCAAGCAGCGTTGGATTCAGCTTGACGGTCGTATGCAGTCCGCGCTCCTCGATCAGATAGAGCGCGATCTTCTCAATCTCATCCGGCGGGCAACCATGCATTGTCGACAGAGTTACGTTGTCGACGATCTGCGCCGGGATCTCGATGTCGGCAAACCGAGGATACTGCGTTTGCAGCACCTCTCGGATTGCTTCGATCTCGGAATCAGCATTCGCAAGCCGATCCATGAATCGTTGCATCGGAGGACTCAAGATCCCCTCGAGGTTGTAGCCGATGCTCATGGCGAAGATCGTTCCAAAGGCCGACCTCTCCATCCCGAGAAGATGGCGGAGCACGTGAACAAGCGCCCAGGCTTTTACGTATTCGCTGAGTGACTCGTGCAATCGCAGCTCCTGAGACCACTCGACGTTGTACCCCTCGTCTGCCATGTCGATACACGGACGGGGGATGGCCAAGTCATCCATGACCTGCACGGTTTTCAGCTCGATGAAACGCCCGCCACACAGCCACGAGCTGATGATGTTCTGTGCCAGCTGGGTGTGAGGTCCAGCGGCTGGGCCGATTGGCGTGGCGAGATGATGGCCAAACAGCTTGCTTGCATAGGGGTCCCCGTCACGAGGCAAGAAGAACAGCTCCTCGGGGATTCCGAAGATTGAGCACTGCGATTCCATCTCCCTGAGAATCCAGTTCAGCAGGTCTTCAAAGGCGAGGATACGCATGCGGTCGGTCATCTGATTCCTCTCTTATCCCAAGCGGCTCCAGAGATGGGCTGCCTGCTCCCGTGCATGGGCGTAGGCTTCTTCCTCATCTACATCCACGAAGTCTCCATTGCGCAAGATCGACCGACCGGCAACGAACAGGTCGGTGACTCGGAAGCCATGAACCGCGACCCCGAACAGCAGGTGGCCGAGCAGGTTCTCCGAGCGAAGCGGCGTTGGTGGGATGTAGTCCAACAGAACGATATCGGCAGGAGATCCGGGCTGGATCGTCCCCAAATGGAGCCCCAGCAGTCGTTCGGCAATCTGCGGGTTGCCTCGAAACAGGAGCGAATGGAGATGGTCGGGCGATCCGGCGAGGGGGTTGGAGCGGCTGTGCTTCTGAAGGAGTCCTGCGGTGAATAGCTCGCTGAGCATGTTCGCACCGAGCCCGTCAGTTCCGAGACCTGAGAGGATATCGCGCGTGAGAAACCCGGGCATGTCGAAGGTTCCTACAGCGTTGTTCATGTTCGAGTGCGGGTTGTGCACCACGATAGCATCCCGCTCGGCGATGAGGTCCTTCTCCCTCTCATCGACATGCAGGCAATGAGCAAGGACCGATGTCGGGCGTACGAGGCCGAGCCGATCGAGCCTCTCGATGATACTCATGCCGTATGTCTCGTTGCATGCAAGCTCATCTTCCGGGCCCTCCGCAACATGGATGTGAACCCCCATGTCGTCGGGAATCGCCGAAGCGACTTGATCCATCGTTTCGGCCCCGAGGGTGAAGGAGGCGTGAAGGCCAACCTGCGCTGCGCATAGAGGATCATCGCTCCCGATGGCCTTCAGGAATCTGAGATTCTCGGCGATTCCCTGGTCTCGTCGCTCGGGCCCGTCGCGGTCGGTAATCTCGTAGCAGAAGATGCCGCGGAGGCCGAGGCGGCCGCAGACCTCCTGCCTCAGCATATCCAGCGAGCCTGGGATTGCATTGGGGCTCGCGTGGTGATCGATCAGTGTGGTTACTCCGCATCGCGCCGCCTCCATGGCTCCAACGAGAGCACTTGCACGGATTGATTCGGCATCAAGTGCCTTGTCCAGTTTCCACCAGAGCTGCTCGAGGATCTGCGTGAAGGACGCCGGATGAAATGGCGAGACGGACATCCCCCGAGCCAAGCTGCTGTAGAGATGCGTGTGCGCATTGATCAGTCCCGGAATGGCCAGCCGACCTTGTCCATCGACTTGCTCGACGGATCCGTTATCACCGAACGTGGTCGTCTCTGTTTCAGGTAGAACGGCGGCCACTGTACCGTTCCGTACAACAACCGCATTGCGCTCGACGAGCGCTTCGCCGGTCCAGACTGTTACGGGTGATATCAGCAGATCCATGTCTTCTCTCACGCCTTGCTCCTCTCCTTGGACGCGATTGGCTCGATGCTGTAGGATAGCTTTTGTCGGGCAGCCTGACAACATGGCGAGAATGTAGGTGGGATCTGTCATTGGGAAGCGTGGAAAGCATCGAACGGACGCGTTCCGGGAGCGCACGATGGCATTAGGACGAAGGGCGTGTGGTGTGATGACTCGGGACTTGTCACGGGTCGCGCTCGGAGAGCAGCCAGCCGATCTGGTGATCCGGAACGGACGCTGGGTCAATGTGCATTCCGGAGAGATCATCGATGGCTCTACGATTGCGGCGTGCGGATCTCGGATTGCAGCGTGCGGTCCGGACGTCGAGCCGCTGATCGGACAAGGTACAAGGGTGATCGATGCGGGCGGCAGATATCTTGTTCCGGGATTGCTTGACGCCCATGTCCACGTCGAAAGCTCGATGCTCACGCTCAGCCAATTCGCCGCGATTGTCCTGCCACACGGGACGACCGGTGTATTCATCGATCCCCATGAGATCGCCAACGTGCTTGGACTTGCCGGTGTACGATTGATGATCGAGGAGGCAAAGGGAACGCCGCTGAGGGTCTATGTCCAGATTCCGTCCTGTGTCCCGGCGGCCCCCGATCTCGAGACAAGTGGAGCTGCGATTGGCCCCGGTGATGTGGCGGAGGCGATGACCTGGGATGGAGTGATCGGGCTCGGTGAAGTGATGAACTATCCTGGCGTTGCGTTGGGTGACGCAGCAGTCCACGAGATGATTGCAAGGGCACGCGAAGCCGGCGGGACCATTGGTGGGCACTACGCATCTCCTGATTTGGGTGCGATGTTCCACGCGTATGCGGCCGGTGGTCCGAGCGACTGTCACGAAGGAACGTGCGCCGAAGACGTTGTCGCGAGAGTCCGGCAAGGCATGGCCGCGATGCTCCGTGAAGGATCTGCCTGTCGGAACGTGGCTGCCCAAGCAACGGCAGTGACCGAAGACCGGATTGATACGCGATCGATCTTGCTATGTACCGATGATCGTCACGCGGACACGCTTCTGCAGGAAGGTCATATGGATGGTGTTGTCCGCACCGCGATTCGCGCTGGAATTGCGCCGATCACGGCGATCCAGATGGCGACCCTCAACACAGCGGAGCACTTCCGCGTTGCGGACGATGTCGGGAGCATTACACCCGGTAGGTACGCCGATATTCTACTTGTCAGTGATTTGGATCGAATGGTTATCGACGAGGTGATCGCAAGCGGCGACATGGTAGCGAATCAGGGCGAGTTGTGTGTCGCGAATCCGGCGTTTCGCTACCCGGAGGTCGCTCGCAGCAGCGTCCGCGTGTCGGGACGGTTCGATCCGGTGGAGTTCAGGGTTCCTGCGCCGAGCGATGCTGGGGAGATTGCATGCCGCGTGATCCGCCCCATCGAAGGGCAGATCCTCACGCGGGCTTGCACAATGGAGCTCCCGGTGCGCGATGGGGCTGTCGCACTGGAACAGGACGTGGCACATCTCGCGGTTGTCGAGCGCCATCATGGGAGCGGGAGAATCGGGCATGGGTTCGTGGCCGGATTCGGCCTTGGCGCAACGTGCGCGATTGCTAGCACTGTGGCGCATGACAGCCACAATCTCCTTGTCCTTGGTACGGACAGTCGATGCATGGCGAAGGCGGCGAATCGAACGGTGGACATGGGCGGAGGACTGTGCCTTGTCCGGGATGAGGCAGTGGTGGCCGAAATCCCACTTCCGGTTGCCGGTTTGATGTCCGAAGCGCCGGTGGCAGTCGTGGCCGAGCAGGTGAAGGCATTTCATCGCGCACTTCGCGACTGTGGCTGCGCTGTTGCGGATCCGTTGGTGACGCTGTCGTTCTTGGCCTTGCCTGTGATTCCCCAGCTTAGGCTGACGGATCGCGGTCTGGTTGATGTCGATGCTTTCAAGACCGTGCCGATATTCATCGAGGAAGAGAGAGACAGGACGGATCGGGAGGGATGATTCCAACGGCGATTCGAGAGTACATCAAGCCGACGAGCATTCAAGAAGCATGGGCCGTCCTCATGGAGCGCGGCTTGTCTGCGAAACCAATGGGAGGTGGAATCGACGTCGGCCTGTATGCGACACCGGATCTCCGGATTGTTGTGGATCTTGGTGGACTGGAACTATCGTATGTTCGGGGCGAAGACGAGCTGGACATCGGTGCGACCACGACGTTTGCCGAGATGATTGAGTCCTCCCGTGTGGGGGGGTATCTCGATGGAATCCTCGTCGAGATTCTGGAGAAAGTTGCCTCGCCGTTGCAGCGGAACCTGGCGACGGTCGGAGGAACGCTTGGCAGTGCCCACCCGTGGTCGGATGTGATTCCAGCACTGCTTGCGCTCGACGCACAGGTGGTTGTGTACCACGAGCGCCGACAGACGCTGCCCCTGGCGGAGTACTTCGCGATTCGAGCGCAAGGAGAGCGTCCGTTAATCACCGAGATCCGCCTCCCTCGGGCGCCGGTGATGTCGGCGTGCGGATTCGAGGAGTACAGCAAGACGGCGTTTGACGTAGCGATTCTCAACTGCGCCTGTTTCGTGGAGCTTGAGGCAGATCGGTGCAAGACGGCTCGAATAGCCATCGGAGGAACCCCGGCCATGGCGGCAAGACGACCAACGGTGGAGGAGTCTCTGACCGGCGCGAGGTTGGATGGCGAGGCGATCGACCGCGTCGCCGAGATTGCGGAGCGGTCGATCGATGCCCGAGATGATCGACGTGCAACGGCGGCGTATCGGAGGCATCTGGCCCGTGTCGGTGTTTCTCGCTGCCTGCGGCGGATTGCCCGGAAACTGGAGACGATGGGATGACGATCACACTAACCATCAACGGTATCCGTAAGACGCTGGAGATCGAACCGGGGGAGAAACTGCTCGGTTTGCTTCGCCGTGAGGGGTACATGGGGGTCAAAATCGGATGCGAGGCCGGCGACTGCGGCGCCTGCGCGGTGCTGCTTGACGGTCGTTCGGTGAATTCGTGCCTGCTGTTCGCCGCGAAGGCGGATGGATGCAAGGTAGTCACGGTCGAGGGATTGGAGCAAGATGGGCATCTACACCCCGTGCAAGAGGCATTCCTGGACCAAGGTGGCGTCCAGTGCGGGTACTGCACGCCTGGGATGATTATCAGTGCGGTCGATCTGCTATCGCGAAATCCAAGCCCGACCGAAACCGAGATCCGTCGTGCGCTGTCGGGAAACCTCTGCCGATGCACCGGCTACGTGAAGCAGATCCAGGCGGTGCAACGGGCTGCTGCCGTGATGAGAGGAGATCGATGACCGAGCGACCCAACTTTTCGATCGTCGGACAAAACGAGCGGAAGATCGATGGGCGGGCGCTCGTGACGGGGAAACCCGTCTTCGTCGCGGATCTTCAGCTCCCTGAGACGCTCCACGTCAAGATCCTTGGGAGCCCGCATGCTCATGCGCGCATTGTGCGGATGGATACCTCACAGGCCCAGGCGATGACCGGTGTCGCGTGTGTGTTGACCCACGAGAACACGCCCGCGGGGCGGCATACGACGGCAGGTCAAGGCTTCCCCGAGCCATCACCGTATGACACGCGCATGTTTGACGACAAGGTGAGGTTCGTTGGCGATCGTGTTGCTGCGGTCGCGGCGGATTCCGAGCAGGTCGCGTCAGCGGCCCTGAAGGCGATCTCTGTGACGTACGAGGAACTCGAGCCGGTTCTGTCGATCGATGATGCGCTTCGCATCGGGGCTCCGGTCATCCACGATGAAGATGACGCCAGAGGCATCTATGACGCCACTCGGAACGTCGTCGCCGATGTCGACATCGATGTCGGTGACATCGTCGCCGGGTTCGAGGAATCGGACATCATCGTGGAAACGATCTGCGACACCCAATATGCGCAACACACGCCGATCGAAACGCACGTTGTGTACAGCTATCTTGAGAGCGACGGACGACTTGTACTGCGGACGAGCACACAGGTTCCGTTTCACGCGCGACGCATCGTCGCACAGACACTGGGGATCCCGATCTGCGACATTCGGGTGATCAAGCCGAGGATCGGCGGCGGCTTCGGCACCAAACAAGAGGTTCTACTCGAGGATGTTGCTGGCCTGGTCACGTTGCGGACCGGCCGGCCGGCGCTGATCAGCCTGTCGCGCAAGGAGGAATTCATCTCGGCACGAACACGCCATCCAATGAGGGTCAGGGTCAAGCTTGGGGCGGATGAGAGGGATGGGACGCTGCGGGCAATCGAAATGGAAGCGATTTCCAACACCGGGGCGTATGGGGCGCATGGGCTGACCGTGCTTGCCAATGCGGGATCGAAGACGCTCCCGCTGTACAACAAGGCGCCCCATGCACACTTCTACGGGCAAGCGATCTATACGACGCTGCCGGTCCCGGGAGCGTACCGCGGATACGGTGCAACTCAGGGCTACTTCCCCCTAGAGACGGCGATGGATGAACTGGCGGAACGCTTGCAGCTTGACCCGATCGAGCTGAGGCGCCGGAACCACATCCGCGCCGGCGAGACATCGCCGATTTTCGAGAAGCTAGGAGAGGGGCGCGAAGGTGTCGAGCAATCGGTTAAGAGCTGCGAACTTGAGCGGTGCCTCGACATCGGTGCAGAACGCATTGGGTGGGCCAAGAAACGCGGAACGAGGCGTCGAGAGGGCGAGTGGGTTCACGGCGTAGGGATGTCAATCATGATGCAGGGATCGGGAATCCCGTTGATCGACATGGCTGCGGCGACGATCAAGATGAACGAAGACGGGTCGTTCAACTTGTTGATCGGCGCGACAGACCTTGGCACTGGATCGGACACGATCCTAGGCCAAATCGCGGCGGAGGTTCTCGGCGTGCCGTTGGAGAAGATGATTGTCTTGTCGTCCGACACGGACGTCACGCCATTCGATGTTGGAGCGTATGCATCGTCTACAACCTACGTATCCGGGATGGCGGTGCAGCGAGCGGCGGAGAAGGTGCGCGACCAGATCTTCGACATCTCGGCGCCGATTCTGGAAAGCGATCCGAAGGCGCTGGCTCTGGCAGATGGGGCTGTGCTGGCATCGCACGGGAAGACGCTCTCGCTGGCTGAAGTCTGTCAACGTGCGATGTACGAGTCGAACCAATTCCAGATCGCCGCCACGGCCTCTTGCGTTCCGCAGGAATCACCTCCGCCGTTTCTCGCAAACTTCGCCGAGGTGGCGGTGGACATGGAGACGGGACGGGTCAAGGTTCTTCACTACGTCGCTGCAGTGGATTGCGGCGTAGCCATCAACCCCCTTCTCGCCGAGGGGCAGATGGAGGGGGCCATTGTCAATGGCATCGGGTATGCACTTACCGAGGAGATGCTGATCAGTTCGCGTGGCCGTGTGCGAAACCCGTCGCTATTCGACTACAAGATACCCGGAACGCTCGACATCCCAAAGGTCGAGGTGGTTATCGTTGAATCGTACGAGCCGACCGGCCCAATGGGCGCCAAGTCTGTAGGAGAGATCGGCATCAACGGGCCGATCCCGACCATTGCCAATGCGATCTACGATGCAACTGGAGTCCGGCTGAGGCAGACGCCGTTCACCCCCGAGCGTGTGCTCGATGCGGTCCATCGAGCGTCGATCGCGTAGGATTACTGCAACCGACTCACGTCTGACATGGCGCGCGGGGCGGGTCGTCCCGCGGGAAGGGAACCGATGAAGGTACTGATTGTGACAAGCAGCGCGAACAAGGAAGGGCTCACCGCGATGTGTGGCGAGGCGGCGCGCCAGGGAGTTGTCGATGGGAAGAGCCGGGCCCGCCTGGTGAATCTGAATGAGCACGAGATACTGCGATGTGCGGTTTGCGACAACGGATGGGGACCATGCCGGACGGAACACCGCTGTCGGCTGGAGGACGGCTTTGGGGAGCTGCAGAAGATGTTTGAAGAGGCGGAGGGCTTTGCATGGGTCACGCCGGTCTACTTCAGCGAGCCCAGCGAGACGATGAAGGCATTCTTTGATCGTCTTCGACGTTGCGAAGCGACAAAGTCGAAGACGGCAAGGAGTGTCGCTACCGGGAAGCCGACTGTCTGCGTCGCCGCCGCCGGCGGATCAGGGCACGGAGCGGTTCATTGCCTGTCAGAGATGGAGCGTCTTGTCGAACAGCTCGGAGGGGAGCCGTTTGACTTCATTCCGGTGACACAGAAGACGCGCGAGTACCAGATTGAGACGATTCACGACGCATTGGCCGCCATGTGCAAGCCCAAGGCCGCCGAGTCGACGATGCCGATTTCCGCCCGCAAGGGGCAGAGAAGGTCGCGTAAGCCGCGCCGTCGCATTGGGCGACGAAAGCCTGCAGAGTAGACGGACTGGCTCCCTAGAGTCCGTAGATGTCCGAGAATTTGTGCGTGACGTACGCGAGGAATGGCTCGGAGGTCAGTTCCTTTCCGGTAACGCGCCGGATCAGCTCTCCCGGCTCGTAGATTGCGCCGAAGTGGTGGATCTTGCTGCGCAGCCAATCAAGAAGTGGCACGAAGTCCCCGCCTGCGATCTGCTTGTCGAGCGTCGGGATTTCCTCGCGGAGCGCGTCCGTGATCTGAGCGGCGTACAGGTTCCCGAGCATGTAGGACGGGAAGTAGCCAATGAGACCACACGACCAATGGACGTCCTGTAGAACGCCGGATGCATCATTATCGGGCGTGGCTCCGACATAGCGGTCCATTGCTTCGTTCCACAGCGCAGGAAGATCGGCCACTTCGATTGTGCCATCGAGCAGCTTCGTTTCGAGTTCGAAACGGAGCATGATGTGAAGATTGTATGTCACTTCATCCGCTTCGACGCGAATGAGCGAGCGGGAGACGACGTTCGCTGCACGATAGAGTTCGTCAGCAGAGACGGTGCCGAGGTTCGGGAATGCATTGACGAACATCGGTCTGAAGAACGTCCAGAATGGTTGACTCCGCCCGATCTGATTCTCGATCAGGCGCGATTGCGACTCGTGAAAACCAAAGGATGCGCCCTCGGTCAATTGCAACACATGCAGATCCTCATCCATACCTTGACCGTAGAGCGCATGTCCACCTTCGTGCAGCGCGCCAAACAGACCGGAGAGTGGCTGCGTCTCGATGTACCGATTGGTGATGCGTACATCACCCGGTCCAATGCCAGTTGTGAATGGATGCATCGTGTCATCCAGAGCGCCTGCATCGAAGTCGTATCCAACCTTCTGCAACACAGTGCGTGCAAGCGTACGCTGCGAGTCGACGGGGAACCGACCGTCTAGAAACGACCGCTTGGGAGGCGTTCCATCGCTGAGCAATCGGTCGATAAGCGGCACCAGCCGCTCCCGAAGCGGCTGGATGATCTGATGAAGTTGAGCAGCCGTCATGCCCGGCTCGTAGCGCTCGAGGAGCGCGTCGTACGGGCATGTCTCATACCCTATCAGGTCGGCGAAGCGGCGGGCGTAGTCGATCATCTTCTCGAGATGCGGCCGGAACAAGGCAAAATCGGAGGCTCGTTTCGCCTCACCCCAAGCAGCCTGGCTCTTGGACTGGGCGATCGTGTATTCCTCGAACAGGTCGGCGGGAATCGCCTTATTCCTACGGTACTCCCTACCGACGACGCGCAGACTGGCTGTGTCTCTCTCTGAGAGGTCGTCGCGTGCTTCGAGGTCCTCGATACAGTGGCCCAATGTATCGCTGGTCGAGAGCTCAAAGGCCATCCGCGATAGTTTCCCGATGGTTTCGGCGCGGAACTGGAGCCCCTTCTTCGGCATGTGTGTCTCCTCGTCCCATGAGAGAAGCGCGACAGCCGAATTCAGCTTGGCGAGTTCCTTGAGGATGTCGGTGTAGGTTGTGTACGTGTCCACTTGATGTAGCTCCTTTCCTGAGTCGGTGTCGTCGGGGCGGACCATCCGCCGCCCAATCCGTCAAATGGGGTGGGTGCTATTCGTAGGCGTCTCCTCACAGAAGCGATTCAACCAAACTGCGCGTCAGGCGGCCCGGATGCCCGGCGAACCGAACCACACCGCTTCCGTCAATGATGAACGTCTTCGGTATCCCGAGAACGGCATAATCCTCGGCGACGGTGCGCGCCTCGCTCAGTGATCCATAAAGCACGATGAGTTCGGAGTACTCACGGGACTCGATGAAGCTACGAGCGGCTGACTCACTGCGGTCGAGGCTGATCCCGAGTAGGATCACATCGTCTCCAAGATCTCGCGATAGGGCCTCGAGCGACGGCATTGACAGCCTGCACGGCACGCACCAGCTGGCCCAGAAATCCAGAATGACGAGGCGCCCCCGGTAATCGGACAGGGAAACCGCTTTGCCTTCGAGTGACAAAAGGGAGAAGCTGGGAGCCCTGTTCCCGATGCGATACCCAACGGGCGGCTCGATCGGGTCATCCGCCTTGTCTGGAGCCGACGGGCCGGAGAGATCAGGAACTGAAGTATCAACCACGGAGGGCTCTTCCGAGCGGAACTGGAACAGACAGAGGACGACAACCATCGCTGCGACAACGAGGACAACCCCGGCCATGCCGCCCCACCACAGTTTCGACTTCGGGGTTCGGTCCCTCTCCATCGTCCTCCCGCTTCCTTCAACTCTCGCTTCGCGCGATACTCCCGCCTATCATGGACGGGAGCAGCTCGAAAGACAAGGGGGAATCCCGATGAGTAAGCGGAACTGGATCATAGGTGTCGTAGGTATCGTAGTCGCAGCAATCGCTGCAATCGTCTTGTGGCCTGCACAGGACCCACTTGCAGGGGTGGAGACGGTTGCCGTCCGAGTTGGTGACGGATACGAGCCGGCGGATCGCATTGACTTCGAGAGCGAATTGCTTGTCGTTCTAGGAGATCGCGACATCCAGATCGTCCCGGATGAGGGATCGGCTGACGTTGTGCTCTCGTTGACCGATTTTCGTGTGAATCTTGGCGATATTGAGATCTCGCTGACCGAGGGGCGACTAAGCGGTCGAGCAAGTGCGGAGTGCATCCTGACCGATGTCCGCACCGGGAAGGTTCACACGATGGACTTCTATCTGCGGATCGAGAACGGAACGGTTGCCGCCGACCTCGTCGCACGGAAGTTCTGGGAGTTCTGGAAGTAGTCCTCAAGCGCGCTGGTGAGTGCGATCGTCCGAACTACGCGATGACGAGCGTCAGCATGCGGTATAGCCCGTACGAGAACAAACCGGCGGAGATTGGCGTTGCCACCCAGCCGATGGCGATCTCACCGATCTTCCGCATCCGGACGGCCCGGACGCCGTGGAGAAGACCGACGCCGAGAATGGCGCCGACGATCGACTGCGATGTGGACACCGGAATTCCGACGATCGAGAAGAAATGTACTGCAAGCGCGGCGGCTAGCTGCGCGGAGAACGCGCTCACCGTATCGAGTGGCGTGATCCCCTGGCCGACGGTCTGCGTGACCCGTCGACCGAACGTGAGCACCCCTGCAGCCATGGCGGTCCCGCCAAGGATACTCAGCCAAGCGGGATGGAGCGCGAGGTTTGTGATAGGCCCCATGGCAGTTCCAACATGATTCGCGCCCAGAGAGAAAGATACATAGCAGGCACTCAGAATGAGTAGGACATGGGGCACCCGCTGCCAGATCGAATGGGCGGCGATCCGTCTGAGTACGCGGGACGCAATGCTGTACAGGGCGATTGCGAGAAGCCCCACGAGAATCGGACAGACGATCCACACCTCGGCGATTTGGGTGAGCACATGGACATCGAGATCTGCACCGACAGCAAGCCCAACGCCGCTGACGCCGCCGACGATCGCTTGTGACGTGGACACAGGAACCCGAAACAGCGTGGCCACGGTCACGAAGATACCTGCTGAAAGCATCGCGCTTAGGATCGCAAGAGACGAGAGGTCGGATGTGACGATTCCCTTTCCGACAGTGCTCATGACTTGATCGCCCTGGAGGATGGCTCCAAGAAGAGCGAATCCCGCGACGAGCCAAACCGCGCGGCGGTAGCTGAGAACTCCCGAACCGACGGTCGTGCCGACGCAGTTCCCGGCGTCGTTCGCACCGATGTTCCATCCGACGTAGGCGCCGGTCGCGAATAGGAGCGCCAATTGGATCATCGCGGGGCGCCGCAACGCAGTCCGAAGCGGCTCGATCCTCGATCCGTGCGTGTGCCCATGCTGTCTTCGATCTCCTCCACCTTCACCGCGTCCGCATAGGTACGGTCAATGGGGTCATCTTTATAGTCTATGCATGAGACAAATGCACATGGGTCCCAGCTGTGCCTTCTACCGCTGCCCTCTGTCCCTTGTTGGCAATGCGGTCGAGGCGGAGCCGCGCGGAGGAGAGAGTCACTGCAAACACACTCAGATCAGCTTCGAGGAGAGGGCGAGAGCAGGCCGCGGGGAGAAGGTCTCTCGGCCTAGGTGGCTTCCGGGTCGCTTGCTGGCGCTGATTCCAGCGGAGTGACTTCCAGATGGACAACAGGGGGACGAAGGTGAAGATCGATGGTTGCGGCGGCATGATCGTAGTTGGGTGACTGCCAGCTGCCGTTTGCGTTTACGTAACTCGAAGGAGCTGTCAACCTCCCGCTTGGCAGCCCGATGATCCGGACACCGACCCCATCAGGAACGCGAATCAGAAGATCCTCTCCCGAGATGTAGGCAAGAACTCGTCCGATCCTCGGTGCTGTCAGCGTGCAAGGTTCGCGTCCAGCAGACATGTCGACCGACTGGACCCGAAGCGCACGCAGATCGAGATCAATCGAACCGTCCGATGTCACGGAAAGGTCGATTGGAATGCCGGGATGGAGCCGTATGGTCCACATCCGTTCGAAGCTGGAGAAGACCCGAGGAAGCGGGAACATCGGATCAACGGTCAGAGAGAATGCCAGTACGTCATCCGTCAGGCGAGTGAGTTGATGAAGGCGTACCTCTCTTCCAAACTCGATGGATCCCTCGATGAGATTCGCTGAGCCGATGGCTTCGTCGATATCAATCGAGCATCGGTCGCAGTCGAACTGAATGTAGGCGGAGGCTACTGAGTCCAGGGGGTACGCGAGCGCCTGTTGCTTCACGATCCAGGCATTCGGACCGAACAAGTAGACCGCGGCGAATCCTACGGCGACGATCACGATGGCAGTGAGCAGTGTCGATACCGCCGAGCGGAATGACGGACGGCCGAGAAGAACGTCGATTCCGAGAATGATCAAAAGAACGGGCCAGAAGCGGACAAGCTCACCCCATGCGATGGTGGAAACGATGCCGAGGTTCGTCAACAGAAGGACAATTCCGATCGCGACAACTGCGAGCGGAAACAGCAGGCTTCCTCGCCATCTCCGTGTTGTGTTCGCGGTCATGAGTTCCTCCTTGAGGGCGATCGTACGCTGTGCTCCTGTGGTCCTTGAGCCAACACAGTGGCAGCCGGCACGACATGCCGTGGGACGTCCGACATGTCAAGGACGATCCCTGAACCTCTGCCAGACAAGGCTCAGCCCGAAAAGGATCACCGCGACCGGCCACAGACGTCCGAGTTCAGACCATGCACTCCAACTGACGATGCCCGTCGTATTGAGCAACAGCACCACACCGACCGCAACGATGATCAGTGGAAGGAGAATCCCACTGAATCTTCCGATCCGCACATGCATCACCTCCCTCTGAACCATCGCCAGAGAAACGCTACGCCGACGAGAATGAGCAATGCAGGCCAGAGCGTACCGAACGCAATCCAGCTCAGCCAAGTGATTCCGAGATTCCTGAGCAAGAATACAGCCCCCAACGCGACCAGTACGAAGCCGATGATGCACGTTGCCCCGGGATTGGAAGACGTGGCTGTTGCGCGAACCTCTTGCCCGAATTGCTTGGCGCGTTCGACCATCTGGTCGGTTCCGTCACGCACTCGGTCAGCAAGCGGCTGCTTAGCGCCTTCGGTATCCTCAGGGAGAATCAGCCACAGGACGAGATAGATGGGAACGCCGAATCCAGGGAGCACAGCGAGCACGACGAAGATCAGCCGGATCAGATTCGCGTCGACGTTGAAGTACCTTCCTAGGCCACCACAGACGCCTCCGAGCATCGAATCGGAAGTGCTTCGGTACAACTTGTCGGCCATGGGTTCTCCTCTCGGTTGCGGAATCGATGGGAGTGTAGCATACCCGAGCCGATCCTTGCCAAGCGGGAGCTACGTTCTATGGACGAGTGATGTTAAGAGAATGACGAGCAGGATGACCAGCGGGGAGATGAGCGACAACAGACGACCGATGAGCGGTGCAGCGCGCTTACGCAGCAGCGAGCGCAGCAACAGGGCGCCGACGACGAAGCTCAATGTGAGAGAGAGCCACTGCATCGAATGCTGCCAGATCTGCAAGCGGTTCGGAACGGACCACACAGCCAACCACACGGCCGCGGCGATTCCGAGCCCCCAGATAATCGCGAACAGCAGGAGAATCCCGTTGCCGAGCACAGGGATACGCCAGGCAAGAATCCCCGCCCAAACGAACAGCAGCGAGCCTCCGAGGATCCATATTGAGCAAAGCTGAAGCCACTCGACCGGCACGAAAACATGAACCAGCAACAGAGTGAGAACTCCAAGCGCTCCGCCTGCAGCGACTAGAAAAAATCGCGAGGCAAGCGTCAACGAGACCTTTCGGAGTTCGGGCATGCGGGGTTTGCTCTTCGACTCCATGGGTGTCCTTTCAGGTTGAAGCGTAGTCGAATGGCCTGGCTTGGGGAAGGCGGAATGTCTCTGCGGGACGAGACGATCGACAGCAGTCGCTCGGAAGTGGTGTGGAAACAGCTATTGCGATAGGATAGCCGCACGATGGGGACACAAGCTTTGATTCTTGATGGGGGCCTCGGAGATGGCCGGGATACTCGCGAGGTGCGTGCGATCATCGATGCTGTCCTTCGAGAGGCAGGTTGGCAGGTTGCGTTACTTGCACTGCGCGACATAGATATCTCTCCGTGTCTCGGATGCTTCGGCTGCTGGATCAAGACACCCGGTATCTGTGTCATCGATGATGCAGGCCGGGAGACTGCACGCCGGATCGTCCAAAGCGATCTGGTTGTGTATCTCACGCCGCTTACCTTCGGAGGGTACTCCTCGGAATTGAAGAAGGCGCTTGATCGCTCGATTCCGAACATCCTGCCATTCTTTCAGCGGATCAAGCGTGAGATCCATCACGTCAAGCGCTACGCGCGATATCCTCGGTTGATCGGCATTGGCGTCTACTCTGATGGGAGAGCGGATCCGGATGATGAGGAGCTGTTCGAGACGCTGATTCATCGAAATGCCATCAACATGCATGCCCCGGCGCACGCCACGTGCGTTGTGGACGACGCCGATCCGAACGATCTGCGTCGGTGCCGGATTGAGCGCGTGGTGGAGAAGGTGATCGGATCATGAGCACAACGAACGAGCGGATCCTTCTTCTGATTGGGAGCCCGAAGGGATTGGAGGGCAGCAACTCGGGACGCCTTGGCAGCCGGGTTGTTGACGGCCTCAAGGAGCGAGGATGGTCGAGTGAGTCGATCCATCTCCATCAGGCGGTTCGGTCGGAAGAAGCGATGGAGCAACTGCTGGCAGCGATCCGCCAGGCCGACGTTGTGCTGTTGGCCGCGCCGCTCTACGTCGATAGTCTTCCCGCCCCGGTGATCCGCGCTTTCGAACGGATTGCCGCGGAGCGGAAGCCGGAAGATATCGAACGAGTGGCTCGCTTTGCGTCGATCCTCAACTGTGGGTTCGTAGAACCGCAGCAAAACCGCACATGCCAGAGGATGCTCAAGCGATTTGCAGACTGTGCCGGATTCGAGTGGGTCTACGGTGTATCGCTTGGCGCGACCGGACGGACAACGAAGCGGGTGTGCCGGGCGCTGGATATCCTTGTCGAAGCGCTCGATCTGGAGCTCCTGGTGTCAGAGGAAGCAGGACAGCTCACGGACAAGCCCGTGCTCCCTCCCTGGCTCTACATCCTTGGCGGGAACATGATGTGGAAGCAGTGGGCAGACAGAAACGGCGTGAAGGACCGGCTTCGGGCACGCCCCTACGCGGCGAACGGAAACTAGCGCGTCGCGGTGGCATCTGTCGGCGATGAGGGTCTGCGGCAGATGGCAATCAAATGTGTTCCCATATCCAGACATCCGGCTTCGTGAGACGCCTCCAGCTCCATCTCGATCAAGTGCCCCCAGATCGGATCGGTCTCGGCGAGTCCCTCTAGGTATTCAGCCCACCCAACGGAAAGGCAGCTGCTTGCTGACATCGACTCGACGCACCAGCCGCCCTGCTCAAGAAGTCTCCGGAACTCGGACGATCGGAACATGTGTGTGTAGTGCCGAGCGGGGCCGATCGTCTTTGGGGTGAGATCGCCGGAGGAGAGGATCGCTCGGTTGGCCTCCGGGTCAATCTCTAGAACGCCGCGAAGATACTGGTGGATCGCTCCCCAGAGCGACATCACGCTGGCGACGAGAAGCCCACCCGGACGAGTGACATGCAGGAGTTCAGCTACCGCGTCACCTCGGCGATCAAAGACGTAGCTCAGCGGCCCGCCGGTACAGACGACGACGTCAAACGAGGCCTTATCGAAGTGAGGCTGGAGATCGCAGACATCGCACTCTATCCACGCTTCGATCGACGACGCGAAGTCGAGCCGCGCTGCGTTCTCCCGATTCAGCTTCAACTGGCCGGGAGACAGGTCGGCTACGACGATCCGATCAGTGACTTGCGCGATCTCGCACGTGAACCGGCCGGCGCCGGCACCGATCTCGAGAACGCGGTCGCCCGGCCTAAGGTTTGATTGGATGTAGTGGCGATGGATGGAGAACTTCACCCGCTCGACCGGGCTCTCATCCCATCGATCCCATTCTCTCATCCCGTAGGCGTCATAGTGGGCACGGGTCCAGTTGGGATCGTATTGGGCCATGAGACGACCTCCGCAGTGCGCGGCTACGCGTCTTCTTCGTCAGCCCAGTCGCGGAGCTTCCGTTTGATCTTGCGCTCGATATGCTCGCCGAGGTCCTCCCAGTCCACGTCCTCATCCACATCGACCCACCGGCTGAAACCGCGTTTGATCTTGCGCTCGATGTGCTCGCCAAGATCGTCCATATCAGGTTTGTTGTCAGCCCATCTGGAGATGCCACGGCGGATCTTGCGCTCAATCCGGTCACCCAATGCGCTCCAGTCTCTCTGTTGCCGGAATCGCGTCCGAGAGATGGGCCGCGTACCGATGCCGACCCAGGCCAATAGGATACTCACAAGGAACCATAGCCCAGCGGCCTGGAAGTACGCAAGCGTGGGAGCGAGTCCCAGATGGCCGGCAATCAGGCTATTCCAGAGCAGCTGGATGATCCAGCTGAAGAAGAAGAACGCTGCGATCCCACCGGCCGCGATAGCCCGCACGATCAATTTCATTTCGATCCCTCCATTCCCGCTCGTCCTGCGCGTTTCGAGAGCCCTTCCGACTCAACGGAGTGATCCGACCGAACGACACAAGCGGAGCGCGGCAGTAGTGCCATACTAGTCTTTGAACTTGCGCCACTTCCTCGAGATGGTCGGTGAGGTTCCGATGCCGGCCCACGCGAAGAAGATGATCGAGAGGAACCACAGTGCGGCAGCCTGCCAGTAGTTCACCTTGACCGCGACCAATGCCAGTTGATCCACCAGAATCGAGTTCCACAACAGCTGGATGATCCAACTGAAGAAGAAGAACGCTGCGATGCCTCCGCCGGTAATTGCGCTTCGTAGGAGCTTCATGCTATGCCATCCCTTCATCCCTGGATTGTTGTTCACTCTACTCTACAACCAGTCAGTCGCCCAAAGGGGACGATCGGTTCAACGACGGGAGAGATCGCTTGGGATTGACGCACTGATCCCGTTGCGGTGCAGGAGCCTGCCCGCCGAGTGCGCATGATATCAAAGCTTCGCAGTACGGCTGCCCCACGGGAACCCTCGGCCTCAGGCTGTGTCTAGTAGCCGATCCCCCAGATGTCGACGAACATCGGACCGAAGCCTGCCAAGACTTCGCCGGCCACGGTGTTCGTGTTGAGGTCGATGATGAACACCGGCAGGGCGGGGACAAATGGAAGGCCGCCTCCGCCCCACCAAGCAGCGAGCATGACTGGATCGATGCCGAACGGGACCAGAGCGACGGAGTCACCGGGCGTGATCGTGACATCAAATGGAAATGCAGGTCCGTACGTTGGATCATTGAGCAGGATTTCGTCGGCGACCACCCGGGTCGTCATGTCGATCACATACACGCGACTGTGCTCCGGATCTGTGACGTAGCCGAACGCATCGTCGTGGGTCAATGCAACCGCGAGCGGCACAGGTGTGGTTGGCGTGGTGACCGCCGGATCCATGTCCAGGTCGAGTTGCGAGACGGCGCAGGTCACCAGATCAATGAAGAGGACGAAGCTCGCGCTCGGGATCGCCACCAGTGCCAGCGTCCCATCGGATGTCACCGCGATTCCATGAGGCTCGCCCCATGCCGTGACGTCGACCTGGCCGACTCTGGTGTGCGTCGCTGTATCGATCTCGATGATGCTGTCGGGGGCGGAACCGGCGACGTAGGCGTGGCTCCCGGCAGGGGAGAAAGCGACCGTTGTGGGGTAGCTTTGGACGGTGAGTGTATGGGTCACCGGCATCGTTGTTGGATTGATGACCCGCAGCTGATCGCTGGCTTGAAGACTATCGCCGGTGACGTAGATGGCATGCCCACTTGGACTGCAGGTGACATCCATCGGGAGGTCCATGAGATCGCCGGTTCTCGTCTGAGTAGCCAGAGTGAAGGCTTCGAGCTGCGTCACGTTGAACGATGTTGTCGCGAACGAGGCACCGCCGACATAGACAGAGGTGCCATCCGGGTCGGCCGCGATGCCCATCGACCACTCGAACGGCTTGGTTGTCTGACCTACTGCGTTCGATGGGAGCCGGATCTGAGTCACCAATCCATCAAAGAACGAGCTGACGTACGCGATGGCGCCATGAACGGTGATCGTCTCTGTGGATGCGCCGGCTACACCGTCGTCATCGTATACGGTCAGCGTAACATGGTAGGTTCCCGGCCAGGTATACGTGTGGTCGACAATCTTCGCGGTCGTCGCCGCCTCTGATCCGTCGCCGAAGTCCCACGTATAGACGACGATGGTTTTTGGATCGGCGGGGCTACGCTGAATGTCGTACGACCTATCGGCGTCAAATGTGACGGCTTGATCCATATTCGGGATAGCGGGAGTCCAATCGAACCGAGCGACCGGCTCCTGCCCCGAGCCACCGCCTGCGGCATCAGCTGCGGCCACAATGGCAAGTGTCGCGGCTCCGGTGAGTCCGTCCGCGTCCGTCACGGTCAGTATTGCCGTGTGTAGCCCGGCATTGGCGTAGAGGTGGGGGATCGGCGTTGAGAACAACGTACCGACATACGCGGCGGTTCCATCGCCGAACTCGAGACGAAACGAGGCGAGAGGACTCTCTGGAGCCGACGATAAGGAGACGTCGAACGCCACGATCAGCGGCGCATCACCGACGGTCGTGTCGGCTGCAAGAACGGCGACAGGCCCAGGATCGGGCGATGCCATCTCATTGACCGTGATGATGCTGCTATCATGATCGACCAAGCCATTCGAGTCGGTTAGCTCAAGCACCGCCGTGTACGTTCCCTCGGTTGCATACTCATGCACGATTGGATCCTCCAGGTTGACGAGCACGGCAATCTCGCTGCCGTCGCCAAACTCCAGTCGGATCTGATGAACGCCTGCGGGCGCGGAGGAGCCGGAGAGGTCAAACGTGACAGCGATCGGAGCGCCTCCCGAAGCTGGATCGACTGTGAGGACTGCTGTCGGCGGATCGCCAAACAGCGCGTAGAACCACTCGCAAGAGGTTAGCGCCAACAGGGCTGCCACGATGACAAGCACGAGCATCAGCCGCCCAGTCTTCCTCAATGCAATCACCTCCATTTACATTGTGGGAGTATGAGGGAAATCCTCTATAGAGCCAAGCGGCATTGCGTGAAACGCGGCGCTAGAACTCCCAGTCCGGCGATGGCGGCGGAAGGCAGAACGTTTGATCGAGTTGGGCGAGCAGCTCATTCGGCCCGTCAAGTTCGTCGGTCCACGACAGGATGCTTGCGGGACGGACGCCAAGCCACATTCTGGAGAACGCATTGACCGAAGCGGTCAGCGTCGGTAGCGATGAATCTCGCCCCGGGGCGGCGTGTGATTCCGGGCCGGCCTCGACGACATAGTCACCGGCGATCCCTTTCCACGGCGAGTTCTCATCGAGATAGGCCTCGATCGGATCGGACAGGTTCAGATTGAACCGGACCGACGGGGCATCGAGTGAAGTCATCGCGAGCGTCCCGGGAAGGTCGAGGATTCTGAGCTGCCAGTATGCCGTTGCGGTCATTCGATTCTCGTGCGTCGATCGGTGCGTGATCTGGCGTGACCGAAACGGCTTGCGCAGCAGATCTTGAAGCTGAAGTCCCGGAGGTTCCTGCATTCGGATTGACCGAACCTGATCCTCGAAACTGCGAAGCAGTCCGAGGAGCTCAAGGAGCTGCTCTTTCGACTCATACGCCATCCAGAAGACCGTGTACGGGCCGTGCTCCAGTTCTTCTGTCGTGCACCACATGTGATGGGTCAGGTGTCCGGAGCTGTCAGCGTAGCCAAGTCCAAACCCGTTCTCTCCCCAGCACATGTCAGCGCGGGTCAAGTACGGGTTTTCGATATTGCACGCGCCGTGGCGACGAAGCCGCTGGAGGCGGTTGACGTGCATTTGCTCCCAATCGGACAGGTTGAGGCGGATGGGAACCCGTGGCTTGACCGAAACGCTCAGCGTGGAGGGATCGAACGTGCAAGAGTGCTCATATCCGCCATTCCCAAACCCGAGTTGGTTGTAGTAACCCTGCTCGAAGATGCCGAGCATAGCAATCAAACGTCCTGCGTTTGCTTCATCAGCGAGAACACGAGCCGTGAGTCGCCCGGCGAGCTGCCGCTTCCGTGCAACACGACTTGTCGTCACGCCGGTGACCCCTAGAAGCGGCAGATCCTGCCTTCCGTATCGGATGGTTCCCGGATCGGTTGTAACCATACACTCAGCGGTTCCGTCGAGATCGGCGACCAGCGTCCGTCCGCTCGCGACCAGTCCGGAAAACGCTTCAGCGTGCTCTGGCTTGCTGCACCAGCCCACCTCGCGGTAGATCCGCAGCACGGCATCCCTGTCCCGATCCGGGTTGTAGGTCCTGAACTCAATCTTCATCTGTGTTTACTCCTGGCCGCAGGCGGGTAGTGCTACATGTAGATTCCGCCGTTCACGTTGATCGTCTGGCCGGTGATATATGCGGCATCCTCCGATGCGAGGAACGCAACGGCGGCAGCGATTTCGTCGGGCTCGGCGACTCTGCCTGCGGGGATCTTGGCGGCGATCTGCGCTTCGCGTGTTGCCAGCGCCGTGGCGTTCATGTCGGTACGTGTGTATCCCGGAGAGACCGCGTTTACAGTGATCAACGGTGCGAGTTCGAGGGCGAACGACTTGGTCAGCCCGATCAATCCGGACTTCGCAGCAGCGTAGTGCGACCCATGATCGGATCCTGTCATTGCACGTAGCGAGCAAATGTTGACAACGCGACCCCACGGCTGATTGGTCAAGAACGGCAGCGCAGCTCGCACAGTGAACATTGCGGACGATAGATTGACTGCAACGGCCCGGGACCAGTCGTCAACCGTCATCTCATCGAGCGTGCTGTGTTGCGAGAACCCGGCGTTGTTTACGACAATGCGGATCCCGCCGAACGCTGCCGCGGTCTCTTTGACCATCCGC
The DNA here is from genome assembly GCA_964582285.1 of uncultured Thermotogae bacterium. GTDB lineage: Bacteria > Bipolaricaulota > Bipolaricaulia > UBA7950 > UBA9294 > JANQEA01. The sequence continues at coordinate 46,425 of CAZORQ010000015.1, forward strand.
TGTACCTGATCACAGTCGCCGACATCAGCGCGAACGACAATGGCTCGACCGCCGCTCGCTACGATCTCCTCAGCGACGGTTCGGGCGCTGTCTTCATTCTCGACGTAGTTGATGCACACGCCGTAGCCGGCAGTGGCAAGTCGGCGCGCGATGGCCGCGCCGATTCCGCGTGAACTGCCTGAGACGATTGCGCCGGGCATGGATTGCACAGTCGGTTCATGGTTCATGAGGCGGATTATAGCTGGCCACAGACGTAGGATCGAAGGTGCTAGATGTGCTTCAGCGCCTCGCGTGCGACGTCGACTCGCCGTTCATCTTCGAGCCATCGCATGAGTTCCGGACGGACGATCTCAGGGCACCGACGACCGAGTTTCCACATTGCGGAAGAGACAGCGCGCCAGACGGTACGACGCTCGTCGAGGGAAAGCTTGCGCAGAAGGATCAGTGCCTTCTTTGCAATTGGTGCTGCGGAGGGCGCTGAAAATGCCATTGCGACGTTCCACAAGACCGCCGGGTCGTTCGCTGTGGACCATTTGATCAAGTACTCAAAAGCGTTCGTTGGGTAGTGTCGCAACAGGGAGCCGCCCAGTGCGGATGGGCCGAGATTCCTTCGAATCGTGGCATCTTCGTCGGCAAGGAGCGGCTCGATGAGCTTGAGGAGCGGTTCAGCTCGTTCGAGGTGAGTCCCTTGTGCTGCCCGACCCGAGGCAATGACGACAGCCCGGCGGACGTTGGCCGAACGATGCTCGCGCCATGCTCGAAGCGGCTCGAGCATGGCGCCGAAGTGGCTCCTAAGGAGACGGCCACAGGTCTCGGCCGCTGCGTCACGCACCGTCCAATCGGGGGCATCGGCCAAGCGCTGAAGGAGCTTCAATCCGGCGTCGCTATCGTGCCGATAGCAGACCGGGATCAGCTGGCATGCGAGATGAAGCGATGCGGGTTTGGCCTGCTTGACCAGATCGCGCGCTCGGTGAAGGATAGCCTTCTCATTGTCAATGGCCTTGACGAGACGATTTGCCGCGTATCGAACGTCCTGCACACTGGCTCCATCGAGTACGCCCACAAGAGAGTCAATCTTCTCGCGGGCAATGAGTCGGTCGATCCGGTCTCGCATCGTATCACCGTGCCCCATGGGATGATCGCAGTGTAGCCATCATCTGGAATCACCGTCAAGTTGACGGTTGCTGAGGTCGTGCAGATCACCTACCATGAGTTTTCGGTCTGGACATCCTCACGAGGGGGTAGCGATATGAGTCTCACCAAGCAGTTTGCCGCTGCATCGGCGCAACCTCTTGGAGACGCCGATCCGCTGAAAATCGCTCGCCGACGCATTCCCCATCCGCCTTTCCTTTCCTGCTAGTCGACAGCCGAAGTGACGTGCAATGTGGCAAGACGAGCAGCGAACGGGCAAAGGAGTGAACATGCGACAGGGAGGAATGTACAAGCCATATCGGATCAAAGTTACTGAACCCATCACCATACTCAGCAGAGCGGAGCGGGAGAGCCGGTTGAAGGACGCCGGATACAACGTCTTCAACCTTCACGCAAGCAGCATCTACGTCGATTTGCTGACGGACTCGGGAACCGGCGCGATGAGTCAAGAGCAATGGGCGGCAATGATGCGGGGGGATGAATCGTACGCCGGAAGCCGAAGCTACGACCGGTTCCGTTCGGCGGTCGATGAGATCTTCGGCTTTGCGTACGTGCTGCCGACACACCAAGGTCGAGCGGCGGAGAACGTTCTCTTCTCGTCGGTCCTCAAACCGGAGGACATCGTACCCAACAACATGCACTTCGACACCACTCGTGCCAACGTCATTGCCAATGGCGGCAACCCTGTGAACCTTGTGGCCGATGTCGCATTCGATCCCGCCACCCCGCATCCGTTCAAAGGGAATATGGATCCGGACAAGCTCGAGCAGCTGATCTCCGATGTGGGGACAGATCGCATTCCGTTGGTCATGATGACCGTGACCAACAACAGCGGCGGAGGGCAGCCGGTATCTCTAGCGAATCTGCGGGAGATCAGTTCCATCGCCAGGAGACACGGACTGCCCTTCTTCCTCGATGCGTGTCGCTTCGCGGAGAATGCGTACTTCATCCGAGAACGTGAGGAAGGCTACGCGGACAAAACGCCACTTCAGATCGCGCAGGAGATGTTCTCGCTCGCTGACGGAATGACGATGAGCGCCAAGAAGGATGGCCTCTCGAATATCGGCGGGATTCTTGGAATGAATGATCGGGGGCTGTTCGAGCGGACACGAGAGCGGCTGATCCTGATGGAGGGGTTCCCGACCTACGGCGGGATGGCCGGGCGAGACCTCGAAGCGGTTGCCGTTGGTCTGCACGAGGCACTCGATCTGCACTATCTCGCTGACCGTGTCGGTCAAGCCAGGTATCTCGGTGACGGGCTCAAGGAGGCAGGAATCCCGATTATCGAGCCGATCGGAGGACATGCGGTGTACATCGATGCGCGACGCCTGCTCCCGGAGTTCCCGCAGCGCGAATTCCCAGCGCTTGCGATGGCCAACGGATTGTACGTCGAAGGCGGCGTCCGAGGTGTGGAGATTGGCAGCGTCATGTTCGCGCACAAGGACGAGTCGGGAAACGAGGTTTTCCCCGAACTCGAATTGGTCCGTCTTGCCATCCCACGACGCATGTACACGCAGATGCACTTCGATGCCGTGATTGCCGGTGCGAAGGAGGTTGGTGCGAAGCGTGATACATTGCCCGGCTACCGGATTGTTGAGGGGCAGGGTCCGCTACGCCACTTCGTCGCACGATTCGAGCTCATTGAACGTCGTTGAGACGTAGGATGCCATCGTGTCGCTCGAACGGATAGGCGAACTCGCGGGGCTCGGAACAGCAGTCCTGTGGTCGCTGACCTATGTGCAATTCACCATTGCAGTTCGCGTTATTGGCCCAGCGCGATTGAATCGACTCCGACTGACCATCGCGCTTGGCTGCCTGCTGATTACGCATGCCATCCTCTACGGATCTCCAATCCCGCTCGATGCGGGATCGGTTCGCTGGGGATGGCTTGTCCTCTCCGGAGTATTCGGGTTCGCGATCTCCGATGCCTTTCTGTTCAGTGCGCTGCTACATCTGGGGGCGCATCGCACATCGCTGTTGATGGCGTTGATTCCCGTGGCAAGTGCGCTGCTTGCATGGGGCTTGTTCGATGAGAGATTGACACCAATGCAGATCGTCGGTGCCGGGATTACGATCGCAGGCATTGCGTTGGTCGTGTCGGCGAGGCGGGGTGCCCGAGAGGATGGAAGCGGGCGAACGGGGCGTCCCGCGGTCGGTGTGCTGTTTGCCCTTGGCGCCGTCGCTGCGCAGTCGTTTCGCTACATCCTGTCGAAGCAGGGAATGAGTGGCGGCTATCCCGTTCTGTCGACCAATGTTATTCAGATTCTCGCGGCGACGACGGCCGTGTGGATCCCGGCGTTCGTTTCGGGCAAGTGGCGTAGGAGTTTTGCCGCCCCGTTTGACGGACGTGCGGCGAAAATGACGATTGGCGGAGCGGTCACCGGACCGTTTCTCGCAGTGACGCTGTCCCTTGTCGCGTTAACGAAGGCTTCCGTCGGGATCGCCTCGACGTTGATGGCGCTATCTCCGGTGTTCCTTCTTGTCCTCGCCCGCCCGATCTTCAAAGAGAGGATCACACCTCGGTCGTTACTCGGCACGTTGGTGGCGGTGATCGGTGTGTCGATTCTGTTCTTGACATGAGAAGGTTAGCCTGATTGCTTCTGATTCGGTGGTGGCACAGAGATCACTGAAGCTCATCGTATTGCAGATCAAGAACGGGCGGTCTATGCTTCGGTCCATCTTACACGCTAGGAGAGGGGAAGAATGGTAGATCTGCTAATACGGAATGCTTGCATTGTTGATGGCACCGGGACTCCAAGCTATCGAGGGGATGCTGCAGTTGAGCAGGGCAGGATCACTGCACTTGGAAATCTCCAAGAGATCGAAGCCAAACGCGGCATTGACGCGCGCGGAGCCGTGTTGGCCCCGGGGTTCATTGATATGCATTCGCATGCGGACTTCACGCTGCATGTTGGTCCGACAGCAGACAGCCTTGTACAGCAAGGCATTACCACCGCTGTTGCGGGGCAATGTGGGATCTCTCCTGCGCCGGTCTCGGCGGAAAGACGCGAGGAAGCAGTTGCCGCGAACCAGCTGATCCGGGAGTTCACTGGGCAATGGCGCACGCTTGGGGCATATCTTCAGGACATGCGAAGCACAGGGTTCTCGCCGAATCTGGTTCCGCTTGTCGGCCAGGGAACGATTCGATTGGCTGTGATGGGGACGGAAGCGGGGGCTGCGGATGCGGCTCAGATCCGCGGGATGCAGCGCGAAGTCGAGCGGGCAGTGGGGGATGGTGCCATCGGTATCAGCACGGGGCTGACATATGTTCCGGGATGCTTCTCCAGTACGGATGAACTGGCGGCAACCTTTGCCCCTCTGGAAGGGGAGGGCTTGTATTTCACCCACATGCGCGGCTCCGGCGAAACGCTTCTCGACGCCGTGAACGAAGCTATTGAGATTGGACGACGTATGTCGATGAGCGTGGAGCTAAGCCATTTCAAGGCTGCTGGGAGACCGAATTGGAGGAATGCAGGCGCTGCACTTGCGCTCGTCGAATCGGCTCGCGGCGCGGGGCTAGACGTATCGTGCGACATGTATGTCTACACTGCGGGAAGCACGAGCCTGCTTGCGATGTTGCCGGACTGGGCACAAGAAGGATCTGCAGAGGCCGTTCTCGCTCGTCTCCGCGACTCCGCGTTGCGGCGGCGAATGTGCAAAGAAATGAAAGGATCTACTCCCTACAAGCACCTCGAATGGGATCGGGTTCTCATCACAGATGCTCCAAACTCAGAGTGGGAGGGAAGGACCGTCTCGGCTCTCGGAGACTCCGCGGGGGTGGATCCGTACACATGGGTCCTCGATGCTCTTCTGTCGAGCGAATTGGCGGGGCTGATTGCGATGTTCATGATGAGTGATGAGAACATCGAGATGCAACTCTCCAAGCCTTACATGATGATCGGTTCGGACGGTTGGGGTCTCTCGGTCGAAGGGCCACTTTCCACAGGCAAGCCGCACCCGCGCTGCTATGGGACATATCCTCGTCTTCTTGGGGAGTACGTTCGGGAGAGGCATGTGCTTACACTGGAAGATGCGATCCGCAAGGCTACCGGAGCCCCCGCCGAGAAGCTCGGGTTGCAAGATCGAGGGTTGGTGAAGACGGGCTACTGGGCCGATCTTGTGTTGTTCGATCCTTCGGAGATCCGGGACACAGCGACGTATGAAACCCCTCACCAGTACCCCGAGGGCATCCGATGTGTAATCGTGAATGGAGATGTGGTTGTCGAGAATGGGCATCACACGGGGGGGCGTCCCGGACAGATTGTTGGGAAATGACGTGCTCTTTGCGAACGAAGTAGCACTTCTCATTCCACTCAGCGCGGACGCCGCCGGCAATGGGATGAGTGATTGCGATCGAGCAAGAACCCGATGACGACCATTCGTCATCGGGTTCGCCAGACTGAGCTGCCCTGCGAGCTTGTTGGACTGGATTTGCCGCCGGACCTGTCATCGACAAGAACGGAACTGCACAATCCCTTCTGCTATTACAAGAGCACCGTTCCAGGAGGCGCTTCGCCGCACTGGTGTATTGCGAGCGCACCTTTCACCCATCCGGGAGGGGAAGATTGTGCCACGAGGTTCGCTAGCGTCGCTCGATGACCCCAAGCTCGCGTCCGACGAGGGCAAACTTCTCGATGGCGAAGTCGAGATCTTCACGGGTGTGGGCCGCGGAGAGCATGACGCGAATCCTCGCCTTGCCCCGTGGAACGGTCGGGAACGCGATCGCGGTGCCGAAGATGTCCTCGGAGAACAGGTGCTTCGAGAAGTCCCACGCCGTCTGGGCTTCGCCAAGCATCACCGGCGTGATTGGCGTCTCACTCATCCCCGTGTCGAAACCAAGTTTCTGAAGCGCCTTCTTGAAGTACTCGGCATTCTCCCACAGGGTGCGAACCGGTGTGTCATCCTTCTCGAGAATGTCGATCGCTTCGATGCATGCAGCGACATCCGGCGGCGTCGCCGCGGACGAGAAAAGGAACGGGCGCGCCCGCTGGCGCAGATACTCGACCAACTTGGCACTCCCGGCAATGTAGCCGCCCATCACGCCGAACGCCTTGGACATCGTGCCGCACTCGATGTCAACGCGTCCATGGAGTCCGAAATGATCGACAATCCCGCGACCGTGGCTTCCGAGTACACCCTCCCCATGCGCGTCGTCGACCATCACCATCGCGTCGTACTTCTCGGCGAGCTCGACGATGCCCGGCAGCGGCGCCAGATCCCCGTCCATTGAGAACACACCGTCGGTGATGATCAGCTTCTTCTCGATGTCCTTGTGTTCCTCGAGCTTCTCGCCGAGTGCCTCCGTGTCGCGATGCGGGAAGATCGCTCGCTGCGCCTTGGTCAGCCGCACCCCATCGATGATCGACGCGTGGTTCAGCTCGTCGGTGAAGAGCACATCCTCCTTGCCCATCAGCAGCGGGATAGTGGCGAGGTTCGTGTTCAGGCCCGACTGAACGGAGAGGGCGGCCTCGGTTCCCTTGAACTCGGCGATTCGCTTCTCGAGTTCAAGGTGAAGGCTCATCGTTCCGGCAATCGACCGGACGGCTCCAGGGCCGACCCCGTACTCGTCGATCGCCCGCTTCGCCGACGCGCGAAGCCGCTCGTCATTGGCAAAGCCAAGATAGTTGTTGGAGCACATGTTCAGCACGCGTCGCCCATCGATCGTCACCCACGCATCGGATGCACTCTCGATCGTGCGAATCGTGTTGTACAGCCCCTTCTCCTTCAGGTCCTGCAACGCTCGATCAATGAACCCCTGTTTTC
>CAZORQ010000016.1:0-51989 GCA_964582285.1 uncultured Thermotogae bacterium
TCGGTGGGCCCTCGCCGTCAATGAGGTATCGGATCGGGAGGTCCGGATACCGCCCGACGCAACCGGCCGCCATTGTGATCCCGTACGACTGGCTCTTCAGGCCGATGTTGGTCTCGTCGACATAGTCGAGCACCGCCACGTACTCGATCAGGTTCGCCAGACCCTCCTGGTGGCGGAAGCCGTTGAAGTCTTCGGCTCCCTCGGAGCGGAGATCATCGGGTGCCAGCGTGTCGATCCGCCCCTCGGCGTTGAAGCAGACGACGACCATCCCTTGTTCGGAGAGCGCCCGTGCATCCGCCCCATGCACCTCCATCCGCCCAGGGTTGATGCCTCCGGGGACAAGGATGACCGCTGGGAAGACGGACCCCGGATACAGCGCCGGATCCGGCCGGCGGATCTGCCCGTGGATTGTATTTCCCATCGGACCAAGCACCTCGAACGGCTCGATCACCGTCTCGTAGGGAGGCCCCGGCGGCACGGCCAAGGAAAGACACGACGCGAGAACTCCCACAGAGAGGCACAGCAGGACGACGACAGTCACAGCACGGGTTCGCTCGGTACGTCTTCGTTTCGACATGGGGCTCTTTTTGCTCATCGTTCTCCCATCATGGTTGCAGCGTTCCCGAAGGGCAAGATCGAACTTGAAATGCACCCCTGCCGTCCGGTACCGTGTCCCATACTCACCGAATCACGTCAAGTGGGAGACGAATCTGCATGTCCTGGCACGGCATGCCAAGCAAAGGAGGCGCGAGACAATGGCTCAGGTAGAAACCATCATACGGTCCGCGGTTCCGCTTGGTGTGGTGCACGCTCGCTGATTCGTCCCATCCTACGCAAGACCTCATCGTCAACCCGACGTCCATCCAAGCCGAATCCTTCCGAGTCTGTCTCCACTGACTGATTCCCGGAACAAGGATCCCTCGCGAGAGCCTGCTCTTCGCCCGGAGGGTCCGCAGAAGACAAGGACGCCACAGCATGAAAGTCCCCATTAGGCAGTACTACGAACTACTCTCGACCTACCTGCGCTCGCAATGGCGATGGGTGGCAGTGCTTGCGTTGCTCATCCTCGTCACCATCGGCCTGAAACTTGCCAACCCACAGATCCTGCGCACGTTCATCGATACCGCCACCGAAGGCGGGGCACAGTCGACCCTGATTCGATCGGCATTGCTCTTCTTCGGGATCGCCCTGTTGACGCAGGCGCTCTCCGTCGCCGCGACTTACGTCGGTGAGACGGTCGCCTGGACAGCGACGAACGCGCTCCGTCTCGATTTGCTCGATCATGCACTCCACCTGGATGCGACATTCCACAAGGACCATACGCCGGGGAAGATGATCGAGCGGATCGACGGAGATGTCGCCACACTGTCGAACTTCTTCTCGCGGTTCACGATCGACGTCGTGGGAAACGGACTCCTCGTGGCCGGGATTCTCGCGATGCTCTTCCGCGAAGACTGGCGAATCGGTCTTCCGATCTTCGGCTTCGCGATTGCAACGCTGTTCCTGTTGGTCTGGATCCGCAAGCTGGCGGTGCCCTACTGGACGAAGTACCGGAAGCTGTCGGCTGAGTTCTTCGGGTTTCTTGGAGAGCACATTTCCGGACGCGAGGATATCCGCGGCAACGGCGCCGTTGCCCACACGATGCGCCGCTTCTATGGGTTCATCCAGAAGCGGTTCCCGGTCCGGATGCGATCGAGCCTCGGCGGCTACGGGATGTGGATGGCCAACGTCGCCCTGTTCACGTTCGGGCACGCGATTGCCTTCGGTGTCGGAGCAACCCTCTGGCGCGCGTCGCTGATCACGATTGGCACCGTCTACCTCGTCTTCCACTACACCGAACTCCTGCGCGGGCCGATCTCGGAGATCCGTACGCAGATCACCGACCTGCAGCGGGCCGAGGCCGGCATCCGACGGATTCGCGACCTTCTGAACACAGAGTGCCGACTCGATGACACCGGCACCGAACGCTTGCCGACAGGGCCGCTCGACGTACAGTTCGATGGGGTGAGCTTCGCCTACGAGGCGGCGCGCCCCTACGACACCGTGGACGCAGACGAAACGCAAGCGACAGCCACCGGAGATGACGATCAGGAGCCGGAGATGGTGCCTGCGCTCCACGACATCGCCTTCGATCTCGAGCCGGGCTGTGTGCTCGGATTGCTCGGCCGAACGGGAAGCGGGAAGACGACGCTCGCGCGACTCCTCGTCCGCCTGTACGACCCACAGGCTGGAACCGTCCGCGTCGGCGGTCAGCCGGTCGACGCGGTTCAGATCGCCGACCTGCGACGCGGGGTTCGCAAGGTGCCGCAGGAGGTCCAGCTCTTCCGTGCGACGATTCGCGACAACGTCCGTCTCTTCGATCCTGAGATCGGAGACAATCGGGTTCTCGACGCGCTCGACCGCCTGGGGATTCGCGAGTGGGTCCTCGATCTGCCTGATGGCCTCGACACGATGCTGGCAGCTGATGGCGGCGGCCTTTCGGCCGGGCAGGGGCAACTTGTCGCGCTCGGGCGTGCCTTCCTCGCCGACCCGGGCCTCGTCATCCTCGATGAAGCATCGTCGCGCCTTGATCCGGCAACCGAGCATCTGCTCGAGCAGGCCGTCGACCGACTGCTTGAAAACCGGACGGCGATTGTCATTGCCCATCGTCTGTCGACGGTGGAGCGGGCAGATCAAATCCTGATCCTCGATGACGGAAGGATCGCCGAGTTCGGCCCGCGCGCCAAGCTTGCTGCCGACCCAGACTCCCGCCTGAGCCAGCTGTTAAGAACAGGCCTCGAGGAGGTGCTGGTATGAGAATGCGTCAATCCCTCTGGAGGATGATCACGTACCGTCCCGGTCTCTACACCTGGGACATCCTCGCGTGGATCACCATCTTCATGGCCGAACTCGGCGCGGGCTACATCGCCAAGCTCTTCTTCGATTGGGTGACGGACTCGGGGCCGGCCGGCTTCACACTCTGGAGCATCATCGCTCTGGTCGTTGCCGGCGGCGTTGTGCGAATCCTGACGATCCTTGCCGGTGCGCTGCTCGACATCCGACACCGGTACACGATGGGCTCGCTGCTGCACCGGAACCTGCTCGGGAGCATCCTCTCGCGCCCGGGCGCCGAATCTCTCAACCGGTCGACGGGTGAGACACTGAACACGCTGCGCGACGACACGATGGTTATCGAGGACACAATCAGCTGGCTGATCGATCAGGTTGGGTTCACCGTGTACGCAGGCGTCGCGCTCGCAATCCTGCTGGCAATCGATGCGCGGGTCACAGCCGTCGTCGTCCTGCCGCTTCTTGTTGTCATCGTGGCCGCTCGACTTGTTGCCAAGCACATTCAGCGATTCCGGCGCGCGAGCCGAGAAGCGACCGAACGGGTGACCGGCGCGATCGGCGAGGCGATGGAGGGTGTGCAGACGATCCAGCTTGCGCGAGCCGAGAAGCACGTGCTCGGTCACATCCGCGAACTGAACAAGGAGCGGCTGCATGCGACAGTGCGCGACCGGTTGCTAAGCCAGTCGTTCCACTCGTTCTTCTGGAACGCAGCCACCCTCTGCAAGGGCCTGATCATGCTTGCTGCGGCGAGCAGTCTTCGGGCGGGAACATTCACCGTTGGTGACTTCGCGCTGTTCGTGATCTACGTCGGCGTACTCGCCGAGTTCGTCGCCGTGATTGGCGACTTCATGATGCACCTCAAGCAAGGCGCCGTCTCCTTCGAGCGAATGGCCGAGCTGGCGGTCGATGCCGCGTCCGTGGTCGCGCACGAACCGATCCACCTCCACGGCCCGCTGCCGGAGGTCCGAACGCCTCAGCGGATGCCGAGCGATCGTCTCGAACGCCTTGTCGTCGATGGTCTTGGCTATGCTTGGCCGAGCACGAACGGAAACGCCGTGAATGGTCAAAGCCGCTTCGCGCTCCGTGACATTGGATTCGAGATCGAGCGAGGCGAGTTCGTCGTGGTCACCGGACGCATCGGCTCCGGGAAGACAACGCTTCTGCGGACGCTCCTGGGCCTCTTGACACCAGACGCGGGGACGATCACGTGGAATGGAGAACGGGTCGAGTATCCCGCCGCGTTCTTCGTCCCGCCGCGTTCCGCCTACACGTCACAGGTCCCCCAGCTCTTCTCGGACACGCTCGAGTCGAACATCCGGATGGGATGCAACGTCTCGGCGCAGGAGCTTGAAGAGAGCCTTCGCCTCGCTGTGATGGAGAACGACATCCCACAACTGCAGGATGGTCTTCAAACACTGATCGGCGCGAAGGGCGTCAAGCTCTCCGGTGGACAGCGACAGCGAACAGCAGCAGCTCGGATGTTCGTACGCAATCCAGAACTGCTCGTCTTCGACGACCTGTCCAGTGCGCTTGATGTCGAGACAGAGCGCCTGCTTTGGGAGCGATCATTCGCCCGTGGCGATCGGACCTACCTCGTGGTTTCGCACCGGCGGCCGGCGCTCGAACGTGCCGATCGGATCATCCTGCTGAAGGATGGGGTCATCGAGGGGATCGGCACGCTCAACGAGCTGCTCCGGGACCACGAGGAGATGCGTCGCTTGTGGGCATAGAAGGCGATCGTAGATCACCTTCTATGCCCCAAGCTTCGTGTCCGGTTCTCCTGGTGAGAACCGGACACGGACCAGAAGCCCGGACTTCTCGGCTTCTGGTGTGGGTGGCGTAGTGCAGTTGGGCCCATGGCAGGCCAACTCACGCTTTCCAGGCCCCAGGCTTCGTGTCCGGCTTTGTCAGCGGGAACCGGGCACGAAACAGAAGACCGTTATGCCAGCTTTCCGCTGTTGGCGAGCTATCGAACTCCATCGCATTCCTGGAACGTCATCAAACACGCGAACGTCAGTTCGCGTCCGTACGGACCCTGACGTGAAGTCAGGGTCCGTACGCAAGCCATCCAGGCACGTACTTCCATGCGGCTCGCAGCTCGGCTCGCAGCCGGTCTGTGTCTGGCTCATGGGATCGAACGAGATCCCAGAACGCCAGGGAGTGGTTCGGATACCGGATATGGCACAGCTCGTGCACGAGGACGAAGCGAGCAAGCCGCTCGGGAAGGAACAGCAGCTGCACGTTTAGGCTGACTGCGCACGTCTTCGTGGAATAGCTTCCCCACCGCGTCTTCTGACAGCGTATGGAGACGTGACCGAACGTCACGCCGAGTTCCGCTGCCAGCCGCGCAGCCCACGGGATCAGGTACTCGCGACCCTGTCCGATCAGCCAGCGTCGCAACGTCGGTCGCCACATGGCGGGAGCTTCGATCGTCCCTGTGATCCTCAGAATGTCCGGTCCGATCTCGTCAGCCGTGACCTTCGAGCAAATCCCGGCGACCCACTCCAGCCGCCACGTTCGTCCGATCGCTCGGAGGTTGATCGCCTCAGGCCGTTCGTCGCTCGGTCCCCTGGCCGCTTGGTGTTCCTCAACCTGTTTCAGTGCCCGCTCGATCCATCGGCGCTTGTTGTCGATCAGCCCCGGGATCCGCCGCTGGTCGAAGCCCACCGGGACCACGACAATCAATCCATCGGAAGGCGAGATACGAAACCGGACATGCTTTGCGCGGCTGCTCTCTCGAACGGTGTAGTCCGTGTGCAACGTGCCGTTCCTTTCTCTTCCCTTCCTGGGAGGCTCACTCGTCGAGCAATCCAAGGGTACAACTGAACAGCCTGCGCTGCGATGTCAACGGACACCGGTAAGGCGGCTTCGCCGCACGATGATGCAAGCGCCGTTGTTCGAGGCCGACCGGATAGACATCGCGGCGTCCTGTCAGAGGACCCGCTATGGCAGGCCGCGCATGAGAGCTTGCCTTCTCCCTCTTCGTGTTCTAAGCTAGGCGCATGAGAGTGCTCCTATGCATCGCCCTTGCCGTCGCGGCGCTCGGACTGCCACTGCACGCTTCAGCGGCCGGATCCGACGTCCCCGCAACGCACGAGCTAACGCTCGTCTTGTCGACAACGGGCAACCAGGTGGAGCTGCATGTCGAGGACGGCATTCTGCTCGTCGACACGTGGCAGTTCTCTGAAGGCAACGGACAGATATGGTTCTACGCATGGGATTCGATCACCTACTCGAAGCCCTCGATCTCGCTCAGCCCGATAACCGTGAGCATTGACGTACGCGTCGTTTCATTCGACTCCAACGTCGTACGCTGGCGCCTTGAGTTGGACACGTGCGGCACGACCTCTCTTGAGATTCACGCGCGCGACGCCGCGGACGGGGAACCGCTACGTACGATCACACACCGCTCGAAGGACTCCGAGCCGGTGGCCAAGACATTCGAGATCCCGCTCTCGGATCTGGCCGGAACCACCGCACCGGAAGCAACGTCGATCGACATCACTTCCGAGACCTACCGCGGATATGAGACACAGCTCTCGATTCCGTACGCATCGATTCCCGGCGTCGACGCGGACGAGCAGACATCTCTCGATCTGTACCTCCCACCGCGGAATGTCGATCGCCCGCTCCCGCTGATCCTCTGGATTCACGGCGGTGGCTGGTGGAAGGGCGACAAGGGAGGACAACACGCAGTCTACGTTCTTGCGAGTCGGTACGCCGTCGCGAGCATCAACTACCGCCTCGCTCCGGAGGCAACATTCCCCGCGCAGATCCATGACTGTAGGGCGGCCGTCCGCTGGTTGCGCGCCCACGCCGCCGAGTACGGCCTCGACCCGGACCGGTTCGGCGTCTATGGCGAGTCGTCCGGCGCCCATCTGGCATTGCTCCTCGGGCTGGGAACGGGTAGTGAAGCGATGGAGGGGACTGTCGGAAACCACCTCGACCAATCGAGTTCCGTCCAGGCTGTGTGTAGCTTCGCCGGTCCGACCAACCTACTCACGTACAGGAACTCCGTGCCCGAGGATATGGTTCCCGGTTTGGACGCCATTGTGTCGGATCTTCTGGGGGGATCGCTTGCGGAGGTTCCCGAACTCGCGATACTGGGCAGCCCAATCTGTCACATCAGCGTCGACGACCCGCCCTGCCTGTTCGTGCACGGTGACAAGGACAAGATGGTCGGACTTTCGCAGTCGATTGAGCTGTACAGCGCTCTGATCGAGGTCGGCGTGCATGCCGAAATCCTCATCCTCGAGGGCCACGACCACAGCATGGTCAGGTGGCCGATAAATGTCGTCGCCCCGACCATGCGGATGTTCTTCGAGCGAGCCTTCGCGGCCGCGGCTGACAGCCAGTGATTCACGCGCAATCCTCTCCACCGGCCTGTGCGCGAACCTGCTCCGCGTCCACGACTCTCGCGACAACCCGTCTGTATCAGCCGTCCTCTCCCATGGACTCCACAATCCGACCTTCCCGCTCGGGAGCAAGCGGACCGGCCGTATCAAAGTATTCCGCCAACGTATCGGAGAGCAGCCAACCGGTGTCGTAGCGATCGATCGCATGCGCGAACGCATCGTAGCCGTCTCCTCCGTCTGCGAGGAAGTTGTTCGTGGCAACGGCGTAGGTCGCAGCCGGATCGAGATCGATGTAGGCCTGGGCGGCATCCTCCCAGACCTCAACACGGACGATCCTCATGCCCGCCTCAGCTGACGGATCGAACGTATAGCGCATCCCGCTGACATGCGGGAAACAACCGGAGGCCTCCTCTACACGGCCAACACCGTTCTCGATCGCATCGGCCAGCTCCTCCCCCGTGAGCGTCACGATGGTGATCCGATTCCCGTAGGGAAGAACCTCAAGGATCTGTCCCATCGTCACGTCGCCCGATGGAATCGAAGCACGGATCCCCCCGCCGTTCTGAATCGCGATCGTCGCGCCGAGCGCCTTGGTCTTCCACAGAATGGCGTCACAAATCAGATTGCCGAGGTTCGTCTCACGGACCCGTATCTCCTCCCGCGCACCGATGAGGTCGACATCGGTTTCCCCTATGACCTGCCGGATGAGCGCATCGATCGCCGGTCGGTATTCATTGAGGACACGAAGCATCCGGCGATCGTCGGGGATCGACTCGTCGACGAACACGGTTCGCCCAGCGTAGGAGTTGACCTGCCCGTCATCGGCGAACAAGACATCGAGCCGCCCGAGCTGCTTGCCCCACTCGTGGGCGGTCACAATGAGCACCGGCTCACCCGATGCCGATTCGGTAAGCGTCGGATACGGATCGAGCAAGGTGTGACTATGCCCTCCCACGATGACATCGATCCCATCGACGCTTCGCGCCAGCTCGATATCGCGATCGTATCCAAGATGCGTCAAGGCGATGATCACAGAGACGCCGCCCTCCTGAAGCACGTCGATGGTCCGCTGCGCAGCGGTGACAGCATCGAGAAATACAACGTTCGGCCCGGGACTGGATGACGTCGCCGTCTGCTCGGTCGTCAGGCCGATCACCGCCACCGGCTCACGGTCAAAGCTGAACAGCGCATAAGGAAGTATCTCTCCGGAAAGGTCAGCATCGGTAGATACATCGATATTGGCGCTGACAACCGGGAAGTCAGCCCGTTCGATGAATGTCGCCAGTTCGGCCGGTCCGGCATCGAACTCATGGTTGCCGATGCACATCGCGTCGTATTCGAGTTCGTTCATCACATCAGCGACGACATCGGCTCCGCCTACGTTGAAGAACAGCGTGCCCTGGAACTGATCGCCCGCATCGAGGAGAACGACGTGATCCACGTCGTCTCTGATCTCGTCCACCAGGGTCTTCAGTCGCGCAACGCCGCCCTGAACCGGCTCGCCCCACGGTTCGAATGCGTCGTAGTGCGAGTGGATATCATTGGTGTGCAGGATCGTCAATTCCAGCGGTCGCTCGCCCCCGGAGCGAAGCAGAATCCCGGCCACCAACACGCCAACCAACGCCGCGCCAAGCAGTAGCAGTTTCCAGTTCATCGCATCCCCCTTCGCAAGCTACGTCCCGAGTGTCTGGCCGATCGAGTCCGCGTGCGCCTCAATCATCGGCAGCAGGAACATCCGATTCAACTCCCCTCAGGAGTGATCTTGCTGTCTCTCTCGGCTGCCCATCTGCCTCGTGCTCGTGGCAGGCATCCACTCCCGTTGCTCTCTACGCCCCGACGCCCTCGTGGCCGGATTTGACTTCGGGGGACACATCCCCCCATACTGCCGCCACCAAATCACAGTGGAGGGGATCCAAATGAGAGCAGCACTGACTACTCTGGGAATCGTCCTCCTCCTCGCACTCTGTGGTACAGCGACAACCGTCACGCTCCTGGCCGGACAACACTACAACGCTGGTTGGGTTGACGCATACGCGCAGCTCAACACCCTTACCATCGAGATCGTCGCGGAGAACGGATGGGTCTTGGAAGAGACACACGTCTACGTCGGGACAGAACCGCCGAGGAAGAGCGCCCCCGGGCGCTTCCCATACAAACATGAGCGGCTTCCCGCCAACGCAACTACCGATTCATATGAGATTGCTCTGGATGACTACGACGTAGCATGCCTTTCCGACCTCTACATCGCAGTGCATGCAGTTGTGAACGGGGCTGAGAACGAACACGGCGAAGAGACAGCTTGGGGGGAAGGCAGCACCATCCGCTCCCGAAAGAACTGGGCGATGTACTTCACAACCCCCGTCTTCTGCTCTCAGACGTACTAGGACACGCCAGCCAGGTCACTGGAGAACTCGTAGGGATACGCTCTCGAAGGAACATGGACCACGTGCGCAGCGAGCAGCGTTGATCGATCTGGATTCGCGTCATGCATTCGGATACTGATCCCGCAGCTTCAGCAACCGATGAAGCTTGGTTGCTCTATGCCGCAAACGAGAATGCGCCGGACTCAAACAGCTTGATGCAGGCCGCAACAACGTTCTCATCGTAGCGAGTGCCAGCACCCTCTTGAATCTCCTCAAGAGCTCGTTCGATCCCGAGTGCTGGGCGGTAGGGCCGGTGCGATGACATCGCCTCGACCACGTCGGCGACGGCAAGGATGCGAGCCTCAAGAAGTATCTCCTCTCCCTTGAGTCCCTTGGGATACCCTGATCCGTCCATACGTTCGTGATGCTGAAGGACGACACTGGAGATCGGCCAAGGAAATTCGATCGTCTCGAGGATGCTGCACGCCGTCTCCGGATGCGCCCGGATCAATCGGTATTCGACCTCGGTCAGTCGACTCGGTTTGCTCAGCAACTCAGCGGGGATCGCCAGTTTCCCAATATCGTGCATCAACCCCGACACGCGGAGGCCTTCGACAGACCGTTCATCCAATCCAAGCTCGTTGGCAATCGCGATAGCCAGCTCAGTGACCCGGCGTTGGTGGCCGGCGGTGTAGGGATCGCGGACTTCAGCCGCTGTCGCGAGTGCCTCAACCGTCTGACTCAGCGATCGAGACAAATCGGCATAGCTTTGCTCTAGCTCATTCTTCGCCTTACTCAACTCCTTGACGTGTTCCTCGAGTGCCGCCGCGTGCCGCTCGACATCGCGGCGAAGCTGGGCCTGCCGGAGGGCAATCGCCAATTGGTTCGCCATCTCCGTCGCCGCCAAAACGGCATCTCCCGTTGCCTGATGCGGGCTCGAGAAACCCACATTCAGCGATCCTATCAACTCGCCCCGAGCTCGGAGAGGCATGACCACCGAGGATTCGATCCCCGCAGCCAGCAACCGCCGATGCTCCGATGTTGGATTGGGCATCGCCCGCAGGTCATCCACCGTGGTAGGCTCTCCGAACTGAAGCATCTTGATGTCTCCGAACGCCTCGATCGGCACAACCTCGCCCACCTCCATAACTCCCTCCGTGGTGGACCTTACAGCGAGAACCGTTGCCTGATGGCTGGCCAAGTCGAACGAAACGACACTCGTGCGGGCACAGGAAACGATCTCCTCAAGCGCCCCCAACGCGATATCCGCAATGGCTTCGGGAGACTGTGCCTCAAGGATTGCGATGTCAATCGAGCGTAGTGTCTCAAGCCGTAGTGCATGGCGACCCAGTGCTTCCTCCGCGCGTTGCCTCCGCCGAAGCTCCTCCTGCAGATCAAGTGACCGCTTCTCGAGCTTCGCGACGAGACGCTCACTGTAAAGCCGCAGGACCTCCGTCTCCTGCGAAAACTCCGGAGCACGCGCTTTCGCTCCCTTTTCCGTCGTCTCGACAACCGCTTCGATCCGGGACAGGAATGCGTCTGGTTCGGCAGGCTTGCGGATGAAATCGTCAGCGCCGATCTTCATCGCGAAGTCAGCGTCGCTCTCCTGTGTGTAGGTGGCCGTGTAGAAGACAAACAGCGTATCTTTGAGTCCGTCATCCCGGCGGATCTCTCGGCACAGGCGGAAGCCGTCCATAACCGGCATTAGGATGTCGGAGATGATCAGGTCCGGACGCTCTTCCCTCGCTCGCTCCAGTCCCTCCTCTCCGTTGGTCGCCTCCACCACGTCATGCCCATGCCCGGTCAGCATCGCGTGCAGTAGATAGCGAGCATCCTCCTTGTCGTCCACGACGAGAATCTTCATCCAGGACCTCCTTCAGCCCCACACGGAAGATCGCTCGGATCCGCGGGGTCCTTACGCAGGTGTTCTTCCATCTGATGGATAAACCGATCAGGCTCAATGGGCTTCTCGACATACCCGGTGCAGCCGGCGGCCATCGCCTCTTTCCGATCTTCTGGCATGGCATAGGATGTCACAGCAACAATCGGAGTAGTCGATGTCGTTAGATCCGACTGAAGTGCGCGGGCAACGTCATACCCACTGATTCTCGGAAGCTGGATGTCGAGGAGGATAAGATCTGGATTCTCGACGCGTGCCGCGGCAATACCTGCCTCTCCGTCTCGAGCAAGGACAACACGGTAGCCTCGTTGCTCGAGCATGTACTTCATCAGATACAAGTTCTGTTCTTGATCTTCAATCACGAGGATCGTTTGGCTCATGCCGGTACTTCGCTTTCCTTTGGGATTCGAACCGTGAACAGACTCCCATGTCCCGGCTCGCTTTCCACATCGATACTTCCTCCGAGCGCTTCGCTCAGCCGTTTGCAGATCGAGAGTCCCAGTCCGGTTCCCTCGTACTTCCTGGTCAGACCGTTGTCAACTTGCTGAAACGGAACGAACAGCTTCCCAAGATCCTCGGCATCGATTCCGATGCCCGTGTCTCCTACGGAGATAAACACATCTGCACTGTCTTCGATGCAGGATACCCAGACGGAGCCCTCCTCGGTGAATTTCACTGCGTTGCTCAGCAGGTTCATCACGATCTGACCAACCCGCCGCCGATCGCTCTGGATTACGCAATCATCGGGAACCGCCTTGACGAACAGCTCAACTGCCTTCGTCCCCGCAAGCGGGCGGGCCGCATCCACAGTTTCGCGGATTAGGTCGCACAAGCCGAACGGCTCGAAAGTCATCTCCAGCTGCCCGGCTTCGATCTTCGAGATGTCCAGGATATCGTTGATCAGATCGAGCAGCTGCCGCGCGCTTGTCTGCACCATTCCTAGTTGCTTCACCTGCTCTTCTGTCAGTGGCCCGGCCAGTCTCTGCAGCAGGATACCTGTGAAGCCGATGATCGAATTCAATGGGGTTCGGAGCTCGTGCGACATCGTCGCCAAGAAAGCCGATTTGATTCGATCCGCAGCTTCGGCTCTTTCCTTGGCCTCTTTGAGTGTTTCCGCAGCGTATTCGCGCTCGCTGATGTCGACATGGGTCCCCGTGATGCGAATGGGATTGCCCGCCTCATCTCGCACAAGGAATGCGCGGGATAAGATCGTGATGTAGATGCTGTCCCGATGGAGCATTCGGAATTCGGTCTGATAGCGGTCCGTTCTGCCGGAAAGGCAACTGGCCTCGGCAGCCCGCACCTGATCGAGATCATCTGGATGGACAAGCCTTCTGAATGTCTCGACCGTGGGTTCAAGCTCTTCCGTGTCATATCCGAGCATGTATGCCCACCGCGGAGAGTAGTACACCTCGCCGGTCACGAGATTCCAGTCCCACAGCCCGTCGCTTGCCCCCTTCATGGCAAGCTTGAATCGCTCTTCGCTTCGCCGGTGCGCCTCTTCTGCTTTCGCGCGTTGTCGAATCTCGCGACGGATCACAAGGATCGCCACGACAAGGATCAGGATCAGCACGCCCGCCGAGGCGAGACTCGGCGGGATCCAAGCCGGCCAACGGAAGATCGTCTCCGTCCGGGGCCTGTCCAGGAGGTTCTCCTTGAGCGCCCGGTAGTAGATCGAGTCAGCGTCACCCTTCAGACTGGCAATCTCAGTGTCGATCCGTTCGATCAGCAGAGGCGTCAGCGGGCCGTCGGGAGGGAAGGCGAATCGAAGCTCGATCGGGTTGAATACGATCGGAGTCCTTTCCACCTCGTGTTCCGCCTCGAACATCAATCCAAACACACGGTTGACTACGCCGGCATCTGCATCGCCGGCATCCAGGGCCTGGAACACCTCCTCGTAGTCATCCATCTCAAGAAACGTGCAGTCAATGCCAAATCTTTGCGCAAGATCGCGGATTCCGCCCGGATCCTCGGTGTGCGTACTGCCGCGCATCACCGCAATGCGCAGTCCTGCCATCTCCGGAAGAGACAAAACCTTCAGCGGCGCTCGCGTATAGACGGTCCCCCAATTCACGAGGACCGTCTCCTCATTGAATGCGTAGAGCGTTCGCCTTGGGACGGTGTATGCCACGTCGACCATCAGATCGATCTCGCCGCGGTCGAGTCGCGCCATCGATTCCGACCAGCTTCCCAAGACGTATTCGAGCGTCCATCCTTCCTCAGTGGCGATGTACTCGAGAAGCTCCGGGTAGAGACCGGACACCACATCGGCATCCTCCACAGCTACTTTCGGAGGATTGTGGTAGACGCCCACACGGATCGTTTGAGAGAGAATCGTTACGTGAAAGGAGCCGAGCAAGAAGACGAGAAGGCACAACACAACCGATCTATTGAAAGGAGGCGCACGGCCCGGCTGATTCCCAGGGTGTGAGATACGACAAGAGCTGCCCATGATCCGCTCCTATGAGTCCGTTCGTCACGATACCACGGATGTGCCGCTGACCGAACCCCCACTCTTCTGATATGTGATGATAATACCCTGCCTCTCACCGGCCGGCTGCATCACTCCGGAAATCGGGCCAAGAATATCGACGACAGCGCGAGATCTGCACCCACTTCTGCCCGCCGCACAGTACGCAATTGGCGATGATTGCATGCCGAGAGCACATGATTGGATCGTACCCCCTGGTTTCAGTTCCAGTTGGTGCTTCAGACCGCTACTCCACGAATGTGAACATGCCGGACTCAAACAGGTCGATGCAGGTCGCGACAGCGCGCTCATCGTAGCGTATGCCAGCTCCCTCCCGTATCTCTTCCAGCGCCTGCTCGATCTCATAGGCAGGACGATAAGGCCGGTGCGATGACATCGCTTCAACAACGTCCGCGATAGCAAGGATGCGCGCCTCAAGAAGAATCTCCTCGCCCTTGAGCCCGTCTGGATAGCCGGACCCATCTATCCGCTCGTGATGCTGAAGGACAGTCTGTACAACCGGCCAAGGCAGATCGATCCGGTCCAGGATACTCTGCGCCGCTTTCGGATGGCCTTGGACGAGGTTGAACTCCGTGTCCGTCAACGTGCGGGGTTTGTTGAGAATCTCCGCAGGCACTGCCATCTTGCCGATATCGTGCATGAGGCCCGCCACTCGAATGCCCTCGCACTGATCGTCTGACAGCCCCATCTCTCGGGCAATGGCGATACTGAGGTCTGCGACACGTTCCTGATGGCCTGCCGTGTATGGATCTCGCATTTCGGTTGTGAGTGCGAGTGCCTCGATTGCTCCGCGCAGTGTGTCCCTAAGTCTGGCCTCCGCCTCGGTTCGCGCCGTGATATCGCGACCGATGGCGATGATGCCCCCAGGATGGCCGTCATCATCCAGGAAGCAGCGTTCGTTCCACGCCATGATCTTTGTGCTTCCATCCTTGCACCGGATGGTCGTTTCGTCATCGATGGCTCCCTGTCCGCCTGCTCCAACCAGAGAAGCGAGAGCCTCTGAGCGATTTGCCTCTCGCGGGTAGATCCAGTCCCAGACCTTGTCGTGTCCCACGACCTCTTCCCGAGCGTATCCGGAGATCTCCTCCGCCGCCTTGTTCCAGAGCGTGATGCGATTGTGTCTATCGACAACTTCCATCCACACATCTGCGTTGTCGATGACGCTCTTCAGGTACTGGTTTAGCTTGCGGACCTCGCCTTCGGAGCGTTCCCTTTCGATCAACTCCTGCTTGATCCCCTCGTACAGCCTGGCATTCTCGAATGCCACAGCGATCTGGTCGCCAATCGTTGCCAGCAGCTTCTCCTCGTCTTCGCTGTAGGCGTTGGGACGGTACGCTTGGACATTGAGAATCCCGATCAAGCGCTCCCCCACAATGAGCGGTACGCCCAGCCACGAGCGCGCAGGCCTCATTTTGCCGATGAGTCGGATTCCTGGGAGTTGATCCTTCTCCTTCTCCCAGTCGTGAACATGAAGCACCCTTCGTTCGTTTGCGACAACGGAGGACAGGGTGCCGACCAACGGTATGCGGGTTGGAGGTTGCTTGATTCCCTCGTCGACCAGGTAGCGGCAATCCATTTCCTCTGTCTCTTCGTCGTAGAAGCCAATGAAGAATGTGTCAGCGCGGAAGATGGGTGCCGTCGTTCGGTAGACCGTTTCCATCAACTCTTCCAGCTGGAGAATCGCGCTGACTGCCTTTGCGGTCTTCGTAACCACTGCAAGACGGGTCGCCCTGTTGCGGACCTCCTCCTCGGCCCGTTTTCGCTCAACACAAAGCGCGACTTGATTCGACACGAACTCCAGGACGGCAAGATCCTTCTCGTCGTAGGCCGACGGGTCATCGTAGCTCTGCAGCGCCAGCGAGCCGATGACTCGATCATCCACCTTCAATGGGACGCCAAGCCAGATCTTCGCGGGCGCGCCAACGCGTTGGATCTCCCCTGCCTCGGCCATCTTAATAATCTGGTCCTCTTGGACGAGCAACGATACTCCAGTGCGTATGACGTTCGCCGTCAGCGATTTGCCGGCCGGGAACTTCCGGAATCGATCCTTCTGATCCGTAATGTGAGGAAGAGAGATCATGTCCGTGCTCTCGTCGTAGAGCGCGATGTAGAAGTTCTCCGTTTCAAGTATGGATCCCAGCTCGCGCCTGATCTCAACGAACAGCTCTGCAAGGCTGTCTGACGTAAGCACTGCTGTCGCGATGTGGTGAAGGGCTTCCTGAGCCTGCTCGGATCTCTTCCTCTCTGTGATATCTTGGATTTGGGCAATGAAGTGCCGGGCACGGCCGCGAGCATCTCGCACAGCAAAGAGATTGAGCAACCCCCACATGACGTGACCATCTTTGCGGATGTACTCCATCTCCTTTGGCACACTTTCCGGCTGGCTGGCAACGATGTGTAGAAGGCCGTCTCGATCCGCTTCGCATTCCGCGGGATGGACAACATGCTCGAATGTTCTTCCGATCAACTCATCTTCCGAGTAGCCGAGCATCTCGCACAGGGCTGTGTTCGCCTTCTGCAGAGTTCCATCCGCGGACCCAATTGCCATGCCGATGCTCGCATGCTCGAAGAAATTTCTCAGCTCTTCTTGGCCTAGCTGCGGTTCCTTCTCCACACGCTTGTGCCGGGAGATATCCTCTCCCGAACTGAGCACGCCGGTGATATTCCCTTTCTCATCCATGAGAGGCGTGTTGCACCACCGGATAGTGCGTATCTCTCCCGCCTTGGTCTGAATCGGATTCTCATGCGGTTCGATCCCAGTAACATCTCCCGCAAGCAGCTTGTCGAAGATCGATTTCGTCGCGTCGCGAATCGTGTCTGGAAGGAAATCACGGAACCAGTTCCTGCCTGCGATTTCGCTGGAGGCATATCCGAGTACATCGCAACCCGTCCGGTTGATCATCTGCACCGCTCCGTGTGCATCGAGAACCAAGAAGATCACACCAGCCACATCGAGATCGCTTTGCGTTCTACTCCACGCCTTGTGGAGCGCCTTCTTCCCTTCCCCGCTTTGTCTCACGCGTGCACGCCTTGTCAGGCTTGAGCGCCGCTGTCGATCCGCAACAACGTGAGTCTCTACCGCCAAGATTCCGTTTCACCTGGTCCCCAGAATCCGGATTGCGAAGGGATTTCCGCTCCCCGGATTCGCTCTCGACTAGGATTATGCCTGCAGCTACCATACTCAGACAGCCTTGGCGGGGAGCAGGGCTTCGTCAGGCAGACCCTCCCCCGTAATGAGAGGCTAGTTCAGCCACGCTCGTTGGAACTTGTCTGCTGTGTACCCTTCCGGACGCTTCACGCGTTCGTGCGTGACCATCAGATCACGAGCTTCCTGAAGAATGGCCAGCTCATCGATTCCTCTCAGAAGCTCGACCATCCGTTCGGCCAGCTCCCGATCTCCTGGCTGAGTCCCGCCATCAGGTCCTCCGATTTCCCAGCCAGCCCATGGGAGAATCTCATCGCCCGTCACCGAGGCCATGTCAGCCAATATCTTGTTCAGGACGTAGCCCATACCACAGTGGTCGGGTGAAAAGCCGATGCCTTCTGGCTTGATACGGCCGCTCTCGAGTTCGTTATAGCACTGCCAACCGGTGGGGAACTGCCCAGCGGGAAGATCGGCCGGATCGAGCGCCATCTTCATCGCCCTTAACATGACGTGGTCGATCTGAGCGTCCGTCTGCTGCCATCTCTCCTTCTCATCGTTCCAGAACTCGCAGATCCAGTGGTCCTCGAGTCGGCTGCCGTCAGGGAAGAAGTAGCGAGCCGTTCCGGTCCGAGCACGGGCAGGAATGCCACGATCTCGCAGGATTGAGACGAGAAGAACGGAGTAATCGCGGCAGTTTCCGACCAGGCGCCGCAGAGGATCTCGCGGCTCACCGAACGGTCGGGGATCCATCTGAAAGATCCTGTCCAGCATGTCAGAGACTGTTCGGAGGCTGATCTCATCGACGATATCCCGCTCATGGCTCTCGAGTGCGTCCTTCGTAAACCCGTACGTCTCCTCGCCGATCCACCACATGTGAATCACGTTCTGCTGGATCACTCGGCACAGATCAGGGATTCCATTCGGCAGATCGTCGTACGCTCCCTTGCGGGGACCCGGATCGGTCACCTCGGATTGCATTCGATAGAAGCTGAGAAGGTCCTCGTGCGTCTCGATTCGCTGGTGCATGTCCACCTCCCGCTGCCGAGAGTACAAGAGGACAGTTCGGATTCAACCGGCGCTTGAGATCGATGATCGCGATCTGCGAGTGAGGGATGCTTGGATCCCCATTAGAACATCCGTTGCGTCCTACGAAGCAAGCCGATCCACACGCCAGGGAGTGGTTTGTTACGCGTATGCAGTGATGAGTTGACTGATGTGGCGCTATGATCCTATTATCTGTGAATGAGTTGCTTCTTCAGGAGGCACGCAGGAGGTGGCCAATGAAGACTCGACGATTCCGTTTCGCAAACAGGTTGGGCTTGCTTCTCTTGCTGACATTGGGGCTTGTTCCCGCGTCAGCAGTTCAGCAGGAAGACGCGCTCCCCGATCCCGGCACACCAGGCTTCCCGATCCAGCTGTATGTCGTGCCAACCGCAAGCACTCAAGCCAACGCAGACACGCTCGATCAGCTGAAGGATGACCTGGCTCGCGAAACAGGTCTCGCGTTTGCTGTGGAATACGGATCACTGCAGGAGCTCAACACTGAGCTCTCATACGATCGACCGGATGCCATCGTTCTCTTGTCCGGCTCAGATTATGCCGATCTCCACTCCGCGACTCAGGGAACGCTCGTGATGAGTATGGCAACCGTCGACGCATTCGGTCTGAACTACACCTACGCGGCGATCTACGCCCTCCGAGACTCCGGCATCGAAACCCCAGCCGACCTGCAGAACCGCACTGGAGCCTATCGAAGCGGGGATTGGCCGTGGCCGACTGTAGAGAGCACCCTGCTGACTGAGCAGTTCGGCTACGGAGATATCGAAGTCGGCAAACTGGTTGAGGTGGGAGATTGGAACTACTACGTGTTGCTCGAGATGCTCTATGAGGGGCGGATCGATTTTTTTGTGGATTGGGGGAGCCCACCCGATCCAACAGGAGTGAGTGACGACACGTGGTCGTGGGGAGACGATCCAGAGCGCGGCATTTGGGATAAGGAATGCGAATGCCTGATTGACCAGGAACTCCGATGGAGGGGAACCGACATCCGGGCAAGTGCCGAGACGGCGTTTCCCGATGTCTGGGAGCGAGTGGGGATTGTCGATGTTGCCGGCCCGTTGGGCTATTCCGGCCTTGCATTCTCAAGCCTGTTCCCCGCTGATCTGAAAGTGCATGTGATGGAGGCCATCTCGTACTACGCCGCCAGCGAGGATGGCAGCAAGCTGCTTGACACGCTGGGCTACGGCACGGTGGAAGAGTTCTCGTACATCCCAGACTCATACTACGACGCCATCCGGATCGTCTTCGGGCATGCGCCGATCGTGTTCCCTTACAGAGACGAGCCCGAAGACAGCGTCATCTGCAAGGTGGGGCAAGCAAGATTCCGTGGATCCATCGGCGATTGCGAGAATCGTAGCGGCGTGATCATCGGGTTCATGCCTCCCTGGACGCCACCAAGCATCACCTATCCGCCCGTCTTCTTCTCGATGACAAACTCCAGCGGGGGCACTCCCGGATACGGTCGCGCAGGACAGCTCGCCGGCAGTAACCCCAAACGTGGCGTCAACTGGGGAGGAACCGAGAGGTATGTCCCGAAGACACATGATTGCGATGATTTCGCACACGATCTCGAGCGATACTTCGAGGCCAACGGGATCAAGGCGTCGTTCACAGTAATCGCCGAGAAGAATCCCAACTACCGGAAAGGGAACGGTCAACCATACTGGACCAGCGGACATGCCGTCGTCGATGTTCGCTTCGCTGATGGAACTATCGCCCTATTCGATGGGCAGAGCGGATGCGACGTCACTAGGGACTACGACTGCAACAAGGATGGAAAGATCACGTACTACGACGGCGTCTACTCAACGGAGACCACGGACTGCAATTTCTGTATCTGTGTGTACGAAGATCGTGCCGCAGCCGAGGCAGCGGGAGAGACACTCGATTGACCTGCAAGTCGTAGCGACAGGCCAAGGCCCACTTGGGTCTCGGCCTGTTGCTCGCAGTTCCACTCAAGAGCAAGGGATCCAGGGAGATGAAGTGTGTGTTGCTTGCCCTCCCAGCCTGGCCGAGTTTGAGCCGGTTGATCGAGTTCGTGTCGGACGCAGCAACTCGTGGTCCGGGAGACGCATGGCCGAGGGCTTATGGAACCTGTAGCCGCAAACGGAGCAGCAGTAGACAGGTTCACTCACGTTGCCTGGATTGATGCGTATGCAACGATGCGATCGACATCGCGGACAGGTCCAGGTGTCCACCTCGGGTGGCGCTCCACCTGAGGCAGTCTTCGGCGCGCTCAGCGAATCACGCAGCCAATGGACACCGCGGACAGTCGTTGCCTTCTCCTCGTGTTCCTTCTCGTGTTCGAGGACCATAAGCCAGAGCTGTTCCCTGAGGATCAGCCCGAGTCCGGGGACTCCGCCAACGTTGGTGCTGAGCATTTCACTCGCCTCCTTCTTGAGTGAGCTACCCTACGTATGCACCGGCAGACACCCCGTGTCGTCCAATACGTGTGGATTCCGTGTGGATTGCCCCTTGCTTAGCACATGAGCGACCGGCTTGGCACCTATGCGAAACCGGAGGGGCTGCGCTGTTCTCCCAGTTCGCATGCTGCAATCTGCAATACGCGTCTCGTCCTTCAGTTTCCCGCTTCCCTGAAACTCACGGGGTGCAAGAGTCCAGAGGGGCCCGTTCCCCCTGGAGGTCCTGGATGCAGACGCACACAGATGTCTTCAGTCCTTCACAGAGCGCTCACCTTTCCTTCCTACGCTGTGCGTATTCCGCGATGAGCGTATGCAGAGGTGGATTGTGATGAGATTCATGACGAAACGATTGCGATGGACAGTACCGCTACTCGCTGCCGCCCTTGTGCTTTCCGGTTGTAGCGTTGCGGCGTGGCTGGAGGTTGGTGAGGCGATTGCCGCAACCGAGGGGTACAGCTACGCGATCGTCGACACCCATCAAGAAAAGAGCTACGACAACTCCGGTGAGATTGCTCCCCCGTTGGAGGGAGAAGCGTTCTTCGGACAGGATGCCCACACCGACGGATTCCAACCGGAGTACGTCGACAACGGCGATGGAACGGTGTTCGATCTGGTCACGGGTCTGATGTGGCAACAGGGCTACTCCGGCAAGATGTCGCAAGCTGAAGCGGCAGTGGGGGCAAACGATTTCGACCTGGCCGGCTACGACGATTGGCGGCTGCCAACGATCAAGGAACTCTACTCGCTAATCGACTTCTCCGGTGAGGACGTCGATCCGATGAGCGACCTAGCGAACCACCCGTTCATCGACACGGCATTCTTTGAGTTTGAGTACGGCGATACATCGGCAGGCGAGCGAGTCATCGATTCCCAATGGGCCACAAACACCCTCTACGTCGCCGGAGACCTGATGTTCGGCGTGAACTTCGCCGACGGCCGGATCAAGGGCTATGGTTTGACCACCCCCCGCGGCAGCGACATGCAGTTCTACGTTCGCTACGTCCGTGGGAACACAGCCTATGGCGAGAACGACTTCCTCGACGACGGGACCAGCAAGGTCATTGACCTTGCCACCGGCCTGATGTGGTCGCAGGATGATTCGGGCAGTATCAGCAGTTCGGAAGGAACTGTCATCGCCTCCAACGGAGGCGCCATGGATTGGGAAGACGCGCTAGCCTACGTCCAGTACCTCAACGACTCGGCCTATCTCGGCTACTCCGATTGGCGGTTGCCGAACGCGAAGGAACTGCAGTCAATCGTCGACTACACACGTTCGCCGGACACGACCAACTCAGCCGCAATCGATCCGATCTTCCATGTGACGACCATCACAAATGAAGCCGGGCAGATCGATTGGGGTTTCTGCTGGACCAGCACAACGCATGCCTCGGCACGCGGTGGCGCCGCAGCAGTTTACGTCGCGTTCGGCCGCGGGCTCGGGTACATGAACAGCCACTACGTCGATGTGCATGGAGCCGGCTGCCAACGTTCCGACCCGAAGTCGGGGTCGGCCATCCCGACCGGACGTGGCCCTCAAGGTGATGTCGTCCGAGTCAAGAACCTGGTTCGCGTGGTGCGAGACGCCGATTGATCTGCCACACGCGCAGCCTCCTCCCGGCCGCGTCTCTCTCCCTCCCCTTCCATGATGGGGAGGCCCGGTGGGCTGAGGTGATTGCTGCAGAACATAGATAGCTCCGCAGATCGCAGTACACCAGGGATCCTTTCCACCCACCATGTGTTACCCCCGCCCATCGCCGGAGTGCTGAGATTGATCTACGAACTGCGATCCGGCATCGAAGCGAAGTGCTCTCGAATCATCCGAAGCAGGAAGCCACGTTCCTCCGGAATGCCATCTCCGAGGCGGAGCGCAGCAATCGGAAACGCCCACTGCTCGACATCGCTGCGGCTCATCGTCGAATCCTTTAGGTAGGATCGAAGGTAAACAGAGAGGAAGAGCCTTCGGAATCCGGTCAGCTCCAGCCGCTGCCAGAGGCTCATCCCAGGTGGCGACCCTCCATAGCGAAAGAGATGGACCGTCCACGCCACATCGCACGCCGGATTACCTGATGTTGCCGGCCCCCAATCGATGATCACGGGACCCTGCATGCCTAGCAGGATGTTGTCCGGATGGAAATCGCCGTGACAGACAGTATCCCCATCAGGCAAGGCATTGACCGCCGCATGGAGCCTTCCAGCGATCTCATTGCCGATATCCTCTGCAATGCGATCGATCACGCGGTGAAGCCGCTCACGTTGAGAGGGAAGATCGATTGCACGGGTGGCATGCACTGCCCGATGGAGCCGGGCGCAGGCTCGTGCGAACCGGACCAGCTGCCAAGGCTTCACCAAGAGCACTCGCAGCATGGTCGATCCCTCGATGCGATCCATCACGACGCCGAACCGATTGCCGATCTTGACCAGTCCGTCCTCCGAATCGGCGCGGTAGACGGCGGGACTCGGGATACCGGCCTCGTGAACTGCGCAAGCGACATCAAGCTCTCTCAGTGCATACGTGCGCGAACTCCCCTCGCGGAATAGACGCACCACGCGCCCGTCATCCCACGAGAGGATCTCGGCCGTCCGACCCTCGCCAACCAACACCAGCTCGTCTTGTGTCCGCATCTCGCTCATGCTGTCGAACCTACCGTTTCAGTATAGAGACATCCCCGTAGCCGCGCCCAAACGCGAGCTGTAGCACTCTTGCTCAAGCCCCATAGGCACTACACGCGGCCCGTCATGACAAGATGGAGAAGCTGATGAGTCACTCATCCTCTTGGAGAAGCACAGGATGCCCTCGATTCACCGGAGCCGCGAGTTCCAGCATGCGCCCGCCGAGCACGGTTCACCGATCACTCGTCGCGGGTACGTCCACTCATCACGACGGCCATCGCAAGACCGCCCGGATCAGTTTATGCCTCTTCTCCCTCGACGGCCGGCAGGATGTAGTCGCGGGTCAGTGCCTCGGGGAAGATCGCCCCTTCCTGAACGGTCGCCGTAAACACGACGATCAGATCCAGCTCCGGGAACACGTACAGGTTCTGGCCCTGCGATCCCGAGGCGTAGTACGCCCTGTATGCATCGGCCGTCCACCAGTGATACGCGTAGCTTCGCCCCGCGAAGTAGTCGGTCCGGCCGTGGACTCTGGTTTGCGTGGACTGCTCGATCCACTCCTTCGACACAACTCGAGTCCCGTTCCACATACCTTCGTTCAGGCAGAGGACGCCGATCTTCGCCAGATCGCGCGGCCGGATGTAGAGTTGCGTTCCACCCTTGTACAACCCGGTCCGATCCCGGGCCCAGGCGATGTTCTCGATGCCGAGCGGCGCGAACAGCGCTTCCCGGGCGAACTGAAGCGTGGTCATCCCGGATGCTTCTGCAATCACTGCGGAGAGCACGTGGGACAGCCCGGAGTTGTACCAGAACAGCTCGCCGGGCTGTTCCACCCGTGGCTTGGAGAGCACATATCGTAGTGGGTCGAGGCTTCCTTCCATTCGGCCGAAATCGTTGCGCGGGTCGCGGACGGGCCACGTGTCCTCGTCCCATTCCAGTCCGGCCGACATCGTTAACAGGTGTTGAAGAGTGATCGTGTGCTTGCCCTCAGTTCCGTCCTCCGACAGCAGCGTCGGGAGCAAATCGAGAACCGGCACATTGACCGACTCGATCCATCCGCGATCCAGGACGATCCCCAGCAGCAGCGACGTGATACTCTTGGTGACCGAGAACAGATGATGCCGACGGTCTGCGCGGTACGACGTGTTGGGGTACTCCTCCAACACAACGTTCCCATGCCGAATCACAATCACGGAGTCGATCGTATCGGAGGAATCGGTCCGCGCATTCTGATCCCGGATCGCTCCCAGCATCTCGTCTAGAAGGTCGGGATCCATCCCCTCGGACTCCGCGGTCGAGACCGGTCGAGCAAACGGATCGCTATCTCCAAAGCTATCGGGCGTGCATGCAGCACCGGACAGATCGAGAAACAGAAGAAGAACCACTGCAAGTCCTACGACCGGTATCGCTCGACAGTGCATCGTTGCATTCCTCCTATCCCTAGGCCTCCGCTTTGGTTTCGCATTCTCAGGACCCTCGGCCCTACGACCGCTGATCCTCCGTAGGATAGGGACAGAGCGATTCGACCAACGATGTGTCGACCCAGCAGATGTCCCCATCGGCCTTGAAGAACAACGCGTTCCCATCCGGGCTGACACGGGCGAGCGCCGCGGGACAATCGCCCAAGACGGGCTCCATGTTGATCGGCTCGGCCCACGTTCCATCCTCGGCCCGGAAGCTCACGTACAAGCGGCACATCCCGCTGCGTGGGCGCGTGTCTGAATCGAAGATCAACCAACTCCCATCGGGTGCAATACACGGATGCGCGTCTTCGTGCCTCATGTCGTAGATGCTCGATCCAAGCAGCCTCTGCTCCCCGTACATGCCGTCCTCTAGCATGCGGTACGCAATGTGATCCTTATTCCGATAGAAGGTCGTGTAATAGAGGGTCCCATCCAGGGCCGCTGAGGCGTACAGTCCGGCGAACAGCGGTGCGGGCTCGCTCCACTCACCTGAACCGAACTCCATCATGCAAAGGACGTGTGAACCGTGCCCGACTGAGAGATCCGGAGAAACGTAGAAGATCCTATCGCCATCGGGTGATAGGCTCGGCTCGAATGCGCCGTTCGGGAACAGCGGAGACGGTGCCGGGGCAGTCCACATGCCATCCACACACTGGGACTCGAAGATCGTGTGGTCTGGAATGCTCTCTCCGAATCGCGCGAAGAAGCACCGCTGCCCGTCGGGCCAGAAGCTGATGTCGGACTCGCGAGAAACGTTGCCTGCAAGAGAAACGATCCCTGGCGCGAAGATCTCCGGCCCGTCCGCAGGCGGTTGCAGCCCGAAGTACGCCTCGGACGCCGTCATCTCCAGACAAGCCGCGACAGCAAGTAGGGTGACCACAGCCAGCTGGATCAACAATCGACTCCTATTCATGTCCATCCTTGGTGACTACTTCGATCCGTCATCGATCGAGAACATGCGCATGGTCCCCGTGTCTCGCTCGATCGTCAGATGCATCTGAAGCTTCGCGAGGTCGTAGACAATCGACCAACGCGTCATCGGTGTTGACACCGCGTGAAGCAAGTCAGACGCCTCGGCCACCGACAAGTCGCCAACCTGCTCGCGAAGCGTCGTTTCGATCCGATCGTACCGCCAGCAGCGTCCACCTGGGCTACCTTCCGCAAGAATCACCGGGAAATTCGTTCCGAACTGCCACGGCGCCTTCGCGCTGCTGCCAAGGACGTACATCTCGCCGTC
Source organism: uncultured Thermotogae bacterium (assembly GCA_964582285.1). Taxonomy (GTDB): domain Bacteria; phylum Bipolaricaulota; class Bipolaricaulia; order UBA7950; family UBA9294; genus JANQEA01. The sequence continues at coordinate 25,876 of CAZORQ010000016.1, forward strand.
GTGGTACTCGATCAAAGCTGCGGACGTTCGGTCGGCAATCACATAGTGGGTGTTCGGTCCGCCCTGACTGACTGGGTTGATCGTCTCGAGAAACGTGATTGCCTCATCAACCGTTGCCGACGCTTCGAGCATCTCGCGCATCAATCGCAGATCGCCGACGTCGCGCTTGTCCGGATTGCTCGGATAGCCGCACTCGTAGTCAACCGACGCCATCCCGACTGCCAACCCCATTTCGTTCATCCCGTCAAACGTCAAGAACGGGGCGGTGAGCAGTGGCACCAACTCCTCGACGGGCGCCGCATCGAGCCGATTGATCCACTCCGGCTCGACGAGATACGCGATATCAACTGACATCACGGATCGGTACCCTTCGCTCGGTTCGAGAAACAGGACGAGGATCGGGCTGTACTCCCAATCGAAGTTACGGCCAAATACGGCCCGCCTTGGATCGGCCACCGCCGCGAACAGGGAACATGCCCAATCGCTGTTGCCAGCTTGCCTGTCCCCCTGCGCAGAGGCACGCTCCAACTCCGACGGGAGGACATACGGCCCGATGTAGCGCATCGTGTAGACGGGGTAGTCGTCGAGCTTCTCAAGCGTCGACAGCGTCGCCACCACGTTCTCGGGAACGTCAACAAATCCGGCAGACGAGAGTCCTTTCCGCAAGGCTTCGGCTTCGATCGAAGCATCCACGGCGCCGGTTGCTTTCTCCGCCCGCGGACGACCCGATCGATCGCTGGCTTGCACCACGTCCACCCGGGCTCCAAGAATGCCGACCGCCATGCAGAGCGCAATGACGATTCCGGCAACCCACCAGCGCGTTGCCTGAGTCATGCCATCCTCCTCGTCTCGCTCGCATCCGGGTCCAAGTCCGGCATCTCGCTAGCTTCCAGCGCAGCAACCGTGTTGCCGCCGTGATACGGCGGCCATCGGGTCACCGCCCCCTCCCGCCCGTTCTCGTATTCGCCCCTGCGGATCCGATCGATCGCGCCGTCGATCCATGTCAGATACGCGTAACGCATGTGGACAGCCGAATCGAGCGTCAACCAATGGAAGAAGTCCACGCGCTCCGACTCGTCGTGCGCATACGCACTCCCCAACCGGTACCGTTCGGGGAACGAAGCCAGGACGTCCAGCACGCGTCGCTTCTTGTCCTCCAGAAGTTTGATCGCTTCGCTGTCGCTGAGCAGTCCGGCGAAAAACAGCTGTACCAAGAAGCCGTTTCGACTGGGCGGACCCGCCTGGCAGTCCTCCATCCACCGATAGAACGCGTCGCGCCCTTTCCCGGTGATGCTGTACAGCTTCCGGTTCGGGCGCTCGGTCTGGGCAACAACCTTCAGGGAAACCCATTCACGCGCTCGTAGCTTCTCGAGCGTCCGATAGATGCGGCTTTGATCGGCATACCAGAATCCGGAAACCGATCGATCGAACCGTTGCTTCAGGTCGTAGCCCGTTTTCGGACCGACTTCGAGAAACCCAAGGATTGCGTACTCAAGAGACACGGACGCCTCCTCACGCGACTATATGCAATCGCTATTATATGCGTAAGCATATATTAATCAAGCTGCCATCTGGCTCATGAGATACGCGAAGAGAGGCGGAACGGTGCGTACTGGATCGGAATTGCCCCGTCCCTGACTGAGCTGCAAACGGCGGTCTCTATCCTCGACATCGCCGCCAGGCCGATCGCGATCGACTTGCGCTGTATGCCACACCCAGCGAACTGCAGATCTCGATCATCGATTTGCGTAGAATCCGCATCACCGCACTCCGATGATGGGGGGGATCGAAGATGAAGGCGCTATGGATTCTAGTTGGAATTGCCGCTGCCCTCCCAGCTCTGCTTTGGGTCGGGGTGCATGTGAGACCCTCTCCGTTCCCACCGTTCGCCAGTGCGCCGGGACCCGCGACAAGCATACCGGCGCCTGCGAATCTTCCCGCACCGGTGGCTCGTTTCTATCACACGATCTACGGTGACCGGATTCCGGTGATCGAATCGGCGGTAATCACCGGTCGCGCCGATCTGCGGGTCATGGGGATCCGTTTCCCAAGCCGTTTTCGGTTCACGCACATCGCCGGCCAGGACTACCGCCACTACATCGAGTCAACAGTCTTTGGGCTCCCGGTGATGCGGGTCAACGAGTCGTATGTCGATGGCACAAGCCGCCTTGAGCTGCCGTTCGGCGTCACCGAGGGCGAACCCAAGAACGCTCAGGCGGCCAACTTGGGACTGTGGGCCGAATCGATCTGGCTCCCGGCGTTGTTTCTCACTGATGTCCGAGTTCGATGGGAGCCTGTGGATAACGAAACCGCTTTGCTTGTCGTGCCGTACGGTGAAACTGAGGAAACGTTCGTCGTTCGGTTTGATCCTGCCACCGATTTGGTCCGATGGCTCGAGGCGATGCGCTACCAAAGCGAGACTGCAGAAGAGAAGACACTATGGCTAAATGAGGTTTCCGCGTGGAAGCGATACGACGGCGCACTCCTCCCGAGCATCGGTCGCGTCACATGGATCGATGCCGGCACGCCGTGGGCGGTGTTCACTGTCGAGGAGATCGTCTACAACGCGGATATCACAAGCTACATACATGAGCACGGTCTGTAGCCTGCGAGCCCGCCGCTGAGCTGTGGTTTCGACGATCAAGCGCGGACGACACTGCGCCGATAGGGGGACCCATGTTTGACATCATCGATCTATCACAACAGCTCACAAGCAAGAGTCTGAGCTATCCCGGCACCGTTCCCGCTTGGATTTCCCACCGCAGGGATCTCTCCTGCGACCAAGCCACGCTGACACGCTTCTCGGACCTCGATCCACACGGCGGAACACACATGGACGCGCCGCTGCACTTCGCGCCAGGAGGAATTGGCATCGGCGCCGTGCCGCTCCGTCTGTACCCGGTGCGCGTTGTCCCCGTGACCACGTCGCTCATCGAAGCGGACGCAGTTCCCGCCGACTGCGCTGATTGCGCGGTGCTGTTCTCCACCGGCTGGGAACGACATGCCGGAACGCCCGGCTACTTCAAGGGATTTCCCTACCTCACAAGCGATGCAGCGCGATGCCTCGTCGGACGGCATGCAGGGCTGGTCGGCCTCGACACTCCAAGCGTCGATGGGGCACCTGTTGAGGATCCCCCATTTCCAGCGCACACGGCGCTCTGCGGCGCCGGCATCCCGATCGTGGAAGGATTGGTCAATCTGCCGGCATTGCTCCCGCTACCGGGCAAGATCCTGTTCGCAGCGTTTCCTATCAAGCTCGGAGGAATCGAGGCGTCGCCGGTCCGCGCCGTGGCGCTGGTTCCCCGAGGCTGATTGCCGGTTCACGAGAGATTGAGAACGGGTGGTAGATCGCCACGCTTGCGATCTCTCACGGGCTTCCGTACTCTTCCCCATCGGAGACAACCCATGAGCATGGCAACGCGTTGTGAGAAGAGAGAGGAGAAACAGCTGGCCTTCGGGTCTGGCTAGGTATCGGCATCCTTCTTTTCTTTGAAGCGGCGACCCTCTAGCCCCGAAAACGGGCGGAGGGTTTTTCTGTTGCACCGTGAAACGACACACTTGGAGGCCTATCGGATGACGCGGAACGAATACTGCCTCGCGGACTACACACCGCGAGGACTTGAGATTGTGGACACCACACTTCGTGAGGGAGCGCAGACTTCATTGATGCACGACCACGCGACATACGCGTTTCGGACAGCCGACAAGGTCGAGATCGCCCGAGCACTGATCCACTACGGCGTCAAGTACATCGAGCTCTTCTCACCGATCGTCCACCCCAGAGAGCGTGACGACATTGCCGCGATCCGCGAGGCGCGCGATGGGTTGATCGCGCAGAAAGGATATACGTTTCTGCTGTCCCACGTGCGCTGCCATCCCGAGGATGTAGCCGCCGCGATCGACGCTGGGGTCGACGGATTGCATCTATTCTTTGGAACCTCGGCACAGACGAGATGGCATAGCCACGGCAAGGATCTCGCAACAATCGCTCGCAGTGCTCGAAATCTGATCAAACAGGTTCGTCGAGACGATCCAGATCTCACGCTCCGTTTCAGCGGGGAGGATGCGTTCCGCACCCCAATGGACGAGCTATGTCGTGTGTACGACGAGATCGCACCGCTGGTCGATCGTCTCGGTGTTCCGGACACGGTCGGCATCGCAACGCCGGAGACGATTCGCCATCGGATGGGACAGCTGATCGACCGATACCCGGATGTTGAGTGGGAAGGCCATTTCCATGATGACCGCGGCTTCGCGGTCATCAATGCGCTCGCCGGGATCGGGGCCGGCATGCGGTACGTCGATACGACAGTCCTTGGCATCGGCGAGCGATCGGGGATTCCATCGATGACAGCCTTGCTGTTCAACCTGTTCGTGGACGGTCAGCACCAGCTGATCGATGGCTACTGTGTGGCAAGGTCCTATCCGCTCAACGTGCTGGTCGCCGACAAGCTCTGCATGTTGGTCAACGACAAGGAACCGGTCAGCCTGACCAACCGAACGCACACGGCCGGGGTCCACCAAAAAGCAATACTGAACGATCCAACAACCTACGAGGCGCACGCACTCGATCGGTTCGGCGTCACCGACGCCGAGGTCCTGCTCGGGCCGCTCTCCGGTTGGAATGTAATCCACTACTTCCTCCACGAGATCCACTACCTTCCAGTCGACGAATCAACGGCGAGAGAGATCACAACCGTGTTCAAGGAGCGCGTCCTGGCAACCGAGTCGGTCGACCGCCCAGCGGAGCTGCTGCTGCGCATCGCGCGGGAAGAGTTCGGGCTGACCCCGCCGGATGTTCCTTCAGCCTATCAGTCCGGTGTGCTGCAGAACTTCGCCAGATCCAAGACGGCAAACGTGGGATCCCGTTCGATCCGCTCGCCGGAGGGAGCAGCCTAGAAGCCGCGGTTCTCAGACAGCTTGACAAAGGATCGAGATGCTTGTATGCTCTAATCGTTGGTATCACCAATCATTTGTCTTGCCAACGAAGGAGGTGGCGCGTGGCCCTATCGAAACAGCAATGCATCCAGATCAACCAAGCCGCATTCAGTTTCGCCAATGCGTACCGCACAACAATGCATCGTGAGGGGTTCGTCGAGCGCACGGGCCTCAATCTTGCCGACCGCTCGGTGCTGATGGTACTTGGGCAAGCTGCACCGCTGACATCGCAAGATCTATCACGCCGCATGGACATCAATCCAGGCACGATCTCGGTCCACGTCCAGCGGCTGGTCGAGAAGGGATTGGTACAGCGGAAGCAGGACAAGACCGACCGAAGGAACTGGTGGCTTGAGCTCACCGAAGCCGGTCGAACCGCATACGACGAGACGATCGATACCGCCGCGGGCTATACGCGCCGCTTTCTCGAGCCGCTCGACGAGGTCGAGCAGATGGCGTTCCATGAGGCACTGCTCAAGATCGTGAAGGGATTGGGATACGAGTGGTAGGAACGTGCGAGCGCATCGGAATCCCTCGTTCGATCCTTCACCTCGAGTTCGACGGCGCGATCGAGCGGTTTCTTCGGAGGTTGGGCATAGACGTCGCCCTTTCTCCACCCACCAACGCGGAGATCTTCCAGGCTGGGAAGCGAGTCGTAATCGACGAGCTGTGTTTTCCGATCAAGATCTTCGTCGGTCACGTTGTACACTTGGCGAATCAAGCGATTGATCGAATCCTCATTCCGGCAGTCGTTGGACACGTCAACCATCGAGCGTTTCCATGCCATCCACGACAGCGCCTCCCCGACATCGTACGCGCCCTCGGCATCTGTGATGCGGATCGTCTCTTGACGCCGGCGTTTCGCTATGATCGCCACGGCCTCACGCTGAACGGATTCCGATCGTTGGCACAGGCTCTCGGTGCCTCGGGGGCCGCCGCTAGCCAGGCGCTCCAAACACTGGAGTCCGAGCGACACGACACAGGAGGCTGCGTCAATCACGACAGGCTGACCGTAGCGATCGTTGGGCACCCATACGTCGTGGAGGATCCGTGGGCGAACAACCATGTAATCCAGAGGATCGAGCGGCTTGGATGCCGCGTGGTAACCCGCATCGATCACAGGCCGACCGCGTACGCACCCGACAACTCGGGGCTGCATTTCTCCCTCGCAGCGCGAACGGTCGCGCTGACCCAGGCGTTCGACCAGGAGGAGACCATCGACGGCATCGTTTTTCTGCTTCCATTCAACTGTGGTCCGGACGGCGACATCGCGAGTCATCTCGCTCGAACCACGACGAAGCCATTCCTTACACTCGTCCTCGATGAGCTGCAATCGAGCGCAGGTCTGGTCACACGTCTGGAGGCGTTCATCGACCTACTGCAAGGGGCGCCGATCCTCGTCGGAGGTCGGTCCACATGAGGTTCTTCACATTCTCGTGGGGGAGCAACTACATCGCGGTCCGCGGCCTGTTGCGATCACTCGGTCACGATCTTGCAACCCCACCGCCGATCGGACCCGCAATCGCCCAACGCGGCATCGCTCGCGCACATCCGTTCCTTTGCTTCTCCGGCAAGCTCGTTCTCGGGCAGATGGACGCCCAATTGGAGGCCGGTGAGCGTCGGCTGGCGTTCATGTCATCGCTCGGCCCGGAGGCTTGCCGGTGCGCTGACACAAGTGACTACGTGTGTGCGCTGTTCACCGACTACACAGGCTTCTCGGCCCATCGCTTCGGCGGCGGCAATCTCGGCGGAGCATTGGAGAACCTGCGATCGCACTTCGGTCCTCACATTCGCAAATCGCAGTGTTTTCGCGCCTATGCCACATTCATCGGCAAGGTCGATCTGCTCCACAAGGTCGACAAGCAATGCACCCAATTGCGGTGCATGTCGACAACGCCGAAGCAGGTTCGCATGTTGGAGCAGGAGGCGCTTAGGCGAATCGATCGTGCCCCCGGGCCATTTGCGCTGTGGCGCGTCTCGCGCTGGTTCGATCGCGCCGCGGCTTGCCTGCCATTGCGCAGTAATCCCCCGACCCTCCGGATCGGGATCGTCGGTGGAGAGCATATCCTAAGCGAGTTGGCCTCGATTATGGGGGTCATTCGGCAGATGGCTGAGCAGGGGATCTTGTTTGACTGGCGTTCCAGCTTCCGGATGCTCGCCCGATCGAATGAGAGAACCCTGGCACCGTTGAAGGAGAAGTGCCGTAGGCATCTCCACAAGGGCCCGTCTACGTCGGAAATCTTCTCATGCGCTCACGCGCTCGATTTCGTTTCCGAAGGCTACGATGGCCTCCTTCACATCTACGCGTTCGGCTGCATGCCGCAAACGTCTCTCAAGCCGATCCTCCAACGTATCGCAAGCGATGCACAGATGCCGCTTCTGTCGTTGGCGATCGGTGATCGGTTCGCCGAAGAAGGGCTCGAGGGACGGCTCGAAGCGTTCATCGACCTGCTCGAAACGCGCAAGCAGGAAGGAGTAGCAAGATGAAGAGCCCCGTTTGGATCGGTATCGATGTTGGATCGATCACATGCAAGGTCCTTGTGCTCGACGAGAGCGAGACCGTCCTTGCCTCGACGTACCGGAGAACAAGAGGCCGTGTTGTCCAAGCGGTGAAGGACGGCCTCGCCTCGATCTCCGATACGTTGAAAGGTCGACGGATCGTCGGGTGCGGGACGACCGGCAGCGCCCGGAGATTCGTTGGCGCACTGATTCACGCCGATGTTGTGACCAACGAGATTACCGCCCATGCCCGTGCGGCGCTTGCTTTGCATCCTGATGTGCGGACGCTGCTCGAAATCGGAGGGGAGGACTCCAAGATCGTGCTGCTGCGAGACGGGGTGCCGACCGATTTCGCGATGAACACCGTCTGCGCCGCCGGCACCGGAGCGTTCCTTGACCAACTCGCCGGACGCCTGGACATCCAAGTCGAGGATCTCGGCGACCTCGCCATGACATCGACGGAAGAGGTCGCCATCGCCGGTCGCTGTACGGTGTTCGCCGAGAGTGACATCATCTTCAAGCAGCAAACCGGTCATCAAATCGAGGACATCGTCGCCGGCGCTTGTCGGGCACTCGTACGCAATTATCTCAACGATGTCGGAAAAGGGAAACCGATCGCGCCACCCATCTTGTTCCTCGGCGGGGTGGCCGCCAACATCGGGATCCGCAAAGCGTTCTCCGAGGCCATCGGCTCCCCGGTCGTCGTTCCCGAGCACTTCAACGTCATGGGAGCGTTCGGCGCAGCGTTGACCGCCAAGAGGGAATCCCATTCCGGATCCCGGATGCGTGATGTGGATGAGATTCAGATGTCGGACTTCCGCGCCGAGACGTTCGTCTGTCCGAACTGCGCCAACGCGTGCGAGATTGTCCGTTTCGTCGAATCCGGTCAGGTCGTGGCGCACCTCGGTGGACGATGTGATCGCTGGTCCGCAGACGTCTCGTCAGGCCATACTGCCCTCATTGGCAGTGCACACTAGCATCTGGAAGGCCCGTCTCTTCCGCCGCGGGAGAACACATCTGCTCGCTTGTCTACTACGGTTCCTCGGGGGGGGGGCGTTCCGAGCTGCTCTCCGGGTCCGGGAAGCGTTGACCCTGTTGACGTTGACTTCCATCGGATCGCGTTGTATTATCAGGTCATCATATCACCTGGTGACCTAAGGAGAGATCATGAACACCCTCCGCTCTGTCGAACGACGATACGCGCTGATCCTGTTCCTGTTCTGGTTTTCAACCGCGCTGCCGATGTCGATGTTCATCCTGCTGGCACAGGCGCGAGGGATGACGCTTGGCCAGCTCGGGTTGCTGACCGCCCTCTACTCGGCGACGATCTTCCTGCTTGAGATCCCAACCGGTGGGCTCGCCGATGCGTGGGGCCGTCGGCGGGTCGCGCTGCTTGGCGAGGCCGTAACGCTGGCAGGATGGGGCATCTTCCTGGTGTCGTTCTCGTTTCCGTCCTTCCTCGCCGCCTTCGTGCTCAACGGGATCGGTCGAGCGCTCGCTTCCGGCACACTCGATGCCTGGTTCGTGGACAGCCTTCAGTCAATCCAGCCGGGCGTCGATCTGCACCCTCGCCTCGCCCGAACCGGAGCTGTTACGTTCATCGCCCTCGGTCTCGGTGCGGTGTGCGGCGGCGTAATCGCCCGCGGATTCGCGTTCCTCCCCCCAGATGGCGCGGCAATCCTCACGCCCCTGGCAAGTCCTGGATTGGTTGCGATCGTCCTTCGCCTTGGACTTATGACCTCGATTGCACTGCTTGTGCACGAGCCGGAGCACCGCCTCCAGACGGCCTCGTGGCAACGGGGGATCGCGGAGATTCCTTCGCTGCTCCGGGACGCCGTTCGACTCACAGCCGGCAGCCGGATTCTGGTTCGTCTTCTCGCGGTCGCCGGTGCAAGCGGTGTGGTTCTGTCCTCACTCGAGCTTCTCTGGCAGCCGCACTTCGGAATGCTTCTTGGAAAAAGCGAAGCCCGCACGGTCTTCCTCGGCGCGATCCTCGCAGGGTCGTTTCTCTTGGGCGTGGTCGGCAATCTCATCGCTCCGCGGCTCAGCAAGCGGCTCGGCAACCGTCCCGGGCGAGTGTGTGCACTGTTCCACGGCTTCCGCGGCGCATTGCTGATTGGACTCGCCATGCAGGGTCACGCAGTCCCGGCTGCGTTGTTGTTCTGGCTCGTCTACCTGGGCCAAGGCGCGGTGACCTCGACCCATGCGCTTCTGCTCAACGAGCAGATTCCTTCGCGCCGACGCGCGTCGATGCTGTCGATCGAATCGCTAGTCAGCTACGCCGGCAGCTTCATCGGGAGCGCCGGCCTTGGCTTCGTCGCACAGCACACATCGATCGGAACTGCTTGGCTTCTTGCCGGCGGTCTCCTGCTGGTATCATGGATCCTGTACCATCGCATCGACTCGATCCGAGAGGAGAGACTACGTGACCCATCCGTCGTTGCCTGCCAAGCCCATTCGACGTCGAACGCTGGCTGATCAGCTGGCCGAAGACATTGCCGATCGGATTCTTTCCGGGGCGTTGGCGCCGGGAGACTCCCTGCCGGCCGGACCCGAACTTGCTCAGCAGTACGGGGTGAGCCGTGCCGTCGTTCGTGATGCAACGAACCTGTTGGCCGCGCGAGGACTGGTTGACGTACGCCATGGAAGCGGGGTCTATGTCACATCGTCTCAACATGATGCATTCGGCAATGCGCTTCTCCTATCGCTTCGGAGAGCAGGCGCCACGGCATGGGATGTCGAACAGTTCGAGCAGCTTCTGTTCCCCGCTGTCGCTGCTCTGGTCTGCGCCAATGCAACCGAAGCGGAGATCGCCGCCATTCGCGATCTCGCCGATCGCCATCTCGAATCGCTGCAGGCGAAGATCGATGCCACCGCAGGTGATGAACACAACGCGGACCTCCAGGATGAGATCCTGCCGTTTGCACGCATTCTTCAGGCGATCTTCGATGCAACGCACAATGAGGTGGCCCGTCAAATTGGCGCTCAACTGACGGCGCTTCGCCGGCCCCGCAACTGGATTGGTCTCAGCGAACGCGAAGGACTTGAGATGGACCGTGCTTTCGTCAACGAGCTTCTCGCAATCCTCGAGACACATGATCCTCAGAGCGCCAGACAGCGCATTGATGCACTGATGCAGCTTCCACCCGAAGCGGTAGAAGCAATGAAGCAAACCCCGATCGGCGATATCACGAGAATCGATATCAAATCAATCTTGGAGGATCGCGCCTCCCCCGCCTGAATTGTGCTGCAAGCTGGAAGCCCGATCCCGATCAACATGCTGCCGCCATCCGATGTAGGATGGTCTACCATGAAGACAAGCATAGAGCCGAGGGTGCAGCGGACGTGTAGCGCGGGGCTGATCGGGCTTGGCCTCGCGATTCTGTGCACAGCGTGTCTGCTCGTCGGAGATATCCCAAGCTCTGCGCAGGGAACCATTGTGAGTCAGGGTGGTGCCGTGATGCGTGTCGCGGCTTGGCATGATGCCGGATACGACGGAGACGGGGTTTCGGTGGCCATCTGGGACTTCGGGTTCTATGGGTATCAGGAACTGCTCGGCACCGAACTTCCTCCGTCGAACCGTGTCATCGTGAAGGGATTCGGTCTCCCGGTGACCGGCTTCTCCGATGAAGATCCAGAGGATGCGAGTCACGGAACCGCGGTGGCGGAGATCGTCTATGACATCGCGCCCGGAGCGAGGTTCTATCTGATTGCCACGGATACGGATGACGATGTCATCGAGGCGCTCGACTGGATGATCGATCACTCCATCGACATTGTCGTCGCCTCGATCAGTGTTGAAGGCTGGTGCCTTGATGCGGGAGCTAGCGTGTATGAGCCGATCTTCAAGCGAATGCGGGACGCCGGAATCCTCCTTGTGGTCGCCTCGGGAAACGATGGCTTGTCACACTGGCAGGGCGCATTCGTTGACGGTGACGGAGATGGACTACACGAGTTTGCACCCGGGGACGAAGACATGCATGTGACGCTGTACGAGGGCGATCCGATCGATGTCCTGCTGCAATGGGATAACCCATGCCGTCCATCGTCAAACAACTACATCCTCCGTCTCATCGACAGCCAAGGACGGATCGTCGCAGAGAGCGACTACGACAACTCCCGCGACGGTCCGTACGAGAATCTCTACGATGAGGCGCCGAGTGACGGGGTGTACGCACTGCAAATAGAGCGGCACTCAGGAGCATCGAACACCCTCCTGGATCTCGTTTGGCCAAACGGACCTGAGCTGGAGCATGGCACGCGAACTGGAAGCGTCGGCTATTTCGAGCCGGCGATTTCCCCAAGCGTCATGACCATTGGCGCAATCAACTGGAAGACCCTGGCGTTGGAGTCGACCAGTTCCGGCGGACCGACGAAGGATGGGAGGATCAAGCCTGACCTCGTTGCCCCGACCTGTGTCGTAACCGCAACGTACGGCGGAAGCAGCGTCGAGTACGAGGAGTACGAGTGCGGTTTTGAGGGAACATCGGCTGCAGCTCCCCATGCAGGGGGCACAGCGGTCCTGGTCAAACAGGCATTCCCGCAGTACGGGGCGGACGAGATTCAAGCGTACTTGGAGCAGCACGCCATCGATATGGGGTCTCCTGGGAAGGACAATGCCTTCGGTTCGGGCCGGTTGATTCTCCCGCCACCACCGTAGAGCAAAGGCGTCCGATCGATCCTCTCCAAACTGCTCACTGCCTGCACGCTCTCCACCGGAGCCTGATAAATGCGACTATCGGATCGAAGGCAGATCGCCAAGCAATGCCGTCGCGAGATCCGCAGCCCGTTCGTATGGATGGAATACGTCATCTGTGTCCGGATCCCCATGGACGCCGACACCGAGATACGGGAATCGATCAAGTCTCTTTGGGGTCATCTGAAGCAGCGTGCAGACGTCGTGCAGGTACTCGAGCATCCCATGGGGGTTCGAGTACTCGGCCACTGCAACAAGGCCGCACGGCTTGTCGGCAAGCGGAGAGCGGACGTCACCGCTACCTTGCGTCTCCTGGTAGAACGCCATCGAGATCAGTCGTTCCATCAATGCGTGGAAGCCAGCTGGCGGTGCGCGGAAGTAGAGCGGCGTGCCGATCACAAGAGCATCGGCTGCTGCCATCCGCTCGAGGAGTCCGGCCACATCGTCGGAGATAGCACATTGGTATGGATGGGTCGTACAGTGCTTCGAGCACAGGACGCGGCACGGTTCGATCGTTTGGCCAGCGATGTGAAGGAGCTCGGCTGAGATGTTCGGTGCCCTGACTGACGCCTCGTCGAGCACCTTTCGGACAAGCGTCGTTGTGTGTCCGTCCTTCCGGCGCGAACCGACCACACCCAAGATGTTCATCCGATTCCCCCAGACCAGCGCAGTATTCTCCTAGAAGTAGAAGTAGAAGTGGATCCCGGTGCCAAAGACCATCGCCAACTCCCCGTCGGTCGAGTACGCAATGCCAAACTCGATGTTCCACGCCAGACTCGAGGCAGATCGGAACCCGAACTCGATGCCTCCGACAGCAGAGACGTAGGTTGTCTCCCATCCGTACGATGAGACGGGAACCGAGGCGCCAAAGGCACCGTAGAAATCGACGACGGGCCGATCGGCAATCCGATAGAGCGCCCGCGCGGTGACCGTGCCTTCCACGTCACCAGCGTATCCCCACAGGAAGACAACCACTTCGGCGGCAAACTCGGGCGAGAACCAGTAGCGCCCGGACAGCAATCCCCCGAACGGAAAATCGAGCTGCATTCCGATGCCGAATGTACGCTCGGCGGACAGGTCGATCTCTTCGTCAGGACTTCCATCTTCTTGCGCCGCAACAACTACCGCACACATCAGGACAGCCACCAACAGAACCAGGACCCTTCGTCTCATCGCTTCCCCTCCCCTAGCATGGTTTCATCGTACGGCGATGGGGCTCTCAATCCAATGGCTTCGCAGCAGATCGTCGGATACGCCATGGCTATCCATGCTGGCGTTTGGGGATAGGATCGATGAATCTCTGGGAAGCCTTAGAGAAGAGAACCACAGTGCGCAGCTTCTCCGACCGTCCTATCGGACAGGCAATCCTCGACAAGGCCGTCCGCGCCGCGCTGACTGCACCGGCGTACAACCACCTGTGGGAGTGGGGATTCATCCAGCTTCGGGACCCTGCTCTTCGAGAGAACATTGCCAAAGCCTGCGGCATCCGAGACATTCGCGACAGCTCCAGGCTTCACGAGCTACTCGGAGCGTTCCCCGATGAGGCAAGGCAGATCTACCTGAGAGCACTGCCGGTTCAACGAACAATGCTCCGAGAAGCACCGGAAATTCTTGTTCCCATCTATCGGTCTAAGCGCGGCGAGATCCACTCCGAAGGCCCGGCGGACTTGAATGCACATGCTGCAATCTGGATGGGAATCGCGCACGTCCTCCTGCCGCTCGCAGAGGATGGCGTGTTCGGCTGCACCCTCGTTCCCGGACCGTCGATCGAGGCTCGAACCCTGCTCGGCATTCCCGACGGTTGGCGGATTGCAACGCTTCTGCCAATCGGATACCCGCGCGGCAAGGTCGTCCACAACCCCCACCCCCATCGGAGCGAGGACTTCCTCCATATTGACCGATTCACCGGCTTCTCGTTGCCGACAACCAACGAGCCCATGGGCTAGGTATCAGTCGATCGAGCGCCGAAGCTTCATGGCAAGCCTCTCAGCGAAGTACGCCACGGCGAAGACAAGCGCGGCTCCGACCGCGCACAAACGCCGGCTCGCTCTGCCGATCGGTCCGGTTTGCTCTATCGGGATCTGCTGATAGACGAACCCCTCCCGACCGACTGTATTGCCACGCAGGCGGCCAAACCAGTCGGTGATGGTGACTAGTCCATGCCAGATGAGTGGCGGTTCCTCGCCATAGCGGTTGGCAGTCACAGTCCAAGCATCGAAGAACGTCCCGAGGATCTGGTTCAGCCGGAGGCTCGTCCCGTAGTCAGCCAGACTAGCAAACACAAGGTCAACGTGCGCCCGGCGGATCGCGCGTAGCAGCCAGAGGCTGCGTGCGTCGGCACAGATGAGTATCGCAACCGTGGCTCCATCCACTCTCGCTGTTGTGAGTCTCCTCTCCCCGGCAGCAAAGACGCGGTTGCGGATCCAGAACTTCCGATGCATGGCGATGATCTCCCCGCTTTGATCGATCAGAACTTGCGTGTTATACAGCGTTTCTTCATCTCGCTCGCTCAAGCCAAACGAGATATGTACCCCGTGCTCCTTCGCCAACCGGGCAATGTACGTCGTTGTCGGACCAGGGATCGGTTCGGCAATCCGGCGATGGTATGCCTCCGTCTTCCCTTTGCGATAGAACCAGCCGAGGATCGTCTCACCAAAGAGGATCAGACGTACATCCGGATGCGCATCGGTGACCCGCTTGACAGCGTGTCCGATTCGCTCTCGGCTGACCTCGGGATCAAGATCCGGCATCATCGCAACCGTTGCCACTGGAAGCACGCGCGTGGACCGTGAGCGCACCATGACGTGCCTTCTCTAAACGAAGCGCACGATCTCGTCGAGCGGCTTTCTCGGTCGTTCGCCCGGCGCTTCGTCGGGCACGCCAAACGATACTGCAGCGACGAGCTGTCCTTTCTCGTTCGCCCAGGTCTTCAGCTCGGTGATGGCATAGAACACATCGGCGATCCAAAGCGAACCGATGCCCAGCTCCGTCGCAGCGAGGAGCATGTTCTGGATCGCCGCCCCAACGGACTGTACATCAACGAGTTCCTGAAAGATCTGATCCGTCGAATGCTCCAACCATGGATCGATCCCGTACGGATTGAAGATCAGCACCGTCAGCGGCGCCTTCTCCATGACATTCGCCGTCCACTCAGAGCTGCCGGTATCCATGCCTTTCGTCTTCAATGCAGCGATCCCCTCGCGCATCGCCGCGATCATCTCTTCTCGCTTCGCTCCCTGGACAACCGCAAAGCGCCACGGTTGCCTGTTCTTCCCTGACGGAGCCCTGGCTGCCGCGGTCAGGATCGTGTTCACGTTTTTGGGATCGAGGTCCTCATCCTTGAATGCACGGATGCTTCGTCTCGCTGCAATCGTCTCGATAGTGCTCATCTTCGATCTCCTTTGGATGCAATGGTAGCAGGGCGAGAAGGGCACGCAAGCGTGCGGGGAGATCCGACTCGCCGAAACCTGGGGAAGTCAGCAGTCCGTCTGCGTCGATCAGGTTGTCGAAGCCATTCTATCAACCATGGCTGTTCGGATCGCCTCGGCGTTCTGGACCCGGTAATGATAGCTCCGCGCACCAGTGACGAGACGTCCATCGATCACTGGCGGATGATCGTGCCCAACGTAGATCGCACCCGCCTTCTCAAGAATCTCCTTGTCATCAACATGGCCCACCACGCGTTTGCCACGGATGACATTTGCAGCGGCAAGCACCTGTGCTCCTCGGCACCACGCGCTGATGACAAGTCCCGCGTCGGCCGCACGTCTGATGAACTCCATCGCCTTAGGCAACTCAATGAGCTGTCGGTGGGTCGGTCCGGGCATCACCGAAACTCCATCGAACCCAGCGACCTCGCCAAGGTCATCCACCGTGCAATCCAGCGCGAGCGGTTCGGCTCCGCGCTGTTGGGCAAACATGCATGGCCTAACGTCCTTCTCGACTCCCGCTGAGGTGATCTCCCATCCGTAGCGCCGGAACCGCTCGAGAATGGACAGCTTTCTTGTCTCGGACGTGCAGTTCGCTCCGTACAGATCGCCCCACAGAAGCAGCATTCTCGCCGGTCGAACATCTTCCCTCGCCATCATAGGGTCCTCCCTTGCCACCCTTCTCGTCGGGCCACCATTGCATGGTTGCGCAACTGCATCTCTGTACCGTCTCTCTTGACGATCATCCAATTGGCGACTACTCTTGGCCGTCGGCATTCAGGCCGCATCTGCGGCGCAGTCCGAGTGAAATGGAGGTTTGCGGTGACTGTTGTGAAGAACATCCATCCCGCTGCCTCTATGGCAACGATCTAGCGTCTTCGATTCTCTCGAACAGCTGATCCGTATTGACCTACCTCTCTTGCCGTGAGGCAGCACAAGAAACAGGCTCGACTCTCGTGTACTCACGACAAGGAGGCACCCTTGGATCAAGGCCGAACGGATCGTCTCGATCCGGCAGAAAGCTTGCCCATAGAGGAAGGAACTCTCGGTATCCCTGCGCTCGACGCGTTCGCTCAGCAGGGATGGATCACACGAATCCACTCCGTGCTCACCAGTGGCAAGGAAGCGACCGTCTACTGCTGTCGCGCACATCCATCGACGAATCGGAAGTTCCTCGCAGCAAAGGTGTATCGGGAGCATGCGGCGCAGTCGTACCGCCGAAACAGTACCTACTTCGCGGGACGCGAACGAACGATGAAGGCTCGAACGCTTCGAGCGATCGAGCGTGGAAGCGAGTTCGGGCATCAGGCAATGGCTGGCATGTGGATTTGGGCCGAGTACGATGCATTGCGACGGCTTGCTGCTGTACGCGCGAGCGTCCCGCGTCCGTACGCGATAGGCAATTCCGCGATCCTAATGGAGTACATCGGCAACGGCGAGCGGCCCGCTCCACGGCTGAACGGGATCGACTTGGATTCCCTTCAGGCAGCAGCGTTGTCCGAGCAGGTGGTGGAGGGGATCCGAACGCTTCTGCAGGCACATTTGGTTCACGGCGACCTGTCCCCCTACAACATCCTTGTCTGGAAGGAACAGGCGTGGATCATAGATCTGCCGCAGGCTGTCGACGTGCGATTCAACCCCAATGCGTTCTACCTGCTATGCCGGGATCTCGAGAATGTGTGTTCGTTCTTCGCGTCATGCGGTGTGTGCAGCCTCTCAGCCGACCTCGCCCGCGAGTTGTGGGAGAGCTATCAGCGAGCGGAGCTCTAGGATCTCCGACTGGCAAGCCTGCGATGCATCGCGCATGATCGAATTCTGGAGGTGACACTGGCCATGGCCGCCCCATACCGGCGTTTACTTGAGTTCGCAGTGGAGACCGCGTTCATTGCCGGAAGATCGACGCTTGAGCTGTTCCAGATTGGCGTCGAGCCCGAACGGAAGTCCGATGACTCGCCGGTGACAATTGCCGATCGAAACGCGGAGCAGTTGATCCGTTCCCGGATCGAGAAGCGCTTCCCAACGCATGCAATTCTGGGCGAGGAGTTCGGCGAGACGAAGCGAGACGGCGCGTCACATCGGTGGCTTATCGATCCAATCGATGGGACCAAGGCGTTCATCCACGGGGTGCCGCTCTACGCTGTCCTTCTCGCTCTGGAGATCGACGGGAACGTAGACGTCGGCGCTGCCTATTTCCCAGCACTTGACGAGATGGTGGCCGCGGCCACCGGTGAGGGTTGTTGGTGGAACGGCCGCCGAGCGGCCGTGTCCACCATCTCCTCAATACACCACGCCACCGTTTGCTTCACCGATGCTGCATCGTTCGCTAGGCACGGGCATGCCGACCCATGGGATCGAATCCAAGACTCCGCGTCGATCTGTGCCGGATGGGGTGACGCGTATGGCCACGCACTCGTCGCCACCGGGCGAGCGGAGATCATGCTCGACGCCATCATGAACGCCTGGGATTGCGGCCCGTTCCCGCCGATCCTCAAGGAGGCCGGCGGCACGTTCACCGACTGGTCCGGAAAACCGACGATTCACGGCGGAGAAGCCATTTCGACGAACGGTCTGCTGCTTCCGGAGCTGCTGAAGCTGATCGGTGACTAGTCGGCGGAGTCCTTCACATCGGACGGATCCCGATCCTCAAGGGCGTAGCGGATACGGACCGTCTGTTCATCCCGCATCGTCGCGCTACGTACGACGAATCGGCCGATCTGGCCGGCTCGCTCGACGTGTTCTCCGATGCACGGGATAGTATCGAGGTCGCCGATCTGAACGATCCGAATCGATTTGGCGGATGCCGGGACCTTCCGCATGTCGTATCTCTCCTCGGCCTCCTCTCGCGAAATGACGAATGTTGTCACTGGATGATCTTTGGCGATCTCGGCATTAACGGCAGCCTCAATCGCTCGGAGGTCGGCCTCGCCCAGCGGCTGGGAGACGATGTAGTCGGCCTTCGACTTCTTCGCACCGAAGTGGACTTCGATGCTCCGCCCGACTCCAAAATCTCGTTGCATGACCGCATTGAGAACATGCTCAGCGCTGTGTGCTTCCCGAAGGGGATCTCCAGATCCCCTTCGAGGACCGGATTTCTCATCAATAGGATCGTTGCAATCTGGCGGGGGCGAGGCATTGACGTTCTTGCTGCAGGTGTCCTCCGTCGATCGAGATCGGTCGCCTGGAGGGTCAAGATCGTGCGTGTTCATGGCATCAGACTAGCCGCTTCCCGACGGCCGCACCAGTTCGGCCAAAAAAGGAGGCGGGGCCCGTTTGGGGCCCCGCACTGCCTTGCCCTTGAAGGAGGCTCGTACGTTGGTCTACACCCAACCGCGCAGCCGCATAACTTCGGCGACGCGCTGGACTGATACGAGATACGCACCGGTCCGGTTGTCCACGTTCTTCTCTTGGGCCATGTTGTGGACCGCATGGAACGCTTCGACCATCTTCGCCTTGAGGCGGTCGTGCACTTCTTCGATCGCCCAGTAGAAGCCACCGATGTTCTGAACCCATTCGAAGTACGACACCGTCACGCCGCCGGCGTTGCACAGAAAATCTGGGATGACGTACTTGCCATTGCTGCGCAGAATCTCATCGGCTTCCGGCGTCGTCGGGCCGTTCGCTGCTTCGGCGATGATCTTCGCCTTCACGTTGGCAGCGTTCTTGTCGGTGATCACGTTCTCAATCGCCGCTGGAATCAGCACGTCCACGTCCAGCTCGAGAACCTCTTCGTTGCTGATCGCCTGGAGACCGTTGAAGCCGCTCACCGAGCCGTTGCTCTGCTTGTGCTGGAATGCGGCGTCGGGGTCGATTCCATTGGGATCGTAGACACCTCCGCGCGAGTCGGTGACGGCTACAATCTTGCTGCCGGCAAGTTCCTGCATCAGTGTGGCGCAGTAGTAGCCGGCGTTTCCGTAGCCCTGGATCGCGACCGTTGCACCCTTGAGGTTGATGCCCAACGTCTTCGCAGCTTCGATGACACAATAGACGGATCCACGCGCCGTGGCGTCCCCGCGGCCGAGCGACCCGCCGAGTGGAATTGGCTTCCCGGTGATCACGCCCGGGGCATTGTGCCCCACGATGGTCGAGTACTCATCCATCATCCATGCCATCGTCTGGGGATTGGTGTACACGTCGGGCGCCGGAACATCGACGTCGGGGCCGATGAATCGGCCGACCGCACGAACAAAGCCTCGTGCAATTCGCTCGAGCTCGGTTTGCGAGAGTTCTTTCGGGTTGCAGACTACGCCGCCCTTCCCTCCACCGTACGGGATGTCGACGACAGCTGTCTTCCATGTCATCCATGCGGCAAGCGCTTTGACCGTGTCGATCGTCTCTTCGGGGTGGAACCGAAGTCCGCCCTTGGTCGGTCCACGAGCATCGTTGTACTGCACGCGGTATCCGGTGAATGTCCGCACCTTGCCATCATCCATGCGAACCGGGAAGTGCACCTCAAGAGTCCGCATCGGTTCACGTAGTAGCTCGTGAATCTCGGGGTCAAGGTTGAGTGTCGCCGCCGCCTTGTCAAGCTGGCGCTGTGAGATCAGAAACGGGTTCAGCGTCGGTTCGCTGGTCATCTACAGTCCCTCCCAAATGGCCTAGAGATATGCCATTCGGCCCTGCGACAGGCACTGCCGCCACCGAACGGCGGGGCCATTATACCGGCCTGAGCGCGGACTGCAATGCTACTAGGTAGGCAATCGGCCTCGATCAGAGACGAGCGATGATCGCAAGAAGCAAGCGCCGCATCTGCTCGCCCTTTCGATCGGTTGTCTCAATGACTTCGTCGTGAGTCAGCGTAGCATCCGGATCAACGCCGGCAGCCAAATTCGTCGCAATCGAAATCCCGAGCACATCCATCCCGGCATGTGCCGCAGCGATCACCTCGGGGACCGTCGACATGCCGACCAGATCGGCTCCCATGGCTCGGAATGCTCGGATCTCCGCCGGCGTTTCGTAGGATGGGCCGAGCGCAGCAACATAGACGCCGTCCTTCAGCTCGATCCCTTCCGCCGTAGCGGTCTCTTTCGCCAGCCGCCGCAGCCGCGGTGTGTATGCCGCAGACATGTCAGGGAATCGCGGGCCAAGTTCGCCGAGATTCGCACCATGGAGCGGGTTGCCTCCAAGCATGTTGATGTGGTCGGTGATGACAACGAGATCGCCGGCCCGGAAATCGGGATTGATTGCTCCGGATGCGTTGGTCACGATCAACGTCTTGACTCCCAACAAGGCGAACAGCCTCGTGGCGAAGACAACGTCATCGAGCGTGTGCCCTTCGTAGAAGTGCACACGCCCACGTTGCACAAGAACCTGTCTTCCTTCGATCCGCCCCGCCCAGAAGTCCCCCGCGTGGCCGGCCACCGTCGGCCGCGGATGGTGTGGTATCTCCGTAGCCGCGATGATCTGGCCACCATCCGGCACGCCAAACGCCTTGGAAAGGCCCGATCCAAGCGTGACGGCAATCTCCGGCATCTCCTCCAGCCGATCGCTCACTGCCGAGACAGCTTCCGCTAGCTTCTCCCATCGCACGTCGTTCATTGCCTCCACCTACCTCAATCCAATCTCGTCGAGTGCCTCGCCGACTCGCCCCACGCCAACGACGCTGATCGCCATGCCAGCATATCTCGACTGCGCCTCACCAGGCACGATGATCCGTTCCATCCCCATTTTCTCCGCTTCACGAATTCGCTCGGCCTGCCTGCGAACAGGCCGCACTTCTCCCGACAGCCCAACTTCACCCACAATCGCCGTCCGTGTCGGAAGCGAACGATCACGCAGACTCGAGCACACGGACGCAATGACACCGAGGTCCGTCCCTCGCTCCCTCGTCTCCAATCCGCCGGCAAGACTCAGATAGACATCCGCCCCCCCGACCTGAATTCCCACATGTTTTTCCATGACCGCAAGAAGAAGCAACACGCGATTGACGTCAAGACCCGTGCAACGCCTCTGCGGAACGCCGTATCCCCCGGTCGGCGAAACGAGCGCCTGCATCTCAACCAGGATCGGCCGTGTTCCTTCCAAAATCGGAACCACGGTGGTTCCCGCCCTTGGCTCCGTTTCCATTCCTTCAAGGAAGAACCGTGATGGATCAGCAATCTCGCTGAGGCCCGCGGCGGTCATCCGGAAGACAACGACCTCGTTGGTGGCGCCGAATCGATTCTTGACGGAGCGAAGAATACGAACATCCTCCCCACGGCTTCCTTCAAGATAGACGGCTGCGTCGACAAGGTGTTCGACGGACTTCGGGCCGGCAAAGGAGCCTTCCTTGGTGATGTGGCCGACGAGGAATGTCGCCATGTGCCGCGTTTTGGCCCATCGGATCAGTTCGCTCGATGCCTCACGTAGCTGCCGCAAGCTTCCTGCCTCGCCGGCAACACGCTCATCGACAGTTGTCTGGATCGAATCGACGATAAGCACAACCGGCGATACCTGCTCGACCGCTCCCGCGATCTTCGTGAGTGACTGCTCAGAGAGCACGTACAGCCTCTCGTTGTCGACGCCGATCCGGCTGGCGCGGAGTTTGACCTGCCCTTCCGACTCCTCGCCAGAAACGTACAGCACGTTTCCGCAGGAGCATGCGATACGTTCCGCAATCTGCAATAGTAGTGTGGATTTCCCGATTCCCGGCTCCCCGCCGAACAGAACCACGCCTCCCGGAATCAGTCCCCCGCCAAGCAGCCGGTCGAACTCGTCCATTCCGGTGGCAAGGCGCTCGATATCATCCAGGCTGACACGGTCGATCGATCGGAGCTCTGCACCAAGCCACGAAACGGCCTCTGCCGATCGATCAGCGGATGACGACGCCTCTGAGAGCGAATCCCATGCTCCACAGCTGGGGCACCGTCCGAACCACTTGATCGATCGGTGTCCGCACTCGGAACAGAGGAACGGCATGGCTAACCGCTCTCGTCGAACCGTAGCTCGTCCCCATCAGCGATTGCCACAACCGCCGTGCCGGGAGGGAAGTTGCCAAGCAGGATCTCCTCCGAGATCGGGTTCTCGATCAGCCGCTCGATCGTGCGACGCATCGGGCGCGCACCGTACTTCAGATCATACCCCTGCTCAATCAGCAACTTCCACGCCGAGTCATCAAGCGTGAGCGAAATGCCCCGTTCCATATCGAGCCGATCGGCCAGATCCTGGATCATTAGCTCTGCGATCTCACGGACCTCGTCACGATTGAGCTGATGGAAGACGATAATGTCGTCGAGTCGGTTGAGGAACTCGGGGCGGAAAACCTTCCGCGCCTCGCCGGTTACGCGAGACTTCATGTCTCGGTAGGACTCGTCGGATGTCTCGTCCTGATCGCTGAATCCGAGCGTTCCCCGATCGGTAATCATTTCGCTTCCGACATTGGATGTCATGATGAGAACTGTGTTGCGGAAGTCGACGCGACGTCCTTGCGAGTCGGTGAGGATTCCATCCTCCATCACTTGAAGGAGAATATTGAACACGTCGCGGTGCGCCTTCTCGATTTCGTCGAACAGGACAACGGAATACGGACGCCGCCGTACTTTCTCCGTCAGTTCTCCCGCCTCCTCGTAGCCGACGTATCCCGGAGGCGCCCCGGTCAGGCGGGAGACGGAGAACCGCTCCATGTACTCGGACATATCAACACGGATCAGCGCATCCTCATCACCGAAAAGGAATTCGGCCAGCGTTTTCGACAGCTCCGTCTTTCCCACGCCGGTCGGCCCAAGGAACATGAACACCCCGACCGGACGGCGGGGATTCTTCACCCCGGCGTACGCACGCCGGATCGAACGGGAGACGGCTCGCACGGCTTCGTCTTGTGCGACCAGCCGCTCGTGAACCTTGTCCTCCATGCTGACCATCCGAGCGGTCTCTTCCTCTTGGACGTGGCCAATCGGAACGCCTGTCCACATGGCAATCATCTGCGCAATGTCTCGCCCCGTCACCTGGAGATCGTTCCCGCTGTACGCTGTCTCGCTCAGTTCCTCGATCCGCGAGATCAGCTCCGCCTTCTGATCCCGAAGACGAGCGGCTACTTCATAGTCCTGTGATGCCACAGCTTCTCGCTCTTGCTCGTCGAGGGTGTCGACCTGCTCCATCATCTCTCGCGCCTCATCGGGAACCCGTGTCCTCTGAAGCTTGATCCGGGCCGCCGTTTCGTCGATCAGGTCGATTGCCTTATCCGGCAGGAACTGATCGGTAACATACCGATCTGACAAGCGTGCAGCTTGCTGCAATGCGTCGTCTGTGATCGTCACACCATGGTGTTTCTCGTATTGCAGGCGAAGCCCCTTGAGAATCTTGATCGTCTCCTCAATCGTTGGTTCCTCGACATGAATCGTCTTGAACCGACGTTTCAGCGCGGCATCTTTCTCGACCGATTTGCGGTACTCGTCAAACGTTGCCGTGCCGATGCACTGGATGGCACCAGTGGCAAGCGGCGGCTTGAGAATCGATGACGCATCGATTGCCCCTTCCGCGCCGCCGGCGCCGACCACAGTCTGAAGCTCATCGATGAACAAGATGACGTTATCTTCTTCGGAGACCTTGTTGATCAACGCCTTCAACCGCTGCTCGAATTCGCCACGGTACTTGGTTCCTGCAACGACCGACGCCATGTCAAGCTCGATGATCTCCTTGGACCGAAGAAGCGCCGGAACATCTCCACACGCGATTCGCTGAGCAAGTCCCTCGACGACCGCCGTCTTCCCCACGCCCGATTCTCCGATCAGCGCTGGATTGTTCTTTCGCCGGCGAGTGAGCGTCTGAATGATCCGCTCCATCTCTTCTTCACGTCCGATCACCGGATCGAGATTGCCTGCCATCGCTTCCTCGACAAGGTTGCGTCCGAACTCCGACAGGTCTCCTTTCTTCTGAGCACTTCGTCTGCCCGTTCGGACCGTCATTCCGACCCCTCCCGGCGGCAAGAAGTAGCCCCGTGCCTTGTTCAGGTCGACGCCGAAGTGATTGAGCAGCGCAGCACCGGTGCCTTCTCCCTCGCGCAGCAGGCCAAGCAGAAGATGCTCCGGGCGGATCGTGTTTAGCCCTGCTCGCCTCGCTTCCTCGAAGCTGATCTTCATCACCCGCTTCAGTCGCGGAGTGGGTTCCAGATCGTCGGCCGAGAGCCGTACGTCGCCTCGCTCCTTCTCTTCCTCAAGAAGCACAGCAACCTTGTCGTAGGTCATCTCGTTCGAGGTGAGGAAGCGATGGACCTCGCTGTCAGCAAGCTTGAGGAACGCAAGAAGAAGATGCTCAGTGCCAACGTAGCTGTGCCGCCAGCTCTCAGCCTCCTCTTGCGAGATCGCAATGATCTCCATCGACTCACGCGAGAATCGATCGTACATCTTCGCCTCCTCCATGGCGTTCGCTCGATACGAGCCTGCGAACGGTTCAGTATACCGACCCTCTATCCCTCGGCAACCGCCCCATTGCGACGATTGAACCGCGTCATGACAGCGTCGATGTTTGCGGACCGGAATAGCTCGATCGCGTCGACGGCATCCTCCAACGCCGGGAGCACCTGTGCCCACTCTGCGGGGGTGAACCGGTCCAAAACGAAATCATGTCCTGTCTTTGTCCGTTCCTCGACCTCGATTCCAATCCGAAGACGAGGGATCTCCTCCGTGTTCAGCGCATGCAGGATCGACTTCATCCCTTTGTGCGTCCCTGCGCCCCCGGCACCGAGAATCTTGATTCTCCCCAGCGGAAGATCCAGGTCGTCATACACGACAAGCGCATCGGCCGGGCAAATCCCGTACTTGGACAGGACGCCGCGGACTGCTTGGCCGCTTTCGTTCATGAACGTCATCGGCTTGACCAACAGAAGGTCGTCGGTGGCGTAGACAAGGGCGGAGCTTTCGATCCGCCCTTTGCCCCGAAGCCGATGGACCTCCCGATACAAGTCGACGACTTCAAACCCTACGTTGTGTCGAGTGAGCGCGTAGCTCCGCCCGGGGTTACCAAGGCCGAAGATCGCCCTCGCACTACCCTTCTTCGGAACCTGACTCCTCGGTGACCTCAGCCACGCTCTCATCGCCCTCAACCGCACCCTCTTCGCCCTCGAGCGCCTCGGCTTCTTCGGCTTCAGCCGCGGCCTCTTCGTCGCTCATCTCCATGCCACGGGGTGCCATGACCGTGACGATGGTCCGCTCGGGCGGAAGCATCGGCTCGATATCGCCGAAGTCAATATCACGGATGTAGATCGACTCACCGAGATCGAGGTGGCTGACATCAAGCGTGATCAGGGACGGGACGTCCTTGGCGAGACCGTGAACGCGGATCGTGCTGAACAAAACATTCAAGATCCCTCCGCTCTTGGTGCCCTGCGCCTCGCCGGTGACCTTCACCGGGACGTGCAGCTTCAGCGGATGATCACCATCGGGATGATAGAAGTCGACATGCTTAGGCTCGTCGGTGACCGGGTCGTAGTCGACCACCTTAAGGAAGACATCCATCTCCTTCTTCCCATCGTCGCCCTGGAGTGACAGGTTGATCCGCGAGCTTCTCGTGATCACCGAAAACAGGGACTGAAGTGCCTTTCGCTCAATGGCAATCGGTGTGCTTTCGATCGAAGGGCCGTA
>CAZORQ010000017.1:0-5998 GCA_964582285.1 uncultured Thermotogae bacterium
CGACCCATTCGCTCGTGTTGATCCGTTCGGCAACATCTGCAGCGCCAACTTGCCACGTGCTCGAATAGACGGTGCCATCCGCGTACACATCGCCGTCGGCTTCAATTCGGAAGACGGCGGCGCCCGCCGCGCGATTCCCGTCGGGATAGCAGGCGATCAGATTGCCACTTTCACCTTGAATGGTCAGCTTGTCGGTCGCATCCGTTGCGCCGATGCCTACATCGCCATTACTGGTAACCCGTGCCACTTCCACTCCAGATCCGTTGACGTAGAACCGGATGCCATGTCCGGTCTCCGCGAACAGAGCCATGTCTTCGCTGTCGTTTCCCTCAATGATTCCCGACACGCCGAAGATCCCCAACTGAGATCCGGATTTGGCCACACCGAACGCCGCACCTCTGCCCCAAATTGAATCGAACATCGCCGTCAGCATCCCCGTATTGTCCACGACGTGCAGCGTTCTGGCGGGCGCTGCTGTCCCTATGCCGACGCGGCCGGAGCTATCAAGCCGCGCCACTTCTGTCCCCGTTCCATCCACGTAGAACCGAATGCCATGCCCGGTCTCCGCAAACAATCCCAGGTCTTCACTGCTGTTCCCCTCGATGAGTCCCGACACGCCGAAGATTCCCAACTGAGATCCGGATTTGGCGACGCCAAACGCCGCGCCTCTTCCCCATGTCGAATCGAACATCGCAGTCAGCATCCCCGTATCGTCCACGACGTGTAGCGTTCTGGCGGGA
Organism: uncultured Thermotogae bacterium; assembly: GCA_964582285.1. Lineage (GTDB taxonomy): Bacteria > Bipolaricaulota > Bipolaricaulia > UBA7950 > UBA9294 > JANQEA01. Next base: position 741 of record CAZORQ010000017.1, read on the forward strand.
GTCAGTGTCCCGATCCCAACCTGATCGAATGTCGACGTACCGGCTGTGTGCGCCATGGGGCTTGGCCGAATCGGAGATCCCGGCCATCCCGAATCGTCGCCGCTGACCGGACCTATCCGGTCGGCCACCGGCGCTGCTCGGAGCTCCACCTGGTCGCCTGGTAGCAGGACGACCTTCCCTGTCTTGCTCAGCACAAGTTGATCACTGCTGTCCCATCCCTGTGCAAGATACATGTAGTATCCGTTTGCCAGTCGCTCTCCGTAGGCATTGCTTCTGTCCCAATCAACGAACTCGCCCATCACCAGCCCCGAACTCCACAGTTCATGCTCCGACAAGTCATAGATCGTCACGCGCAGGCTCGCGGCGCCATCGGCCTCGAACCGAATCACATCCGAGTACAGCGTAGCCGTGAAGACCGGCTGCGCCGAGTCGGCAAGCACCAACAGGGGGACCACAATCCCCGCCATCGCAAGCGCTGCACCTGCGGCTATCCAGATCGCTTTGGCTCGTTGCTTCCCTTTCATTTGGCGCCTCCTTGTTCCTACGTTCTACGTTCTACGTTCTGCGTACAACGTTTGATGTTCTACGTGCTACGTTCGACGTTGTGCAGGTACCGGATGAATCCGTGGATGATGCTCTTCACTCTGGCTGCTCGCTCATAGAGGTCATCGAATGCATCCCTAGACATGTACTCTTGGTCCAGAGCCACATACAAGTGAGATTGCACTTCTGTTGCCGAGCGCAAGGCGTAGCCCAGGAACTGGATGAAAGCCTTGTTGCTCTGGCTGTCGAATCCTTCTGATATGTTCGCCATGATCGATACCGTTCGCGTTGGATTTGGTCTCGGAGTCCAAAGTCACGCTTGAACTTCCCTTGACCCGCGATCTCGTAAATGTATCGAGCCAGTGTGCGAGCCACTTGCCATGCCTCGATGTCTTCAAACCGCTTGATCGCCATTGCTCCTCTTTCCCTCTCTGCAGAATCCGACCCTGAACGTAGAACCTGCCTCCTCACCTCGTCAACAGGACCAGGATCATCCCCTCGCCTTCGTCAAATGGCTCAAGTGCTTTGCCAACGATGAATACACATGTCTCTGGGTCAGATCGTTTGGCGTATCCCGATTGTGAAGCCGTGCCAAGCAGGTCGCCCAAACCGATCGGTCCACCTTCATCGCACACCTTGACCGGCACAATGCCCACAAGCGCGAGAAGGGCTTCTGAGTAATGAGTGACCGGTGATGAGGAATCAGTCATGGGTAGTGAGCGATCAACAACAGCTGACCCCAGGACGACGCCTGGCTCGGTGGATACCACGCCGGCGACGAAGGGTGAGCAGGCGCCTCTCGACTTCCGATACTGCCCCGGCTGATTCGGATCGAGTTCGAGAACATCCCCCGGTTCGACAGGCTCGCTGATCCTTACCCACTCCGCGACGTCGGCGAACCCGCTTTCCAGTTTGAGCATATGGAGCGTCTTATCCATCCGCACGTCGCCGCTCGCTTCAACACGGAACACTGCAAGCGTCGACCCCGAGTAGTCCCCAGATCCTTGCACTGAGAAGCTGTATTGATTCTCGTTGAGGTCGGTGTTGGCAACTGTCACGGTTGCCGTTCGAGATCCAATCGCCCCCGGAGAGAACCGTACCGTGAATGTTGTCGTCTCAGCGGGGGCCAGTGTGGTGCTCGCCGGTTGCGTCGTAACAGCGAAGTCCGCTGCATGCGCACCGGTGACTTGCACCGAGGGCGAGCCAGTGAGGCGAAGAGTCTCCTGCCCCGTATTGCGGATTGTGAATGTGTGAGAGTGTGAGACCCCAACGTTGACGGTGCCGAAATCCGTATCGTCCGTTCCTGAGGGGGTTGTGTCCCCATCGGGGATCGAAACACCGAGTCCTGTCACATCAATCTCAGGCTCAGCGAGCCGCACAATCGTCACGCCTATGTGATTCATGGGAGGGTCGCTGCTGTACGAGCCTCCCCACGTCATCGTGTGGACACTGTAGTCCCACGTGTCGTGTATGTACATCAGATTCGTCGAATCGTCATACCCGACACCGACCATAGTATGGCCCTTGACATGGATAATCACCGGACGGCCGGCATCGATTTCCGCTTTGTACTGAGCGTACGTGTAGCCCTGCGCTGGATCGGAGCCAACCCCCTGGATGTACTGGTTGTACATGTTCGTGACGGTATACCCTCGCGATTCGTAGAACAGTTTGTGGCCGTAACCACCGTCATTATCGTGGAACCCAGCCCCCAATCCCTCGAGGTCGGCAGCCGTCATCGGCGCTCCGTCTCCCCAATACCAGAAGTTCGTCGAGCCATCCGTGTTGCCGGGGATCGATTGACTCGTCTTCATGTAGTCACCGGTGCAGTCGCCGTACGCATGCTCGGCCCAGTTTCCGATGAAAGGATCAGGACCAGGATGAGCATACCCAACCCAATAGTCATCCACGTGACCCTTCGCTACGCGCCCATCGACTCCGCTGCGTGTTGCGCTCAACGGACACTCTCCGACAGAAACAGTTCCGGGTTCACCATCAAACCTTGGCCACGTCGTGTGCCCCCACGTGCTGTTGGTCATGGGCATGACGCCACCGTTCGTTGGACCCGTGTACATGTCCGGAAACGCAGTTCTGTCATAGTAGCCTGAGATCATCGCAGCCGATGTCGCCGAACAGCCATACGACCAGTCGAAAGCAGGCACGCTCGACAGCGTGTTGACTCCCGCAGACGGCTGAGGCTCAGGCAAGTCCATCGTTTCCCGCACGAAGCCTCGTGGTGGCTCCGGCGGCCCATTGATGATCACTCGATGGATTGCCACTCCATTAACAACGACAAGCTCGGCCGTGTAGTGCTCCGTCGACTCAATGACAGTTCCTTTCTGATCCCCGGCCAAACCCGCAAGGCACAAGGCCAGCAATACAACAGAGAGACTGATCAGAAGCATTGAAGCACGACTCTTCCCGTACATCGGTTTCATCTCCGTTGGCCTCCTCCGTTGTTCCCATCTGCGTTCGCGTTCTCATGCTTCAAGCCGCTGGATCGACGGGGCACGGCGCCGCCTGGTAACCCTCCGAATGGGGCGCGCTCAGGTTGCTTTCGTGCGGCGAGTATCATTGAAAAGGCCATCGCCGGAACGATGACCAGACGGAATGCTTGTCCAACATGCTCATGCATCGGCATGGCTCGATCGCCCGTCTCTTCCCCTTCAATCTATCCAATCGTCGCATCGTAGCCATGCAATCGACCACTGTCAATCGACCATGCCAGCACGACAATGCAATCCACTGCCTTTGCCAGCTCGAACATGATCCGACAGCTGCAAACCATGACGTCGCCCAATCACTGCTGCCCGCCGTGACGCCCAGAGCCGTTCGGTATGGAAGCACCTACTACGACAACAACACCTAGAGATCAACTTGAAACCCGCCCAGATACGTGTTGCCCAACGACGATGGGACGAGCGCAAGATCGATCGTCACATCGCCGACAGCAACCCCAAGACCGATGGTCGACCGGAATCGTTCTCCTGGACTGGACACGTCAAACCGCTGTACGCCAGCGCGGATTGAGATCCCGCTCCAACGCAGAGCCAGCCCACAGGAGACGTTCACCTCGCCAACCCGTTTCCAGTACTCCACGTCGTCTTCCGCTCTTGGCCGTTGTGCAGCGAACTCCCAGTCCAGCTCAATCATCCACTCGCCCGTGAGGAATGGGACTGTCAGCGCTAGACCGAGGCGGTTCACCCACGCAACACGATCCACCACAGTCGCTGGCCCAACTCCCCACCGAATCGGCGTCCATCCGATATCGCGCGAAACGATCGCCAACGTTGCGGTCGGCCCACCTAGATCGAGCACGTATCGCGCTCCCGCATCAAATCCCAGCCCAGATCCGGTGTCCCCCGGAATGCCGAACCGATAACTCCTCACACCAAGGCCAATCGCGCCATGCCCAACTCGAACCCCTCCTGCAGCGTGGTACATCCTGTAGAGATCAGATGTGAGCACGACGGCACCTACAGTCCACGTCTCCGTGGCATGCCAGCCTCCGAGAACACCAAACGTGAACAGGCCGTTGTTGCGCTGCTCGAATCCGCTTCCAATCACCGTACTCGGCGACTGAATGGTCGGGGCCGGATTCCAGTATGCGGCTGCAAACCCGTCCGCAAGCGCAATTTGCGCACTTCCGACTGCCCGTCCGCGGGCCCCAAGTCCATCTCGCAGGAAGTGGGCGGCATCCCCAGCACTCGTATTGCTGAATCCAGATAGCGCACCCATCGACATAAGTAATAGCGAGAGAGCGGCAATCGTCCGCGTCATCCGATCGACTCTCATGGCTAGCGGATTGTACACCAGGGGCTACCGGAAGCTGGATTGCTAGCACTGGTGCAATCCCTGTGCGCCGGTCATGGTGTACCTGTTGCCTTGCTGTTGTTCGATGTGCTCCACCATTTCTCGCTTTCCATTGAGCGAGCAGCACGCTGTACACTATGCAAGGAACACAAAGGAGTAAACATGCCGGACCAAGTATCGATCAACAGCCCTTGCCTCGCTTTCAGCCGATTTCAGGCCCTCATCGGTGGCTTCGGACTTGGGGAGACCAACGAACTCGGCTTATTCGCACAGCACGGACTGCTTGCGAAGCGAACCCTGAGCGATGTCGTACCGCTCGACGTGAAAAGAGTCGGGCGAGTCCGCCAGTATCCCCGGAATCCCGATGGTCAGGACCAGGCATGACGAAACAGCCAAATGAATCCATCCACAAGAAGGGGTTCGTCCTGTGGTTCACTGGTCTGTCTGCATCAGGGAAGACAACCCTTGCCAAGGCGGTCGAGAAGGAACTGATCGCCCGCGGCATGAATGATGTTCAGAGGCTCGACGGCGATGTGGTCCGACAGGATCTAACGCGGGATCTTGGATTCTCCAAGGACGATCGCGACGAGAACATCCGGCGAGTCACATTCGTTGCAGAGCTTCTCTCGAACAACAGCGTCGCGACGATGTGCTCGTTCATCTCACCATACCGAAACGCGCGCGCCACCGCTCGGGCGCGTTGCCGCAACTTCATCGAGGTCTTCGTGGAGTGCCCATTGGAGACCCTCATCGAGAGAGATCCCAAAGGACTATACAAGAAGGCCGTCGCCGGTGAGATCAAGGGGTTCACGGGCATAGACGACCCATACGAGACACCGGAAACACCCGAAATCGTCGTCCACACAGCGGCGCAGTCGATCGATGAATCGCTTCATGTCATT
>CAZORQ010000017.1:6098-13708 GCA_964582285.1 uncultured Thermotogae bacterium
GTGCTTCCCGTGCTCCTGGAGGACTACGAGGCAATCCGGCACGGGATGGTGCTTGCCCTGAACGGCGAGGACGGGGCAACCTACGGGCTGATCGAGGTGAAGGACGCATACAGGCGCGATCTCAATCGTGAAGCTGCTGCTGTCTACGGAACAACCGATCCGGAGCACCCCGGTGTCGCTCGATTGATGTCTGAGCCGCCAACCGTCATCGGTGGAGACATACACGTCCTGAAGAGAGCACCGATCACAAGCCATCCGAGCAACTTCGATCCCGCGCAATCTCGAAAAGCGTTCTCGAAGCTTGGCTGGAAGACTGTGGTCGCGTTCCAGACCCGAAACCCAATCCATAGGGCACATGAGTATCTGCAGAAATGTGCTCTGGAATCGGTCGATGGGCTATTCATCAATCCGCTGATCGGTGACACCAAGAGGGAGGACATCCCGGCCGATGTTCGCATGGCCTGCTACGAAGCACTCATCAACGAGTACTATCCCAGGGATCGGGTACTGCTGGGAACGTTTCCGATCCCGATGCGATACGCCGGACCGCGAGAGGCAATCCACCATGCCATCTGCCGAAGGAACTACGGGTGCACGCATATCATCATCGGCCGAGACCACGCGGGCGTGGGTAGCTACTACGGCACCTACGACGCCCAGAAGATCTTCGATCGTTTCGATCCGCAGGAACTCGGTATCACACCGCTGAAGTTCGAGCATGCGTTCTACTGCACCCGTTGCGGCCAGATGGTCAGCAACAAGACCTGTCCGCACGACAAGGAGAACCACGTCTTCCTGTCCGGAACCAAGGTGCGTGCGATGCTCCAAGAGGGGGAGGACCTCCCCGCGGAGTTCACCCGTCCGGAGGTCGCAGAGATACTTCGAGAGCGCGCAGGCGGATACAGTGAGAAGAGCTGATCGACTCAGACGCTGTCAGCTGAATCCAACCTCGTGTGGAGGAAAGCCATCTTCTGTGAGCGCGGTGCGCTGCTCGTCGGGATGGTTGTGTCACCTGCTGTCTTGTTGGCTTGGATGCGGATTCGTCCGCGAGATTCGTAGCAACCATCCGGACCTCTCGTGCGGGCTCCTCACGAGTCGAAAACACATGGCGCTCCAAATGGGAGCCAGTCCAGACGTGCTCTACATCTAACGGCTATTATGCTATACTTAGAGCAGGGAGGAATAGGACGATCATCGGACTTGACCCACTCGTACGTAGTACCTATAAACTCGATCGTGAGGTGAAGAATGGAAGACCATGAAGTGCAGCTTATCGACTATATCCGCATCTTGTGGCGCCAGAAATGGGTCATCGTGGTGACAGTCGTCGCCTCAGTCGTCGCAGCGTGGGGCGCGAGCCGGGCGACGGTTCCAATCTACCAAACCGAGACGAGTCTACTGCTGCTCCCACCCTTGTCGAGTCACTTGGATGCTGAATCCATCGGCGTCTGGCTGGCCCCGGAAGCCTACGAGAAAATCGGCGTCTCCACCAATCTGCTTCGGACCGTCTTGCAGAGAGTCGAACATCCCGACTCTGCAAGCGTGCAGAGCCTCAAGGGGCAGCTCTCTGTGTCCATCACGCGCCTCAGCTCCGGAAGTGAACTGCTGCTGAATGCGACAATCCGTGGATCGGACCCCGATCAGATGTACGATATCGCTGGAGCCTGGACCGCGTCATTCACCGAGATGTACGGCCAGCAACTCCACGATCGTGTCGCCGGGTTCTACGCGTATGTCAGCGAGAACTGCACAGAAACGCAGGCTACACTCGAGGCACTCATCGAGGAGCGCACGTCATTTCTCGACGACCACCCGCTCGTCGCAGAAAGGGTTGAGGCCGCAACTTTGGAAACCACCCTTGCATCCATCAGCATGGAGATCCTGCGAACGAGACAAGAGCTTGAAACCGCACAGGCCTATCTGGCCGCGCGGGAACAGCACCGAGCGTCACAGCTCCCCGCGTACGATCTCACCGGCAATGTGGACCCATATACACTCGCTGGCGCACTGGTGTACGGCCTTTCGGCAGACGAGTACGGGAACTTGATGGAATCGAGACTGAAAGATCTCGAGCGGACCGGCGATGCCATCAACAACGAACTCGCTGCCAAGGCTTCACTGACCAAACTAGATCGGGAGATCAGTCTGTTGCAGCAAGCGCACGAAAGACTCGCCATCCAAATGCAGAACGCAGAGATCGTTCTTGCCGAGACAGCAGATCTGATTCAGGTTGTGGATGAGCCCTTCCTCCCTAGCTCTCCGATCGTGCCGAAGAAAAGCACCAACATCGCCATCGCAGGATTCATGGGGTTGGTCCTCGGGACGCTGTTCGCGTTCTTCGTGGATTATCTCTTGCGAGTCCGCGAGGATGAGCGGACACGTGTGGCTTCACCCGAAGGATCCATGTCAGAACAGCTTCGAGACGACAAGGCCAGTCAACAGACCCAGTCCGCACCCAAGGACAAGGGGGACAATTCGCCTACGTAGTGACATGAGCACAAGGCGGATGATCGCTGAACGCTCACAGGTGTTCTGAGATACGCCGCCGGGAGCTCGCGTTTCTTGTGTCATGGCCAGGAAAGGGACTACAGGACTCTCATGGCGAGAAGCCCGACAAGATACCCGAGCACGCCAGCCATCAGAAGTGGAGAAATTCGAGCGACGATTTTGCGTGTCATTGTGACTAGATGGTCATCTGGATCTGCTCTATCTGCAACCTCAGATGTAATGTGCATGACAGACGAGAGCGGTCTCTTGAAGGGACATCTGTCTGCTAGCGGTCGTCAAGTCTCCGGGTAAATCGTACGACTTCCTCGCTGAGTCTCACGCCGAACACATCGAGCACGCGCTGTTTCATCGCGTCGATCAGTGAGAGAACGTCTTCAGCGTTCTTGGTCCCCTCATTGACGATGATGTTTGCGTGCGGCAAGGAGACCAGCGCCCTTCCAATCCTCATCCCCTTGCATCCGGCTCGATCGAGCAGCTCCCCCGCAGTCGGTCCATCCGCCGGGTTGCGAAAGATGCTTCCAGCCGATGCGCCAATCGGGATCCGTGCAAGTCGCTCCGCGAGCATCCGGCGCGCCCGTCCGATGCAAGCGGTCGAATCATGATGCTGCAACACGAAAGACGCGCCAACCACAATCCCCTTCAGCTGGCTGGTACAAAACGCACTCGTTCGATATCCCAATTGAAGCTCCGTCATGGGGAGCGTCTCCACAGCATCCCCGACAAGAACCTCTGCCGACTGGAGCACATCAGAGACCTGCGCACCATGCGCCCCGGCGTTCATGACCACGGAGCCCCCCACGGTCCCGGGGATCCCGCATGCCCACTCCAAACCGCTGAGGCCGGACCGCGTCGCCGTCCAAGCAATGTCCGACAATCGCTCGCCGGCCGCAGCCCAGAGACGGGGCCCATCGATTCGGTGTCCATGAAGACGCACCGTCTGGATGACCAGTCCGTCGAAACCGGCGTCTGGAAAGACCACATTCGTTCCGGCCCCAAGGATGATCGACGGCTGACTGTTGCGATTGGCCCATTGGAGCGTTGACACGAGCGCATCCGTATTCCTCGGCTGTGCGAACAGACGTGCCGCGCCACCAATACGTAGCGACGTGTGATTCCACAGCGGGATACTCCGGAGCAAGCCACATTCAAGCGAGGCCAGCACCTGCTTGCGGGGTCGGCAGCCATCGCAATCCGTACGCATAGCTGGAGGAAGATGCGTCACGGCGTCTTATGGCAGTTGCATGGCACGGATTCGGGTTCCCGCCCTACGGTGATGGCCAGCGTTGTCGACGCCTGAGCCCCACGATTGTCCGTCACCGTTAACAGAATCGTGTGCTGGCCGATGGTGGGGAACGTATGCCAGATCGATGACGAGATCGTGGTCTCCTGCTCACCCGAGACGAACGACCACTGATAGAGGACGATCTCGCCATCGGGATCGGTCGATGTATGGCTGAACAGCGTCGTCGGCTGATCCGCATAGACCGTGCCCGGCGGGCGGATGACCGCGACCGGTGGCACGTTCGGCAGCAGCTCAACGATCGAATCGTAGGCCATGTAGGAAGGGTCGAGATGCAGCCCTGTTCCGCTCGATGCCTGTTCGGCAATCTTTCCCAAGGTCGTCTGGGAGCGAGCCGGATTTGAGAGCGGGACGATCGGGATCCAGCACACGGTCGTCGGTCCAAGTTCGAGCCCCACCAGGATCCAGCTTCGCGGTGCTGGAGGTGTTCCGATCTGTCCCGTGACAATCACCGTACGATAGCCGAGGCGCTCCAGCGAGCCAGCGGTGTACGCAGCGAAATCAGGGAAGTCCCATCCGTTCTGCCCCAGCCGTCGCTGCGATCCGAACGCCGTGTCAATCAGCAGCCTCTCAAGACGGACGATCGCCTCGTCAAGTGCGGCCTGTTCGGCCGCCGAGTACCCGGCAGTGGTCGGCTGTACGACAAGCGGCGCCTCCTCCGCACTGACGGCAAAAAACGAACCACACAACAGGACAGCCCAGCCGACGATCGCCCAGCAGCACCTCATTCACGCCACCTCCATCTTGAAGGCATTGTACACGATCCCGCAGTGTGCCTCGGTCAGGAATCCCAGTCCCACGTGATGCCCTAACACAAAGAAAGGGCCCCGGCGAACCGGGGCCCTGTGAATGCCTAGATTAGGCTTAGGTCCTGTGGTTTACCACTCCACGAGGAAGCCAAACCAGATGTTGTTGACGTTCCCGGCATTAACATCGGTCTCGATCCCCATGCTGAACGTGAACTGCGAGGCAATCTGGAGTTCCATGCTGGCCACCAGATAGGCCACGTCGAACAGCTCGACGCTGTCTTCGTCGAAGAAGACGGTCACGTCGAAGCTGAACGGTCCGCAGCAGCCATCGTCGGTCGTGGCGATCTGATACGCCTCGAAGTACGACTCGCCATTGTCCACAACACCGTTTCCGTTGGCGTCATAGGAGTACGGGTATCCGAGGATTCCCGGGAAGCTGTCGAGAACAAGGTCGCCATCGGCATCGACGAGCCAGGGCCCGAAGTAGGTGATGCCGGTGAACTGCACGCCACCGATCTCACAGGAAATCTGGAGACCGTCGAAGATGATCCCTTGGATGTTCAGCGGAGCCATGATACCGGAACCAACGCCGGCAGCAGGGATGTCCAGCCTGTAGAACAGGTCGAAGTCGCAGCCGATCACGCCGAGGTCAATCGACGGCGTAAGAACGAACGTCTTCGTCTGCTCGTTGAACGTCACGCATGCGCCGAGCGTCAGCCACGGCAGGTTTTCGATCGTGAGGTCCGACACGCAGAACTTGGCGTACTGGAATCCGTCAAGGCAGTTGAACGCAAGTGTTCCGGTCACGTCTGCGCAGCAGAACGGGAAGCCGACCGTAACCTTGGCCCAGTTGAAGTCGAAGTCGCAATCGACTTCGTCACCGAACGTGACTTCCACGCCGATCGTCACGTCGCCCGCGACGCCGTCGACGGTAACCAACAGATCGCTACCGGCCGGGATGAGGTCGAAGTAGACGCCGAACGACACGCCGGCGATCGTCACGGTCGCGTCGACGCCAAGCTTCTCGAAGACATCCACGGCATCATCCGGATCGAACCAGAGACCACCGCTGATCGAGAATGCGCCAAGCACGCCGGCAAACGAGAAGTCCTGGTCTGACCAGACGCCGTCCGCCAAATACGTATAGGAACCAAACGTCCAATCGCCGACCGTGTAGGCAACGTTCAGCGCGGATGTTACTGTGATCGCGCCTGGGAACGTGGCTACGCCTGCCAGGTCAACGGTGACCTTGGTGAACCAATCGCCGCTCAGCGTCTGTGCAAACCCAGCGACGCCAAGCCCGATTACTACTACAAGGCTAAGTACGAGAGCCCTTTTCATTATTGACTAACCTCCTTACGCAGTCTTCCGAAATTGCTTTGTGACAAGAAGCGCTCTCCAAGAGAGAGTCTGTACGCGTCGGGCGACCACCTCCTTCGCTCAGAATTCGCCTCTCCACTAGATCTTGATGATCATCATAGTACGCGAAAATGCCAATGTCAAGTGGTGTACGTCACATTCACAACCCCAGCGTAGCCAAAGCTACACCGACAATTCCGATGAGCAACGCCGTCAGCGAGATGATGAAATTGGCTTGCACACGCCGAGCCAACCCGGACGCATCAGAGCCAGCTATCTCGCCCATCCGCGTATTCAGTTCGGCAATCGATTGCTCGTTTCGGTTCACCCGCGGTTCAAGCGCCGCCGCATCGCTCGAGATACCGCCGCCTTGGAGCGCAGCCACGTCATCGGAGAGCTGGAAGATCAGGTCCTTGATGACATTGAGATCCTCGGGAGTCACGCTTTCGGGGTTGTTCTGCATGTACTTGATCGCGCGGGCGATCATCGCCGCAGCGGAGTAGCGGTCAAGTGGATCATCGCCATTGTATCGTCCGCCCGGCAGTCCGGTGATGATTCCTCGAGCCGCAAGATACTCAAGATCCTCATACGCCCAGTGGTCACGCGGAACGTCAGTGAACAGCCCTCCAGTATCCGGCGGCTCAGCATGTCCGTTCCCGGTTTGGCCAACCGCACCGATTCCAACCAGAGCCACAAGCACCATACCGAGAACAAGTATTTGCCTCATCCCTCTCATCGGTGGACCCCCTCTGCATTCGGTATTTCACCGAGTATAGAGATCACGCCAAAAAGTGTCAACAGAACTAGCTCTCCGCCGTTTCAATCCGAGTGCAGAAGCTTCGCCGATGGATGCCCGACAGGCCAAGGCGAGCGATCGCCCCGCGATGTCCTGGCGTTCCATAGCCCTTGTGTTTCGCCAGCTCATAGCCGGGGAAGCGCCCGTCGAGGCGCGCCATGATTGCATCCCGGCCAACCTTGGCCAGAATCGACGCCGCTGCGATGTGTAGCGACCGGGCATCTCCGTGGGTGAATGAAAGCTCAGGCAGATCATATGCACCGATCGTTAGCCCCCGATCGAACAGGGCTACATCGGTAGTCCCCACCCGCCGCGTGAAGGCGCGGGCGGCGGCAAGCCGACACGCGGCGGTAATCCCGAGCTGATCGATTTCCGCCGCTGAGGCACATCCGAATCCCCAGTCGGCCACCGAGAGGATCGCATGATGCAACGATTCGCGTCGCCGCGGCGACAGGCGTTTCGAGTCATCCAGCCCGGCCAACAGCTGTGCAAGCTCCTCGGAGTGACGGCTAGCCGGCCGTTCGAGACCTATCTGGACACAGGCCACCGCAACCGGACCTGCCAGCGCGCCGCGCCCCGCTTCGTCAAATCCGACGAACCCGATCGCCCGCCCCGCTCCCTGTAGCTCGCTCAGATCCGCCGCTACGCAGGCTTCATCGATCGGCCGGCCGTCGAGGATCCGCTCCATCAGATCCTGGTCAAACGCCAGAAGCTCCTGCACACGGTCCACCATGCTCAGAGCCTACCCGCTACAGAGGTTGTTCGCGATGCCGTGCAGGCATCGCTGAGAGTCCACTGTGATCTGAGAGAGATCGCACGGATCCCAACTGGCGCATCCTCCCACCAACAAGAGTTTCGGGAACCGAAACTCTTCGGGCTTGACGGTGCCCGAAAGGGC
>CAZORQ010000017.1:13808-51792 GCA_964582285.1 uncultured Thermotogae bacterium
CCAACAAGAGTTTCGGGAACCGAAACTCTTCGGGCTTGACGGTGCCCGAAAGGGCTCTGTCACACCCCGTTATCGGGACGCTTCGACGCCATTCAGTGATCGCACGGATCCCAACTGGCGCATCCTCCCACCAACAAGAGTTTCGGGAACCGAAACTCTTCGGGCTTGACGGTGCCCGAAAGGGCACAGGCAAGACCCAACTCGCCGGGCTTGACAGTGCCCGAAAGGGCTCTGTCAAGACCCAAAGTAACCATTCATTGCCCCAAAACGTGACAACGGCCATACACGGAAATACGGCTCGCCAATCAGATCGCGCTCGTCGACGAAGCCCCAGTAGCGCGAGTCCCACGAGTTCTCAGTGTTGTCGCCCAAGACGAACATCTTCCCGTCTGGAACCAGCGTCGGGCCCGTCCCGTAGAGCATTCGCAGATCGTTCGCGGTGTAGATCCGGTCGAACCGGTCCCCCGTCAGGCGGACCCCATCAATGAAGACGCCGCCGTCGAGGATCTGGACCATCTGCCCCTCCGTCGCGATCAATCGCTTGACGTAGCGGACACGGTGGTCTCGCAGGCGGACGCCAAGCCGATCAAGCGATGAGACGCCTGCAGCCTTGATTCCGATCTCAACCGGAAGCGAACCTTCAACTTCGAGGAAGATTACCGTTCCCTCCGGCAGGGATTCTATCAGTGCATCCGCGGCAGCGGAGGTGAAAACCCTCTGATGGTTGATCGTTTCAACCCTCGCACCCGATTCGATTCCGACAAGCGCCGCAACCGAGTCAGCCGCGACGGCTCGAACGGCAACCCGCTCGGTGTGCCAGAAGACGATGATGTCTCCGGGTCTTGGATTGCGAAAATGGTACGAAACGCGGTCGACGAAGAACGAGTCGGCGGGATCGATTGCAGGAATCATCGAACCCGTCGGGACATGCATCCGGACCGTGACGAAGTTCATCACAACGAACACAAGGAGTCCCGCGATAGCAAGGACCTCGATCCATTCCAGAACCTCGCTCATGACGTGGCCGGGTGATCCGCCGAGCCGATGAACGAGTCGTATGATCAACGCAGGTTTCTCGTTGCGCGTCCTGCGCATTCAGCGGATTCGACGAAGGCGGCGCAGGTAGTACGGACGGGACTGCCTTGCTTGCCCTGACTTGACAACCTCGATCTTTTCGATCTTCGGCGAATGCACCGGGTACGTCTTCTCGACCCCGATCCCCGAGGAGATCTTGCGGACGGCCACCATCTCGCACGTTCCGCCGCCGCTTCGCTTGAGGACGATGCCTTCGAAGACTTGCACCCGCTCCTTCGTCCCCTCGGTGATCCGTTCATGAACGCGGACGACGTCGCCAGGGGAGAATTCCCCTCGTTCCTTCAGTTCCTCTTTGCCGATTGCTCGCAGAATGTCATCCATCTGCTCCTCCTCGTCGTGCCTATCTATCCCAGTCCCCCGCGACGCGATCCAGAATGATCGCCGCTGCGGCACGGACGGACAAATGATTGAAGTCGCTCTCCTTCATGACCGGGGGAAGAATCACATCGCAGGCCTCGATCAACTCGTCGGCCATTCCCCAACCGGTTCCGAGCAGAATATAAACCGGACCCGGGTCGGTTCTCAATCTCTCTCTCAACTCGCCAAACGAGATCCCTGCCTTCTCCGTAGCTCTCGCCGATGTGGCTGCGAGAAGCGGACGTACACCCTCTGCCTCTTCGATCCAAGCGAGCGTCTCCTCCAGGTCTTCGGCCACGACAACGTACTCCATCGCCTCGCCGCGGCGGCTCGCTTCAGTCGCGCGTTCTCCCTCAGTCCAGAAACCGCGGATCCTCCATGCAATCGCGATTTGCGAGGGGAGCGGCGTCACGACGAAGTACCGCGCTACCCCGTAGGTTCTTGCCGATCTGGCGATGTCATGAACATCCATTGATGTCGTCGACGTCGCGACGATCTCCCCACGGCGGTTGCGCATGGGAAAATGCAGAAGACCGACGTAGAGATTACCCATCCTCGCTTCTCTCCTCAAGATCAAGCCCAAGAAGATCGGGCCGGTTTCGCGCGGTCTTTCTCCACGCCTCGGCCTCGCGGTACACCTCGATCTTCGCGTGATCTCCCGACTGCAGGATCTCCGGAACTGCGTGTCCTCGGAAAACCGGCGGGCGTGTGTACTGTGGTGCCCCGAGCCGCTTCTCCTCGCCATAGAACGAATCGCTCTCGATCGAATCGAATCGCCCAACCACACCCGGCGTCATCCGGGCCGTCGCTTCGACAAGGACCGCGGCCGCCGCTTCTCCACCGGTGAGCACATAGTCCCCAATCGAAACCTCTTCGTCTACGAACTGCAGGATCCGCTCATCCACACCCTCGTAGCGGCCGCACAGGAGAATCAGACCGTCGAGCGATGCCCATCGCTGCGCATCGCGCTGGCGGAACAGCCGTCCCTGAGAAGAGAGGAGGACCGTTCTCGTGTTGGGTGCGCAGACACGTCGGATGGACTCGATTCCTCGAACGAACGGTTCGACCTTCATCACCATGCCGGCGCCACCGCCGTACGGGCGATCGTCCACAATGCGATGCGGATCGTCCGTGAAGCCACGGAGGTCATGAATGTGGATCTCGGTCTGTCCGGCCTGTCGCGCTTGTCCAATGACACCGACCGACAGCAATCCATCGAGTGATTCAGGAAAGATCGTCAGAATGTCGAAGCGCATGATCTCTCCCCATCATCGGCCGTCAGTCAAGGATCTCGACCACGACCTCTCGGTCAATGCGAGCGGCGACTCCCTCGAGGAATGTCCTCAACGCACTGATCGTGCGCCCGCTCTTGCCGAGAATCCTTCCGCGATCCTCTTTGCCGATGTGCAGGAAGAAGATGTCCACTCGCTCGGTTTCGATCCGATCGATCTTGACGCGATCCGGATGTGCGACGAGCGAATGGACAAGAAACTCACAGAGCTGAAACAGCAAACTGCCTCCCGGATCAGGCCTCTTCCTTGGCCTCCTCCTCCGCATCGTCCGCCGGCTCGTCGTCCTCGGGAGCTTCCTCCGAGTCTCCGGCGGCATCTGCTTCGGGTTCAGCAACCTCGTCCGCTTCGTCGGCTGGCTGCTCCTCAGCAGGCTCTTCGGCGGGGGGGTCGTCGGCTGGCTCCTCGGCCTTTGCAGTCTCTTCTTCGGCCGCGGGCTCTTCTTCGGCTACGGGTTCTTCTTCGGCTACGGGTTCTTCCTTCTTCTTCCGTTTCGTGGTCGGCTTCAGTTCCTTTGCCTCAATCACGATCTCCTCGCCGCGTTTGGCCGCATCGTACGCAGCCATAACGCCAGCCTTGGAGAGGATGCTCCGTGCGGCACTCGTCGCCTTCGCGCCATCGAGGAGCCACTTGAGTGCCGGATCGCTGTCGACTTCAAACGTCGGCGGATTCGTCTTGGGGTCATAGAACCCGAGATCGGCAACCACCTTCGCGTCTCGCGGCTTCTGCCCGTCAAGCACGACAATGCGATACGACGGCTGTCCCTTCCGCCCAACTCTCTTCAACCGAATCTTCGCTGCCATACCTTCACCTCAATCGATTGGTATCTTCAAACGAGTAACTGCCTATGAGGCCTCGAGCATATCGAGAGGGGAACGTCCCCTACCTCGACGTCCTCCGACCAATTTCAGTGCTCGCTTGGCCTCCTCGAACCGCGACAGCACACGATTGACATCTCGCACCTTTGTGCCGCTGCCGCGAGCGATCCGCTTCTTGCGGCTCCCCCCGATTATAGACGGGTTGAGCCGTTCTTCCACTGTCATCGACCGGAGGATGGCAAGTGCTCGCTTCATCTCGGTCTCCTCTTCGGAATCCGAACCGGTTCGCAGCTTTGCCGCTCCGGGAAGACGCTCGAGGATTTGAGAGACCGGGCCAAGCTTCTCCATCTCCTCCAACTGCTCGAGGAAATCCTGCAGCGTCAGGCGATTCTTGCGGACCCGCTTGACCAGCTCCTCAGCCTTCTGCTGATCCATCCGCTCCTCAGCTTGCTCGATCAGTGTGACAACATCGCCCATACCGAGGATCCGGTCGGCCATTCGCTGTGGATGGAACGGCTCGAGTCCGTCGATCTTCTCGCCCGTGCCGACATACTTGATCGGTCGACCCGTAGCGTGTCGAATCGACAGCGCCGCGCCACCTCGTGCATCGCCATCGAGCTTCGTCAGGACAATCCCGGTCAGTCCGAGTCGGTCATCAAACGCCCCCGCGACATTGACGGCCTCCTGCCCGGTCATCGCATCCGCAACCAGCAGGGTCTCCGCTGGTTGCGTCAGGGCAGCGATCTCCTCCAGCTCACGCATCATCTCGTCGTCAATCTGCAGACGCCCGGCAGTGTCCACAAGCACAACATCACACAGCTGCTCTTCCGCTTTGTCGACGGCCGCGGCCGCGATTTGTGGGGGAGCGATTCCTTCCTGTGAGATAACCGGAACGTCAATCTGCTCCCCAAGCGTCTTCAGCTGCTCGACGGCGGCCGGTCGAACCATGTCAGCCGCCGCAAGAAGCGGTTTACGACCGTCTTTCTTCAGCAAGGCAGCCAGTTTCGCTGCAGCCGTGGTCTTTCCCGAGCCCTGGAGCCCCACAAGGAGGACAACCGCCGGCCGGCGATCGAGTGAGAGCGTTGCGCGTTCACCGCCCATGGTCTCCGCAAGTTCGTTCCGAACGATCTTGACCAGCTGCTGGCCCGGGGTCAGGCTCTCGAGGACCGCCTCGCCGACCGCTTGGGTGCGAATGCGCTCGATCAGGACCTTGACGACCTTGTAGTTAACATCCGCCTCGAGCAGTGCGAGTCGGATCTCTCGCAGTCCGGCGGTCACGTCGTCTTCCGACAGCTTGCCTCGGCCGCGAAGACGCGTGAAGACATCGTTCAGCTTCGTCGTCAGGGACTCAAACATTGCGCGCCTCTTCAATCCTCATTCAGGTTTTCAGAATCGGTCAAGGGTACGAGGCAAGCAGGAGCCGATCAACTGGCGAGAAGACGATCGAGAAAGGCGGTCGTGTATTCCCCGGTCTTGAATTCCGTCTGGGCTAGGACTCCCGCCACAAGATCTCTCGTCGTCTCGATCCCGGAGAGCTCGAACCGCTCCAATGCAGTGATCATCCTGAGTCGCGCGTCTTCTCGGTCGTGGCCCCACGTGATCAGCTTCGCCAGCAGCGAATCGTAGTACGGAAGAACGTTCATTCCGTTGTAGATTGCGGTATCGAGCCGGACGCCATGACCGCCGGGAAGCTGATCGATGACAAGCTTCCCACACGACGGCAGGAACTCCCGTTTCGGATCCTCGGCGTTCAACCGGCATTCGATTGCGTGTCCCTGCAGTTCAACATCCTCCTGCGAGAACGACAATCGTTCGCCAGCCGCAATCAGAATCTGCTCCTTGATCAGATTGACGCCGCACACGACTTCACTGACCGAATGCTCCACTTGGATCCTTGCATTCATCTCAATGAAGTAGTACGTGCCGTCCGGAGCGACAAGGAACTCGACTGTTCCAGCATTTCGGTACCCCACAGCGCTTGTCGCCCACAGAGCCGCTTGTCGAAGGTGATCGCGGACATCGGCACTCAGATTCGGTGCCGGCGATTCTTCGATGAGCTTCTGGTGTCTCCTCTGGATCGAGCACTCCCGTTCGCCAAGATGGATTGGGGCTCCCTGTTCGTCGGACACGATCTGGACCTCGATGTGGCGGGGGTTGAGCAGCACCTTCTCGAGATAGAGCGCTCCATCGCCACAGGCCACCTTTGCCTCTTCCGAGGCAGCCGCCGCCTTGTCGATGAGTTCATCAGGGGTCTCCACAAGCCTCATGCCACGTCCCCCACCCCCGAATACCGCCTTGAGCAATAGCGGGTATCCGACGCGCGCTCCTGCCTCGGCGAGTGCGCCAGGCTCTGCTGGGGCAGCTTCTCCGGGAAGAACTGGCACACCGGCATCGGAGACGATCTTCCGTGCGGCGAGCTTGTCTCCAAGCAGCTCCATGACCTGTTGCGGCGGACCAATGAACGTGAGTCCATGATCCTCGCAGACCTCTACGAAGTGAGGGTTCTCAGCAAGGAATCCGTATCCCGGGTGAATCGCACCTGCTTCTGCCAGCTCCGCCGCACTGACGATCGACGCGATATTCAAGTAGCTTCTCGCCGGCTCCTGCGGCCCGATGCAGACGGATTCGTCAGCCAACCGCAGGTAGGGCATGCCCGTGTCGGCTTCCGAGTACACGCAAACACTTCTAAGCCCCAGCTCGCGACAGGCTTCGATGACGCGAAGCGCAATCTCTCCGCGGTTGGCGACAAGGACCTTGTCGAAACTCATAGACGGTCAAACGTGAACAGGGGCTGGCCGTACTCAACCGCATCGCCGTCTTCGACGAGCACCTGCCGGACCCGCCCCGGTTCCTCGGCGTTGATTTCGTTCATCACTTTCATTGCCTCGATCACACACAGCGTATCGCCGGGACTCACGATATCCCCGGAAGACACGAACGGCTCCGCATCGGGCGTCGGACGTCGGTAGAACGTACCGACGAGCGGTGCACATAGACTGAGGGCATCTTCTGCCTCCTCAGGCACTTGCTGGAGTTCAGCCGCAGGCGCCAGTGGCGGGGCTGGACGGACGTCGGCGACCGCAATCTCCTGCTTCACCGTGATCAGCTGATCCCCTTCCTGAACGGTGATCTCACTGAGACCTTCCGCCTTCAGCAACTGGATGATCTGCTGCAATTGATCGAGTTCCACGTCTCTCCCTCCAACAGGCGGCCATTGTACAGGCTCCTCTGGTACCGCAGCAACGGAGTCGGGGTGTTGCACCTGGAGACCCTCGACCTATAATACGGAACCGTGAGGTGAGTTAGGCTGTGTCCATAGGCGCACAAATTGCGCTTCTTCTGTTCTTACTTGTCGCTTCCGCCTACTTCTCAAGCGCAGAGACCGCGATCACATCGCTTGCAGGAGGACGGCTGCGCTATCTGATCAATGCGCACGCAAAGAAGAAGCGTGCGCTAACCCACTTGCTCGAAGAGCCAAACGACCTGATCACCGCCCTCCTGGTGCTGAACAACCTTGTGAATGTTATGGCCAGCTCGCTGATGACCCTATTGATCATCCAGATCCTCCCAACCAAGTCGCCAAGCGTGCAGGGCTTGACAGCAACAGTCGTGATGACCGTGTCTCTGCTGATCTTCGGAGAGATCACGCCGAAGAGCTTTGCGAAGCACAATGCGGAGCGGCTCACACTACTTGCGATCAATCAGATCCATGCGATGACGCGCCTCCTCCGTCCTTTGATCTGGCTTTTCCGCAGAGCAGCTAACGGTATCGGGTGGGTCTTCGGTGTCGACCTCTCGGAGGTGGAGCCGATCGAGGTAAGCGACGAGCAAATCGAGACGCTGATCGATGCCAGCGAGGAGAGCGGCCTGCTGGACCAAGCCGACGGCGAGATGATCCGCCGGATTCTCAACTTCGACGAGATGACCGCCGAGCAGGTCATGGTCCCGCGACCGGATGTTCAGGCGATCGAACTCGCGACATCGCTCGAAGAGGTCCAGGAGATCGTCTCGCAAGACGGTCACTCACGATTCCCCGTCTACAAAGAGGTTCCCGACGCAATCGTCGGCACGCTGTACGCGAAGGATCTCCTTTCCTGTGATCCTTCCGATCCAAACATCACGCTCGAACGTCTCCTCCGGCCAGCGTACTACGCGCCGACAACGCAACCGATCAACGTTTTGCTGCGCGAGTTTCAGCGGCAAAAAGTGCATATGGCTGTCGTGATCGATGAATTCGGGGGCTTGGCGGGGATTGTCACACTGGAGGATATCCTTGAGGAGATCGTTGGAGAGATCGAAGACGAGTACGATCAGCCGACGGTTCTGCTGCAACGCATCTCGGGCGACGAAGCGCTCGTGCCTGGCGATACGGCGGTACACGATCTTAATCGAGCAATGGACATCGATCTCCCGGAGGATGAAGGGGTCACAATCAACGGCCTGATCCAGCACCGTCTCGGGACGATGGCCAAATCGGGAGACAAGATCGAGGTCGGCCCGGTCACATTCCTCGTTGAACGCGCAACCGACCGTGAGATCACGTCGGCCCGTGTCCGAGTCGATCGCACCGCGGAAGCTGACGAAGTAGAGGACTGATTCAAGCGACCACGGGAGGCCCGATGAAGATCCGCTTCGCTGTGCTGTTCATTCTGTTCACATGGGTCGTTCCAGCAGCGGCAAACGCTGAACCGCATTGCATGGTCGATGCATCTTACGACGCCGAGCACCGTCGGTTCGATGGCTCCATGGAGCTGTCATTGCTGCCGACAACGCCTACGATCTACTTGTCTCTGCTTGCCAATCTCGAACGAGAACCGAATCCCCATCTCTCGGCCCGATCCTCCGATGCTCGGTATCCGTTTGGATTCGAAGTATCGGAGACGACCATCGCAAGCGTCGAACTCGCAGGCGAAACTGAAGCCCCAGCACTCGCATTCCGTACCTTGGCACTGCCTCCATCGTGGCAAACGTATTCGCTTGATGACACTGTCCTCGCCATCGACCTGCCGGAATCCGCGGCAGCCATGTCGGAACCCATCACGCTGCACATCGAGTTCGTCACCAAGGTTCCGCGCCATGCAATCGGCGATCAAGGGGTCACGGCGGGTGTTCTCACGTGGCGATTTGGCTGGTTTCCAACGCTGTTCCCAGCGCAGGATCAGATCGTAGAAAACGATGGACGAATCGCCTACGCCGGGCGAGAGGCTTTCCCTCTTACGTTTCCGTGGACTCGCCTTGAAGCATCCCTCACGGTCCCGGAGGGTTTCGAGCCACTTGTCGGAGCCGATATCTTGGAACCGTTGTCGGATCCGGATGAGCTAGATGCGAACTCACTGGAGACAGTTAGCAGATACCGGATTGCCTACGACTCCCCCGCGCGCTCTCTCGGACTGACGCTCGGGACCGACTATCGCCGGTACACGCTCGACGGGCCGATTCCAATCGAAGTCGCCTATCTCCCGGGCCATGAAGAAGACGCCCGATACTACGCCACGCTGGCCCGCGACATTCTCGCTGAATACGAGGAACGGTTTGGCGCGTATCCTCGCGCTCGCCTGACCATCGTGGAGAACCCGAACAACAACGGCCTCTCCTTCGCCGCCGATGGAATCGTCTGGCTCTCACGGCGATTTTTCACGCATCGAAACATCCTGTTCTTCGGGGCGCTGAACCGCGTGGCGGAGTTCGTTCTCGCTCACGAGATCGCGCATCAGTGGGTAGGCCTGGGAACTGGAATCGATCTGAACGCGGAGGCATGGCTCTCGGAGGGACTCGCCCAGTATCTCGCCGTCCGGTACTACGAAGGTCGGCATGGCGCATACGAGCCCAATCTGTTCGGCTTCGGATCTCCAGGGATCATCGAGGAACTCGTGAAACGTCAGTTCGGATACTTCAACCTCCGCGAGCATTTCATCGAGCTTCCGTATCTCCTTATGCAGTACGCCGGATTCGATGAGGCGCTGGTCAAGCCGATCGAGAACGTTCGATTCGGCAACGCAACCGATGTTCGTCTGTACGACAAGGGCTATCTTGTGGCCCGCGCGATTGCCGCTGCAGTGGGCGAGGATGCGTTCGAACGCACGCTCCTACGAGCCATTGATGAACGTCGCGCAGACCTGCTTGATGTTGCCACGCTGCAAGCATTGCTCGAGGAGGAATCGGGGATGCCTCTCGACGAGATCTTTGAGACGTGGGTCTTCGGTGCCGGTCGAGTCGACTACTCAATCCGGATTGTCTCCCGCGAACGATCGGCGCTCGATCATGTCACGACCGTCGCCGTCAGCCGGTCCGGCGGTGCCGTACAACCGGTTGACGTGGAAGCGGTGCTCGAGTCAGACGCAACGCTCCGACAGGAGTGGTCAGGAGATGCGGACTCAGGGGAGTTGGTCTTCCATACGCCGTCTCGGGTCGTTCGCGTGACGATCGATCCCGATCACAGGCTCCCGGATCAAGACCGGTTGAACAACAACGCACCCGTGAAGATCGTCGGTGGGGCAAATGAGGCCGCCTACCCGCTTGATGCGTACACATTGACAGCAGATACGGAGACCGGGGGTCTGACCCTATCGTACCTGGACAGGCTGCGCATTTCGGTGGCGCAAGGCGTCGCGACGGCGCAGGTCAAGCTCGGGAGGCATTTTCAGCTATCGACGATTGCCTCCGTTGTCGGCAATCGGCTCTCCGGAGGTCTCGGTGTAACCTACACGGACTACGACCAACCGGAAACAGGCTCTCCGGAAACATTTTGGGAGCCGGACATCTCGTGGACATTCGGCGTACGGCGCCAATTCGTTGACGACGAACCGCTGGTCTCGTTCGAGGTCGACTTCATCGACCACCCGTCATTCGCGACATCGCGCACGCATGCCCTGTCACTGGCCGTCACACCCGATGGAAGAGGCCGGCTGTCGGCCAGCGCACATGATGAACTCCGAATTCTCCCCCGAGCGTACGTCCAGGGAGACGTGAAACTGGGCATTGGATTCGCCGATCCCCCGGAGCCGTTGCGATTCCGATTGGGCTCCCTCCATTCGTTCTCTCCCTCATCGACACCTCACGAGCTCGTCGGTCGCCTGGCGTTGGAGATCCCTGCCACGGGCGATCTGCCCTATAACCTGCTCAATCTAGCAATGGTCGACCGAATGCGTTCGCGTCTGTTTGTCGCTGGCGGCATGGGTTGGACAAGCCCAGATGAATTCGGTAAAACGTCGCCCTATATCGAAGCAGGGATTGAGCAGATTGTAGACCTTTCGACGCTCGGTGGATTGCTGTCGCTGCAGGCACAGCTCGGCGTCTCAACCCCGGTAGTGGGGCGGGGCGCAACCGTCTTCTACGCCCGGCTCTCCCTGTGACAGGAGGAAGGTTCGATGAAGGTCCCTTGCAGATGGCTTGCGGACTACGTGGATATCGATCTTTCGGACGAGGCGATATCTCGCCTTGCCGAGCGGTTGACCCTTGCCGGTCTCGAAGTTGAAGGAATCGAGAGAACCGGCAGCCTGCGCAACGCCGTTGTCGGACGCGTCGTTTCGAGTCAACCGCTTCCTGACTCGGATCACCTGATGCTGTGCGTCGTTGATGCCGGCTCGGAAACGGTGGAGATCGTCTGCGGCGCGCCGAACGTGACGGATGGCGCCCTTGTTCCTGTGGTGCTCCCAGGCGGAGAACTGCCGGGCGGCCTTAAGATCGAGCGTCGGAAACTCCGCGGAACCGTTTCCAACGGGATGATCTGCTCCAAGGAGGAGTTGCAGCTAGAGGATCGCTCAGAGGGAATCTGGAACCTCGAGCCGACCCTCGCACTCGACGTGGGGACGGACCTAACGACCATCCTCGAATACGACGACACGATCTTCGATATCAAGGTTCCGTCGAACCGCCCAGATTGTGCCAGTGTGTATGGCATCGCACGCGAGGTTGCAGCTTTGCTTGATCGCCCGCTTACCGATTTGTCGACCGCGGTCGAGGAGACGCTTCCCGTAGCCGCCGATCAGATCCGAATCGAGATCGAGAACCCGGCTGACACGCCACGCTACGCGGCCCGACTCATGGAAGGGATCACTGTCGCTCCGGCGCCGCTTGCGATACAGCACCGATTGATCAAAGCAGGGATGCGCCCTCTGTCGAACGTCGTCGATGCAACCAATTACGTGATGCTCGAGCTTGGACATCCGCTCCATCCGTTCGACGCCGACCTGATTGGTGAATCGATCGCTATCCGCCGAGCCAAGCCGGGTGAGACATTTCGCACGCTCGATGGCGTCGATCGCCGCCTGACGGAGGATGTGCTGATGATCGCAGACGGGCAAGGCGGGCTTGCAGTCGCAGGCGTGATGGGTGGCGAGCGAAGTGAGATTCGTCCTAACACAACCCGTGTTCTCCTTGAGATCGCAACCTTCACCGGCTACACGATTCGCAAGTCATCGCGTGCGCTTGGCCTCCGCAGTGAGGCTTCACATCGGTTTGAGCGAAGAATCGATCCGGAAAGCGTCGCGCTCGCGTCCGAGAGAGCAGCTCATCTGGTCCAGCAGTTGACCGGGTGCTCGATGTACCGCGGTCTTTCCGACGCCTATCCGGCACCGAGCACGCCCAGAACGCTTCGCCTTCGACCGGAGCGAGCATCGCTCGTTCTGGGGCTCGCTCTAGATAGAGAAACATGTCTTGACGTGCTTCAGCGTCTTCAGATTGGCGCGGAGTTGAAAGGGGAAGAGATTGTCGCCTCGATTCCGTACTTCCGGCCTGATCTCGAGCGCGAGATTGACCTGATTGAAGATGTCGGACGAATCTACGGATACGACCGTCTCACCGCCACAGCACCCACGCCGGTTCTCCTCGTTGGACGCAAGGATCCCAGCGAGCGGTCCAAGGATCGTGTCCGAGAGATCCTAACCGGCCTTGGGATGATCGAGGTCATGAGCGATGGATTCGACAAGAGAGAGTGGCGAGAGGCACTCGGAATCCCCGACGATGATCTTGTGCGATTGGCGAATCCAATGACCGTCGCCCAATCCTTGCTGCGATCGACGCTTGTTCCCGGCGTTCTCTCGATCATCGAAACCAATCTAAGCCGAGGTGTCGAGGGTGGGATGATCTACGAGATCGGTCGTGCGTTCTCCGTATCAGGTGGAGAACGGGAGATCCTCGCGGGCGCTTTGTTCGGCAGAACGGGCATCCCGTTGCATGGCAAGGAGCGCGTTTCCCTCCCCATGGCTCGAGGAATTCTCGATCAGCTGTTCAAGCACTTGCGCCTCGGCCGGACAGCCGTCGCCGCAGAGGATCCGCCCTCATATCTTCACCCGGGACGGAGTGCACATTTCATCCGCCATGGACATCCGATAGGTCTGCTCGGCGAGATCGCGCCGGCTTTGATCGAGCGATTCGCCGTCCCGACAACGGTTCTCGTGTTCGAATTCGGGATGGATGAGTTGACAACCGAACTGGACACGCCGGTCACCTACACCAAGCTACCGCAGTTCCCCGCATCGAAGCGTGATCTGTCCGTTTCCGTCCCTGTGGGACTTCTTGAGGCGCAGGTCTGTGAGGCCATTCTCTTGGAGCCTGAAGTCGAGACGGCGTTTCTGTACGACCTCTACGACGGCGACCAGGTCGGCGAAGGCCGCAAGAGCCTGACCTACGAACTGGCCTTCCGTGCCGAGGATCGCACGCTGACCGATCCGGAGGTCGATCAGGTCGTCTCGCGAATCGAGTCCCGGCTCGGCAAGCTCGACGTTCGCCTCCGCACGTAGTATGGACAAGACAATCATCGCCTGCGATCCGATCGAGATGGAGGAGATCGGAATCGGAGTTGCGGACAGCCTTGACGATGGGTTCCTCGTCTCTCTCGTCGGGCCTTTGGGATCCGGGAAGACCACGCTGACCAAGGGAATCGCGAAGGGCTTGTTGATCACCGACGTCGTGACCTCGCCAAGCTACCTCCTTGCCCGCACGTATGCCGGGCGACTGATACTCCACCATATCGATGCCTATCGGATCTCGTCGCTTGCCGAGTTCGCCGAGGTCGGCCTCGATGCGTACCTTCCACCAGAGGAGGGCGTCAGCGTGGTCGAATGGCCTGAAAGGATCGACGGACTTGTCGAGATGAGCGACGTACACATACGGATCGAGCTACTCGAAGAGGGGGCTCGCCGTGTTCATGTGATGCAGCGCTAGCCTCCGCCGCGAGCGCACACAAATTTACAGGCCCGACGAAAACCAAACGCCGTCGATCCGCGCACCGCACGTTGGGCAGGCTCCCTCCTGCAGCCGGTTCTCTCGAATCCGATATCCGCTCCGCGAGATCAACCGTTCGCCACACGCTGCACAACAGGTGTCTTCTCCTTCACCAGGTACATTCCCTAGATAGACGTACAGCAGGCCCGCGTCACGGGCGATGCGGGCCGACGTCTCAAGCGTTTCGATTGGCGTCGGCGGTCGATCAACCAGCCGATAGGCCGGGAAGAACCGGCTGACATGCCATGGGATGTGTGGGGAGATTCCGACGATCGCTTCGGCCATCCAGCGGATCTCGTCCAGCGCGTCGTTCACTCCTGGAATGATCAGCGTTGTCACCTCCACCCAGATGTCAGTCTCGGATGCTCGCTCTATCGTGTCGAGGACCGGACGAACGCTCCCGCCGAAATATCTGTGATAGACGCTGTCAGAAATCCCCTTCAGATCGATGTTGATCGCATCGAGATACGGCGCGATCATCGCAAACGCTTCCTCAGTGAGGTAGCCGTTTGTCACCCACGCGTTGCGCAGCCCCTCGTTCCTCGCAAGCCGCATGACGTCTACGACGTACTCGATCGCCACGGTCGGCTCCGTGTAAGTGAACGCAATCGAATGACATCCGTGCGCGACCGCATCGGAGACAACCTCCTCTGCAGGAACGCGATCCCCGACAACCCGCCCTGCGTGCTCGCGCGGATATTGTGAGATGTAGTGGTTCTGGCAGTTCTGGCAGACGAAGTTACAGCCGACCGATGCGATCGAGTAGGCACGCGTTCCCGGATAGAAATGGTAGAGCGGCTTCTTCTCGATCGGATCGACATCTCTGGCGATCAGTCGGCTGTAGATCAGGTTCTTCAGCGTTCCGCCAACGTTCTCACGAACTCCGCAGATCCCTCGTTCCCCCGACGCAATGACACAGCGATGCGAGCAGACGCGACATCTCACTCGATCGTTGGTCAGCTTGTCGTAGAGAACCGCCTCACACATAGGCCCCTCCGCAGGCATGCTAGCACAGGTGCCGCACGGAAGGAAGCACGTCTTTCCTGCTCACAACGCTTGCCGTACCATCATGCTCATGTCGCTTCTGCAGATGGACCAGTTGAGCAAGGCGTTCGGAACGCACGTTCTGTTCGAGCCGTTCTCCGCTCAGATCTCCCGCGGAGATCGGATCGCATTGATCGGCGATAACGGCATTGGGAAGTCGACCCTTCTTCGTACGATTGTCGGACTCGAAGCGCCGACAGAGGGCGGGGTGCAACCCATCGGAGAAATCCGGATGGGCTATTTGCCCCAGACCGCTCGCCTCGAGGGGAACGGGTCGGTTCGGAATGCGGTCGAGGGGGCGTTCGTCGAGGATCGTGCCATCGAGCAGGAATTGCGACAACTTGAGACCGCCATCGCAGCCGGGGCCACGGATCAGCAAATGCATCGATACGACGAGCTTCTGCATCGCTTCTCAGAGCGCGGAGGATACGAGATCGATGCGAAGATACGGGCCGCGCTCATCGGCGTCGGCTTCAGCGAAGCGGAACACGACAAGCCGGTTGGTCTCTTGTCCGGTGGCGAGGAGGCGCGTGCAGCGCTTGCTCGAGTTCTGCTTGAGGACCCCGATATCCTCCTTCTCGATGAGCCGACAAACCATCTCGACTTCGCTGCGCTCGACTGGCTTGAGGTACAGCTGCTCCGCTTCGTTGGCGCGATCGTTCTCGTCTCACACGATCGCCATCTCCTCGAACGCGTATCAAATCGTACCTGGGAGATCGCGTTTGGTCGGATCACTCCGTACCGCGTCGGATATGGCCCATCACGCAGACTGCGCGACGCGGAACGCGAACGGCAGCTCGACCTGTATGAGAAGCAGGAAGAGACGATCAATCGGTATCGGGACTTCGTTCGTCGGCACAAGGCCGGACAGAAGCACCGTCAGGCCAAGGATCGAGAGCGGAAGCTCGAGCGGATCGAGAAGGAGCGGATCGAGGCGCCGCAAGAGGCCAAGCGGATCGGGCTGCGGATTCCGATTGGACAGCCCAGTGGCAAGCGCGTTCTCTCGCTCCGTGATCTGCAGATCGGATTTGATCAAGCACTGTTCTCGTGCCCCGATCTGGAGCTTCGGCGTGGCGAGAAGGTCGCCATCATTGGACCCAACGGTTGCGGAAAAACAACGTTGCTCAGGACGATCACTGAAGCGCAGATACCACTGCGTGGCGAGATCGAGCTGGGCCACAACGTGCATACGGCAACCTACAGCCAGAAGCAGGAAGGGCTTCACGGAACGAACACCGTGCTCGATGCGATCCTTGCCCACGCCTCGCTGACCATAGGTGAAGCGCGTGGCCTATTGGGTCGGTTCCTGTTCTCCGGGGATGACGTCATGAAGAAGACACAGGCGCTGTCCGGCGGGGAGCGAAGTCGCGTGGCCCTTGCCTTGCTATCGCTGATCGAGGGAAATCTCCTTCTGCTCGACGAGCCAACGAACCATCTCGATCTTGCAAGCCAGGAGATTCTCGAGCAAGCGTTGCTCAAGTACGAGGGGACCGTGCTCCTCGTGTCGCATGACCGTGCACTTCTTGAGACGGTCAGCACACAGGTGTGGCTGATCCGTGATCGGCAGATGGTCGTACACGGGTATGGATACGCCGAACACAGGCGCCGCGCGCTCGAGGCGCAAGAGATCAATGCACACGCAGCTCTCCAATCGACGCCATCACTGAACAGCCGCCCACGACACCCGTCCCGGAAATCCGGAAGGAAACCTTCACGGCGCGATCGCGAGAGGATCGAGCAACTGGAGGTCGCGATCGAGGCGCTCGAATCACAGCTCGAGCAGATCGAGGCGATGCTCGCTGATGCTAGCTCAAACGGCGATCGCGATCGAATTTCCTCCCTCGGCATCGAACACAACGAGGTCAAGCAGGCGCTTGCCGCTAGATACGACGCATGGCATGCCGCCATCGAACCATCCGAAGAGAAACAGGAAGAGTAGTCATGTCAGAGTCAGCAGCCAGCGAACGTATCAAAAAGGTTCTCGCCGGAATCCCATCCCATGTTGCCGTTCTCGCGGCAGCCAAGACACGGTCGGCCGAGGAGGTCCAGAAGGTCATCGAGGAGGGCATCCACATCATCGGCCATAACTACGTCCAGGAAGCCGCTGCGTCCCTCGAAGCGCTAGGGCGACCCCAAGTGGTCGCCCCCACAGAAGAGTGTGCTGCATCCTCCATCGAGCTGAGCGGGCACATTGCGTCCGATCAGGTCGCGATGCACTTAATCGGCCACCTTCAACGCAACAAGGCCAAGCTCGCTGTCCGGCTGTTCGACTGCATCCAAACCGTTGACTCGCTACGACTCGCCCATGCGATCGATCGGGAAGCGCAAAAGGTCGATCGAATCATGTCGGTGCTGATCGAAGTCAACTCCGGCCGCGAGCCCCAGAAGGCCGGGGTCCCACCGGAGGCGGTCACAGAGCTCATTCGCGACGTCGCCCAGCTCGCATCTGTTCGCGTCGACGGCTTGATGACCATGGGGCCGCTGGTATCAGACCCTGAAAGGATCCGCCCAGCGTTCGCCGAGACGAAACGGCTGTTCGATGAGCTTGGGGAGCTCCAGCTCCCCAACGTGGCGATGCGCGTCCTCTCCATGGGGATGAGCAACTCATACAGAGTCGCAATCGAAGAGGGCGCCACGATGATCCGACTCGGCACGGTACTGTTTGGGCCAAGAGCGACATAGGTAACCTGGGAATCACGTCCACAGCTTGTTCCCATTCGCTGCTACCTCTACTCTCGTCGCATGCCCCCTTCCTCCACAAATTCGGACATGACGGAGAGTCTGGTCGTTCTCGACACGAATGTCTTCGTCGCCGCGGCATTCAATCCAGGGTCGCACGCCGCACGCATCATCAACGCCGTCCGTCAGGGCCAGCTGCTTCTCATCTGGAATGAAGCGACACACCGGGAGACCCGGGGGATTCTCGAGCGGATCCCACCGATCTCGTGGGATCCATTCGCGGAGCTGTTCCACAAACGGGGTCGGTTCCTCGGCAAGGTGAACCCCGCATGGTTCGGTCATGTGCGCGATCCGGACGATCGCGTCTTCGGCGCACTCGCCTACGCCGCCGGAGCGACGCTTGTCACGCAAGATGATGATCTGCTGTCCATTCGATCCAGCGTCCGCGTCTCGATCCTCACGCCAATTGAGTTCGTCGATGTGAGGTTGCGTGCACGAGAGGATCTGTGCGGATAGGCTACTCTGCGGAGGGAAACTCGAGAGTTCTACTCGCAGGTCGCGCGATTGCGACCCTCTTTCTTGCTGCGATAGAGGAGCGTGTCGGCTCGCTTGACCGTCTCGGTCGCATTCTCGCCGATACGAGCAATCGTACCGCCGATCGAGATCGTCACCGCAAGCTGTTCTCCGTTTGCGGACAGGTTGGAGCCCTCTACCAACCGGCGAAGCACTTCCGCACGTCGAGTCAGCTCCTTGAGGGTCACCTTCTCCATGAGAACCATGAATTCCTCCCCACCCCAACGGCCGACGACATCGAACGATCGCACGTTGGATCCAAGCGTCTGCGCAACCATCCGCAGAACGCGATCCCCCGTAGCATGGCCATGGCAGTCGTTGAACCGCTTGAAGTGGTCGATGTCGATCATTAGCACGCCATACGTCCATCCATACCGGTCCAACTCGTCGGTCCGGGATGCTAGCATCATTTCCGTGTAGCGACGGTTGCCGACGTCCGTCAACGGATCCACAAGGGCGAGCTTCTTGAGTTGGTCTATTTCCTCGCGCATCGCCGAGCGTGCGGAATTGTCGCTGAACACTTCGATTCCACCAACGATCCTGCCTGAGGGATCGCGAAGCGGCGCCGTGCGGACGAAGACAGGGACCCGATGTCCTTCCCGGTGGTGCAAGTAGACTTCAGCCTCGCGTGGATCGCCATCGGTCATCGTTGCTTCCAAGGGACAACCGACCAGGCACAGCTGGTCACCTCGATCGTTGACGTGCATGAGCAGGTTGTCGCAACAGCGCGACCCAACGACCTCTTCCGGTCGATATCCCGAGATTCTCTGCGCGCCTTGGTTCCAGAACTGAATCGCGCGTTGCGTGTCGACGATGTAGACGCCATCGTTGAGCTGATCGAGGATTCCACTTCCAAGCTCCCCGCCTGTCAGATCGAGTCCGCTCATACTGTCACTCCCATCTCCTCCAGTATACCTACCGCACCGCTCGATCGGACAAGCTGCTGCCCATTGGAACCTCCTCCGTGAAACGCGACCATTGCGAGAAGCCGGCCGCCCCGCGTACTCTCCATCACAAGGAGGCATCATGTCGATCACGAACAAGCACAAGAAGGCGCTCGCGAAGTGGATGCAGGACCACAACGTCCAGTCAACCTGCCCCACATGCGGGTCGGAGGCAGGCTGGAGTATCCACGAGTCAATCCTCGGGGGGTTGGATCTGGATCTCAAGAAGAAGCAAGCCAAGCCTTCTTCGTTTGGGTGCTTTGCGCTGGTCTGCAAGTCGTGTCAGTACACGATGTTCTTCGCCGCAGCGCCAATCCTCGGGAAGTAGTCGATCCATCTGATCTTGATTTCCCAGAACGCTCCGCCGTGATGCTATGGTGTCGAGATCAGCTCGCGAATCCGGAGCGGCTCGCCCTTCTCCGGGTCGCGAACGAGCGCTAACGCGTCCTGTGGGCACGCGGCAACGCACACCCCGCAGCCCATACAGGCGTCCCGCTCGATGGCGAGGGCCCCCTCGGTGACGCTGAGTGCGTCGAACGGGCACGTCTCGGCGCAAGCGCCGCAGGCGATGCACGCCGCATCATCGACCTCCGCAATGTACCCTGACGACGCGAGCATCGGCGTCCCGTGTTTCCACGCCTGCATCGCACCACAACAGCAGGAGCAGCAATTGCAGATCGCGTAGAAGCGCCCGAGCATCGCATCCTTGAAGAACGCGTGATGCACATGTCCTCGATCACGCTCGGCGCGAAGGATGTCGACCGCCTCTTGCGGGCTGATCCAACGGGACTTGTTCGGGTGGTGTTCTGCGACGAACTGCGCGAACGGCTCGCCCACGATCAGGCAGACATCAAGCGGCAGGCACGGGTTCTCCCGCACCGATCGGCATGGGCACTCCAGAACAACGATGTGCTCCGGCTGGTCCATGACGATGTCGCGCGCCGTCGCATACGGGATGATCTGCTCGAGGTCGTGCAGCTCCACCGGCACGTCGAGCGTCACCAGCTGCTCCGCCGCGTCGGTCGGGACGACCTTGCCGTGATACCGATCGGCGAACCGGCGCTTCGTTTCTTGCGGATCGTCACCGTCCCCCGACCGCAAGAACAGATGCCCGGCAAGACAGACAAGCGGTTCGAGAATCCGCGGGAGCTTCCGCTCTCCAGTTGCGAGGCCGATGTACAGGTACGGCCACCGTCCGTAGATGTAGCCGTGCAGGAAGTCGAGAATCGAGTAACCCCGAATCGCCCGTCCGGCCTTCCAAAGCGCCCGCGTCCCCCGTCGAAACACGCCAATCCCCTCCTCTATCCCGCTTCGCACAGCATACTCCCTCGAACGACGGATGGGAACCGATCGTGTAGGATCGCCTAGAGCAAGCGCCTTACGCCTCGTCTGGCGCATGTGCACCGAGGAGAGGAACGCGAATGGACATCTTGGGGCTGCTCGACGGAATCCGAACGATCGCCCGAAACGGCTTGCACTACGCCGAGAATCCGTATGATCGCGAACGGTATCAGCAGCTGCTGCAACTGGCCGCAGGGTCGTATGGCTCCCTCACAGGTGAGTCGGTGGAACATCTGTCCGATCAGCTCCTCCGAGAGATGGGGCATGTGACCCCGAAGGTCGGCACCGACGCTGCCATCTTCGACCACGAAGGCAAGATTCTCCTGATGGATCGCTCCGACGGAACCGGTTGGTGCCTCCCATGTGGTTGGGTCGAACCGAACGAGAAGCCGGCTGAGGCTGCCGTACGAGAAGCTCGGGAGGAGACTGGGTTGGACGTGCGGATTGTGCGACTCGTCGGTGTGTTCACGCGACGGCCCGGCGTGGACACGGGACCGTTTACGGCGGTCGCGATCGTCCACCTCTGCGAGCGCACGGGAGGCAAGCTGACCCTATCGCATGAGGGGCACGCCCTTGAGTACTGGTCGATCGATCAGGTTCCCACCTGGCACGGAACGCATGAGCGCTTCGCCAGGATTGCCTACGACATGTGGCGATCGGATCGACCTCTCCCGGCCATCTCGGACTGACGCGTTCGGGCGCTTCGTCGGTCGCCCGACTAGAAACTGTACGTCGTCCCCACAGTGCCGAGCACGAACGCATCAGGCATCCGTTCCGCAAACCGCCGCATCGCTGCGAACCCAGTACAGTGCGACGGCACGATCACGGCTGGCTCCATCTCCGCAATCGTTTCGACGGTCTGCTCGATCGTTCGGTCCGTCACTCGACCCAGATGGAATCCGCCGAGAATCGCGTACACGCGGTCAATCCCAGAGATCTTCCGCGCATGCCGCACGGTGTTCACAATCCCTGCGTGAGCGCATCCTGCAACGACGACAAGTCCCTTCCCTTCGACATGGATGACGATCGACTGATCGTCATCGATGTCATCGATCTCGAACCGATCACCATCGCGGAACCGCCGGCTCACAGATGGAGTTCCTGCCTCAAACGATTCACGCGGTACGTATCCGGTCGCCCAGCACCCGTCCGCGATGCGATGCGGCATAGTCGACTCTCTGATCTCCGCGCCAAGCGCTTCCCATGCTGCACGGTCTGTCGGGTTCCGCGGTCCGTATCGCCGACCGTCCTCCAAGAAGCTCCAACGCTCGCGGAACGCCGCAGGGTGAACGATCAGCGGCACCGTCTTGCGCTTCGCATAGCTCACCAGCTCTTGGTCGCCAACCCCGGCGGGGAACAGCTTCGCTTCCGGAGCTGCGGAGATTGCTCGAAGCACGTCTGATAGGCCAGCGACATGGTCCCAGTGCCCGTGGCTCAACGCGATGATGTCAATCGTCGTCGGATCGATCTTCATCCTCCGGAGGTTGTCCATCACTGCCGTCGGCGTGCCTCCTGCATCCCACAGAATCTGCAGGCCGGCTGCCGGCAACTCGATCAGAGCGGAGAACCCATGCTCGGCAATGAGCGGCCCATCAGAGAAACGCTTCACCGTGTCGGTCGATCTCGCCAGCATGTCGGAGAGATTGTCGAGCAGAACCGTGATCGCAACGCCTGGTACTGAGCCGAACGGACCGTCCTCGTGCATCGGATCACCTCAATTGGGCATTCTATCGAGCTGCGGGTCGTCTCCCAACCGGGAGCAATTGCTGCCCATGCTTGCCGTGTGTAGAGTGGGGGAAGAGCACCGACACACGCCCTGAGGAGGGATTGGCCATGGCATTGATGGACCACGAGACAGACCAACTGAATACATCGGCCGGAGACCTGGAGATCACGTTTCTCGGTCACGGATCGTTGCTGTTTACATTCTGCGAGAACCGAATCTACGTGGATCCGTTCAGTCAAGTCGCCGATTACTCGACACTGCCGAAAGCCGACCTTGTGCTGATCACACACGAGCACGGTGACCATCTCGATCCCCAAGCACTGGCTCACATCCGAACCGAGGCAACCGACATTGTCTGCACCGAACACTGCAAAGAGAAGGTGGACGGAGGCACGATCATGCGAAACGGCGACGTGACCGTAATCCGGGGACTGCAGATCGAAGCGATCCCTGCCTACAACCTCATCCACAAGCGAGACAGTGGCGACCCGTTTCACCCGTATGGTGACGGGAACGGCTACGTGATCACGTTCGGAGATCTCCGCGTCCTCGTCGCCGGTGACACGGAGAACACGCCGGAGCTCAAGGCCCAAGCGGACATTGATATCGCCTTCTTGCCGATGAATCTGCCGTACACGATGACTCCGGAGATGGTCGCTGACGTCGCCATCGCGATGAATCCGACCATCCTCTACCCGTACCACTTCGGGAGCACCGACACGTCACAGCTGATCGATCTCCTCAAGGATCATCCAGAGATCGACGTACGGATCCGTCGGATGGCCTGAGCCCTCACCTCCTATCCCAGGAGCGTCGCTCTCGTCAGCGTGGGACCCTCCCGATCGCGATCCGCGCTGTGACAGGAGAACAGCAGACCGGTACCTACTCGCCGAAGAACGCCTCCGGCAGCGGCAGATCGACCGGACAGGTCGCGCCGAGCCCGTTGTCGGCAAACTGGTTCTCCCATCCCAGGATCTGACCGAACAGTTCAACGCCGGTCATTCCGTTGACCCCGCAGAGTGACAGCCCCCATCGCCCGTTCGCCTCGATCGTGTTCCGGAGCAGAGCCAGTGATCCCTCTTCAGCCCCACCGGGCGACGCATCGAGACGAACCCCGCTGCCATGGTTGCTCCCAATGAGGTTGTCGGCAAGGATCGCCGTCGCGGCACTCGCAATCACAAGTCCGTCATAGCAGCGCTCGAATGTGCAACCGGAGACAGACACGAGGGCGATGCCTCCAATGCTTGCGCCTGTCGCAAGCCCGTCGAACTCACAGATCGAGAGCGCCGTGGTCCCCGATCCAAGGACAGACACGCCGAACCCTTCGCCATGCACGACCGTGCTACACAGCGACACCAAGTCGTCGGCAAACGTCATGATGCGAACCCCAATCTTAGAGGCTCGGATTGTGCAATCCGCGATCAGGCAAGAGCTGACTGAGACATCGATCCCGACAGCTGCGTTCCGGATCTGCACTCCGTAAATCGATACCCCGACAGCCTGATCGACCGTCATCGCCGGGCGATCCTGGGTCTCCGGCTCAAGGATGACCCCCTCTTGACCTAGAATGGTCGCCGGCCGACAGATCTCCAGATTCTCCCGATAGATCCCCGGCTCGATGACGACAATCCCGCCGTCTGCTGCCGCGTTGATCGCATCCTGAATCCGATGGGAACCTTCGCTGCACGTGGACACAATGAGCATGCGAGTCTGCCCAATCGCCCATGGGGCTATCATCAGGAGAAGAACCATGGACACAACACCCATCCGCCTCGTCATGTGTATGCTCCTTCCTCCTTCTACACTGCTATAGTCGCGGATCCGGCTCTCTATCAGGAACACGGATAGATGGTTCTACATTCAACTCGCGTACAGTATGCAGGAACCCAGCATGATGCACAGCACATCCCATAGCATGCGGCAGATTGTGCTGGTGGCAACACACTGCAACCAGTTGTGCACACCTGGAGACACCCAGTGTCGAAGTGTCCAAGCACTGTTCTGCTACACCAGCATGCAGTTCGTGGCTGAGTTAGGCTTTCGTCACACTCGCGCTTCGGCTGAACTGGCCCAGTTCCGCTGTGCCGCTCTTCTGCTATCTTGCGCGCGGCTTTTAGCTTCACAGCCACGCATTCAGACATCCTCACTGTTCGCACATCATCCTTTATCATCGATTCCACGGTAAGAAGCTCGGCGTCTAGTTGCGGCACAACCCTATACGCTTGCATCACTATCTTTGAGCTAATATCGACCACAAACAACACGTACGGATACACTACGAATGCATCCGACTTGGCCTCATCTTCGCCTAGTTCCAGATTGAACACGACAGCACATGTTCCGGAGTCCAACCGCGTTACACTTGGCGTGGATCCCTGAAGCATGGTGGAGACTTCTTCATAGTACCCGGACCGTTCGACTGTCCTAAGCGCAACTCGCTCAGGAACACCCAGTGGCCCGCTAGAGGTTCTCAGGGTATCTACCTCGGGAACAACCATAGAATCCGAACTAGCAGGTCCAAGCAAAGAGCTGCACCCGCTCACACAAAGCAGCAATGCAAACACACCCAACCAGATGCCACGCTTCAATTGGCTCATCCTGCATACCTCCTCCTGCCTGTCTGCAGCAATCTTATCAGCTATTTGATGGTATTTCCAGTACTGTCTGTCTCCTTTCTTCTCTATGATGTGCACTTAGCGGGCGTTGGGGAGAGCATCACTCGTTGACCAGCCACCTCCCCGTCCCTGCGGAGCTGCTGCCGTCCACCGCTCCGCAACTCGGTTGGCACAAACGGTTCCATTCGCTAGATTGTGTTGCTCAGGGAGAGGACTGTATGAGGCAAACGCATCGTCGATCCACGATCAAGATGGCCGCTATCGTCTCTTGCTGGAGCCTCTTCCTTGTCGGCAGCATGTCCTGCGCCTTGCATGCGACGGAGACCGAGAGCCCTCCTCGCACATCGTTGTACGTAACCCTTGTCATCCACACCGAAGAGGACATGAGTCGAGGCGTCGTTCCGAAGGCGAATATCCCCGACTACGACGGGGATGCTGCGTTGATGCATCACTTCGCCACGACGATGCGCGCGTTCGCACAGATGGCGGCCGATCACGGTACCCGAATCAACTTCGGCTCGGATTGGACCTTTTCACGTGGCGTCGCGCGGTATGAACCTACGTTCTACGCCGACCTCGAGGCGATGGGGCATGAGATCGACGCCCACGCCCATGAATCGTCCGTCCCGTATCACGAGGTCCGAGAGGAGATCGTCCTCGCCGGAGGAACACCGACGCATGTTGCCTCGGGCTTGAACGAAGAGGAGCTGCAGGATCATCTCGACGTCTTCGACACAACCTATCCGGAATTCCAGATCCTGTGGGGTGTCGCGCTGCCGGGACATGGCGGCGGGGAATGCGTGGCCCCGTGGGCTTGGCGACCGTCCCGTGACGACTGGACCCGACACGACCCCGATGCTCGTTGCCTCTACATCGGCCACGGCGAGCTGGTGAACTCGATCGCCGCGGTTCGACAGGCGGTCGAAAACCGCCATCCCGATCGGATCAACACGATCGCTGTCTTCGCTAGCCCACGAGAGTTCCTCGCGGCCGACGGAGCGGTCGGCATCGCCTCGCAATGGACCGCACCCGTTGACTCCATCCACTACTGGGAGACCCGACTCGAGTGGTGGGATCGGTTTCTCGCGCAGATCGACGTCCTCGTCGATGCCGGCATCGTGCAGTACGCGTCGCTTACAGAGATCGCCGCGGTCTTCACGGCAGAGGAGACAGCGCTCGACTTCACTTGGGAGGATGTCCCCCGATCTGACGCTTCGATGCGCGTGCGCAACCTCAAGGCTGGCTACCCGCTCGAGTGAGTCACGCCACCAATCCCGAGCGTTCGCCCGCCCCATGGTCAGAGCTGCGTCTCGTGTTCAGCGCTTCGACGATCGCAGCAGGCGCTTCAGCTCGTCCAATGCGGGAACCTCTCCGGCAACGGCAGTCGTGCCGTCGATGCATAGAGCCGGCGTCATCATCGCCCCGCAGTTTGCGATCTCGACAATGTCGGTCAGCTTGTCGATCGTCGCGTCGATCCCAAGCTCATTGACCGCCTTCTCGACCTGTTCACGATCGAGAGGACGAGGCAGATGATTTGGTGTCTTCTCGTCTATTGATCGCTTCTCGCGACAGATCCCATCGATCTCGTCGAGGGAGGTCTACTCCGTCCAATCGACTCTGTCTCCTCGTGACTACAGCACGTGGTACACGTAGATCAGCGACATGTAGATCCCGACGCCGATGAACACGACCCCAGTGATCGCCCGCACCCACCGCTCGACCTGGGTGACCCGCTCGAACAGCTTCCCCAGCCACCGCGCGCCGACCGCGAGAACCACCGCGAAGACAACCACAGGGATCGCCGTTCCGATGCCGTAGAGGAGTGGGAGAAGGATCCCCGATTCATGCTTCACGGCGAGTGGAAGCAGGCTCCCGAAGAAGAGCGTCGCCGATACTGGGCAGAACGACAGGGCGAACAAGCTGCCTAGAGCCAGAGCCCCCACGATGCCCCATCGTTCCACACGGTGCCGCAGCCGCTCGCTCATGCCTGTGCCGCGCAGGCGGATCCGGATGAGTCCGAGCATCACCATCCCGACGAAAATCAGGATGGGGCCGAGGAGCTTGCTCATCCACGTCTGGAGGGTCAGCGAGATGGTCGGCGCCGAGAGGAGGCTTGTGACGAGAAGCATCGCGATCGCGACGTACACAAGCGCACGGCCGACCGTGTAGAGCAGCCCGGAGAGCAGGACACCGGTCGGCGAACCTGTCTTGCGCCCGACGAAAGAGATTGCCGTGATGTTTGTCGCCAGCGGGCACGGACTGAGCGACGTCAGAATACCGAACCACAGCGCCGACAGGGCCGCCATCGCGAGGGCACTCATCGACAGCCCTCGAGGAACGCCCCCACCGCGTCTTCGATGTAGAGCGCGAACTTCGTCTCGTTGCGGACGAGGCTCCAGGTTTCTTCAAGCACCTGCCATTCGCCCGTCGCGTCGGCGACCCGGCGGACGAGGATCAACGTGGGCTTGGTCAAATCGTAGCGTTCGACGTACCGA
The DNA here is from genome assembly GCA_964582285.1 of uncultured Thermotogae bacterium. Taxonomy (GTDB): domain Bacteria; phylum Bipolaricaulota; class Bipolaricaulia; order UBA7950; family UBA9294; genus JANQEA01. The sequence continues at coordinate 41,009 of CAZORQ010000017.1, forward strand.
CGGTCCTCCTCCATGTTGATCGCAGACCAGCGGAGCGTCCCGGCTGCTAGCAGATCCGCGTACACCGCCTCGACGATCGCCCTCGCATCCTGCTCGATCTTCTTGCAGGTCCAACAGCGATGCGTGTTGTGGAAGTAGATTGCGTCGACCACACAACGTGCTTCGACATTGCCCACAGGTGGCACGTCGGCCGCGCTGTCCACCGCGCTCCGATTCGGCTCTTCGTCGTTCGCCTCAGCGGGAATCGCTCTGGATTCCATGGGTGACGTCGATGACGCGCCGCCGCTCTCGACAGTCCGATCAAAAGACGTTGCAGACAGCTCTCCCTCCGCTGGCGTCCGCGCCACCTCCTGCGCAACAAGCAGGCCGACGGTCGCCCCCACGAACAGGAGAAGTGCAACGGTCACCGCTCCCTTCGCTCGCTTCATCACAATCGTCCGTTCATGAGGACAGCAGCATCTTGAGTTCTTCGGTGCTCGCAGCCTTGCCGACCAGCACGATGTCGCCATCTACCGATAGCGCCGGCGTCATCATCGCCCCACGGTTTGCGATCTCGACGATGTCCGTCACCTTGGCGACATCGGCTTCAAGTCCCAACTCGAGGACCGCCGCCTCGGCATTCCTCGCCAACTCCTCACACTTCGGGCATCCTGTGCCCAGGATCTCGATCTTCACTCCTACCTCCTTTACAGCTACCCGACGATCGCACCGAAGAGCTTCCCCGTAAGCGTCGCCGCAACGATGACGAGCAGCACATACGCCAACGTCTTCTTCGTTCCGAGTACCTTCCGGATGACCAGCATGTTCGGCAGCGACAGCGCCGGACCGGCGAGCAACAGCGCGAGCGCCGGACCGTCCCCCATTCCCGAACCTTGCAGCCCTTGGACAATCGGCAACTCGGTCAGCGTCGCGAAGTACATCAGTGCCCCGGCAACACTGGCAGCGAGGTTTGACAGCCAGCTGTTTCCTCCGACGGCGCTGGCGATCCACTCCGGCGGAATCAGCGCCGTGTGTCCTGGCCTTCCCAGCAGGAATCCAGCGATCAGCACGCCGCCGAACAGGTACGGGAGGATTAGCTTCGCGTACGACCAAGCCGATCGTCCCCATTCCGAGGCCTCTTGCACCGAGTACCAGCGAAGCATCACTGCAATCAGAACGAGAAGCAGCGTACCGGCAATGAAGAATCGAGCACGATGGATCGTCGTGTACGCCGACGGCGCGAAGCGAACCGACTCGATGATGCTCTTCGAGAGCGTCGTGGCGTCCTCGCTGTCCGGTAGCCGGATCAGTACTTCGTCGGTCGTCTCGCCGGCACGCGTTCCGGTCAGGGTCTCGCCCGACACCGTATCGATCGAGATGGTCCCCGGCTTTCCCCAGTTGGCAAACACGAGGATCAGGATCATCAAGGCAATCGGAACCGCGGTCTGCCAGATCGATTTGCCGTCTTCCGGCGCCCGCGCCTCGGCCGCCGCCGCCTGTTTCGCCGCCTCTTCCTTGTGGAACAGGAACTGCATCGAGGCGCCAATCACGACAGCAAAGACAATGGCCCCAATTGCTCGCGCAAGGCCGAATTCGATGCCGAGGATTCGGCCGGTCAGAATGATCGCAAGCACGTTGATCGCTGGTCCGGCGTAGAGGAAGGCGATCGCCGGTCCAAGACCAGCACCGCGCCGGTGGATGCCCGCGAACAGCGGAAGGATCGTGCAGGAACAGACAGCGAGAATCGCACCGGACACCGAGCCAACGCTGTACGCGACAGCCTTTTTCGCCCCACCGCCCAAGTATTTGATGACGCTTGCTTGCGAGACGAATACCGCGATCGCCCCAGCGATGAAGAAGGCCGGCACCAGGCAGAGCAGCACGTGCTCCCGCGCGTACTCCTGGAGCATGAAGAACGCCTCCAGAATCGCGCTGCGCACCGTGGCACTGGAGAACGGCACGAGGAACGCAAACAAGAAGACGCCCACCATCAATGCGAAGATCCGCAGCTCGCGCTTCACGCTATGCCGCCGTCTCTCGTCAGATCGATCAACCGATCGAGGGTGCCAAGGATCTCCGGATTCACAAGCCGCCACAGGACGCGGACACCGTCGCGACGAGATACGACCAACCCAGCACGCTCGAGCAGGTTCAGAGACCGTGATACGGTCGAAGGATCGACGCCAAGCTCCGGGGCAAACTCACAGCCGCACCGCTCGCCGTCCTCCAGCAATCGTAGGATCCGTTCCCGCAGTGGATGAGATAGCGCCTTGCCGATGCGCGTCACTGGTGTGTGCTGCCTCATCGCAAGCTCCGTTCTTTATTGCGCATATTTGCAATATAGCACGGAGCGATTGATCATGCAACCTTGTGCGACAAGTGAGCCGGTGGTCCTTCACGGAATTGCCGCCTCATGACAAACGATCCCACGCAGCAGCATGGGACCGCTTGCTCTCTCCGCGATCGCGACTAGGCTCTGTACGCTACGTCTTTGCGGCGTGAATCGTCCAGAGCAGTTTCCCGTCCTCCCACCAGTAGCGTTGGGCCGGCGCAACGTAGACTAGCTTGTCCGTCGTGAATACATGGAACAGAAACGGCTGCAGCTCCGATCCACTCGGAACGCGAACCCCAACCGCAGTTTCCGGCAGTTTCTCCGGATCATCGACCATGTAGACGTGACCGTGACACTCGCGGAACTCGTACCCAACCAGTTTCAATGCGCCGTAGTAGACCGCGCGTTTTGCGACCTCGGCCCCCATTCTCTCCATTCCTACATATCCTTGGCCCATGTCTCCTTCTCTCCGCTGTGCTCACGCTTCTGCATGATCTGTCAGCGTTCGCATGGCAATATAAATGATGATCGCTTCTTTTCGCTTCGTCGTCAAGGAGGCGAACACCCTGGACATATGCGAAGCCACGATAGGCAAGCTGATGTCTAGGTTCCATTCGCCGCCAGCAGGAAGCAATCAATGGATGTAGGCAATCGCCGGTGTTTGGGCACGCTGCAGGCATTGGATTCCGCCTCTATGCACGCAAGGTTGGCAGCATGATGTAGGGCATCGGAGATCTTACGGTTCAAGCAGGATAACGGAAGCCACTCAAGGTTCAGGGCCCGATGCGTCTTGTCTCGCGTCGGGCCCTGGTAAGAAGGTCTGCTCTCGTATGATGCAACCGTACGCGGCAGTCATGAATGAGACGTGAATGTGAGCTGAAGAGCTTGTGTCCTCGCCTCCGTCTTGCCTTCCCGATCGATCGCGTGTACACAGTACGATGTGACGGCAATATCAGACCGACATCGACCAACGCAACGTCTGCGAGCAACGCCTGGAAGGATCCTCCTGTTGGTGGTGGTTCTGGCGATGGCTTGCTGCTGCTGTTCGTGCAGCTTCGGAGAAGGTCGCGATCTAAAGGCTAGGCCAATTCCGGATTGGCTAATCACGCCATGGGAATCGTTCCGAGTGCTTTGGAGTTGGCTCTTCGGACAGGATGCCGGGAGATCAGCGGAATGCGAGGACTTCGTTAGGTTCCATCCCGTCGACGTCCCTCGCCCCATAGTGCATGTCGAGGTTCCACGACATCCATTCATGGCCGCGAACGGCGGCAACAACATGCACTGTGACAGCTACATTACCGACACATACGAAATTCCCGGCCCCATTGGAGGTCACCCTGAGATCATCTCACGAACGCAAGGGTTCGGCGGCTACGGGACGATCGCCTATGACCGTTTCGGTCAGCTTGTAGCCGTTCACAGCGACGGGAGAGGGTTCCAATTGGAGCTTATGGACCCGGACAGCTTGGCGGAACTAGCGTCCTACAATCTGCCACCGCGTCCCGTTTACTGGCTGCTTCAAGGCATCCTGCCATGGGAGTACATCGGCGCCGGGATGTATTTCTACCTCGACAACCAGGATCGCGCGGTGGTTCCGACAACGGAGAACACGGTGCAAGTCGTACAGATTCCCCCGGAAGGCGGCACGTTTCGATTGGTCCGGGAGTACGATCTGAGCGAGTTCGTCGTCCCGCTACGATGGCCGAAGAGAGACAGTGTCGCATGGGTCCTGCCTGACTGGAGCGGGGCGTACTACTGGTATGCGACAACCGCAGGAATGGTGGGGACGGTCGACGTGGACACGGGCGAGGTCCGTACACTGCGCTTGGACGGAGAGATCATCGAGAACTCGTTTGCTGTCGCCGAAGACGGTGTCTTCATTCTCTCCGATCACGCGCTCTATCGGTTCAGCCAGAACGGCCGCGGGAAGATCGCGATCGACTGGCGTACCCCGTACGACCGCGGCCCCCACAAGAAACCCGGTCACATCACTCGAGGATCGGGGACTTCGGTCACGCTCGTCGGAGAATCCGACGGACTGGTGGTGATTACCGACAATGCCGAGCCGAGAATCCATCTGATCTTCGCTGAGCGATCCGACGGCACGGTCGTATGCAGCACACCTCTCTTCGAGGCGGGCAAGAGCGGTACCGACGTGAGCGTCGCATGCGTCGCGCATGCCGATGCAAGCGGAGAACCCACGGGCGTCTACTCCGCCCTTGCGGAGAACAACTGGGGACACCACAGCTTCCCTCACTCGCAGCCCGAGCCGGGGCTCGTCCGCGTGGATGCAGTCCGGCAAGACGACGGCACGTACAGCTGCGAACAGGTCTGGGCAAGTCATCAGAAGAGTATCGGCGTCTTCAAGCTGTCCCTAGGAAGCGGCATGGCGTACATGTATTGGCGTAGCGAATGCTGTCCAGTGACAAGCTGGTACTTCATCGCGGTCGATTTCGCGACTGGCGAAACCGTCTACCAGAAGCTTGTTGGCACGGGGCTCGGGCACAACAACTGGGCCGGAGCGTTGTTCCTTCATCCCGACGGAGGGGTCGCGTACTCAACGACCATCTTCGGGTTGGTCATGATCCGGGACACCCACCCCTGACACGACAGGGTCGCGCAGTAGTCGTCCCACTCCAAAAAGGAGGAGATGGAACCATCGCCAAAGAAGGACAGGGCTCAAGCACCGAGCATCCAGCAGCCCTCGGCTCGTTTCGCAGTTGGCTGAGGCTGATTCTGACCACAGGTCCTGTGGATTTCGTCTACATGCCGCGGCTCTTGTTCGTGTGCGCCACCACTCTGCTCACCGCTGTCTTCAAGATCTGGGAACAGCTCCTGTACGGAGAGAAAGTCCGGAAAACAGCCGTTCATCCTGCACCGATCTTCATCATTGGACATTGGCGAAGCGGCACGACGCACCTGCACAACCTCCTCTGCAAAGACGCGAACTTCGGTTACCTTTCGACGTTCCAGGCAATGGCGCCGGGCTTCTGCCTCATCGGCCGACGCGCGATCAAACGCTTCCTGGCTAGGACAGCCCAATCCCGCTACCCAACCCGATTGATCGACAACATCCCGCTATCTTTTGACGCTCCCCAGGAGGACGAATTCGCGCTGGCCAACCTGTCACCGCACTCGTTCATTCACACATTCTCGTTTCCACAGCAAGCATGGAAACTGTTCGAGCGCGCTGTTCTATTCGATACCTTGTCGCCCAGCGATCGCTCGCGCTGGGTCGCCGTTTACCAGGCTGTACTGCGCAAGATCACCTTCGCGAGTGGTGGAAAACGGTTGGTCATCAAAAACTGCGCCCACTCCGCCCGGATCAAGACGCTGCTAGAACTCTTTCCGGATGCCAAGTTCATCCACATTCATCGCAATCCCTACGAGGTCTTCCTCTCCACACTGCACATGCATCGAACGGTGCTTCCACGATCACAATTGCAGGGAATCGAGCCGGAGTTGGTCGAGACGCATGTGTTGCAGTTCTACCAACACCTCATGCGTCGACTCCTTGCCGAGCAATCGCTGATTCCCGCAGACAACCTCGTGGAGATTCGGTTTGAGGATTTGGAGGCATCTCCACTCGCTGAGATACGCCGTGTGTACGACGACCTGGGGCTACCCGGCTACGATACCGCTGAGATCAGCTTTCGCTCGTACATCGAATCCGTCGCCGACTACAGGAAGAACACGTATGCCCTGGACGATGATGCAATCAGGAAGGTGAACCAGTACTGGTCGTTCTCGCTCGACGAATGGGGCTACGATCGCCTCGAACCGCGAGCCTAGTCTGTCATGTCTTGCAGTCGCGCCAGCAACCGCTCCGCTCCGCTCTTTGCTTGGCGGTTCCAAAACGGCCAATCGCCGATCTCCGCTTCGAGGATGAACGCCGTTTCGCGCTCTATCAGCTCGGCATCGCGGACACCGTCCACTTTGCCGAAGAAATTGTAGGTGAACCCCCAGTACTCGGCAAGAATGATCCGGTTGTTCAGGTACGAGGGCGCGGTCACAATCGATTGCTCGACAAGCGCCAATCCCGCGTCCTTGTCGCCCCCAAGAGCCCCGGGCGACATGATAAGGAGCGATCCCAGAGCGCTGGCCGAACTGGCACCCCAGAAGCTTGGCTCCACCTCAACGCAACGGGAGAACAGGGCCAAGACACTGTCTTGTTCCAAGAACGCCTTGATCGGGTTCATCATGCCGCACAGCATCCCCCAGTTGTTGGCCGTCCAGTGCAATGCCGCCGGATCGGTGACATAGGACAGCGCCTCGTTGAATCCAGCCGGCTCGTGGGCGGCAAACTCCGGATTGAGCCGTAGACTCTGGAAGCCATATTCCTTGCCCTTGATGTACAGCTCCTCGTCCTCCGGAGTCTCGCCGTCGGTGAACAGCGCCGCCTCGTAGCACAGTTGGGAAAGCCGGTTGAGCACGTAGGCCTGCGAGCGATCCGAGAGCATCGCGAGATCAGGAACAACCGCCTCGTATAGCGCGATGGCCTCGGTCATGCTCTCGGGAAGGTATCGTGTCGTGTAGGCCAGATCGGCCTGAGCAATCAGATCAAACGGTGAGTCCGTTCCCAGCGATGGCGCAGCTACAACGAGCAAAGCAAGAACCATCGCGAGATACTTCGCAAGCAGACGAGACGGACGGGTCATTGAGAGCTCCTTTCCTCCGTGTTCTGCCACATTCTCTTGGGATAGAACGTCGCTGCCAAGCGTCACCCGACAGATGCTGCATGTTGCGCTCACAAGAGGGGAGGACCAGGCCGGTCTAGTCCGCAGATGCTGTCTTCTTGGGCCCTGCAGAGCGCTGCGATTTGCTTGTGGCAGGAGAGTTGCTCGAATCGCTCGATCCACTCGCCCCGTGCGATGCTTCCTTCGGCTCGGAGCTCTTCGCGTCGGTATCAGTATTGGCCTTGTTCGAGCGGCTGCGATCCTTCCGTCCATGGTCGGTCTTGTAGAACCCGCTTCCCTTGAACTGAACCGCCACAAGCGGCATCATGCGACGCGTCGCCGTGCTCCCGCAGATCGGGCATGTCGGCGTGTCATTTTCCGTCCCATGTGTCACAAGAATGCGAAATCGATGTCCGCAAGATTCACACTCGTGCCGATGAAGCGGCATGCTTAACCTCCTACGAGACGTAGCCCGAATCGCCCGACGTTTGGCATACAGTATGCTTGACTGCCAATGAGCTTAGCCGCGCAACGGCCCTCTATCAAGTGATTCCCTCGTCTGAAGATTCGATTCGGCACAGCTCGAATCCACGCGATAGCCGGCGAAGAAACACAGTCTCGCTGATCGGCCCCGCAGCGCCGTGTGTCCGCGCGCAGAAGCGCACCGCACGCGTCAGCCGCTCTTCCGCACGTTGCGTCGATCGCTCCGCGTGGACCAATTGGCGAAACGCACGCCACGCATGCGTTCCTTCTGCCGGAGGACTCCCCGCAATGGCTTCGGAGTATCCTGCCGTTCCGAGTGTCTCCATCGCCCTTGCGGGGAGATGCCACTCACACAGTGCAGGATGGGTATCCGCCTTTCCTGCCAGAATCACAGCGGGGATCCGTGCGAAACACAACCGATCATGAATACGGCGTGTCATCCAACGAAGCACGCTGGTAACCTCATCGCGTGCATCGCGGTAGTCCACATCCACAGGACAAGCCGCCTCTTGACACGAGCTAAGAAGATCGACCGGGTGGCTGCCACGGCACTTGACACCAAGCGACATCAGCACCTGTCGGATCATATCTGTTCGGCCGGCAAGTCCAAGGCACAATTCGGCATTCAGCGCAAGTGTCTTTGGAGAGCCGTCGGACATCACATCAAGGTTCTCGCCTAGAACGCGGCCGTCACTAGCCATGACAACATCCCGGTTGTCTCTCACTGCCAGAACGAGGCTCATCACGAGTGGAGCATAGCACGGTTCGCCAAGTAGCGGAAACCCACTGCAAGACGGCATGCCTCGGAAAAGGAGGGAGGCAGGGCCCTTGCGGCCGGCCCTACCTCTCAGATAGTGCGTGTGAAGAAGGCCTCTTTACACAAGCTGCTCGAAGCGAGCCTGGAAGAAGCGAAGCTTCTCCGGCTCGTAGACCATCTTCAATCCTTTGATCGACGACCGATCTTCGAGGAGAGCCGCACAGCTCTCGACCACAACATCCATGTGCAGATTGGTGTAGACCCGTCGCGGGATAGTAAGGCGCACGAGCTCGAGTTTCGGTTTCCGATGCTCACCGGTGCTCGGATCACGTCCAGCGCTGACGATACCGCGTTCCATCGATCGGACGCCGGAATCAGCATAGATCGCTGCCGCCAGCGCCTGGGCCGGGAACTGATCCTGCGGCATGTCAGGAAGGAACCGTTTGGCATCGGCAAACACCGCGTGGCCTCCAACCGGCTCGACGATCGGCACGCCGGCTTCGATCAGCTGATGGCCAAGGTACTCCACTTGGCGAACACGGGCCGCAACATGCGCATCCTCAACCATCTCCTCGATGCCGCGAGCCAGTGCTTCCATGTCGCGACCGGACATCCCTCCGTAGGTGTGGAGTCCCTCGAAGACGACCACCATCTCCTTGGCACTGAGGAAGAAATCCTCATTGTTCGTCGCGAGGAACCCACCGATGTTGACAAGATTGTCCTTCTTCGACGACATCGTACATCCCTCGCCGTAGCTCATCAGTTCCTTGAAGATCTCGCGGATTGAGTGGTCGGCATATCCTTCTTCGCGCTGCTGGATGAAGTAGCAGTTCTCAAGCGCGCGCGTCGCATCGAAGATGATCGCAATCCCATGCTGGTCGGCCCACGCCGAGACCTCGCGAAGGTTGGCCATTGAGAACGGCTGGCCGCCCGCCATGTTGACACATGGGGCGATCGACAGGTAGGCAATCGCATCGGCTCCCTTCTCCGAAACCAGCTTATCCAGCTTGGCAATGTCGACATTCCCCTTGAACGGGTGTCGATTCACAGGATCGTGTGCCTCGTCGATAATGCAATCGAAGAAGACACCTCCGGCGCGCTCAACATGCTCACGGGTAGTGGTGAAATACATGTTCATCGGCACCACCTGCCCTGGCTTGATCCGCAGCTGCGAGGTGATGTGCTCTGCTGCGCGACCTTGGTGTGTAGGAACCACGTGCTTGAATCCATACACCTCTTGGATCGCCTCTTCGAGATGGTAGAAGTTGCGCGATCCAGCGTAGGCTTCGTCCCCGAGCATCAGACCAGCCCACTGGTGATCGCTCATCGCCGTGGTCCCAGAGTCGGTCAACAGGTCGATGTACACATCCTCACTTCGGAGCAGGAAGGTGTTGTAGCCAGCCTCACGGATCCGCTCCTCGCGATAGGCGGGCGTGGTGACCTTGATTGGCTCGACAGCCTTGATTTTGTAGGGCTCTGCAATAACTCGTTTCCTCATCTACTGATCCTTTCCAAGAGCCAGCACGAGATACGGGGCTCTCTACGATTGCTCCGCCCGTCCGAGCTGTGGCCGGTCACGGGCTCCTTGGGCTTCCTTCCATCGATCTTGCGTTGAGAAACCGATGATCTCGTCCACAAAGCGGGCTAGATGGCGCCGCAGCAGGCGGACGACCTCCTTTGTGTCCTTCGCCCGTGCCGCGCTCACGAGCTGGCTGAACTCCTCATGGATCCCACTGAAATAGCTATCCTCACCCTCCGGAACGTTCGAGTCCCACACCCGCGACACTTGGTTGCGCAAACGCGTCAGCGTTTCTGCTAACAGGGTGTTGTGAGTGGCACGATTGACCAGGTCATGAAACGCCATGTCAAGATTGCGAAGCACCGCGGGGGCAGTCTCCTCCCCAATCTGCGCCAACAGGGCATCCATCTCCGCATATTCCGCTTCCGTGGCGCGAGACACCATGAGCTGGCCGAGCAGCTCTGTCAGGAACGATCGAATCTCATATGACTCTTTGAGGTGTTGCAGACTGATCTCCGTAACGTAGGCCCCTCGGCCGCGAGAGACTTTGACCAGACCCTCCGCCTCAAGGCGAATCAGCGCCTCGCGGATTGGCGTTCGACTGACGCTGAACATCTCCGAGAGGACCTTCTCATGGAGCACCTCGCCGGGCTTGACATCGAGTTCAACGATTTGCCGCTTCAGTTCCTCATAGACATCAACTCGCATACGCCATCTCTCCCTGTGACATGCCGCTCGTATACTGAGAGCATACTCTCCGTACCCGCGCCCGTCAACCGCCTCCGATAGGGTCGCGATTCCTGCCAACCTGTCGTCAGAAGACGCGTTTCCGTGCCCTTCTCCATAGCGATCCCGTCCTGGCACCTTAGAACCGGAGATGACGGACCCGGCGCTCACACGAGCACCGGGTCCGTTCTCATGCCTCTCTACGTCACACCGGCCCGCACCTACATCTCCGGGATCCCGATGACCAGAACGTCCTCCTCGCCCTCTTGCACGCATGCGTACTCCAGGCGCAATGCAAGATCTGGGAAGCAG
>CAZORQ010000018.1:0-51483 GCA_964582285.1 uncultured Thermotogae bacterium
ATCTTTCTGGAGGAGATACTGATGCAGGTGCATTCCGTTGCCTGCTTGACCATGCAGCGGTTTCGGCAGGAATGTTGCAGTCATGCCACACTCGCGCGACACGCCTTGCACAAGCGACTTCACAACAAGTGTCGTATCCGCCATTCTGACGAGCGTGTCGAAACCAAGCTCGATCTCCTGTTGTCCAAACCGTCCTGCTTCATGGTGGTGGTATTTCACTGCAATCCCAGCAGCCTCGATCTGTCGCACAATCTCGCACCGAAGCGAGAATAGACGATCTTGCGGAAGCGGCGAGTGATACGCGGAAGATCTATTGCCGTCCTGATCGCACATAGGTGCATGCTCGCACGCCGTGGCGGGAATGACCTCAACGTACGTACGACCCGCAGCACTTGCGAACTTGACGGCATCGAAGACGTAGAACTCGAACTCCGGACTGACGAGAACTCCATCCGCAATCCCTAACTGGTCAGCGTACTCCACAGCAGCCATCGTTGTACGTCGAGGATCAATCCCCGACGGCTTGCCCGTGTCTGTCTCGTGGATACACGAAATGAATGACAAGACTCGCTCTCCATCGCGTTCCTCGACGAATGCGGTTGAGAGGTCCGGTACGAGCACCATATCGCTTCCGGCGGCACCTAGGTATCCGTAATTCGAGCCATCGAAGCCGAATCCATTGCTGATGATGGATTCGGACAAGCGCGAAGCAGGCATCGTGATGTGTCGCAAACGGCCTGTGAGATCGACCAAGCGGAAATCGATCGAGCCGATCCTCTCTTGTTCGATCCGCTCTCTCAGTGAAGCAAGATCAGGCATCTGGCGCTCTCCGATCGACAAGAATGGGGGCAAAGCTTACCGCAGCTTCGCCCCCACATCAATGCTTCGTTTTGAGCCTATAGATGCAGATTCGGCGCAGCGACAAACGCCTGTCCCTTCTTCGTCAGCTCGACGGCGGTTCGATTCAGGGCATCATGCTTGTCAAGGTAGTTGCGTTCCAGTTTCGGCATCAAACCCGCGTCCTCGATGTCGCTCTTGGGGAGAAAGTACTCGAGGATGTCCGATGGATGTTCCCGCTGCTTGTCGATCTCAGGTGCTGCGCCTTCATGCTTGGCTGAGATATTGGCAACATGATCGGCCAACGCAACGAGTTCGGCTGTACGATCGTACGGCTGGATAACGATCGACTTGTAGGTCTCCGTGATGTGATGTTCGAACCGAACATTCTCCTCAAGGCCGAGCGCGCTTCGGATCGTCGAGCCTTTCTCGATTGTGGCGTTGTTCACTGAGTTGGCCCAGTTGAACCCAATCAGCGATGTGGAGCCGTCCTCCCGCGAAAACAGCTTCGCGCCGATCAGTGTCCATAGCGCGGCATACGGATTGTCATTCCCCATGTAGACGGAGATCTTGAATTCGATATCGATCCCGAGCTTGTGAAGGAAGTAGCCCAACAGGACGGTCCCGGGATTGATGTTGAGCACCTGACGGATTCCGTACTCCTTGTAGTAACCAAGGAACTCATCGACCCATTGCAGCGCATGGTCGTTCGGCTGACCAATGCCCCCGAAATAGCCGGTGATCGTCTCCGGTCCGCCCAAATGGATATTCGAGCCATCGGTTCCCTTCGTGTCCAGTGTCTCAACATAGCTGGCGCCGAGCACCTGCATTGCGGCCGCAACCGCAAGCGTGTCTCCGTTGTCGCCTGTCTGCTCAACCATGTTGCGCACGCGGATGTATCTTCCGGGCATCAGCTCGCCGTGTTTGATCGCTTGCTTTGCCTGCACGATCAACCACGGGAAGAACTGCAGCGCGCTGATCTCCAGCGTAACGGCGTGTGCCTCGTCAAATGCCATCTCATCGACACGGTTGCCAACGACCTTGCGGCGGAACGCGTCGACCGACGTGAACGCTCCTTGATCGCGTTGTGCGATCAACCACTGGACATCTGCAAGGTAGGGGGAATCCATGGCTTCGAGCCGTTCCAGCAAGGCTGGGAGTTGACGGGCCTCCTCGGCTTTTCGATTGATCTCGTCTGGTCCGCCATGCTTCTCCACAACCGCCAGGAACTCATTGATCACACTGGCGTTCGGGTCCAACAGATACTCATTGATGGTACGCAGCTGCCCATCACTGATTGCCAGCCGCTTGCGCAAATCACTCATGGATGCCTCCTATCGAACCTACACGAATTCCTTCATCAGATCGTCGAATCCGCCTGCCTCTGCCTTCAACATGTGGTAGCAATGCTCGTCAGCAGGAAATGCTCCGGCCCGTACATCGCCCACGTATTGCTTCATGGCGTCGGTAACGACGTCCGCAACGTTGCAGTAGCGCTTCACAAACTTGGGGGTAAACGCTTGGAACTGACCGATGAGATCGGAGACGATGAGCAATTGCCCATCGCACTCCGGACCGGCGCCGATGCTTAGCACGGGGATGGACAGTTTCTTCGTAATGAAGCCAGCCACCTCCGGCGGCACGGCCTCGAGGAGGAGGAGCTGCGCGCCCGCGTCTTCGATTGCTAGGGCATCCTCAATCAACACGCGCGCCGAAGCTATCGTTCTTCCTTGTGCCTTGTGTCCACCCAACTGGCCTGAGCTCTGCGGCGTCAACCCGATGTGCCCGCAGACGACAATTCCCGCGTCGAGGATCGCACGAATTCGGGAGATCACGCGCTTGCCGCCTTCAAGCTTCACGGCATCGACATCCGCTTCCTTGAGGAAACGTCCTGCGTTCTGAACGGCATCCTCGTCACTCACTTGATAGCTCATGAACGGCATGTCGCCAACGACGAACGTGTTCGGAGCAGCACGCCGCACGGCTTCGCAATGGACAATGCACTGATCCATTGTGACCGGAACGGTCCCCGGGTATCCGTAGACGCACATGCCGAGCGAGTCTCCAACCAGCAGCATGTCCATGCCTGCAGCTTCGGCAAACTGCGCCGTTGGGAAGTCGTACGCTGTGAGCCATGCAACCTTCTCTCCCGCGGCTTTCATCTTCTGAATCCCATGAATACTCAGCTTCTTCTTCTCGGACACCGATACCTCCTCCTTAGATTGGCCTTGCAGACTGCTTCGATATTGCTTGGCGGTCAGCTACAGTTCAACTCCCACCTCTCGTAGGAGGCATGTCAAGCGGCAAAGCGGAAGACCGATCACATTTGTGTAGTCTCCTTGAATACTACAGATGAACTTCGCTGCGCTGCCCTGAATGGCGTACGCCCCCGCCCTGTCGCAGTATTCGCCGCTGTCGAGGTAGGCCTCGATTTCGTCTGGATGAAGCGTGCGAAAGGTCACTTCCGTCTCTTCGCAATGCAGCCGCTCCAGTCCACTGTGGGTGTTCCAGACGCAGAGCCCTGTGAGGACGACATGGACTCCTCCGGAGAGCGTCTTGATCATCGTCCTGGCCTGTTCGAGGGTCCTCGGTTTCCCAAAGCTCTGTTGGTTGGCGACAACCATTGTGTCCGCCCCGACAATCACGCCATGCTCGAACTGCCCCACAGAGCGAGCTTTCGCCCGTGCTGCACTCACAACGCGCTCCGAGGGAGATCCTATTCCAGTTTCGTCAACATGGCTTGGAACGACGACGAAGTCGTCTGTCAGGCGAGCGAGCAGCTCGTGCCGGCGAGGCGAATTCGAGGCAAGGATCAATCGCATCGCGTTCCTCGCGGAGCGGGACAACAAGAGGATGAAGGATCAGACTGGAGACACATCCCTATGGGTAGTCTACTCCGGCTGTGCCGTAGTAGATCGAGAAGGGAACTGTGTTGTCGACCGACTTGGGGAGGCGGATGACGCCAGCCGCCACCTCTCCGGCGACTACCCTCTCGGTGCGAAGGAATCCATCGGTCAACTCGACAAACGATGCTGAACTGAAGAATACGTAGTTTGTCCCGCGTTGCTTGATGTAGAAATTCCAGGGGGAGAATGCTGCGCCTTCCTTTGAGAAGGCCCATACCATGGCCGCTCCGGTTCCAACCAACGGATCCAGCGCATCCAGCAGATCAAGTCCCAGCGCACTGTCGCGGATCGGCGTTTCCAGTCGGACGAGAAGCAGTCGTAGCTCCTCGCCTCGTGACGTTAACTCCATCACACGCACAAGATCCGGATCCAGTTCAAGCAGCGCCGCCATCGAATCGGCGGAGAAATTGTCGCGCATCAGGATCTCTTCGAGGGTTACCGTCTCATCCAGATGAGCAACCTCGATCGGTTCATGCGATGAGACGGCGGACGGCACGCTTGCCGTCGTAGTGGAGACCGCGGTCGCCATTCCGATATCAAACCGAGCAGCCTCCCCACCGTAGCGAAGCTCAAGTGGCTGCGCTACATCGACGGTCTCGTCCAAAACGAGGATCCCTTCACTTCCCGAACCCTGCTCGGATCCGCTTGGGTTGACCTCGAAATGCCCGGCTGCGAATCCGCTCGTGACCTCAATCCACGCGTCGCGTTCAGGCACGAACGCCGGCGCGGTTCCCTGTCGAACTGAGATCTCGAAGGGGGAGAAGGCCAACTGAGACACAACCTGCTCGATGCTTGGATTGACATAGAACGCGTTGCGGCCGACATACGGCAGAAGCACGGCACGAAGCTCAGCGGAGATCTTGCTCTGGAACGTTCGATCATTGATGAACACGAAGACGATCGTCAGCTCCGTCCCGTTTACAGTGGTCTGGAGAATGCTAATCAGATCCAGATCTAGCCCTGTCTCCTGTGCGAACCGATCACGCGAATCTGCGAAAACAGACCCCGCGAAAGCGAAGACGAGCAGAAGGCTGACGCACAATGCCACTCCCGCTCGTGTGATCTGTATCACATCTTCCCCCTCATTGAACAGATCGGCGATGTGCTAGCAGGGTCCGCCGCACCACCAGCCGGCGAAAGCGAAAATCCAGAATGCCCAGAAGAAGGCGAGGAGCATTCCGCTGGTGATCGTGATGGTGATCATTCTCCACCTCCTGTATGTGTCCATCACGATAACACGCCCACAGGTGCCTGACAAGAACCCAATGGCGAAAACCCGGTCCCGGACATCTGTCGAGCGGCACATACGCATCACCCGATCGAAACGTGGCACGAGATCGGCTCATGGTGATTCCAGATCGGGCTATCACGAGCAGGAAGCGTCGATTGGATGGTATGTGTGCGATGCCCGAGCCGGGATGCATCGGACATCCTTGACGTAAGCGACATCACAGTCAGCTGTCCTGCGGGAACAGGGATGCCCGCGCATTCCGCTTCCGGCACCAGTACTGACACGCGTCGTCAGGTCGCTTACCATAGGGATGAAATGGAAGCCCGGACGACAACCAACCGACTCGATGCACAGATCTCCCGGCATCACACGTTGATTGGGCAGCTGGTAGAGCGCTGCGGTCTTCCCCTGCATGTCCTGTTTGTCGAGGAGATGGCGGAGAATGCGCACCGGTTTCGGCAAGCTCTCAACGAGCAGTACGAGTACGCGACCGTTGCATTCGCGGTGAAGTCGAACCCCTGCCGTGGCGCCATCCGCGCGGCGAAACAGCTTGGCCTTGGCGCGGATGTTGCGTCGGAATATGAGCTCCAAGCCGTACTGGAAGAGCAGATCGAACCATCCGAAATCGTATGCAATGGGAATGCCAAGTCCGCCAATTACCTTGACATGGCGCTGCACGCCGGCGCGTTGATTGCCCTTGACAACGAGAACGAGATCGAGCTACTCGAAGAACGCGCCCGCCGAACCACGAAGCGCGGCACTGTCTTGATAAGGTTCCGCGGCATGCCTCTCTCAGGATTGACCTCCGACGATCAGACAACGGCCGCAGACTGGACCAAGTTCGGATTTCACATCCATGATGCCAAGCATGTCTTCGCGCGGATTGCGTCATCCCGGCTACTGGACTTCCGCGGAATATCGGCTCACATCGGCACGCAAATAGCCAGCCCCGTCGGCTACGAGTTGCTGTTTGAGCATCTGTTCTTGCTTGCGGATCAAGCTCGCCAGAGCGGTCAATCCATCGACTATCTTGATATCGGAGGTGGGTTTCCGGTCTCGTTTTTTTCGCGTGCCGAGTGGGAGGCATTCACAGCGCGCCTGCTGAAGCGACTGCAGAGTGATGCAGCAGAGGAGAGCGTCACATGGAATGATCTGCCGATGGGATACGCTGATGAGCAGTCGCAACCAACTCCCCGATGGATCGGGAAGTCATACTGGTCGGCATTCCCGGCCAGCCAAATGCTTGAGCGCATTCTCGATCATCATCTTCAGACCGGCGAGACAGTCCGCGATCGGCTCGATGCGATCGGCCGCCCTCGCCTGGTCGTTGAACCGGGACGCTCATTGATGGCCTCAGCAGGGATCACAATTGCGGAAGTGATCAGTTTGAAAGAGGTCCTCGGACACCACGTCGTCTCCCTCGATATGGGAATCAACAATCACGGGACGAACCTAATCTCGCCGGACATCTTCCCAGCTGCCGTGCTGCCGGGGAAGGATGGAGATCATCCCGTTGAGGCGTTCCTCGCCGGGCGTCTGTGCTTCTCGGGAGACATGGTGAGTAAGGCAAAGGTCCGACTCAATCGGCTTCCTGCACCGGGCGAATGGTGCGTGATTTTCCATACGGGGGCCTACAGTGCCGACCACTTCGCATCCAACAGCTGTGGGTTCCCTCGGCCGGCCAAGGCTGCGATTCGCTCGGACGGCAGTGTCGAGATCTGGCGTGATCGGGAAACATTCACAGACGTCTTCGGAAATGCGGCGGATCAGCTCACGCTTGACGTGTCGTAGGACGCTTTGCATTCCGCTGCAATGCGAGAAGGCTCCCCAGTCGGAAGCGCAACGTGGCCAGGATTGTGTACACCGCGATTCGCAATTCCGAGCAGGATGGCATCGCCACTGCGGCCATACCGTACGCTTCGTCAGGTCGTTGCGGGGCGTAGTCAATCCCCCGAACCAGAACAGCCGGGGTGCGCTCGATGGTTTGCCCCATGACCAGCCCGGCCATTCCCGAGATCGAATCGATCACCAGGTCGATCCCCCCCGATCGCGGTATGCCGAACAGATCTCGACTGAATGTCTCACGAGTGATCGGATCGATTCCCGAATACCCGATCGCAAGATCCTGTGACCCAAGCCGCCCCACGCATGTCACGGTGTCGGTGATGATTACCGCGATCTCTTTGCCCGTCGCCTGCCTGACCGTTTGCCGGATCCGTTCGGCAGTGGCACAGGGATCATCCGGAAGCACCGTGACGAAGCCTTCGGGGGAATTGGTGTGGTCGATGCCCGCTTCGTCGAGATATGCCGCGTGGTTCCGCACCACGAAGACATACTCGTTGGTGCGCTCATAGCCGCGCCACATTGCGCTTGGGTCTGACGATCGCATCTCTAGCATCCGTCGCATGCTAGGAATCATCGCAATCCGCTTCAGTGGCACCACAAGGAACACCCTTCCCTGCTCGAGCACCAATTGGATCTTGCGCGGATCTCTGCGGAAGATCCGCCCGAGAACGCGCGCCTTTCGCGAGGGAATGATGTCGTCCAGCTTGAGCTGCCCTCCCTCGAAAATCGTCGCCACCTTTGAACTGACCACGAGAACATCCTTGTCCTGAAGCTCAATCCCGCTTTCAGCGAGGATCTCGACGAAGAAGGTTCCCGCCGTCTGTCCATCCGCCTCTTCGGGTTGGATAGCCTCCGCAACAGTCAACGGAATGACGTGCACAATGTTCTGCCGCTTGGCCTGTGGGTTCGGAGTCTCGGTGGGCTGCATGTGTTGTGTTCCCCCTCCGTGGGCACTGCTGGGATTATAGCCTTCGCGTCCTGTCTCCGCCTTCGCGCCGCGCACGTCAAGCTTGTGCCTCCGTACACGGAATGCGGATCAGTTGCGCGAAGACGAGCGAAACAGTGGCAATCGCGACACCGATGAGGAATGTCGCTTGCGATCCAAGGAGCGCCCACACGGTTCCCCCGACGACCGGAATAATCACGGCCGAGATGTGATTGATCGTCGTTTGGGCCGACAGATTGCTCGTGAGCTCTTCCGGCGTCACCGCAATCTTCTGCAAGTATGTCGTCAGCCCGAGATTGAACCCGAACAGCATGTTGTCGACGATGAACAGCCCGAACAGGACAGGAAGGAAGCCAACGTACGCGTAGCCCAGGAAGACGGGGATGAGGAGTGCGAATGCGATCGTCAAGATGACCCTTTCCCCGAGCTTTGGAACCAGTTTGCCCACTTTCTGATAGACATAGGTATTGACCAGCGCATTGACCAGGAACAGGATCGACATGGTCTGTACGCTCACTCCATGAGTCAGAACAAGGAGAAACGGGGCAAACGTCGTAAAGATGTGACGACGGCTCCCCATCAAGAACGCAAGCACGTAGAAGAGCCAGTACCGTTTTCGGAGACGAATGCGCCGCTTCGGCGGCAGTCCGTGGGCTCCCCTACCACGGGTGAACAGAATGGCGCCTCCCGCAGCCACCGCAAGCCCAACGATGACGAACATTGCACGATAGCCCAGTCGATCGACAAGGAGGTACACAGCAACCGTCGCCAGTACGGCAGCAATCGCTCCGAGACTGCGGAGCTGTCCGAGCACTTTCGGACTCTCTTCTCGTTCTATACTCATCAAGACAACGCCGCTGCTGCAAGGCTCGAAGAAATGGAATCCGAAACTCATGACGATCGTCGCGATCAGAACCATCGGAATCGATGTTGCCTGTCCGGTAAGAACAAGACCCAGACCGAGGACAACTAGGCTGAGCGCCATGATTCGAAGCTCCGACATGGCGAGTGCCAGGAACGCAAGAAGAAAGGCCAGAAGGCCCGGTACCTCGCGGACGGATTGGATCCACCCAATGGCCTCCGGCCCCACGCCGATCTTCTCGACGGCGAAGTTGTTGAACATTGCCTGCCACACCCGATGGCCGAAATTGAGGAGGAAGCTCGAGGTCACGAGGTAGATGAACAGATTGCGATGCTCGCGGAAGTGTCTGCGCATGCGCCCCCTTGCGAAGCGGGAGCCAGTCTACTCCTTGTCTCGGCCGGGGTCCACCCATCGGCTCGAACGCGTCGATCTGAAGGCGTTGCATCGCGTGTAGTGGGTCAGCCGCGGAAGCGGGATACCATGTGGCGCACGATCGCCAGCATCCGTTCCTCGTTCTCCCCCAGGCACCTCGCAAGATGGAGTTGAACTCGGCAACGCAGAAGGTTCTGAGACGAACTCTCCACGGGGAACCACCGATCTCCTTCAATGTGATCCGTAAGGAAGCGAATTCCAAGCTCCAGGGCAATTGCCCGCGTCGCCAGAACGATGTTCGCAATCTCTGCGTCGCTCAACAGATCTCCTGCTTCCTCCAGATAGCCTTGCAGCACCGCAGCGAAGCGCATCGTATCGACAGCCATCCCCGCATCTTCGTTGCCTGTGAGCGCCGACCGCGCGCAATCGCCGATATCGATCAGCGCTGAGCCTGGCATGACCGTATCGAGGTCGAGCACGCAGATCCCTCGCCCGCTTCGTTCATCAATCAGGATGTTATCGACCTTCGTGTCGTTGTGCGTTACGCGCGTCGGGAGTGTGCCGGATGTGAGAAGATCCATCCAGGTTTCAATCACCGGTCGGCACTCCTCGATGAACTGCAGCTCGCCGAGAACCTCGTGAGCGCGATCCGCCGGATCGCTGCGCACGGCAGCCTGGAGTGCAGTCATGTGGCGCGCCGCGTCGTGGAATCCATGAATCGGCTCGATCAGCACGTTCGCCGGAAAGTCGGACAGCTGGCGTAGGAAACGCCCGAATGCCCCGGCAGCAGCCCGCACTTGATCTGCATCAGCAAGCGCTGACTGGACTGAGGCCCCCTCGATCATTGCATAACACCGCCAGACCTCTCCTTCGTCGTCGCGGAAGCAGCTGTTTTCGCGACGCGTTGGGATCAAAGCGAGAACCTCCCGCTCGACATCCCCGCCCTCTGCACAGAGTTTCGCCAAGATGTGCTTCGTGACATGTTCGATGTTGCGAACCACCGCTACCGGATCGGGGAAGACCCACCGGTTGATTCGCTGGAGGATGTAGCGGCGGCGTAGCGTGCCCGAAGCTGCAACGACCACGTAGGTTTCATGGATGTGACCGCCGCCGAGCGGGGCAACCGATATCACGCGATTGCCCAATGCAAACTGCCGGGCCACAGCGCGCGAAGTAGCAGCTAGGTGCTCCATAGGCGTGCTGGGTATTGTCCGCTGTCAATTCGTCTTGCGATCTGCTCTTGCGCCTGTTGCACGTCGTCCCGGAACGTAACGCCAAACCATGCCTCGTCCGTCGCGAGGACCCGCACCCGCGCAGCGCCGTCGTGGATGAGGGCGCCGACAACGCTCGGAAGAGGGAACTCGGCTCTGTCGAGAACGTCTCTGTTCTGCGAGAGAAACACAGGAAGTCGGATGGCCAGCTCGGAGACGAATCGATCGCCGAATCCCCACATGTTCATCGATGCCGTCGCATCGGGGGGAAGCACGGTCCACGATACACCGTCCTCGGAGGAGGACATGGCACCGTCACGTCGGGCGACTTGATGGTGTTCTACAATCCCAGTCAGGAAGCCATCCGCGTCAACGGCACAGATCCCTCGCGTAACCGGCCCGTGAACGGTAAGCGTCTTCGAGAGATCGTATCCGACCAACGCATAGTCTGTTGCGCAGCAATCTTCTCGTCTGAGGAATGCAGCCAGTGCATCGAACGCGCCTTGCCCGTAGAAGTCATCAGCATTGATCACGCCAAACGGGCCGCTGATTGCATCTCGGCAGCTCCAGACTGCGTGACCTGTTCCCCATGGCTTGCTGCGTCCCAGCGGCGGCGACAGCCCGGAAGGAAGATCATCTAGGGACTGAACGACATACTGAACATCGCAGACCTGGCCGAGCGTCCCATCGAACCGCTCTCGAAAGCCAGCCTCGATCTCATTGCGGATGACGAACACCACGTTGCCAAATCCCGCCCGAGCAGCGTCATAGACGGAGTAGTCGACGATCCATTCTCCGCTCGGTCCGATGGGCTCGACTTGCTTGAGCCCGCCATACCGACTTCCAACGCCCGCCGCCATCACGATTAACGTCAACCCATTCATCACGCCCCCATTCCCTCCGACTCCAGGATTCGCGCTTCCTGGAGCCAAGTTCTCGCCTTGCTCTCGTCCCCGGCGTCCTCAGCCACCTTCGCGAGTAGAGCGGCGCAGTGCCCCGCGGCTTCTCGCCATGGGGTTCCCTCAAGCAGCGAGAACGCCTCTTCGAGTTGCGTGCGCGCTAACTCTACCTCTCCTTCTTCACGCGCAATCCGTCCAAGCTCGATCAGCGCCTGAGCAATGAGCGGCCTGTTACTCGCTCTCTGCGCGAGCATCAGGCCGTCCGCCGCAAGTTCACGTGCCTCATCGTATTCCCCTTGATATCCCGCAATCCGCGCACGCGAAAGCTGGGCATCAATCGCCATGTAGAGGTCGTCGGCAATACGGATCGACAGACGCTGGCTTTGATGGTAACGAACCTTGGCCAGATCCCACTTCCCTTGGACCTCCGCGAAACGCGCCAGCGTCGCCAGGTTCAATGCTTCTCCCCAGTGATCGCCGATGCCCTTGCGAAGACGAAGGCTTTCTTCTGCTAGCTGCTCCCCCTTCTCAGTGTCTGTTCTGAACTCTGCCCCGGCCAGGCAATCGGTGGCCAGTGCTTCCCCCCACATGTCGTGGGCATCTCTGAAGAATGCCAGGCTCCTCCTCAGCCGATTGCGGATCTCATCGATATCCGGAAGTGTGCGGGCATAGCTCGCGATGATGTTCGCCAACGCGTGGGTACATGAGAACGGTTCCACGCTATCGAGCAGCTGCAATCCTTCATCGATCCACTGCACCGGCTCAGCTTCGGCAGTGAACCGAGCGAACCAGCCGTATGCAACTCGCAGAAAGCCGGCGACCGCCGCGTCGCTGTCCACGCCTAGCTGCTGAATCGCATCGTAGAAGACCCGGGCTCCTTCTTCGAAGTGCGCTTGCATGTCGAAGTAGAAGAAGAGCCCGCCCTCTGCCTGCTGAAGCAGTTCCGCTCGCCCCTCTCGTGCGGCATGAAGCCAGGCTGTGCGGATGTTCAGCAGATCGGACTGGAGTCGCTTGAGGGTCTCGAGCTGCTTCGGTCCCTTCAGTTGCTCGAACGACTCGGCCACGAGTCTGATGTAGTAGATCGTGTGGTGCTCTACTGCCGATTCCAGCTCCGATTCCGTCTCACGGAGATTTCCCAATGAGAACTGCCTGAGAAGCTCGTGGACCTGATACCGCTCCGGCGCCACACGCCGAATGAGGCAGCGTTCGGCCAAGGACGCGAAGGCAGCTGTGGATCCACCCGTCGTCCGCTCTGCATCGTCAATAGTGAAGCCTCCGCGGAAGACTGCCAGTCGACAGAGGGTCTCGCGCTCCTCTCGTGAGAGGAGGTTCCATGCTTGCTCGTAGACGGCACGCAGATTTCGATGCCGAGGCGGGACATCCCGGTGCGTGTGAACGAGGAAGTCAAGACTCGATGAGATTCGATCCGCGATCTCCCGCCAAGAGAAGACACTGCGCCACGCGCCTGCCATCTCCAGTCCGAGCGGGAATCCCTCAAGCAGACGCGCGACACGCGCCATCGCCAGAAGCTCTTCATCTTGCTCGGCCGGGCTCGATTCAACCTGCCGTTCCGCCACCTTGAGGAGGCGGATCGCATCGTATCCGCCGAGATGCTCCGCGGATGTGCCTTCGGGTGGAGCGTCCAGCCCGTGAAGCGCAACGATCGCCTCTCCCCCAACATGGAGCGGTGCGGTTGACGTAACCAGGCATAGTGCACGCGGCGCGGCCGAAAGCAGAGATGTGACGAGCAAACCGATGGTGGGGATTCGCTCGACCTCATCGAGGATCAGCAGGATCTCGCGCTCCCTAAGATAGTCGGTCAACTCAAGCGCTGTGTCCGTCTCCGTACGCCGAGACGGTGATAGCCCCAGCCCATGTGCTATCGCCGAGATTGCATCTTCCTTGCCGTCAATCGCTCCCAACGGCACGGAGAACACGCCATGCTCCATCCTATCTTGTAGTCGCCGTCCGATCTCTATCGCTAGACTCGTCTTGCCGATTCCGCTGAGCCCAATAAGGCTGACAAGCCGTGCATCGCCTTTCGTCCAGAGCGCTATGGTCTGATCCATGATGTCCGATCGACCAACGAATGGCCCTAGCGCTATCGGAAGGTTCGTCGCCCGGGTGGGTTCAGACCGGAGACCAGATGTGCCCGTGGCATGCTTGATGCGATCGACCAGCTGCATTGTCGCCGCTTCCGGCTGAACAGAGAGCTCTTTGTCCAGCAGCCGGGCGCATTGCTCGAAGCAATGGATCGCCTCGGAGCGTCTCCCAAGGGCAACCAGAGCGCTCATCAGCCGTCGAACGCATGGTTCGTTGAGTGCGTCAATCTCCAGCCACCGTCTTGCGTATGTTGTCACTGCTATCCAGTCTCCCGCCCCCGTATGGAACGCCGTCAGGCGGTCGAGCGTCTCGGAGAGCTCGCGCTGCAACGCCTCACGCTCGGCAAACTGCCAATCGTCGAATCCATCCGCATTCGAGAGGACAAACCCTTCCATGAACGGCGCAGCGAACAGGGAGACGGCCTGTTCGAGTGCCGGAGCGCAATCGTTGCATGCCTCCGTACGTGGATGGCTGCCCGCCGGGCAGGTGGCCGTCAGATCGCGAAATCGATTGACATCTACAACCACCGAGAGATCCTCGACAAGCTCGGCTGTGTTTCGATCTGTACGGAGCAGGTCACCCAACGGCGTTTGCCGGAGGATCCACAACACATTGCGTAGCGCCGCGTACGCCGCATCTGGACCGGACTCCGGCCAGAGAAGAGCCGCCAGCGTCTCGCGGTGATGACGGTTTCGTGTGACAGCGAGGTACGACAGAAGTGCCATGGCCTTGCGGCGGCCAAGTTGAATAGGGCCCGAATCGACGTCAAGGCGTGGAACTCCAAATAAACGAAGCGATACCTTGTCCAAGAGATCCCTCCTTGACTCACGACGCGATTCGATTCTACCGCGAGCCCCCTGGCCTGGCGACACCCGCCGGCATCGCCGGTCTCAGGTGACTCCCGCACTCCGCCGGAAGGAAGAGATTCAGTGCATCGCTCAGGATCGTGAGACAAGTCGGCGAGTCAGCATCAACAGAAAGCCAAGCGCGGCGATTCCCCCCATCGTCACAAACATGCCCGGGAAGCCAACCAGCGGTGCAATGGTCCCTGCAATGAGTGGCCCGAGAACACCACCAAGTCCACGGCACGTCTCGTACAGCCCGAGCATGGTTCCTAAGCGATCCGCCGGGATGCGATCCCCGATGTGTGCAGTGGTTCCAATGTGAAGCGAACTGAAGGAAATGCCAACGGCGGCATAACCAACCATCATCACGGCAATGTGAGTCGATATGGCGAAAACGCAGGGAGTGAGCGCCGACATGCCGAAACCGAGCATGAAGATCCGGCGTCGCCCGACACGATCCGCAAGACGCCCGAACAGGATCAGCGCCAGGACCTGTGTCCCTGTATTGAATGCACTGACGACACCGATGTACCTCGGCGGAATTCCGTTGGCAGCCATGTAGACGACAAGCATGGAAAACGTCCCGAAAATAGCGATCTGCCGAAGGATGGTACTTATGAAGAGATCCGCCAACCCGGAGGAGAGCGCGAGTTTCCACGACGACCGCCGCGCTGGTGTGATCGGTGCCGGCTCGTGAGGGAGGGTGAAGAGAAACGCAATCCCGATCAGCGGAAGTCCGGCCATCACGGCGAATCCCCAGCGATACCCAAGCTGTTCGAGCAGGAAGCCAGCAAAGATTGACCCGATGGCGAAGCCCATCGACTGCGCCGACGTCACGTAGGAGAGATTCTTGCCGCGCCGCGCCGTAGCACTTGCTCCTGAGACGATGGCCATCGTTACCGTTGCGAATCCCAGCCGCATGAATGCTCGAACGAATGTGCTTCCCAACGCAAGAGCTGCAGGCGGAAGAGCGATCAGAACACTGATGGCCGTGGCGGCGCCAAGCACCGTAGCAAAAAGAAGCGGTCTTAGTGCAGATCGATCGCTCACCCGCCCCCACATCAGGCTGCCGAGAAGCGCGCCGGCAGCATTGACGCTAGCGATAGCACCGATGACTAGCGTAGTTGCGCCTTGCTCCTGAAGGAACAGCTTGAGAATCACGCTAATGCCACCGTTGGCTATCGCGAGGAAGACCGACGCAGAAGCAAGAGGGAGGGCATACCGTTTGCCTCGTCCGCGTGTCAATTCCCCGAACGGCTCGATCACAGTATCACCAACCTTATCCCTGGAGGGGAGCGGTATCCACCGCAACGCGCACGATGGGGAGAAGGCAGTGAGCAGCCGCAAGGAGATGAGCGAATGTAACATTCATTACGTTTCGCACGAAACCGCCTCAACCTGGCTTCGATCCATGATCAACCCGTCTTACCATACGAGCAGTGCACCACATGCTCTCATGCCATACCGTCTCTGCCCCCCCTCGGGTATTCTTGCTCCACGTCCTGCGTCTCCTTTTTGACCCCTACCGTTCGCCCTCGACGCGCTTCGCGGGCACAATAGGGACATGGGAAGGGAAGAGAACCGCAAGCGACAGAGGATCATCAAACAGCTCACCACGCGCCTTCACCGTGAGCCGACCGACGACGAGATCGAGAAAGCGCTGGCCAAGCTGCAGGAGATCCACCGCAAGACACTCAGCCGACGTCCGATCCGGTGAAGGTCGCGTGCTGCCGGTATGCCTGGTCTGCTTCCATGTGCGGCGATGCGTTGCTCGAAGCCGCATAGGTTGTCGGATTGTCGTAGCTCCTTCGGATCCTCTCTCCATGGTTCGGCGGCTTTGCAGACCCTACGAGAACAGGTTAACCAGGTCCGCCAGTCCACTGACCACCTCAACCGTCCCGATGTCGAGTGCTGAGGTCTCTTCAGACGTCGCTTGCGGTGTTGCTTCGTAGTCCGTCGCTACGCTGCCTGCACTTGCGTCGCCCCGCCGGATGAGGATCGGGCGAAGCCCTGCGGCTCGCGCGCCGATCACGTCCTCGTCGGCATCCCCCACATAGCAGACCTCGTGCACTTCAAGTCCCGTTTGCTGAAGCGCCGGGCGGAAGACCTTCGGGTCCGGCTTCTTGACGCCTATGGCTCCCGATACGACAACCGCGTCGAACAGCCTGGCCATGCCGTGCCTCGCCAGGAGGGCATGAACATGCGGGGGATGGTCGAAGTTCGAGATCAGCGCAAGCTTTCTCTTCGCTCGAAGCTGCTCCAATACGAGGACCGCCGCGGAATCCAGTGAGATGTGGCATTGCCACGCCTCGATGCAATGCTCGGCGATGGCAAGCACATGTCGTGTCGATAGATCGATCCCGATCTTGACACACAGCTCTTGCATCCGCCGCTCGAACACGGTTGACCCATCTGTGCTCAATGGCGGATCAGGCTTCGCAAGAATCCCATCGCATGCCGAGGCCAGTACGCTCAGCGGCACCCGGGAGCCTTCCCTTGCCAACCCGTCGTGTAACGCGGTCAACCAATCCGACCAAGCCTGGCGCATGTCCCCGTACACAAACAGCGTGCCAAACAGGTCGAAAAAGATCCCTCTGTATCGCATGTCTCGACCATCCTTGCTGTTGCGCGGGATTCAGCCTTCGGGGCGACTGCTTCGCGCCGAGCCGACATCCTATCTACTCTACAATCCCCGAACCAGGCAACGGGTTCGCGCTCGGATATACTTCACGCATGGCTGGTCGTCCTTCATTGCTCATCGTCGACAACGCGGTGCATCGCTTCTTGTTTAAGCCATCGTGGCATTGGAGAGCTCACCTGCAAGGCGTTGCAGCGCGCGTCATCAACCTTCCCTCGGGTGCCTCCATTGGCCCTCTCGATGAGGTCTCTCACATCCTTCTGACAGGCTCAGAGGCTTCGATTCTCAGCGCCAAGGGATGGTTCGACCGAGAAGCGAATCTCATTCGCGATGCTGTTCAACGCGGGATTCCGATCCTCGGATCCTGCTTCGGTCACCAGATGCTTGTCTATGCGCTGTCCGGTGAAGAATATCTGCAGCCGTCCGCTCCGCCGGAAGTCGGCTGGGCACAGGTTGAGATGACTGAGTCGGACGTGTTGTTTGACGGGCTTCCCAACCCATGGTCCACATTCGTGTACCACTTTGACGAAGTCATCGATCCGCCGTCACCTTGGCGGAAGCTGGGGAAGACATGCCACTGTGATACGCATGTCCTTCGCTACGGCGATCGCCCCGTCTGGGGCATCCAACCGCATCCCGAAATCTCCTCTGGGAAGAGCTGCTTCTTCCTCTGTGCTACGTTGCTGCTCGGAGGGAAGTCCGCGCGGCATGTCGCCCACGCACTACGAAGCGTACCGCCACGCAGCAACATAGCAGAGACGATCCTGCAGCGCTTTCTTCAAATCTAGCCATTGCTTTCGTTCAGGCCGGACATCCGACTGTCCCGTGTTGTAGCGGCAAATCCAGCAGCAGCGGCCAGGCCGATCCCGGCGATGATCCCCCACAGTGCGCTTGGTGCGCCGAGTAGAGAATCGAACAGAATCCCTCCCACAAACGGTCCGAGCGACCAACCAAGCGCCTCTGCCAGCCCGAAGAAACCCATGTACCGACCGATCTTCGCTTTGGGCGCCATGTTGGCCACCGCGGCCATCGAGGTCGGAGTGAATGTAACCTCCCCGAGTGTGATGATGACCATCGATACAATCAGAAAAGGGAATCCTGCCGCAAACGATACGGAGAAGTATCCAAGTGCGTACAGAATGCATCCAAGCACAAGTCCCCAGCGAATGCCGACACGCCCCGCGAGCCATGCGGCCGGCCATTGGAACAGGACGACCACAACTCCGCTGATCGTGAACAGAACCCCCAACTGCGCCTTGGCAATCCCGACAACCTGTGTCGAGAAGACGGCAAACGTACTCGCGAACTGCCCCATCACGACGAACAGCAACACGCTCCATCCACACAGCATGAGAAACCGCAGGTCGCGCGCCACATCAAGAACACGCCGAAAGGCAAACTGCTCGCTTTCGATCTGTCGAATCGATTCGGTCGTGAAGAAGATGATCAACACGAGGCCGATCAGGCTGGCGAACGTGGTGAGCAGGAACAGCGAAGCGTACGATGTTGCGACAAGAAATCCCCCGATCGCGGGACCTATGGCCCATCCAGCGTTGGCTCCGATTCGAAACAAGGCGTACGCCTCGACTCTCCGGCTCGACTCCACGACATCAGCGACCATCGCAGACAGTCCCGGCCGGACCATGGATCCGGCGAAGCGTACAGCGACGAACACACCCCCAACGACCAGCGCCGATGCACGGATGTGAACCACATACGCCATGGCTCCGAAGGCAACAACGCGGGCGGCCATTCCGAATGTGAGTAGCGGCCGACGGCCGAAGCGATCAGCAATCTCGCCGCCGAGAACCCGGCCGACTGCGGAGATGAGCGCCGAGACAAGCATGATCGTCCCCACATACGTCATCGACACACCGACGACATCATGTAGGAAGATGCTGACAAACGGCATGGCCGCGCCGAAACCGATCGCGACGATGAGCTGCACGGCAAACAGGATCCAGAATCGCCGATCATACGCTGACAGCGTGTCAAGCAGCCTGCGAGCAGTCACTGGGCCATCTCCCTTCTCTGCTCCGCAACGTCTGATCTGCTCCTAGAAGGCGATGTATCCGCACCTCGCGATCAGTTCGAGACCTTTCTCAACGGCCTCCTTGGTGAATTGCGGCCCGAAGTCGAGTGCCATGTGCAGCGCAATCTCCGCGGCGGTGCGAGTTCCGTCAGAGAGGTTCACCAACGCTTCGATGGCGGCCCGATGCCCTTCCGATAGCGTCTCATCAAGGAACTGCTTCTCCTCTTGGGTGAGTTGCTTGACAATGCCGTGATGGATTGGCCCATCGAGTGCGCGGTACGGCTTGGGGCTCTCCGGTGCGCTGGCCGCGGAAGGTGACATCCCAAGTGCTCGACCGATGCCGTCTAGTGCCGTGTGGTGGTCCCGGGCGCACCACGTATCCTCCCCCACCAAGGAGCCGAGCACCTTGGCTCTCTCCTTCTCAATCGTCAACGCTGTCGCAAGGAGTGCTTGTCGAGAATCGGCCTCGACTTGACGGGCCAGCGCGGCTGCGCGGCACAGCTCCTGACCACTGAACGCAAGCAGCCATTCCGCAAGCAGCGGAGCTTCGCCAACCGACCAGCTTGGCAGAGCCGCCAGCATCGCTGTGAGCACCCCGACGTGTGCAAGACGCGTTGCATCCACCCTGTCGATCGTATCGAGATTGGTATGCCACAACGGATCGTCGTGGCCGAGCATGGCTGAGGGGATCCCGTGAGGCGCAGCCTGAAACACCAGGTGGTCGCTCCCGCCGCTCGGCGGATCGACACTCCAATGAAGCGGCCGGCGCGATCCCTGCGAAGAGAACGCGGTCTCATCTCTCGCGATACACGACAAGATGGGCTCGAAACAGGCGTTGAGATAGCCTGGCGAGCTGTTCGGCACCCGAAACACGCGAAGCGGTTCCCCCAGCAAATCGGGGGATTGCCCTACCATGTCCAAGTTGACGACGAAGCGGACATCTCTCAGCTCCTCGGCATGGGCCGCCGCCCAGGGGATCGTTCCATTGAACTCCGGAACCCACACGAACCGCACCGTATTGCGTAGTGGTTGGGCGCGATGAATCTCGCCAAGTACGCGCGCAATCTCCAGCAGCAGCCCACTACCCGATGCATTGTCGTTTGCAGACTGACTCGGATGGCAGAGATGGGCGGTAAGCAGGACTTCGCCGGCCTCTGGATCGCTCCCGGGAATCCAGGCCTCGAGAACCTGCATTGAACCTTCGAAGTAGTCCGCATCGACCTCGCCGCTGAGACGGATCGCGCCCTTGTCGAGCTGTAGGATCAAGCGGTCCGCCGCCCGCCGCGAGATCGAGAATCCCATCGGCGTCGTGTCCAACTGCTCGGCCGTTGGGAACAGACCGGCGTACTGCACAAGATCGTACGACGCCGCGGCACGTGCTGTATCCGGGTAGATGATGAGGCCTGCAGCTCCTCGACCTCGAATGCAGTCGACGACTTCAGTCGCCCGACCGCATGCAAGAACGAATCGCCCGGCAAGATCCACTCCTTCGGTATCCCCGGGGGCTGTGCCCTTCCCGACATGCACCACCTGACCCTCGGCCTTGCCGCCTCCTGATTGACCAAGAATCGATACTGGAGTGTCATCGAGAGAACAGAGGGTTCGCTGGTCCGGTTCTAGCTGCCGCAGCGTTCCTGAACGGATTCGCCATGAGATCGGCGCTGTCCATCCATACGTCTCTGTTCGCCCGTCGGCTGCGAAGGACGAGGTCACCGTGTCCATTCCTGTCCGCTTGAGCACGCTTTGCACGTACTCGATCGCGTCATCGTAGCCAGGGGATGCTTGAATCCTGTGATGGCGCGTGATCTCAGAGACGTGGGTCTTTGCTCTGGCGCCTGAGATCATGCCTTTGAGTTGTGCAAGCCACGAGTCGAATCCCATGATTCCCTCCTCAAGAGGGATGGATTCTACTGCGATGCCCGATCCGCTTCGAGTATCCGCTGACCCACGTCATGATTGACGGGGCTGAGCGTGACCCACAAGTGCCAATGGTCGCCGTCATTCGCTACCCCAGCCAGATCTCAAGCAGCTTCGCCACAGACCGTCGTTGCTCCGTGGCGGCCTCCCCAAGCGTAAGCCCTTGCACCGTCAGCTGGGCGAGACTCAGGTTGCGTTCCTCGAGAATCCCTGCAAACTTCGCTTCGATGTCCGCGAACATGGCGGAGAAGTCGTTCCTCGATAGGTGCTTGTACGTGTCACGAAAACAGATGAACTCCTTCGCGAATCTCGTGCTGCGCTGTCGCGGCGTGTCCTCTGCGCGGTACCCATAGCAGACCAGCGTGACTGGAAACGCCCACTGAGGTAGTCCGAACATTGCTCGGTGTGCTTCGCACTCGCCGAGAATGTCCCCGATGTAACAGGAACCGATGCAAAGCGATTCCGCAGCGATGACCGAGTTCTGCGCAGCAATCAACGCATCGCAACAGCCCATCAGGAGGTCGGACATCTTCGGCGTGATGAACGGCTTGCCATGTTGCTTGCAGTACGAAGGGACGCCAAACGCGGCGAAGAAGTCGTACCAGCGCTGCATGTCCGCAAGGAACAGCAGCACAAGCGGGGCATCCCCGACGAACGCGTGGCCGCATGTTTCCGAGAGCTGCATCTTCTTCCCGGGATCGGAAACCTCAAGGATGGAGTAGCGCATCATGTTCCCCGCTGTCGGCGCTCGCATGGCGGCGTGAAGGATTGCATCGATATGCTTGGGGTCGATCGATCTCGGCTCGAAATGGCGGACTGAGCTTCGCCGATCCATCAGCTCAAGCGTTTCGTTCGCTATCTCACGCCACTGATCGGTATTCATGACTTCACCTCCAGTCCAGGTCTTACACCAGCTTCACCGTATCTGTCACACACCACGCATTCTAGGTACAATCACTATGCCCCCGAGGACATCCATCATTGACGGAGATCCTGCGCCATCGTGCTGTCCGCAAACATGATAGGGACCTCCGACGCTGGAGTCACCGGGTACACGCAGTGCCGGTGATCGCTAGCCGCCGTTGCTCCGAGCCGGTGGAAACGTGTAATCTCTTCGGATCCGGGATTCAGAAAGCGTCTGCAAAAGGCAGGGAATACGTGACAGACAACGATCATGCACTCGCCGTGCGGTTGGATGTGGTCTCTCGGATTGCCCGCGTCGCCAGCGCCTCACTCGGCCTTGAGGAGCTGTTGCAGGTTGTCTATGAGACGGTCACGCCGTTCTTCAAGCACGAAGCCTATCTCGTATCGGAATACATCCGAGAGACAGATTCCCTCTGCGTGCTGTTCGGCACAGAGGCCGGTGAGCGTCTCGATTCAATCTCGATCCCGCTCGACGGCCTAAGTGGCATTGTCGTTCGGGAAGAGCGTTCTCTGTACGTTCCGGATCTTCAAGCGCCACATCCACTGCTCCCTGAACCGGTCACGGTGGGTGCTGACAAGCTGTTCGGCTCATGGCTCAGCGTTCCGATCCGCGTGCGAGATCGCACGATCGCAACGCTGGCAATCATGGCGGAAGAGGCCAACGCTTATACCAAGGACGATGAACGATTGCTGGAGACCGTTGCGGACCAGCTGGCCATTGCCATCGACAATGCGCGTCTGTTTGAGGAGACGCGAAACCAAGCGGAACGGCTTGGGTTCCTCAATCGCGTCAGCCAAGCTGTCAATACAACGCTTGATCTGACCGAGCTTCTTGAAGGATTACATCGAGAAATCGTTTCGATGTTCGAGCATAACCAGTTCCTCTGCATCCTCCATCGAGAGAAGAAGAACGAACTCGAACTCCTGTTCGGTGTGATGGACGGCAAGCGGCTTCCGCGCGAGACCAAGCCGTTCGGAGGGTTCGCGGGGATCGTGATCGGCGAGCGCAGGACCCTTCATGTCCACGACTACGACTTGGAGAAGAACCGCCTCCCGTCACCGAACCTCGCACCAGGAGAGACATCCCTTCCACGAACCTGGCTCGGCGTCCCTCTTGTCGTTGGCGACAGAGTCCTCGGCGCGCTGTGCATCATGACCGATCGACCGCATGCCTACAGCGGCGCCATGGAGCGGCTGTTTGAGACGCTGGCGGATCAGCTCGCCTTCGCCATCTCCAACGCAGAGGTATTCCGAGCCACGC
The DNA here is from genome assembly GCA_964582285.1 of uncultured Thermotogae bacterium. Taxonomy (GTDB): domain Bacteria; phylum Bipolaricaulota; class Bipolaricaulia; order UBA7950; family UBA9294; genus JANQEA01. Next base: position 22,830 of record CAZORQ010000018.1, read on the forward strand.
GCGAGGCGGCCGAGCGCCTCGGCATTGTCAACCGGATCGGGCGCGCCGTCGCACGTGAGGATGATCTTGTCCCGTTGGCCGAGACGGTACATCGGGAAATCGCACCGGTATTCGAGGCCGATACGTTCTTCATCGCATTGCTCAATGAAGAAGAGCAGATGATCGACTTCCCATTCATGATCGATGAAGGAAAGCGTAGTGATTCCGATTCGGTTCCAATCGGTCAGGGTCTGACCTCCATCGTGATCGAGTCCAAGAAGACGCTTCACATCAACAACAGCGAGGAGTACAGCCGTGTCCTCGGCGAGCCGTTCCTGTTCGGCTCGATGAAGGCACCCGAGACGTGGCTGGGAATTCCACTGTTCGTTGAGGGCCGCGTGATCGGCGTCATCAATGTTCAGTCGTACAAGCCGTTCGCTTATACGGAAGGCCAAGCGCTTCTGCTGGAGACCGTCGCAGATCAGATCGCAATGTCATTCGAGAAGGCACGGCTGTTCCAAGCAGCGCAACGCGAGATCGAAGAGAGAACCCGAGCCGAGGAACGCCTTGCAGCAGAGCGAACGCTGCTTCGGACGATCATCGACAACATACCGGACCTGATCTACTCAAAGGACCGCAAGGGACGTTTTGTGGTCGCCAACAAGGCGATCTCCGAGCTGTTCGGATTCGACACGCCGGAAGAGCTTCTCGGAGAATCACTTGAGGACCTGCTACCCGAAGACGACGCTGCCGTGTATATCGCTGAGGAAAAGGGGATTGTCGTCGTCGGCAACCCGGTGCTCGACGCAGAAGAGCAGATCATCGATCAGTCAACGGGACAGCAACGATGGCTTCTTGTGACCAAGCTCCCGCTTGTCGATGCGCACGGGAAGACTATCGGGATTGTGGGGATCGACCGAGATATCACTGCCCGCAAGAAAGCCGAGGAGGAAGTCAAGCGGTATCTTGCCGAGGTCGAGGTAGCCAACGAAGAGGTCAAGCAGTTCGCCTACATCGTGTCTCACGATCTCCGGGCTCCCCTGGTCAACCTCAAGGGCTTCTCCGCAGAGCTCAAGAATGCGATGGAGGTGCTGGCGCCGCACTTGGCACACGTGATGGACGGCCTGGAAGAATCCGAGCGGGCTGAGATCGCCATGTTGCTCGACGAGGACATACCCGAAGCATTGCAGTTCATCGAAACGTCCGTCACGCGAATGGATGGGTTCATCAACTCCGTTCTGAAACTCTCCCGGCTCGGGAGAAGGGAGCTGACGTTCCAAACAGTCGATGTAACTCAGTTTGTGGAGACGTGTCGTCAGAGCCTTGCACATCAGATGGAGGAGCGAAAGGTGGAGCTGATCGTCGGCGACCTACCAGAGATCATCGCCGACCCGACAGCGATTGAGCAGATCATTGGCAACCTTCTCACCAATGCAGTGAACTACCTCGACCCGGAGCGGTTCGGTCGGATCGAGATTGGCGGAGAACGGATGAGTCTGGGGACCAAGTTCTGGATCAAGGACAACGGTCGAGGTATCTCGAAGGAAGATGAGGAAAAAGTGTTCGCGCCGTTCCGAAGAGCGGGCAAGCAAAACGTTGTAGGCGAGGGCATGGGTCTCTCCTACGTCCGCACCATGGTTCGCCAACATGGCGGCCAAATCTGGTTCGAGTCAGAGCCCGACATCGGAACAACGTTCTTCTTCACAATCGCAGATCAGAGCAACGAAAGGAAGACAGATGGGAAACCTGGGTGAAGTCAGTATCTTGATCGTAGAAGACGATGCCGGACACGCTCGACTGATCGAGAAGAATCTGCGGCGGGCCAAGATCTCCAATGCAATCACTCGCGTCGAGAACGGTCGCGAAGCACTTGATTTTCTCTTCGGCGAAGGGGCATACGACGGACAGGAACGGCCGTCGCCTCTGCTTGTCCTTCTCGATCTCAACATGCCCGTCATGGATGGGTATCAAGTGCTGGAGCAGATGAAGGCGGATTCGCGCACAAAGCATGTGCCCGTCGTCGTGTTGACCACGACGGATGATGCGCGCGAGGTCTCACGATGCTACGATCTGGGATGTAGTGTCTACATCACCAAGCCGGTCGAGTACGACAGCTTCTGCGAAGCGATTCAGCAACTTGGCCTGTTCATGTCGATTGTCACGGTGCCGGACGGGGAGTGAGCTGCATGATCGATGCGGGACCCATTAGTGTTCTCTACATGGAAGATGACCCGGGCCTGGCTCGCCTTGTCCAGAAACGATTGCGGCGGGCTGGCTACGAGATCGATGTCGCTGAGGATGGAGAACAGGGCGTGGCCCAATACAAGGACGGTAGCTACGGTGTCTTGATTGTCGATCAGAACATGCCCGTCCTCAGCGGCCTGCAGGTTCTCCAAGTGCTCAGCGAAGCGGGCGAGCTTCCTCCAACCATCATGCTCACTGGGACCGGCAGTGAGGAGACCGCAGTCGAAGCGATGAAACTCGGCGCCAACGACTATGTCGTCAAGGATGCAGCCGCCGGGTTTCTCGACCTTCTTCCGCCGGTGATAGAGCGGATTCTCAATGAGCGTCGCCTTGTGGAAGAACGTCAGCGCGCCGAGGAAGCACTGAGAGAGAGCGAAGCTCGATTCCGCGCCGTCGCGCAAACTGCGATCGATGCAATCATCTCGATCGACAGTCAAGCTCGAATCACCTTCTGGAATCACGGCGCCGAGGTGATGTTCGGGTATGGGGAGTCCGATGTCCTCGGCAGGCACCTAACCATGTTGATCGACGAGACCCACCACACGAGCAACGACCCGCCGATGAGCTTCTTCGATGTGAATGGCGAACCACGCATGGATCGCGGCATTGAGTCCCGAGGGCGGCGTAGAGACGGGGCGATCATCCCGATCGAGTTGTCGCTTTCCAACTGGGAAACAAAGGCAGGCACGTTCTACACAGCCATCGTTCGCGATATCACCGAGCAAAAGGAATACGAGGCACAACTGGCTCGCATGGCCCATACCGATGCGCTAACAGGCACGTACAATCGCCATTATCTCGCCGAACTCCTTGAACGCGAATTGCATCGCGCCAAGCGCTATAGCCATCCGATCGGCTTCCTGATGATCGACGTGAATCGGTTTAAGCAGATCAACGACCAATGCGGTCATCAAGCCGGAGATGATGTGCTTGTCGAGATCTCTCGGCTCCTCGTAGAGACCGTCCGAGAATCGGATATTGTTGTACGGTATGGCGGCGATGAGTTCCTGATCATCCTCCCGGAAACCGACGGCGAGACCGAGACCTGCAAGCAACGTATTGTTGAGGCCATGGCCACGTGCGAACGGTTCTCGGGCATCGTGGACTTCCCTGTGACCCTATCGATCGGCTGTGCTCACTGGGACCCGAACGACCCGCGCACGATCGACCGCATCCTCGATCATGCAGATCAGAAGATGTACGAGGCCAAACAGGCGGGACGCGAAGCTGAAGCTACTTCGGCCTGAGCCGTCGCTGCCCCCCGCATCACGCGATTACTTCCCTTGCCTTTGACATGGGAGAGGTCCAACACATGGTCTCCATTCTCCGCGAGGCCGATCCACATTTGGTTTGCCGGGGCGCCTACGGCCTTGCATTCGCCCCCAATATGCGCTGCACGATCCTCTTCCTCCGAACCGCAAACGCACCCGTCACCGCTTTGCCACTCACGCGACGACAGGCCGGCCGCGCGTACGCCAGCTCCGCATTCGCGGAAGGTGTTCCCACCTCAAGCAGCACGAGCAGTGTGTAATAGAACGGAAATCGGCCCCATCGACCTGTTCCATCACGATGTGCCCCAATGACGCGAACATGCCGCTCGATCCATTTTCGCCGCCCCCCATATCTGTCCGAGGCCGCATCGCGCATGTATGCAAGCGATGAGTGTGCACACTCGCCAATGACGCAATGCGATGCAGCGAAACATGCGTGCCCAACCGTCATCGCTGTCCTCGATAGCGCGTCGCGCACCTCGGATTGCTCCCCTGCAAGCAATCCGAGAATCCGTGCCGACTCCAACGTGAGGACATTCCTCGTTCCCCAGCGTGTGCGAAGCCGTTCCCCAGTGAACAAGAACACGCCTGTGTCGAACTCCTCCGGGAACGAAGCAAAGCTCCCTCTTCTGCTCCCCACCCGGATCTGCCTGTCGAGGAGAAAACGCACAACGCTCTGCGCTGCATCCGTGTCGAGCGTCGTTTCTTCTTGCAGTTGAGCATTCACTGCATCGATGGTTGCACTCAAGCTTGTCTCGCAAACCAGCATCTCCACGGCTCCTCCAATCGAGCCAAGCTTGAGTGAGAAGCGTCTCTCGTTCGTCGCAGCGACTCGGAGCTGTTCGCAGATCGAAACGACGCCACGTACAATCCGCGTGGACAGGAGGGAGACAGGCATGCGCATAGCTGTTCTAGGTGCTGGACGGGTTGGGAGCGCCATCGCGATCGACCTGGCGCAAGACGCGACGTTCGAAGTCGAAGTTCTCGATCGTGATCCTCGTCGGCTCGAACAGCTGGCCGAGCGGCACGGGATCGGCGGAGAGCGTGTCGACTTCTCGCTTCCGAGCACGGTTGCTCGTGCGATTGAGGACACAAACCTTGTGGTGAGTGCGGTTCCCGGATTCCTCGGTTTCAAGACACTCAGGGCAATCATCGAAGCGGGGGTCGATGCTGTCGACATCGCGTTCTTTCCTGAGAACCCGTTCGAGTTGGATCGACTCGCGCGGGACAAAGGCGTTCGCGCAATCGTCGATTGCGGCGTTGCACCGGGGATGAGCAATCTGCTCATCGGGCACGCGGATCGCATACTCGAGGAGACGAAAACTGTCGCGATTTACGTTGGCGGCCTCCCGCTCGAGCGCACGCCGCCGTATGAGTACAAGGCCGGGTTCTCTCCGATCGACGTGATCGAGGAATACACACGTCCAGCTCGCATTGTCGTCGACGGAAAAACGGTTACTCGCCCCGCACTGACCGATATTGAGCTGATCGACTTCGATGCCATCGGAACACTCGAAGCGTTCCTCACCGACGGACTACGGACCCTTGCCGACACGCTCGACGTCCCCACGATGATCGAAAAGACATTGCGCTACCCGGGGCATGCCGAGAAAATACGGCTTCTCAGAGATACGGGTTTCTTCTCGAATCGCCCTATCGAGATCGATGGACGCGAGATCCGTCCAATCGACGTTGCAACAAGCCTCTTGTTCCCTATGTGGCAGCTGGCGGATGGCGAAGAGGACCTGACAGTTATGCGGATCGAGGTCACGGGACTCCTTGACGGGAACCGCGTCTCGTACACATATGACTTACTCGACCGATACGATCCCGTGAAACGAACGACATCCATGGCCCGCACCACGGGATACGCTGCAACCATGGCGGTTCGATTGCTTGTCGAGAATCGCTGGAGCCAGCCGGGCATTGCGCCACCTGAGTTGATCGGTCGGGATCCAGAGGCCGTCGCGTTCATCCTCGCCGGCCTCAAGGATCGAGGGATCGAATACCGTGAGACGATCCGCTCGAACGATGCATAGGAGTCAAAGACGATGAACACATACACCGTAGAGCACCTCAACACCGACCTGTACTACCACGACCTACCTGGCCACGCCCCTGCGCTCGTCTTCATCCATGGGCTCGGCTCCGCGTCGTCCTCAACCTTTCCCCGAGTGGTCGTGCATCCGCGTCTTCGCGATCAGCGCGCGATTCTGATTGATCTCCTCGGCTACGGGTACAGCGGCCGGCCGATCGGTTTTAGCTACACGATGGAATCCCAAGCGGAGATCGTTGTCGCTCTCCTTGCAGCGCTTGACGTTGCGGATTCCGTTCTGATTGGCCACAGCATGGGCGGATCCATCGCAATCCTTATCGCAGCCGCCGCACCGGATCGGATAGGCCGTCTGGTGGTCGCCGAGGGGAACCTCGATCCGGGTCCAGGGGATGTCAGCGGTCATGTGACGTCAATGGCGGAAGCCGAATTCGCCGAACACGGTCATGCGGAGTTCGTCAATGACGTACGCACAGCCGGATTCACGGACTACGCCGGGACCGTACGCGCATGTGATCCGATCGCCATGCACCGCAGCTCCGTCTCGTTGATCGCCCCACGCAGCCCAACGTATCGCGAGCAGCTTGGTGGGCTCAAGATTCCGCGGACGTTTCTCTTTGGAGAGAGAAATGTCCCACATCCGGACGTCGATCGATTGACTGCCGATGGGATCAGCGTCCGGGTCATTGCCAACGCCGGCCACGACATGCAAGGCGACAACCCCGACGGATTCGCCGAAGCTGTCGCTGACGCAATGGCTGCACAAAGCTAGCGAGCCTCCTACTGGACGCTCCTTTAGGATTCACCTACCATGACTCGGATCGGTTGTTGATTCCGGGCGGGCGGATGAGGAGGAGCAATGACGAAGACGATATCGGTGGGGATTGCCTCGATTCTTCTGCTGGGGCTTGTGACCGCGGCTGGTCTTGCCGATCACGTTGACGCACTGTCGAGCTACGACATTCGAGTAGCCCTTGACCCTGACACACAAGCGCTCGTCGGGTCGGAGCAGGTCGACTATATCAATGATACAGACGAAACACTGGACGAACTGCTGTTCCAGCTCATAGCGAACAACGGCGCAGCGCCAAATCCGCATTTGCACCCCGCGATTCTCGATACCCAGTACATCGATGGATTCGATCCGACATGGACGCGAATTCATCGCGTCACGGACGCTGACGGCAACCCGCTGTTGTACCGATTGGAGACTCTTCCTCCGGTGGTGCAAACGTATTCACTGGAGGATGGCATCCTCGCAATCGAGCTTCCGCACTCGCTTGCCCCCGGAGAGCGGACCACAGTGAATATCGAATTCGAAACACGGTTCGCCCACGCGCTATCTCTCGACAACTACGTCTACCGCGACACGTATGTCTGGCGATTCGGGTGGAATCCGATCGCCATCTCCCCTGCCGCTCGTGTCGGTGGCTTCATCCTTCCTGCCGCCGAGTATCGTGTTGAACTGACGGTCCCAGAGGCGCTCCGTGCCCTGGGTGGTGCAGATCATCAGACACAGTCGGAGGAGGTCGCAGGGCTTGTGACCTACAGGATGTCAAACGACCGTCCGGCGCGGTCCATCCCGCTTGTCATCGGCCGAGACCTGGAGGTCATCCATTCAACATGGAACGACGTTGACCTCGTAGCGGCCTTCTTGCCAGGCGACGAGACGGCCGCGCGCCTTGCGCTGTCCTACACAGCAGACATCCTTGCATCGCATACCGAGCGGCTCGGGCCGTTTGGATACAGGCGCCTCGTCATTGTGGACAGCCCCACCCCAGGCTTCTACGGAATGGCCGCGGACGGGATGGTCTTTGTCGGCCGGAGCCTCGCACAACTGAAGGACATGCCCGTTCTCGGTGCCTACGATAGGCTATTCGAGTACCTGCTTGCACATGAGACAGCTCACCTTTGGTGGGGAATCGGGATCGGCACCGACTTCGATGCCGAGAACTGGATCTCGGAGGGCTTCGCCGAGTACGCGTCCATCAGCTACTTCGAGGAGAAGCACGGAGCGTTCAAGCCGAACCTCCTTTCCCATCTGGGCAGCGGACTCGTCGAGGACATCGTTTCGGAGCAGCTCGGCTACCTCAACCTCCGGCAACACCTCTCTGAGGCAATGTATGTCGATCTGCTGCGGCTCGACTTCGATGAGGCCATTATCAAGCCGATGACTGATGTTCAGTACGCCAATGGGCAGACGGTTCGCACCTACAACAAGGGATATCTCGTGCTTCGAGCACTCGAAGCGCTCCTCGGCAAGGAAACACTGGAGATGATCCTCATCGAGACGACGGCGACATGGCGAGGGAACACGCTGACGGTGGAGGCGTTCCAGCGCTTGGCGGAAGATGTCTCGGGGACCGACCTGGCAGCGTTCTTCGACGGATGGCTCCGCGGAGACGAAAGGTTCGACGCGGTTGTCAACGGGTTCGACACGATTGCATCCGAAACTGGCTTCTCCACGACGATCCGACTGCAACACGAGGGAACTCCGTTCCCAGTGGTCGTACGAGCGACGCTCGATGACGGCGCGATTGTCGATGTCAATTGGCTGCCCGAGCGCGACACAACGAGTTCGCTGCGTCTCGAGACAGTTTCTCCTGTTGCCTCGGTGCATGTCGATCCCAACGAGATGTTTCCCGATGCCAATCGCTTCAACAACCACTATCCACGCAGAATTCTGATCGACCATCCGTTCCGTTCTGCCGACGCTCCGCCAATCGGGAGACCGCTCGACGCATACGTGATCAGTCTCTCACCGGTCGGTATCTCCGGGAGTTTCCGCAATGACCACATGTGGAGTCTAACAGCGCTCCCGCACATCGACCAGAACGAGACGCTCACCGACCTATCCGAGGCATTCAAGTCATGGGATCTGACCGCTCTGCTCGCGGCCGACGTCGACAGGCGCCTGTCATTCTCGGCTCTCGGCACGGTCACGGAGCTGGATGTCGTCAAGCGATCCGGCAAACTAGACCTGCGAATCACGGCCCACGTCCGTGCATTCACGAACCCACAGATAGGAACGACAGGCACCTACTGGTACCCAACGCATCGGCTCGACATCACCTTTGGCGCTCGCGGCGCGTTGTCGCAACCCATCCCGTTTGCCTCCCTGTCATTCATGCGCTCGGATCTTTTGGAGCTCTATCTGGAAAACGCGCTCACCATCCAAGCGGGGATCCCAGGATTCGGCGTAGATCCGTTTGCCACGATCGAGTGGTCTGCCATGAAGCGGTTCCATCTCGCGACGCTCTTCTATCTTGATATCGATGCAAGATTCGGTGGATTGCTACTTGGTGTCGTCCCAACAGAGTTCATGTTCTCGATGCGTCGACTGCAAGCGTTTCCATCTCCACCGAGTGGGACCCATCAGATGTATGGAAGGGCGAAAGCCAGTCTCCCTCCGCTTGCTCGGAACGATGGCTATGCCATTCTCAATCTCACGAGGGTACAGGATGTTGCCGTTGGAGCATTCATCCAAGGTGGTCGCACGTGGGGGGGATGCGATCGTTCTTGCGAATCGGGAGTCCGGGTTGAAGTCGCCGGATTGATCACATTCCGGCTCGATGGCTTCCTCGGAAGCATGATCGAGTTCTCCATCGGGTATGCCTACCCGATGATCGGACCGGATGGTCTAGCGGTCCCGTTCATCGAATTCACGGCTCCGTTCTAGGCAGTTCCCGAAGACGGATCAGCGGGTATCCAACGAGCGCGAAAGCGCCAAGAGCCAGTACTGCGAGACCAACACCGAGCTGATCGGCCATCAGGCCCATCAGCGGTGCGAACGCAGCCGTCAGGATCGTCCGTAGCTGTGTCTCAACCGACAGGCCGGTCGCCATCATCCGATGGTCGATCCGCTCAGAAACGTACCCGACAACCATCGGACGCCGGACATTCTGCACGGTGTAGAGCAGTAGATATGCCACGATGGCCCCAGGCGGCCACCGGGTCGCTGCGAACAGTCCCGCTATCGCAAGAAGTCCCATCCCGACAAGATACGCTGCGTTCACCGCAACCGAGAGGGATCGGGCCCGCCGCTGAACGTTCCCAGCGCGCGAACTGGCAAAGCTTGTCGCCAAGTAGATCAGGAAGAACAGGCCTCCGACAATCATCCCTACACGTTGCTCCTCTTGGTAGGTCGCCAGGATAGGCAAGGCAAGTGCCTGGGCCTGGAGGATCGGCTGGAGATAGTCCTTGGTCGATCGAAATACGGCATCGAACGTCGCCCCACTGAACAGCCCACGAAGAAGCAGCGGGCTTCGCAGAGCGAGAACCGACGTTCGAAGTGTGTCTCTCAGACGCGCCAGTACGCCTTGCCAAGACCACTGCATTCGCTCGACGTATCCGTCCAGGGATCGCGGATAGCTGAACATCAGCAGAAGGCCCAGCACGTACGGAAACATGGATGCGAGGAAGACCATGCGGTATGCCCCGGTCCAGAAGACAACGCCTGCCCCGACCAGCGCCGCCAGCGCAGATCCAAACTGCGATGCAGCACGTGTCCTACCATAGTAGGCGACGCGCTGGTCCTCCGCGCCGGACTGTCGTAGGTGTTCGAGAATCATTGCCTTGTGGGTCCCCGACCGGAGCGCATCGCCAAGGGCAAAGAGGAGCATCGCCGCGCTAAAGGCAGCGTAGCTTGCACAGAGCCCGAACAGGGCAAACGCCCCGAGATAGGCCCCAAACGCCGCCGTCATGGCGCGGCGACGGCCGAATGCATCGGCGACAACACCCGTGGGGATCTCAAGGATATTCGTCGCAATCTCGCGGATTGCGTACAGCGACCCGATCGCCAGGAATGTCAGGCCGGCATCGCGGAAGAACAAGATCAAGAACGGATCGAAGAATCGAAGGTTCTTCAGCAGTCCATATGCCTTGAATTTCCAGAACATCCGATCGCTTTGAGCAGCCAATCCTGTCTCCTCTCGCGTGCAGAGTATGAAGCTGCTACGTGTGGAGTTCGACCCACATGCTGTGCCGAACCATGCGGTGCGGCGTAGCGCGGATCAGCATCCCACCGTATACATCTCCCCGTCTGACGGCACGCTCTTCCCATGACATGGAGCCATCCCAACAACTCGCCGGGTCTGCCTGCTCACCTCTTGCTGGACGTGCTCGCCGAGATGTAGGGTAGCGCATGATCGAACTTCGACGCGCAGTCCCTGATGATGCGCCAACGATGGCGACAGTGCATATCGCTGCCTGGCGGACCGCCTATCGTGGCCTCGTGCCCAATACCTTCCTCGACGCACTGGATCATAAGCAGCGCTCCGAGCAGTTCCGGAGGTTCATTGCGGGAAGGAAGGCGGATACGTGGATTGTCGAGTGCGACGGCGAATCCATAGGACATCTCACCATCGGACCCGCTCGCGACGACGATCTCGACGCGCGCATCACCGGCGAAATCTGGGGAATCTACCTTCTTCCAGCGTCCTGGCGCCACGGGATCGGCACACACGTTTGCCGAAAGGCCGAAGCGTTGCTCTATCAGCGTGGTTTCGAATCAATCGTCCTCTGGGTGTTTGATGGGAACCGCCGCGCCCGCCAGTTCTATGAGACACTGCAGTATGCGCCGGACGGTGCAACGCGATCCATTGACGTCGGCGCAGAATTGCCGACAATCCGCTATCGAAGAGAGAGGACTTCGCGCCGGACTGCCAGATCATGAGACAGAATGGGGTGCCCTTGCCTGTCGGGCGCCCTGCGGTGTGTCACAGATCGATATCAGATACCCGCCCCATCATCATCTTCGACCATGTCTTTCTCCTCAAAATCGTCGTCATCGATCGGGTTGAGCACGACCGGATCGTCTTCAAGGACCTCAAGCAGCATGTTGCACACGGCACAGTAGAAGCGATTCAGAGGGAATACAAGGTTCGGATCGACTTCAAACTCCTCGCCACACACCGGGCACCGGACATTCATCATCCGTCTCTCTCCTCCTGAGTTCCGCTACTGACAGGGCGTCTGTGTGTCCATTGATTCGCCGATTCCCCATCGCCAGTTCCAGCCGCCAACCGCAAAGGATGTGAATCCACGACTGTCAGCCAGCGCCAGCATCTCGGACACCTCAGCTCTCCTCTCACCTCAACGATCTGCGCGGGGATCTCAATGGTTCGCCAGCACAGCGGACACATGGTGTCGTACATGAACGCCTCCCTATCGCCTCCAGGGCAGACTCGGTAGAGCCTTTCCAGCCATGTGTTGCCGGGGAGTTCTTGCGAGGGAAGCAGAATAGCGCCGAGGGTGCTGACGAGTCAATGGGAGCAGGTCGGCCATTTCGCCCGGTTCCAGGTGCAGGGTTTGCCCTGATGTGTGGATGGGTCTCATGCCCTACTAGCGCAGCCTGCCAGAAGCCCCCTCGCGCGGGCTGACATCCGCCGATGGTATCCATACGTCTGGAACGACAAACATCCGCGTCCCCTCTGCGGCCGATTCCACTCGTCCCGCAACTGGATGACACGTGTATTTGACAGGCAAGAGACACTGGGACTACATTACGCAGGGTGATGGACATGAGGGATACGAAGCTAGTCGAGCACATGGCAGAACGGTGTGCCTCAGCCGACCAAACTCGTGACAAACGAACTGCAACCTGGCTTCGCGTTGCTCGCGCTCGGCCCCGTAGCCGGATTCCTGCGCACAACCGCACGGCTCCATGCCGATTCGGCCGTTGGGACCCTCCGGCTCGGATGTTCAAAGACTAGGCACCGCACACTACGCAACTGCTGCCGCCGGTGATTCCTTTGCGCAGCTAGCTGGGGCGGGATATGAGAGGTGCTGTGCCCCGCATCTCCCCATCGTTGGAGGCTCTGGCTACATCGAGAAGCGCCAGCATCTCATCCGGATTCGCGAGCACCGCTTGCAGCTCATCCGCGTCTTCGATACCAAAGCGATTTCGCAACCAGTTGGCCATCGGTGTCTCACTCAACGTATCGTGCATGCGACCTCCTTGGCAAGAGGCTACGTTGCCCGTTTCGTGACGGACATCACATTCGCGGCGTCAATGCAAGAAGTATGTCCGTCGCTCGCAAAGCGTGCTTGTGCACCCGATCCTTGACGAGACACCCGAGCCCGCCTACATTGGAGGCATGCCTACCCCAAACAGAGCTGGTCGGATGGTTACCATTTCGGCTCTGTTTGCATGGATGGGACTGTTGAACGCTTGCCAGATCGGACTCCCTGCTCCTGTTCTTCCGACCTCCGATACTCTCCGAAGCTTTCTCTGCCAACTGCAGGAGATCGACCTGGAAGCGATCGCACAGAGCTGCTATGACCTCGCAATCATCGACTACTCCTCAGATGGCCGTGAAACCGGGGAGTTCACGCACACCGAGATCTCATCGCTCACCGATGGCCCCAACGCGCCACGGACCATCCTTTCGTACATGAGCATCGGAGAAGCTGAGGAGTACAGGTACTACTGGCAGTCATCATGGAAGCCCGGCAAACCCATTTGGCTCGACGCTGAGAATCCCGCTTGGGATGGCAATTACAGAGCGCGCTATTGGGATCCTGAATGGCAACGTATCATCCTTGCGTACACCGACCGCGTAATCGACGCGGGATTCCATGGCGTCTATCTGGACCTGGTTGACAGCTACGAGTACTACGAGACCCTCGGAAGGACGACCGCAGCAGCCGAGATGGTCGCATGGATCGGCCGGATACGAGCACATGCCACGGCACAGAATCCGGACTTCTTGGTCTTCGTTCAGAATGCGCCGGAGCTTGTGCGTAGCTTCCCGAGCTACGTGGAGCTTGTCGATGGAATCGGACAGGAAGACATCTACTACGGCTACATCGATGACGACGTGATAACGCCGCCAGAGGTTACAGCCGAGTTGGAATCGCATCTTGATATCTTCCTTGCCGCAGGAAAGCTGGTGCTCACCATCGACTACGCAACCACGCTGCACCGTATCGATGACGCCTACGAGAAGGCCAGGACCAAAGGATATGTGCCGCTCGCAACGGTCCGTGCGTTGGATCGATTGACGATCCATCCAGAGCACAACCCGTGCGTGGGAGAATGAGAGTAGCTTTCCGTCGCCAATGTCCACTTGACGAGAGAACGCACACATGACACGATGTACGAGCCATGTGGGTCAATGTCGAAGTCGATGCGTTGGTGAAATACACCAAGGGAGTTCAGTTCCCGTCCGTTCAAGCCATCCGTTGGGGCACGCGCCGGATTGATCTCAAGCCACCCGCCCAAGTCGAACGCCGAACGATGTCTCTCACGTATCGCTGTACTGACGGTTTCACGAACTACGCCATCCGTTTCGAGCCGGCCAGACAGAAGTGGTATCTCGAAGCTATCGATGATTCGGGTGTCTTTGCTTCGTGCATGACGTAACCCAGACCATTCTGCGTGCCTGTACACCTGAAAGAGGAGGCCCGGGTACCGGAGGTCCCGGGCCTCAGACGCGATAGCTGTGGTGTCCGCTTTCCCTACACCGCGAAAGGCTCGGAGTTTCCTGCCGTCGCGCAAGGATGTTGGTTGGCTGCCTACAGACAGCCGGCGCAATGGCTGGGGACAAGCGTAAGTTGACGGACTGCGCTCGCTGCAGTAGAGTGGCATATCATGCGCCGATGCGAGGACACTGCACTGAGGCTGCTTCCGGCATGTGCAGTTGGCGTTGGTACGACGAGCAACGGATTTCCTGTGGGTCGCTAGGCTTCGGCGTAGCGCCCAACTGGAAATCCACCGTGGAGACTGCGGGCATTTGCCTGCAGTCTTTCGATTTGTCCTGTTGGGCGGTGCAAGCAACGTAGCCAGTGACTCCTGGAGAGAGGGGAACCGTACCCTCGAAAGGAGTGAGCTACATGATACGGATCACACTACCGGACGGGTCAATGAGAGAAGCACGCCCTGGGATTCGCGTTCGCGATGCCGCAGTTGAGATGGGCTTCCCATCGGGTGAGAGCGCTGTGTGCGCTTCCGTCAACGGACAGCTGCGCGGTGCGCGCGAGCGGTTGACTGAAGACTGCGCTCTGGCCATCTACACCGCCAACACGCCCGAAGGCTATAGGGTCCTCTGCCACAGCGCAGCGCATGTCGCCGCCCATGCGGTGAAACGGCTGTTCCCTACAGCTGTCCTTGGAATGGGTGGGCCAACAACTGATGGCTTCTACCACGAGTTCGATATCGGACGTCTGTTCCATCAGGCTGAACTGGAGGAGATCGAGGTAGAGATGTCGCACATTGTGGATGCGGATCTTCCGATCAAGCGCTTCGAGATGTCCAAGGGAGACGCCCGGATGCTTCTGATTCGCCTCGGTGAGGTGCTACGCCTGGAACTGCTGGACAAACTGAGTCCTCCAATCGTCAGTCTGTACAAGCAGGGCGACTACATCGACCTCTGTCGCGGCCCCCACTTGAGCTCAACCGGCGGCGTGCCCCCCGTTCATCTCACGAGGCTCGCAACCTCATACTGGCTTGACGACCCGCATGCAGAGCGCTTGAATCGGATTCACGGGACGATTGCTTGATCCGCTTCAGGCGCGTTTTGACCGATGCCTTCGTGAACGTTCTGTGCCTAGATGTCGTTGATGCAGAGATCCCATTCGCTCGGCGCTTCGGGATGAAACGGCGTCATCGCGGGATGCTGGTCGGACTCCTTCGCCTCGCCCAGGACACGATAGGACGTGTCCACCACGCCGTCTCCGTCTCGATCGCCTCCACGGTGCCGGCTCCAGAAACTGCCGTTCCCGTCGGCGTCGGTCCAACGGTTGTAGGAGTTGCTCACGCACCAGGTGTCGTGGAAGTCGTTGCAGGCCAGCAGGTTCCCGCCGCATTGCGCGTCGAGCTGGATCGCGGTACGGCACCCGCCCAGGAAGACGTTCCCGACGAACCCATTGTTGGTAGAAGCCTCCCGGAGCCCAACGGCCGGGCCACCTTCTGTGAACAGGCACCCGGTAACGTGACACCCGGTCGACCCGATCATCGTGAGTGCCGCCCAATCGACGCCGCCAAACGCGCAGTCGCGAAGAACGCATCTCTCACACCCTTCCCACAAGATCCCCAACACGCTGTCTTGAATACACGATCCGGTGATCTCGGCCGATCTGACGTCGACCAGCCGCGCCGTGTATCCATTGGCACCGCGAAGATGACAGTGCTCGATGCGGAAGAAGCTCTCTACGCCTTCGATGTGAACACACTCTCCGCCATGCTCCAAGTCGATCGTCCAGTTCGAGATCACGTACGGATCGTCAGCCGTGCCGGTTCCACCGCGGACGCCGTTCTCTGTCGTGAACTCCGTGTCGTCGAGGATGACGATCCGGGTGTGGCTTTCGAGCAGTGCCTCTGCCGTGCCCAGGGAAGCGACCGTCAACACTGCGGCCAATCCCAGCGCCGCGATTCGGTACCCACGCATCCCACACCTCCTATGCATTGCCAGGATATCGGAAGCAGTCCTCACCACCAACCGAAGTCAGCGCGGCACCCAGGCTGCCTTGTGCTCCGTCGGTGCAGTGACGCGGATCCGCCCGATCGAACCGCCTTAGAGGCCACTGGCTACGAAGACATGGCGGGACGTAGAATGCACCATCTGACATGGAGCAGGGAGAGCGAATGAAGATCACGTTCTGCGGTGCGGCCCAGACGGTTACCGGTTCTTGCCATCTCGTGGAAGTCGACGGACTCCGTCTTCTCTTGGACTGCGGCCTGTTTCAGGGCGGCCGTCAGAGGGAGGATCGCAATCGAGAACCGTTTCCGTTTGATCCGCAAAGCATCGATGCGGTTCTGCTTTCCCACGCGCATTTGGATCACACCGGGCGGCTTCCGCTGCTGGCCCGTGAAGGCTTCTCCGGCAGGATTCTCTGCACGGCACCGACAGCCGAGATCGCCAAGCTGATGCTTGCCGACTCTGCGCATCTGCAAGTCGAAGAGGCGTCCTACCGTGCCCGGAAGGCACGGCGCCGCGGTGAGGTTGCGGATCCGCCGCTGTACGACATGGCTGATGTCATGCAATGCGCCGAGCGGTTTCACCCAATCATCGGCTACGATCAACCCATCAAACTCAACGACCGCGTCTCGTGCGTGTTTCGCGATGCGGGGCATATCCTCGGCTCGGCGTCAATCGAACTTCGCACTTCGAACGGCAACCTGCTGTTCAGCGGCGATCTTGGCAATCGGCACCAACCGATCGTTCGGGATCCCAGCCCACCGCCGACTGCCGACGTGCTCCTGGTGGAATCGACCTACGGCAATCGGACACACCGGACGATGCCGGACACCATTGCCGAGTTTCGTGAAGCCATCGAGACCGTCATTCCTAACAACGGAAATCTACTAATCCCCTCGTTCTCACTGGAGCGGGCTCAGGAGGTTCTCTACGAGCTGTTCCGACTCTGGCAGAGCGGCGAACTCCCACGATGCCGCATCTTCCTCGACAGCCCGTTGGCCATCTCCACGACCCGCGTGTTCGCTCGCTATCCCGACTTCTTCGACGCCGAAGGCCAAGAAGTCTTCTCCGCAGACTCCAACCCGTTCAGCTTCACGCCGTTGCGGTACACCCAAGCGACAGAGGACTCGAAGCAAATCAACCGAACATCACGTGGGAATATCATCATCGCCGGGAGTGGAATGTGCACCGGCGGTCGCATCATTCACCATCTTCGACACAACCTTTGGCACAAGGAATCCGGCGTCCTGTTCGTAGGATACCAGGCGGTCGGGACGCTTGGGCGCCGCATTGTCGATGGCGCAAAGACTGTCCGCATCTTCGGCGAGGAGATCGCGGTCACCGCCCACATCTGGACAACCAATGGGTTCTCCTCTCATGCAGATCAACCGATCCTTCTCAACTGGATCCGTCAGGCTGACCCCAAGCAGCTGATGCTGGTGCATGGGGAGGAAGAGGCGCTTCGCGCTTTCGCGGATCGAATCCACGAGGAGTTGTCGCTCGATGCCCACATTGCACTCTGGAAGGAAACACTCCACGTGTGAGCCGGCGACGCCGTACTGATCAACGCAGCACGTGCCCTCTGGATTGCAGAGAGCAGTACATGTACTCTGTACGCCGTTTCGTCGCTGCGAGAGAGGAAGCGATCCTACCACGACTCAGAAGAGCTCTGTCCATCGGGTTCTAGCGGGTATTCAGTCCGGCATTGGTTTCGTACGTCGACAACCTCGCCCGTGGATCATCACCGCCCTCCGCTCCTCGCTTGCGATGTTCCTGTACAACATCGTTGCCCCGTACCTCTCTGTCTATACGATGGATCTCGGAGCCTCTGCGACGCAGCTCGGCCTGATCAACAGCATCGGCATGCTCGCTGCCGGCCTGATTGCCCCATTCATCGGATGGATCATCGATCAGCGCGGCGTCCGCTCGGTCTACCTGATCGGCATCGCGCTCCTCGCAGCCTCCTACCTGACCTATGCCGTGGCCGGAACCTGGGTTGTCGCAGTGTTCGCCATGACAGCGTATTGGCTTGGGAAGGGGATGAGCGGGCAAGCTTGTTCCACGATCTGCGGCAATTCGATTCGAAGCGAAGATCGAGCCACAGCAATGAGCCTGTGCGAGACATTGGCTGCAGGCGTGCTGGGGATGTTGGCCCCGCTTCTCGGGGCCGTGCTTGTCGCAAGATTCGGCGGCGTGAGCACCGCCGGCATCCGCCCGTTGTTCTACTTGTCGCTATTCGGAACCGCTGGAACTTTTGCCATGATCTATGCGCTACTGCCGAATTGCCGGTGGACGCAGACAGTGAGTGCACCGCGCAATATCGTGCGCGATCTCTCACGCGTCATCCGCGGCGGAGAGAAGCTTGGACGGTGGCTCATTATCGATGCCATTGGCTTCCTTCCCATGGGGATGGTCATCCCATTCGCCCAACCGTATGCCCACGAAGTCAAAGGCGCCGATGAACTGATTCTTGGCATGATGATCACCGCGTTTGCGCTGACGCCCCTAGTACTCGGCATCGTCGTCGGACGGATTGCTGACCGGATCGGGAGGAAGCGTGTTCTCTACGCCACCATCCCCCTTTCGTGGATGTCAAGCGTCGCCCTTATTCTCGCACCCAACTCCGGTGTTCTGGTGCTCTCCGGCGTACTGCTCGGCTTCTCCACCATCTCGGCGGTCACCGCGGGCGCGATGGCGTATGAGCTTGTACCCAAGGCGCATATGGGGCGTTGGCTCGGCATCTCTCGGATGTTCCGAATGCTGTGTGCCGCAGGTGCAGCAACACTTGCGGGGCTGATCTGGGACCACTTGGGACCAATGTATGTCTTTCTCGCCGTCATCGCAGTGGAGCTTCTCATCCGTATGCCGCTTCTCGTTACCATGCCGGAAACGCTTCATCTCAATCATCACGCAGAGTCCGGGTAGGCAACGGAAGAACGGTGCTCCGGGTGCATGACGACTCCCCTTGCTGCGCTTATGGCAGAGCGGCACCGGCCAATCGCGGCCCGCATCGAGCCCTCGCAACCGCATGCGATCTTTGCCTGCACGTCGTGCTGATGTATTCTGCTGCCGGAGTAGCCATGGTGCACAAAGAGCAGTCCCACGACACCTCAACTGACTTCACGAAATGGCTCTTGGAAACGAGGATCTGCCTCGCGTCGGTCCACGGCGTCGCCCGACAGCAGAATGGAGAGGTTCGGATCCAAAGCGAGCGCAGCCTGGGGACCGAAGTGTCGATTGAACTTCCTCTACAGAAGGAGTAGCCGACCCAGAGATGCGCATTGCAGGAGTCCTCTCTCCTCAGATCTCAAGAACAGCATCCCAGCCATTCACGCGCGTCTGGTGTTCTACGCAGGATGTGCTACACTGCGTCCGCCATGAGGAGACTCCGGTTTGCGCTGCTACTGCTCTGCGTTGGGATGGCAGGACATCTACTTGGGTGTGGTCCGTCAGCTCCCACGTCGATCACCGCCTGGATCACCCCGCATGACGGACGCATTCCCTACACGGCGACCATCTACTGCAACGCGCCCGAAGGGTTCTTCACATTCGAACTTCCCGACAGCACGATCGGTCCTCAGGCAACGTCCAGCTTGGACGTCACGGTCGACTCCGCCAACTGGAACGCGAAGGTCATCTGGACAGATGGTGAAACGACGCTGTGGGATCGTGTCACTGCCACAGCGAACAACCCCCGCCCAACGATCCTCGGGGTCCGCATCAACGGCATCAGCAACCTCTGGCAGCTTGAACCGCTCGAGCGAACGTTGATTGAAGTCATCGTCGACTACGGAGACGATTGGCGCTTGACATCGATCGCCGTCGAGGGATCCGCAAGTTCGGCACCGTTCACCGTCTTCTACCCGCCATACGAAGCCGGTGTGTGTCACGCGTCCTGGAACGGATGGATCCTCGAGAACGCCGCCATCGTCTACCCAGTCTACGCGAGCATCGATACGGACGGGCTGCCGTACACGATGTCCGGCATCGATGTCGGCTATCCGACCAGCTATCGCAGTACGAACAAGCTGTACGACGACTGGCCAGCCACCAAGGAGGGCAAGCTGGAGATCCCCGCCCAGGATGGGCTAATCACCGTCACCGTTGAGGATAAACTCGGCCGGTCGACCACCAAGGTGTTTGCGATTCCCATCCAAGCCTGTGACTTCTTCAGATAGCGCGTTGCCTCAGAACCGAGTCGGCGTGTCCGCAACTGAGAAGATCGATCGCGTTCTCGAGAGCCGCCTCCTTCGAGCGCGCTTCATTGTGTCCTGAGAGACTTCAGCGATCCGCCCGAGCGCGTTGCCGCGCCGTGTATCGGTAGTAAAGCGAAAGGTCCGTGGCAATCAACACCACATTCAGGGCGTACAACGCGATCACCCAGTCGTGAGCATAGATCACCTTATGAACGATACCGCTTAGATACCCGACGCAGATGATCGTCATGAACCAGGGGCTCTTTCCTGACGCATTCTTGGTACGAACCGCCTTGGCAATCGAGAACGGCCAACCCGAGCCGAAACACACCAGCATGATCACTTCAAACGGACTCATCGATTCGGATCCTTCCTCACCACTCCAGACGCTTGCATGTTCGCCCGATTGCTACGCCAACGGCCACTCAGGATATGTCGTAGATTCCGCGTGCCGATGCCTACGGTCGCACGCCAATCGCCGCCCTAGGGCGAGTCCTGCGTTTCGACGATGCTGAACAGCCACCATCGCTTCGCCCGCGATCGCCCACGCGGCTGTCTCTCGAAGTAGATCCGCGCTGTTTGACCCGACCCCGTCTCCACTTCAAACCAGTGCTTCCGTACATACGACTCCGAACTGCCCTGCTTGCACGGTCCGCACTCGCGCCACGTCCGCAGGACCGAGCCCACCCGCAACGGCTGTCCACGCCACGTGAACTCCCGCGGCAAACCGGGCTCTCCTAGAGCCATTGCGTTGGGGTCGCTACTCCATGTCGTCGGCACAAGCGGCTCTGACACGAACCGCGGATGGATCTCTGTGATCATGCTCCTCCGGTACTGTCCTGCTCCGACCGAGCTCCGCTGGCCTCGGACCAGCAGACTATCGCACGAAGACGGGAGACACAAGCGATCATGCCTCACATCCCGCATGGGCAGTTCTCCTGATACACGAGGATCGTGTAGGATATCCGTGGTATCCTAACTGCACGCGGGTCTGGTGAGGGGTTTTGTCGATAGCAACGATCGTCGCGGTGCTGATTGCTGGCTGTGGAGCGGGCGTCGTCACGGGTTTGATCGGCGCAAGCGCCGTTACGTTCGCTGTGCCGGTGCTTATCCTGTTCGCCTCCGTTTCTGCCTACCAAGCAATCGGGGTCAGCCTGTTGACCGATGTCGTAGCATCGCTTGTCGCCGCGTGGGTGTATCACAAACATGGACGACTCCGGATCCGCCCTGCACTGATCATCGCCGCTGCGGCAGCCACCGGAGCACTGATTGGCAGCTGGCTTTCGACACGTTTGCCGGATGCCCACCTCGGGGCGATCACCGCGCTCATCATCCTTGCCACCGGGATCCGTCTCACCGTACGCCCCCAGAGTCTTCTGCCGCACGAGTCGGGCAAGCCACGTCTCCTGATGAGGCTTCCGCTATCCACCAGCACGGTCCACCTTGTGGCCAGCCTCCTCGGCGGACTGGGGATCGGCCTGTTCTGCGGCGTGTCGGGCGCCGGCGGGGGAATCAGCATCCTCTTCCTGCTCGTCTACGCCATGGGATTCTCGCCCCACGAGGCGATCGGCACCTCCGTGCTCGTGATGGCGTTCACAGCAGCCTTCGGCGGTGCGGCACATACGATTCACGGCGCGTTCCCCTGGGGCATCGCCGGCCTGGCCGCCATCGGGGGTATCGTCGGCGCGCTCGGCGCATCGGCCATTGCGAACCGATGTCATGAGCGCCGCTTGGCCCGCGTCGCCGGCGTCACGTTCACCGTGCTAGCAGCGGTGATGCTGATCAGTCGGTACATTCTGTAACCGTCGGCGCCGAGACAGCCAGCGCGCCGCTCACAATCAGATGAATCCGCAGTGGAGGGCGGCTTATCCGAACCTTTCTCGATGTGGCGCACGGCTGGAACGCACCTCAACCCCTGACCGTCACCTTCCCCTGGATGATCTTGTTTGCCGGCCGGCGGTAGACCATTGTCTCCCGGGCAAATTCCTGTCCGCAATCCGGGCAACGCAGGTCACCAGCGGTGAAGTCTTTGACGATCCTGTCCTTGAAACACTTCACGAGCCGGCCCGGACCGCCCTTCTGGTACTTGTAGAGCAGGCAGCCGCAATCGGCACAGTAGATCCTGATCGTCCGTGTCCTTCGCCCTGGAGTCATGACAATCGACAGTAGCCCATACGTGTGTTCCGGCCAAAGAAGCTGCGAGAAGTGTCCCGGAATTTGGATCTCAACACGCCCGGTGGACATGGGCAGCGACTGCATTCATCGACGCCTCTGTGTGTTCGACAGAGCACGTTGCTCGCTGTTCGGCACCTCATGGACGTCCCAGTTCTCATCGACCCACAACCCAATGATCGGGACGGTGGGGTATTGGCTCCGGAGGAACGCAGTCCCGGCAACCAGCTGTTGCTCCTGTTCCTGGCGTGTCGCAGGGTTTCCGGCGCAACCGTGGTGTCCGGCAAGTGCGATACCCACTGATGCGT
Source organism: uncultured Thermotogae bacterium (assembly GCA_964582285.1). Lineage (GTDB taxonomy): Bacteria > Bipolaricaulota > Bipolaricaulia > UBA7950 > UBA9294 > JANQEA01. The sequence goes on from CAZORQ010000018.1 coordinate 45,471, forward strand.
GTCTCTCCAACGAAATGCGGAGTCGCCGGAGAATGGACTGAACCACATCGTCATTCGTTCGTTTGGCCAGAAGAAGGTTCGGGCCAGCTTCGGTGATGGAATCAACGTGTTCAACGGTGAAACGGTCTTGCAGGTACTCGATAACCGGCAGTTGAACCCGGCCGTCCATGCAGTTGATCACTGTGCAGAACGCCATAATCCTACTCCTCCGCCGGGACCATAGGACACCGACTGCTCCGGTACTCTCCAGCCGCGATAGCATCACGCACGGCGTGAGGTCTAGGATCGCGTGCTGCCAGAGTATCCACTGGCAGCCAGTGCTGGGAGAGGTGGGCCTCTCGACTCGCGACATCGTAGCGATCGAGACCTACCTCGAAATGCTTCTCCAACGCATGGAACGGTTTGCCGTTCTACACGAACCGATTCTCAATCACGAACAGGCACCGCGTTCGGATCACGCGCGATGGTCTCCTCCTCGAACTCAACACGCAAGACATCGTCTTGTCTCGTCATCTCTTGCACACCGTGAACCGGGATCGGCCTGTGTACGTTCACCGCACCCCTCAGGCGTTTTACGGTCCGATCCTAGCTGTCCAGGGTCTGGCGTCCTCCTACCCCGATCGGTTCAGTTCTTCTCCAGGATCTCCTTCACCCGGCCAACCTCGCCGGTCTCGAGGCGGACCTTGATCCCATGAGGATGGGTTGGAGACTTGGTCAGGATGTCTCTGACAATGCCCTGGGTGAGGGCGCCGCTGCGCTGGTCGTGCTTCTGCACAATCTGCACTTCCGCCCCGACGGCTATCGCGGCTCTTCTTGTGCCATGCATTCGTTCCTCTCTGGGGTCCGTGTCCTAGGCAGCCGCATCCCACATCTGCGTCACGGCTTGACTGCGGGATTCCACGCATGCTCCGGATCAGGATAGAAGGTCACAGGATAGCTGAAGCCTCCAGACACCGTGACCAACCACCCACCGGGGACATTCAGCCTCAACAGCTTGGGCTTCGTCCCCTTCACCTGTTCCCAATCCACGCTGTTCTCGCCGTCCCGTATCGCTGTGCTCATGCTTTCACCGTCTCCCTCGCTGAATGCCAGCAGCTGCTTCCGCGCATACCTGCCCCGATACTAGAGCTCGAACAGCTCTCGATCGAAGGTCGTCAGGAACTCTGTGCCTGACTTGGTGACATGTACCATCTCTTCCAGTCGGAGGTAGTACTCGCCGGGAAGCCACAGTTTGGGCTCGATACACATCACCATGCCCGCGCGTAGCGGTTCGTCAACGTCAGGCCGGAGCCAGGGGTTCTCGTGAACCTCTGCTCCGATCTGATGGCCCATGATCCTGGCGGGCGCCAGACGAGCCCGCATCTGATCTCCGAATCCCAATCCATCGAGCTTCTTCTCGATTGCCGGATAGACGTCGCAGGCCCTCATGCTGCCGTCTTCCATCTCGGACACCGTTTCCACGACGGATTGCCGCAGTGCAGCGTGCGCGCTCTTCGCGCCTTCCGGAGCTGTTCCCCAATACACGCTACGTCCCCAGTCGGAGCAGTAGCCGTTCATCACAAACCCCACATCGAAGGTGATCGCCGTGTTGGCCGCGAGCCCTTGAGCAACCGGATAGTCGGACACCTGGTCCGTGGGCCTAGACCGGGACTTCACGAAGCATGCCCAAGGGTCGAACGATACATCGGTCGCACCGCTTCGGCGGGCCTCCATCTCGATCTCAAGCATCAAGTCGAGCTGGGACACACCTTCCCGAATCCCGCGCACGACCCGCATCATGACCTCATCCGTTAGCTGTGCGACCTTCCGAAGCGCCTCGATTTCCTCTGGGTCCTTGAACTTCCGGAGCTGATCCATCAGGTGGGACGCGTCACGCAGCTCGGGATGCCCGACGGCTGCGATCGCTGCTGTCACCGCAGGCGTCGGCAGATACGATCCCAGACCGAGCGTTCGCACCTCGATGCCGAGCTTCTTGATGATGTCCTGGAGCATCCCGATGTACCCGCAAGACCAATCGTACGGATGGATGGTCTTGATCGGGCAACTACCGGTCGGATAGCTGCCGGATGAGATCACCACCGGCTCGCCCGCGTAGGGAACCACGACCAAGTCGCCATCCGGTCTATGATCGGGCGCAAGCCGCCAGTCAACCGGAATGCCTGTCAGATACTGGGAGTTGGGGCATGAACCGTACACGGCCACATCGATCCCGTGTTGTGCCATGGCGTTCTGCAGTCCATCGATCCGTCGCTGGTAGTTCATCGCCACGCATCCTTCCCGCGAGCCCTCGTCTCAGCCTCGCGCATACACTCCCACATCCACCGCAAGTCACCGCTCCTTCCGGCAGCTCGAGATACGACATCGAGCCGGGACAGGTCACTCCGGTTTGAGAGAGACGATACCCTATCCCCCCTTGTGCGCCAGATAGATCGTGCAAGACGACGCATCGTCCGTGTACCGATTTGGGAAGTTCACAACATGTGTTTCAGACGATCCGAAGACGGTATCGAGCCGACGCGTGAACGTCGCCTCCGGAGAATCGTTGGACCACAAACCGAAGATCCCGTTGGGATGAAGCTTGTCTCTCAGGCTCCGAAGCCCTGCAACCGAGTAGAACGCGCGATTCCCCGGAGCCAGCCACTGGCTGGGGGAGTGATCGATGTCCAGCAACACCGCGTGAACCGGACATCTCGGAACTGGGGCAACCGATCCGCCCCCGGACACCGCCCACTCGAAGAAATCAGCCTGTACAAGCGTACAACGGGCATCTGATGTCAATCGCTTCCCAAGCGGCACGAGCTCCCGCCGATGCCAGTCGATCACCGGTTCCATCACTTCGATGACTGTGAGCGACCTGACCGTCGTGTCGTCCAGGACCGCGGCCGCGGTGTATCCCAGGCCCAATCCGCCGACCACAACATCCAGATCGGAGCCCTTCACCGTAGCAAGCCCAAGCTTCGCGAGTTGCGTCTCGCCAACCGTGAACAGACTGGACATCAGAAACTCATCGCCAAGCTTGATCTCGTAGACGATTTCCCCGTCGAGGCGCGGGTCCGCCCGCCGTCGGAGACTGATCGCGCCCAGCGGCGTTTCCTCGTAGCCCAGCTCTTTGAAATCCAACGTCATTCGCCGACTCCGTTTCGGGCACGTCCGTCATGCCCCTGTCCATTGTAGCCACCCGCCCGGGAATGCGAACGGTGACCACAGACCCACAAGAGATACGACGTATGCCCCGCGAACGCATAGACCTGCCAGCAACGGTGCCCACCCGGGCGAGGTGCGTCAGGTTCTTTGCTTCCGATTCCACCCATCTTGGCACACTCACGCGAATCGTCGAGCAATGAAAACCCGTGTGTTCAGCGACCTCTCGCAGCAAGCACTCGTAAGTCGTGCCGCTGGACGCAACCCCGGACGCCTGCCCCTCCTCCCCAACGGCACAGTCTGCGCTACGCCGTAGCGTCAGCTTCACCAGTCTCTTGGCGACCGAGCGACGATAGATAGCGCTTGGGGTTCTTGTTGAACTCGGCCGATTCTCCCCTGGCCACACTGAGGGTATTCCAGGTCTCGCCACACTGCTGCTTGGCTAGAACGACGATTTGCCCCACATGGTAGGCGTAGTGCGTGATCTGCCGGTTGACCGCCTGAAGTACGGTGAGTGGCTCGCCTCGGATTGTCACCGTTCGTTCGAGATCGCTAGTCGAGAGTGAAGATACCGTCTTCAGGAAGAGCGCCCAGCCCGATTCCCACCGGGTGCGGAGATGCTCACGAGTGTCCTCGGATGAGATCTCGAACTCCTCGTCGCGGTGTCTTGAGGGCTTCTCCCCGTCTGAGGTGAGGAAGTCCTGCCAACGAGAGTGCATGTTCCCGCTCATATGCTTCACGACAGTCGCTAGGCTGGTGCCGCTTCCGAGGACAGACATGAAGAGCGCTTCGTCGGAAGTCTGCGACATCGCGCCATCGGCCAATCGCTTGAGGCGAGTGAGCTCGCGTGTCAACAATGAGAGATAGCTCTCATCATCCATAGTGCATCCCCTCCGGGTCGTCAACGTTGAGCCCAGCACATGATGACCCGCCCCCTCTTTCACCGCTCTTGAAGAAGCGTAGCGAGTTAAGAACCCAGTAATCCTGGACGTTAGCCCTCAAACTCCATGTTGTAGCGCTTGAACGGGATCCCGTTTCTGTACCGTGTCTCCTCGCTGATGATGGCAAACCCGTTCTTCTCGAAGAAGTGCCTTGAGAGACTGTTTGCCTCGGTGAAAACGCGGTCGATCCCCGTCTTGCTCCCCAACATGATCACATGTCTGACGAGGGCAGAGCCAATCCCTTTTCGGGAATGATCAGGATCCACATAGAGGGACGAGATGTGCCCATCCGCTTGGAAACCACAGAAGCCGACAGGAACGGCATCGACTTCAAAGATCCAGGTTTCAGCATCTTCAATGAATCGATCGAACTTGGATTCGTCACGGGCAAACCTCAAGTAGTAGTCGATTTGGGCTTCACCGCAGAAGTCGCGAAGTTGCCTGTCAACAGCGCGATAGTAGATGCTGCTGAGAACCTTGAGGTCTGAATGAGATGCTTTTCGCATGTGTCCAATCCTGGGGCCACCGCTCGAATAGTTGGCGAATTCGCGCTCGCGATGATTCGTCCGATTCACTCCATTGTCATACTGCTTGCTCCCTACGCTAGTGTCCGAAATATAGCGTATACGCTGCCGCTACTCCATCGACGATTGTAGGCTCGCGCTCGCCGTGCTAGCGATCGTGATGCTTGCCGCCCGATACATCCTGTAGGTGCCGGAAGTCGGTCGACGAGGGGGCAACCCTAAGATTGAAGATCAGCCCCTGAGAGTCACATTGAGCGTTTTGCTATGAGCTTCCCCCACTTGTCATCCAGCGTGGTCATGCCGTGTAGATGGGAGATATCACCCCACGTATCCAGGCGCCAGACGTCGCCCGAAACGGAGAACACGTTGATGGCTGTGTTGAACAAGGAGAACCGCCAACGCCGAGGTTCGGTCAATGCGAGATCGAGCGTATGATAGAACAGACTGTTCAGCACGCCACCGTGGGCGATCACGAGAACGCGTCCGCCTGGATGACGCGCGGCCAAATCAGCGCAAGCTGTGATGCAGCGCTCGTGCCGCTGGCGCACGCTCTCCCCACCAGGAAATACATAGTCTGGATCACCGGGCTCAAACCGGGCGGACTCTTCAGGAAAGCGAGCGCGGAACTCAACCTTGGTCAAGCCCTGCATGGGACCCATGTTCCTCTCTCGGAGGCGGCTGTCGGTGTTCACCTCCAGATCGAGTGCTGCACCAATGATCCCAGCTGTCTGCGAGGCTCAACCAAGATCGCTGCTGTAGGGAACTTGAATGCCGCAACCACGCAATCCGTCAGCAAGCGAGTGCGCCTGCTTGACACCGGCGTTGGTCAGTGGGCTATCGAGATGTCCCTGCTGTTTGCCGGCGAGGTTCCACTCTGTCTCGCCATGCCGAACAGCAATCAGGATGGTCGTGTCGTTTTTCGACATAGTCTTCCTTTCGGCTCATAACCATGATTGGTGTGCGACGATGTACGCTAGCATCGAGCCGCGCTCTGTTCCGCATGTGCAATCGTGATTACTCCTATCCTACCCTTCCGCCTCTCATGTGGACACTGATATCCTCGCATGCCATCCTACGACCATGAAACTTCTCAATCACGTCCATGAAGCATGCGTGACCGAGCACTGCCTCCAGCAGACCGAGGAGTTCCATGTGCGCTGGATCGAGCGGTTCCTCCGATTTCATCGCGCGAAGGCCGGGAAGTGGATCCATCTGCAGGACATGACGGCAGGCCACGTAGAGTCGTTTCTCACGCAGCTTCTGAACAAGATGGGCCTCATCTTGGGCTATGCTATTGGACGATCGGAGTGATCGCAGAGCGAGTAGACAACGAAGACAAACCCCAAGATTTGAGATCTGAACATCCCTCTTGGATTGTCAAGCTGTGGGGTGGTGGTCCTCCCGGAT